>JAGBHC010000037.1 GCA_017935625.1 Rikenellaceae bacterium | reverse complement strand
GTGAGAGGGGGACTTTCGGGGGCTGAGGTCGCACGAGTGGTAGGGTTGTCGCGGGGTAAGGAACGGTCGGCGGGTGTGTGAGGGAGACTTTCGGGGGGCTGGGGTTTGCTTGGGTAGCGGTCCGCACGGGTGGAGGGGGTGTCGCGGGGTGAAGAGCGGTCGGCGGGTGTGAGAGGGGGACTTTCGGGGGCTGAGGTCGCACGAGTGGTAGGGTTGTCGCGGGGTGAGGAGCGGTCGGCGGGAGATGCGGCGGGGCGTTCGGGCAATGTTTTTGCAGGGGTAGGGACCGTAATCTAAAACCGTTTTGCTATGGAATACGAAACCGTGCGCACCATGCCCCGCATCGGGGACAAGGCACCCGAATTCAAAGCCACTACCACGCAGGGCAGTGTGCTCTTCCCCTCCGACTATTCGGGCAAGTGGGTGATACTCTTCAGCCATCCCTCCGATTTTACCCCCGTCTGCACCTCCGAGTTCATGCTTTTCGGCTCGATGGCTCCGGAGTTCGAGAAGCTCAACTGCCGGCTGGTGGGGTTGTCGGTGGGGTCGTTGTACAGCCACATCGCCTGGCTGAAGAACATCCACGAGAAGGTGGAGTTCAAGGGTTTGAAAAACGTCCGCATGAATTTCCCGCTCATCGACGACATCTCGATGAACGTGGCCCGCATGTACGGCATGATTCACCCCGGCGAGAGCGACACCAAAGCCGTGCGGGCGCTCTTTTTCATCGACCCCAAGGGGGTGATACGCGCCATCGTCTACTATCCGATGGCCCTGGGCCGCAATTTCGACGAGATGAAGCGCGTGCTGGTGGGGCTTCAGACCATCGACCGCTGCGGCGTGGCGCTGCCTGCCGACTGGCGTCCCGGCGACGAGGTGATGGTGGCCAATCCGCCCACCTACGAGCAGGCGCAGGAGCGCATGGAGCATCAGCCGGCCGGCACCGTCTGCAGCGACTGGTTCTTCTGCATGCGTCCGCTTTCGAAGGAGGAGGCCGAAAAGGCCGGCCGGCGCATGTAGCGCGGGCCCGACGGCCGCGGCGGGAACTATCGCTGTTCGGACAACTTCTTGAAGCAGTGGCGGCAGATGGGTTCGTAGGTGTCCTTTTCGCCGAGCATCACCAGCTTGTCGTCGGAGGTGAGGCGGTGGGAGTGCTGGGCGATGTTGCCGCACCGCACGCAGATGGCGTGCACTTTGGTGACGTATTCGGCCGTGGCCATCAGGTCGGGCATCGGGCCGAAGGGTTTGCCGGTGTAGTCCATGTCCAGACCGGCCACGATGACGCGCACTCCGTTGTCGGCCAGCTGGCGGCACACCTGTACGATGCTGTGGTCGAAGAACTGCGCTTCGTCGATACCCACCACATCCACGTCGCTGGCCAGCAGCAGGATGTTGCCCGGCGAATCGACCGGCGTGGAACGGATGACATTGGCGTCGTGGGAGACCACCTCCTCTTCCGAGTAGCGGGTGTCTATCTGGGGTTTGAATATCTCGACCCGCAGGTTGGCGAATTGGGCGCGTTTGAGGCGGCGGATGAGCTCTTCGGTCTTGCCCGAGAACATCGAGCCGCAGATTACTTCAATCCATCCTTTGTGGTTGGCACTCTCCAGAAACATGATTTTACGGTGTGTTGAATAGATAGGTTTTGCGTGTCCGGTCCCGACGTGCGGGCCGTGTTTACTTCTCCCGTTCGGCCACGTAGCTGCAGAGCGTGGCCAGCGAGGTGCGGTAGTGGGAGTGGGGGTAGTCGGCCAGCAGGGCGACGGCCTTCTGCACGTACTCCTGCATCACCTGCCGGGCGGTTTCGATTCCTCCCTCTTCGATGACCGTGCGGCGGAGCGTCTCGACGTTCTCGGGACGGGAGTCCGTTTCGCGGAGCAGCGCGGTGAGCTCTTCGCGGCGTTCGGGGCCGCACTTCTCGAGCAGAGCCAGCAGAGGCAGGGTTATCTTCTTCTCCCGCAGGTCGTTGCCCACGGGTTTGCCGATGTCGATACCCGTGTAGTCGAGTATGTCGTCCTTAATCTGAAAGGCCATGCCGAGGTAGTCGCCGAAGCGGCGCATGCGGCTCACGGCCTCTTTGCCGGCCCCTACGGCCAGGGCCCCCAGGGCTGCGGCGGAGCCTATCAGCACGGCGGTCTTCTTGTAGATGATGTCGGTGTAGTCGCGGCGCGTCATCTCCACCCGTGCGCTGTGGTCGCTCTGTGAGAGTTCGCCTTCGCAGAGTTCGCCCATGGCCCGGGAGACGTAGGTGAGCAGGTCGTACTGTCCGCTCTCCAGCCCCGCCTGCATGTTGCGGGCCAGGATGTAGTCGCCGGTGAGCACGGCGTTGCGCGACTTCCAGCGGGCATTGACCGAGGGGTGTCCGCGCCGGGTGTCCGACTCGTCGATTACGTCGTCGTGGATGAGCGATGCGGTGTGAATCATCTCGATGAGCATGGCTGCCAGATAGGCCCGCTTGCCCAGACCCGCTGCGGGGGATGCGGAGTGCATGCCCGCCGAAAGCAGGACCAGCATGGGGCGCAGCGATTTGCCTTTGTTCTCGAATACGTAGTCGAGAATGGAGTTCAGGAGGGGTTCTTCGCTGCGGATGGCCTTGCGGGCGAACTCCTCGTAGTTCTCCAACTCTTTTTCTATCGGAGCCTTAATCAGATTTATCATTGCAGTTCTCTGTTCTGTCTGTCTCGGTCTGCCGCACGGGGCGGGGGCTTGTGCCAACGCAAATATACACCATTTTCGGAAATATGTGGCCCGAATTCCAACTATTTTTTGTTACTTTGCATTTTCAAACCGGGTTAGAGTAATGAGCGATAAAAAATTACGTGACGGCGTGCTGTCGTGGTTGATGCCGCTGTGTCTGTTTTTCGCCCTGAGTGCGGGCTATTTCGCCCCGCAGTTCGGGGGGCGGACCCTGCCGATGCACGACATCGTGCAGTACAGGGGCATGAGCCGCGACATCGTCGAGCAGCGCGAACGGACGGGAACGGACCCCCAGTGGACGGGCGCCATGTTTTCGGGCATGCCCGCCTACATGATAGACATGCAGTATCCTTCGGCCGCGGTGCAGCGGAGCGTGGGACGTCTGCCCAACCTCATCGGGCGGCCCGCGTCGCTCGTCTTTCTGGCCATGGTCGGCTTCTGGGTGATGCTGCTGCTGGCGGGCGTGCGGCCGTGGACGGCTGCGGTTCCCGCGGTGGCCTACGGTCTCTCATCCTACTTTTTCATCATCATCGGGGCGGGGCACCTGACCAAGATGACCGCACTGATGTATGCCCCCATGATGCTGGGCGGCGTCTTCTACGCCTTCCGGCGCAACATGTGGGCGGGAGCCGGACTGACCGCCCTGTTCGCATCGCTGGAGCTGGGTGCCAACCACTTGCAGATAACCTACTACTTCGTGCTGGTGATGGCCTTCTACTGGGTGTCGGAGGGTGTCCGCGCCGTGCGGGAGCATGCGCTGCCCCGTTTCGCGAAGGTGACGGCCCTGCTGCTGGCGGCGGGGCTGCTGGCCGTGGGCTCGGCTTTCGCGCCGCTGTGGTATGCGGCGCAGCACACGGGCGACACCGTGCGCGGCGGCTCGGAACTGGCCGAAGCCGGCAGCGAGGGGGCCCGGGGACTCGACATCGAATACGCCACGGCCTGGAGCTACGGCCGCACGGAGAGTTTCAATATGTTCATCCCCAATCTCATGGGTGGCGAATCGTCGTCGGGGTTCAGCTCCGACGGTCCGGTGGCGCAGGCGCTTTCGAAGTACGGGGCGCGGGGCATGGCCACGCAGCTGCCCGGCTACTGGGGCGACCAGCCCATGACCGCGGGACCCACCTACATCGGTGCCGCCGTCTTCTTTTTCGCCGTTTTCGCGCTCTTCGCGCTGCCGCGGCGCCGCACGGCGTGGATAGCGGCGGTCAGCGTGCTGGCGCTGCTGCTGGCGTGGGGGCACAATTTCATGTGGTTCACGGAGCTTTGCTTTAAGATATTGCCCGGTTACGACAAGTTCCGCACCGTCTCCATGACGCTGGTCGTCGTCGAGTGGAGTGTGCCGCTGCTGGCGGCGCTGGGCCTGGCGGCGGTGTGCGACGGCGGCGCTCTTTCCGGCCGGCCGGCCGGAGAGGCGGAGCGGTGTGCCGGCGGGAAAGCGGAAGCGGCGGCTGCGGACGGAGATTCGGGATGGAAACGGGCCTGGGTCCGGGCGTTGGCGGTCACGGGCGGCGTGGCGCTCTTTTTCGCCCTCTTCGGCAGCCGGCTGTTCGACTTCTCGGCGGCCGTGGACGCGCAGCTCCCCGAGGATGTGGCGGCGGCCATGCGGGAGGAGCGGGCCTCGATGCTGGTGCGCGACAGCTGGCGTTCGCTGCTCTTCGTGCTGCTGGCGGCCGGAGCGCTGTGGGGCCGCATGAGGGGCCGGCTCTCGCGCGGGCTCTTCCTGGCGCTGGCGGCGGCGGTCGTGAGTCTCGACCTGGTGGGGGTGAACCTCCGCTACCTGCCGCAGTCGAAGTTCGAGCAGGCCGATGCGTCGCAGATTCGTCCCACGGCGGCCGACCTGCAGATTCTGGAGGACAAGGAGCCCGGGTTCCGGGTGCTGAACACCACCGTCAGCCCCTTCAACGACGCCACCACCTCCTATTTCCACCGTTCGGTGGGCGGTTACCACGGGGCCAAGCTGGCCCGCTATCAGGACCTGATAGACCGCTATCTGGGCAAGGGCGACCGGAATGCGTACAATTTGCTTAACACCAAATATTTCATCGTTCCCGACCCGCAGACCGGAGCTCCCGTGGCGGAGCTCAACCCCGAGGCCAACGGCGCGGCCTGGCTGGTGGGCGAGTGGCGGACGGCGGCGGGTGCCCGCGAGGAAATCGAGGCGCTGGCCGGCCTGGACAACAAGCGCGAGGCGGTGGTGGACGAACGGTTCGCCGCGTTGCTCCCCGAGGCGGGCGCGGGTGCTCCCGAGGGGGCAATCGAACTGGTGGAGTACCGCCCCGACTACCTGAAATACCGCTACTCCGCGGACCGCACTTCGATGGGTGTCTTCTCGGAGATTTACTACGACAAGGGGTGGACGGCCTGGCTCGACGGCGAGCCGGCGCCCTACTACCGGGCCGACTACGTCCTGCGGGCCATGACCCTGCCCGCGGGAGAACACACTGTGGAGTGGCGTTTCCGTGCGCCGGCGTTCGGCAATATATCGGCCGTGACGCTCGTTTGCTCGGTGGCCATCCTGCTCGGGGCGCTCGCCTCGGCGGCGTGGATGCTGCTGGACGGAAGGCGGAGAAGGCGGCGCGGAGGGGACGGCGAACTGCCGGCGGAGCCGTGCGAATAGGGAAATATCCGGCCGGGGCCGGACGAGCGAGTTAAAAAACGAAGATTATGGACGACAACAGACGCATCCGACGCAAGGTACGGAACTCCTACATCATCTCCACGGTGAGCGTGGCGCTGGTGCTCTTTTTGCTGGGCAGCGTAGGATTCATGATTTACAATGCCGTGAAAACCACCCGGCGCATGAAGGAGAGCGTGAGCATCTACGTGATGCTGCGCGAGGGGACCGACGCGGAGCGACGGGCCGCGCTCGAGGGGACGCTGGCCGCACGCCCCGAGGTGCTGGAGAGCACGTTCGTCTCCAAGGAGCAGGCCGCCGAGGAGTTCAAGGCCGAAATCGGCGACGACTTCGTGGAGCTGCTGGGGACCAATCCGCTGCCCGACCAGTTCGAGGTGCGGCTGCGGGCCGACTACTCGGAGCGGGCGGTGATGGCGCAGCTCGAAAGGGACCTGCTGCGCGAGGAGTGCGTGGCGGAGGTGGTCTATCCCCAGGGGGTGATGGACCAGATAGGGGGCAACATCAATAAGTTCAATCTGGTGCTGCTCATGTTCGGCGGGTCGCTGCTGGTCATTTCGCTGGTGCTGCTGCGCAACACGGTGCGCATGACCATCGTGGCCAAGCGCTACCTTATCAACACCATGAAACTGGTGGGCGCCACCAAATGGTTCATCATGAAGCCGTTCCTGTGGAGCAGCATGAAGTCGGGCTTCTGCGCGGGGCTCATCGCCACGGGCATGTTCGCCGTCATGGCGGCCGGACTCAACGAGGGACTGCCCGAGCTGATGCTCATGGCCCAGAGCCGCGAGATGATGGTCATCGCCGCGATGATGCTGGCCGCCGGCATGGTCATCTCGGCGCTCTTCACCGCGTTCGCCGTCGATAAATTCGTCAAGATGAGTAGCAACAAAGTGTATATGTATTAGTATGAAAAAGGAGAAAACGACCGGAACCGGGCTTCCGGAACAGACCGATGCCCGCATGGCCCTCGGAGTGAGGAACTACAAACTGATGCTCGTCGGTTTCGCCGTCATCGTGCTGGGATTCCTGCTGATGGTGGGCGGCGGCAGCGACGACCCCGCGGTGTTCAACTACGACATGTTCAGCTTCCGCCGCATCACGCTGGCGCCCATCGTGGTGCTCGGCGGTTTCGCATTCGAAATCTACGCCATCATGACGCGCCGCTAAGGGGGCCGCAACGATTCGCATTTTTTTACAATCCAGACTCAAGACATGACGACACTCGAAGCCATCGTACTGGGCATCGTGCAGGGACTCACCGAGTTCCTGCCGGTGAGCAGCAGCGGACACCTTCAGATAGCCAAGGAGCTGATGGGGGTGCAGCTGACCGACAACCTCTCTTTCGACGTGGCGCTGCACGCCGCCACCGTACTGAGCACCCTGGTGGTGCTGCGGAGCGAAGTGGCACGCCTGTTCCGCGGATTCTTCTCCCTGCACTACAACGACGACATGGCCTATGTCTTCAAGATACTCCTCTCGATGATTCCCATCGGGGTGGTGGGCCTCCTTTTCAAGGAGCGCATCAACGAGATGCTCTCCTCGCCCTACATCCTGCTCATCGTGGGGTGCATGCTGCTGCTGACGGCCGCGCTGCTCGCCTTCACCTATTTCTACAAGCCGCGGCAGAAGGAGCGCATCTCCTACCGCGACGCCTTTATTATCGGCATCGCGCAGGCCTGCGCCGCCATGCCGGGCCTCTCGCGGTCGGGTTCCACCATCGCCACGGGGCTGCTGCTGGGCAACCGCAGGCAGAGCGTGGCGCAGTTCTCGTTTCTGATGGTGCTGCTGCCCATCATCGGCGAGACGCTGCTCGAAATCGCGGGCGGCGACTTCGCCGGAGCCGGCCGCATCGGGCTGCTGCCGCTGGCGGCGGGATTCGTCTCGGCCTTCGCGGTGGGCTGCCTGGCCTGCAAGTTCATGATTGGCATCGTCAAACGCGGGAAACTGATTTGGTTCGCAGCCTACTGCGCACTGGTCGGCCTGGTGGCCGTGGGCTCGTGGATATTTTGAGCCGGACGCCCCGATTTCTGATTTTTTGCTAACTTAAACGCGATTCAAAGAGTGACTTCGGACAGACTCGCCCCCGATATCGACTTCCCGGAGGGATATATCATCAACGTGGACAAACCGCTCGGATGGACCTCCACCGACGTGGTCCGGAAGATAAAGTTCATGCTCGGCAAACTGGGACACCGCCGCATCAAGGTGGGCCATGCCGGGACGCTCGACCCGCTGGCCACCGGCGTGCTGATTGTCTGCATCGGCCGGGCCACCAAGATGGTGGATGCCCTGCAGGCCGAAACCAAGGTCTACGAGACCGACATCCGGCTGGGAGCCACCACCCCCAGCTACGACCTCGAGCACGAGGTGGACACCCTCTATCCCTGGGAGCACATCACTGCGGAGAGCCTGCGCGAGGCGCTCGACGGACTCTGCGGCGAACGGCTCCAGACGCCTCCCATCTATTCGGCCAAGCAAATCGACGGCCGGCGGGCCTACGAATATGCCCGCGAGGGGTCCGAGGTGAAGATGAAGCAGGCGCTGGTGAACATCCATTCGATGGAGATTCTCTCCTGCCAGCTGCCTTGCGTGCGGTTGCGAATCACCTGCAGCAAGGGAACCTACATCCGCTCCATCGCCAAGGAGCTGGGCGAGGCGCTCGGCAGCGGAGCCCATCTCACTTCGCTGCGCCGCATCGCCAGCGGCGGATTCACCGTGGCACATGCCCTGACCATGGAGGAGATTGTCGCGGCTCTTTCGCCCGGGGCCGAAGCCTGATTCCGCCGGCGGAAGCGGCGTGCGGCGACGGATTGTCGGATAGTTTTATTACCTTTGTCCCCCGGACGGCACCCCGGAAAGGGGGCGGCCCGGCCATGCGGCGGAGAAGACCGCACGAAGGGGACCGGTGCGCGGAACGCACGGACCGGAAACCGGGCGGAGGGACCGCGGCAGCCGTTTTTTTTCGGCGGAGTCTCTCTTCCGCAGGGGTTTAGTTAGGAGGTTATCGAATGTCGAACAATACGCAATCCACACCGGTGTCGCTGGGCACCGACTCTTTGCCGGCGCTGTTGGCGCGCTATGCCGTTCCGGCCATCATAGCCACCACGTCGGCTTCGCTGTACAACATCACCGACAGCATATTCATCGGTCAGGGCGTCGGCCCGATGGCCCTCTCGGGGCTCGCCATCACCATGCCCATGATGAACATCTCGGCCGCCTTCGGCGCCATGATAGGGGTCGGAGCGTCGGCCCTGGTCTCCATCCGCCTGGGGCAGGGCAACCGGCGCAGCGCCATGTCGATTCTGGGCAACGTGGTGTTGCTCAATGTGCTGCTGGGTGTGGTTTTCGCCGCGGTCTGCCTGGCTTTTCTCGACGGGATTCTGGGCATCTTCGGCGCCAGTCCCGACACGCTGCCCTATGCCCGCGAGTACATGAGCATCCTGCTCTACGGCAATGCGGTGACCCATCTCTACTTGGGCCTGAACAACGTGGTGCGGGCCAGCGGCTATCCCAAACGGTCGATGGCCATCATGCTGGTGGCCGTGGCGGTGAACTGCGTGCTCGACCCGCTTTTCATCTTCGTCTTCAAGTGGGGCATCGCGGGGTCGGCCATCGCCACGGTGATAGCCCAGTGCGTGGCGATGGGGTGCGAAATCGTCCATTTCACCGGCAGGAAGAGCTTCCTGAGGTTTGAGCCGTGGATATTCCGGTTCCGGTGGAAAATCGTCACCGGCATCCTCTCCATCGGCATGGCTCCGTTCCTGATTCAGACCTGCGCCTGCATCGTGGTGATTTTCATCAACAACTCCCTGAAGAACCACGGCGGCGACCTCTACATCGGCGCCTACGGCATCATCAACCGCGTGGTGATGCTCTTCGTGATGATTGTGGTGGGACTCAATCAGGGCATGCAGCCGATTGTGGGCTACAACTACGGCGCCCGCCGCATGGAGCGGGTCATCGGCACGCTGAAACTGACCGTCCGCTACGCCATGGCCGTGACCACGGCCGGATTCCTCGTCTGCGAACTCTTCCCCCATCAGGTGGTGACCCTGTTCCTGGACGAAGGGGCGGAGCAGGCCGCCCGTCTGATAGAGGTGGCGTAGGCGGGACTGCGCATCACGGTGCTCGCCTTCCCGGTCGTGGGATTCCAGATTGTGACGGCCAATTTCTTCCAGTACATAGGCAAGCCGAACAAGGCCATCGTCCTCTCGCTTACGCGTCAGATGCTCTTTCTGGTGCCGCTGCTGGCTTTCCTGCCGGGGATGTTCGGACACACGGGCGTGTGGATGAGCATGCCCATAGCCGATGTGCTCTCCACGTTGGTGGCGGCCGTTCTCATCGTGGCCCAGATACGGAAGCTGCGTTCGGGCGAGGACCGTTCGATATAGGGCGAAAGGCGCCGGACGCAGATGTGGAACGCAGACGTGGGGGCGCCGGCGGTGCCGGGCGGAGGGCGGAGCCGGGGAAAGATTTCGCGCGAAAGAGCGGCGGAGTTGCTGAAAAGAGTTATATTTGTACGCAATAGCGGCGGTCGGCGTGACGGCTGCCGCGCGAATAACGGAGAAGCAAAATGATTACACCACTTATTTTCGGACTGGGCGGACAGGAGATTCTGCTGCTCATCGTGTTGGCCCTGCTGCTCTTCGGCGGCAAAAAGATTCCCGAACTGATGAAGGGACTGGGCAAGGGCGTGAAGAGTTTCAAGGACGGGCTCAACGGCCGGGAGGAGTCCGACCCGAAGAGCGGTTCGCAGGAGCGATAGCCGCTGCGGACCGAACACGGAGGAACCGCATGGCCGACGATTCGCTTTCGCCCCGGCAGACACCCCGCTTCGAACCGGCGCACGCCGGGTCCGGAGCCGACTCCGCACGCACTTCGGATGCGGGCGGCGGGGCGCCGCTGCCCACGGCCGGATTCTGGGACCATCTCGACGAGCTGCGCCGGGTGCTGCTGCGCATACTGGGGGTGACGGCGCTCACCTCCGTCGCGGCGTTCGCCTGCAAGCGGTGGCTGTTCGCGGCGGTGCTCGCTCCCGCACGACCCGATTTCGTGCTGTGGCGCCTGCTCGCACGCCTTTCGGGCGGGGCGGATGCCGGGGCACAGCTCCTTTCGGAGCCGATGCCGCAACTCATCAGCACCCAGCTCACCTCGCAGCTGCTGGCGCACATGACGGCCGCCCTCTATGCGGGGGTGCTGCTGGCTTCGCCCTACATCGTCTGGCAGCTCTTCGGATTCGTCTCGCCCGCACTCTACGAGCGCGAGAGACGCCGTTCGGTCGCCGTCCTGGCTGCCTCGGGGCTCTGTTTCTTCGCGGGAACGGCGCTCGCCTACTGGGTGATATTTCCCTTCTCGTTCCGCTTCCTGGCCGCCTACCAGGTGAGCGAGCAGGTGGTCAATACCATCACGCTGGCCTCCTACATGGACACGCTGCTGGTCATCGCCCTGATGATGGGGGTGATGTTCCAGCTGCCCGTGGCGGCCTGGTTCTGCGCCCGCATGGGCATACTGACCTCGCGGGCCATGCGTGCCCGGAGGCGGCATGCGCTCTTCGTCATCGTGGCCCTGGCCGCCGTCATCACCCCCACGACCGACGTCTTTACCCTGGCGGTGGTTTCGCTGCCCATCATGGCCCTCTACCAGCTCAGTATCGCCATCGTCGCCCGGGCGGAACGTACGGCCGGACACTGAGTCCGCCGGCCGGGCTTCCCGTCGCCGGTCTTTGCCGCTGACTTTCGGTTCCCCTTTTCCGTCTTTCGGTACCCTTTCGCCGTGCCGGCCCCTACTGCGGCCCGGCTGAGGCGCTACGGTGCTGAGCCACCCCTGCCGCCCCCGCCGCAGATTGCGGGCCGCTTTTCGTCTTCGGTGCGGGTCGCCTTCCCTCTCCCGTTTCGGGCGCGGGTTGTCTCGCGTTTTCTGTTTCCGTCGCAGTTTGTGGGTCGCTTTTCGTCTTCGGTGCGGGGTGCCTTCCCTCTCCCGTCTCGGGCGCGGGTTGTCTTTCGTTCCCGGCGCGGGCTGTCTTTCGGTCTCTGTTTCCGGCGCCGTGCGCCGATGCGAAGCGGCTCTGCGTCACGGCCGCTCCCCCGCGGACGAAGGGTGCGGGGTCTGCTTTCCCGTTTCGGTTTTTTTGTGACGCTTCCGTTTTTTTGAAGACAAAGGGATGGTTTTTTGGGAAAATTTGTTACTTTTGCATCAATTGGAAAATAATAAACATACAAATGCCTAAAGTCTATGACAAGGTAACAGGAAAAATAAAACCCGACTGGCTGAAGATTAAGCTGCACAATTGCCAGCAGTACGCCGACGTGGCCAAGATTGTGGAGAAACATGCGCTGCACACGATTTGCAGCAGCGGCATGTGTCCCAACAAGGCGGAGTGCTGGAGCCGTAAGACCGCAACGTTCATGGTTATGGGCGATGTGTGTACCCGGGGATGCAGGTTCTGTGCCACCAAAACGGGAAAACCGTTACCGCTCGATTGCAGCGAACCCGAAAGGGTTGCCCGCTCCATCTCGCTGATGGGGTTGCGCCATGCCGTCATCACCTCCGTGACCCGCGACGATTTGCCCGACCAGGGCGCGGCGCACTGGGCCGCCGTGGTGGAGGCCGTGCGAAAGGCCAATCCCCGGACCACCGTCGAACTCCTTATCGCCGACATGGACGCCCGTCCTGAGCTGCTGGACGTTATCCTCGCCTCGAAACCCGATATCTTGGGCCACAACATCGAGACCGTGGAGCGTCTGACGCCCCAGGTGCGTTCGCGTGCCCGTTACCGCACCTCGCTGGAGACCATCTCCTACATCGCCTCGCACGGAGGCGTGGCCAAGAGCGGCATCATGGTGGGGCTGGGCGAAAGCCGCGAGGAGGTGTTGCAGACCCTGCGCGACCTGCGCGCGGCGGGATGCCGCATCGTGACCCTGGGCCAGTATCTGCAACCGACTCTGGACCATTGGCCCGTGGCGGAATACGTCACTCCGGAGCAGTTCGACCGTTATCGGGAACTGGCGCTGGAGATGGGCTTCAGCTATGTGGCGAGCGCACCGCTGGTGCGGTCGTCCTATCTGGCTGAACAGGCTTTGGATAGTCTTAACGAATAGAAATCGGCTGCGGGGCCGTCCGGCGGACGGCGGCTGCGGTCGGCGACCCGAAGCGGAACCGATGGCTACGGGTCGCGAAAGACAATGAAAATGAAACACGTGGAGTACATAGATTGCGGCCTGATGGGCTACGGTGCGTGCTGGGAGTTCCAGCGCGGGCTGTTCGACGCCCTGCTCGCGGCCAAGAGCCGCAGGGCGGAGGGCGAAGAGCCCCGCACGGCGGGCCATGTGCTCCTGTGCGAGCATCCGCACGTCTACACGCTGGGCAAGAGCGGCAAGCAGAGCAATCTGCTGGTGGGCGAGGAGTTTCTGCGGAGCGTAGGCGCCGAATTCCACCGCATCGACCGCGGCGGCGATATCACCTACCACGGGCCGGGTCAGATAGTGGGCTATCCGATTCTCGACCTGGAGCAGCTGGGCATGGGGCTGCGGGAGTATATCCATGCCGTGGAACAGACCGTCATCGACACGGTGGCCGACTGGGGCATCCGGGCCGGACGGGTGGAGGGTGCCGCCGGCGTGTGGCTCAACGACTCCATCCGGCGCAGCGGCGAGGATATCGATGCCGCCTGCGGGGGCCGTTTGCGCAAGATTTGCGCAATAGGAGTCCGCAGTTCGCGTTATGTTACCATGCACGGGTTCGCTTTGAACGTGAACACCGATTTGAAGTACTTCTCCTACATCAACCCCTGCGGATTCGCCGACAGGGGCGCTACCTCCATTGCAGCCGAAACGGGCCGCGAAGTGGAGATGGAGAGGGTCCGGGAGGCGCTGCTCTCCCATTTGGAGCGGAATATGAATATTAAAATATATAAAAAAACGAATTATGCCAATAGAGAAAAACTGGGTTGTCAAGAAGCCGGGTGACCCTGAGAAAGTGGCCAGACTGGCCTCTGGGCTCAAAATGTCCCCGCTGCTTGCGAACCTGCTGGTTCAACGTGGCATAGAGACTTTGGAAGAGGCGAACCGATTCTTCAATCCGACCCTCGACGACCTGCACGACCCGTTCCTGATGAAAGATATGGAACAGGCCGTGGAGCGGGTGACGCGGGCCGTGGAGCGGGGCGAGAAGATTATGGTTTACGGCGATTACGACGTCGATGGCACCACGGCCGTGGCGCTGGTCTACACCTTCCTGCGAAGATTGGGGCACAAGAACCTGATTTTCTACATTCCCGACCGCTATACCGAAGGGTACGGCGTGTCGATTAAGGGGATAGACTATGCCAAACGGAAGGGGGTGAGCCTGATAATCACCCTCGACTGCGGTATCAAGGCCAACGAAAAAGTCGATTATGCGAACAAGCAGGGTGTGGATTTCATCATCTGCGACCACCATCTGCCGGGAGACTCCATCCCCGCTGCGGTGGCTGTGCTCGACCCCAAGCGGGGCGACTGTCCCTATCCGTTCAAGGAGCTTTCGGGCTGCGGAGTGGGTTTCAAACTGGTGCAGGCTTACAGCCTCCGTCACGGAATTCCCTTCGCGGAGTGCGAGCGGCTGCTGGACTTGGCGGTGGTGAGCATCGCTTCGGACATCGTGCCGCTGGTGGGGGAGAACCGCATTCTGGCCCACTACGGCCTCATACGCCTCAACGAGAAGCCCAGCAAGGGGCTCAACTCCATCATCCGCATCTGCGGACTCGACCACCACTCGATAACCATCGACGACATCGTCTTCAAAATCGGACCCCGCATCAATGCCGCGGGCCGCATGCGCGTAGACCGCGACGACGACAGCTCGGCCCCCTCGGGCGGCCATTCGGCGGTCCGGCTGCTGGTCGAAAGCGACGAGGAGGAGGCGCAGGAGTTCGGCAACATCATCGACACCTACAACCAGGACCGCAAGCACATCGACCGTTCGGTGACGCAGGAGGCCCACGACTTCATCGAGTCGCACCCCGACCTGAAGAACCGCAAAAGCACGGTCATCTACAATCCGAAGTGGATGAAGGGCATCGTGGGCATCGTGGCTTCGCGCCTCATCGAGACCTACTACCGCCCCACGGTGGTGCTCACCAAGAGCAACGGTTTCGCCACGGGTTCGGCCCGCAGCGTCCCCGGATTCGACCTCTACCAGGCGGTGGAGTCGTGCGCCGACCTGCTCGAGAACTTCGGCGGACACATGTATGCGGCCGGCCTGACCATGAAGCCCGAGAACGTGGAGGAGTTCACCCGCCGCTTCAACGACTACGTGGAGGAGCACATCGACCCCGAGATGCTCGTGCCGCAGGTGGAAATCGACTCGGAGCTGCTCTTCAGCGATATTACCCCCGCATTCCGTGCCGATTTGTGTCGCTTCCAGCCCTTCGGCCCGGGCAACACGGCGCCCGTGTTCATGACCCGCGGGGTGAGCAACAACGGCGACGCCAAACTGGTGGGGGCCGACCTCGAACACCTGCGCATGGACTTGATGCAGGGCCAGAAGCCCAATACCGTGATTCCGGCCATTGCGTTCGGCCAGCCCACCCATTACGAGTGGATTCGCAGCGGCCGCGCCATCAACACCTGCTACACCATCGTCGAGAACCAGTACCGCGGTGTGGTGACGCCTCAGTTGCGCATCAAGGATATCAAGATTTGCTCGTAACACTGTCCGTACGGGAACGAACGAAAGGGGGGCCGATGAATTTCGGTTCCCCTTTTTTGTTTCGGTTTCCCAATTAATATTATAAATATAATTAAAATTTTATAAAGAATTACTATTTAGTGAGTTAAATTTGATAACATTGTCAAATTATTTTTCGAGTAAAGTTGGAATAGGGACATAAAAAATGGCGACTGGATAAGTCGCCAAATACGCGAATTATCTTGCGTTTGAATAGGGGACATAGCCAATGGATATGTCATTTCGCCAATTTGGCAGATGACTGCCAAATAAGACAACAAATACGCTCGTAAACATCTGATTTACGAGCGTATTCTTGTGCTCTCTGACAAAATGGCAGAGTAATACAAATGGAATAGAATTTGTTTAAACGTGCCATAACTTGGAGGCTTTGTGTCTTGTCAGAAATAGAGCTTCCAAGGAATCATATGTTTTACAATTTAAATACCATTTTCTTTATGGCAGATAAAATTGAAGCAGGACACTATGTCTATTGCACGTTTATCACCAAAAATGGAATTAGGATTTACCCCAAAAAGGGTAAAAAGTTCAGATTTTGGGTATCTGACTAACCAATCCATTTTTAGGTAAGTGGCGTTATTCTGTAAAGTAACGTTCACTGTATTCTTTCTATCTTGTTATTTGCATAACTCGTACCATTCGCACCTGTCAATTGCCCTTGATAGGTGTTTTTCTTTGCTAAAGAACGTACAAAGGTAAGAATATATTATGTATTACAGAAATATTTGAATGTAAATTACCCCTCCTTAGAGTAAAGGGTCGGTACATTAAAGTATATAATTGGGTTCGGTTTTTGTGCTGCGGGAGGTTTTTGAGGAGGAATCTCTCTTGCCGGAGGTTTTCAGCGGTTTTTCGCGCCTCGATTTCAGAGGAAAGGAAGGTGGAAAATCCCGATGCCTCTCTTCTCTCTTTTTACGGGGTGTGCAAGTGAAGCGAGGGTCTCCCGCCTGGCGGTGGCTTTCGGTTCTTTTGTCCGCCTCCGGCCCCCGAAGAGTGTCTGCACATGCGAAAGTGGTTTACTAATTTGCAGCGAAACTATTGACACATATCTTTTTATCTATCTGATGAAATTTTTGAATTTCGCTTATCCGTTCTTTTCGGCAGCGCACGCAGAGCGTGTCTTACTATTTTTACATTGGAGTCTGCTAAAATAGACAACTTGCACATCCAATAAATCCTTTGATTTTCTTTTATAAGTTCTTTTCGACAGCGAAAAGAACCAAAAGCTGCCGCCAGCAGAAAATCAGGGGCTCGGCTGCTTGTCGGGCTGAAACGGATGCCTCGCGGGAAACTGTTACCGGCTGCGCTCGGTCGGGTGGAGCACTTTTTTGTCGTGGAATTTCGGACAGGGTTATTCGGTTACTCGCGGTTCTGGGCAAGGTCATCTATTCTTCGTCGGTTGGGGGAAGGTCTCCATTCTTTTTCAGCCTTTATGCAAGGCCCCAATCTCTTTCGGTTCTGTGCAACGTCTTCCAGCCGCAGTTTCCGCGAGGGGAGCGCTCCGCTTCCTATCCGTTTCTTCACGCCCGATTTCACAACCTCGCTTCTTCCCTGATTTTCAAAAGGCGGATTCCTTTCCCGCAACTTTTCCGCAGAGAGAATGCATCTTGGGAAACGAGGTTAGGAGAAAAGAGTGTTGTTGATGAATATCAAAAGGAAGAGAATTCCCGGCAACAACTTTTTCGGAGTAAGGAAAAACATACACTGCTCTTTGAGGGGCAGTGCGGGCCAATACCAAGGCGGATTTTCGTGCGGACCAATACAATAGAAAAGATTTTGCGTGACTGGTTGGGAGGAAGAAGAAGTTCGATAGCCACCTATCTTCATGTGGAAAACAGGAGACACGTGCATCTCCCGCCTTGCGGAAATCGGGGAAGCAGGGCGGAGCCGCAGGAGGGCGACCGACGGGCCGAAGCAGGAGCAGGAAGTATTTCGAATGCCTCTACCGAAACCCTTGCCGAGGAGGTTATTCCCCGCCCGGCCGTCGGGGAAACGGGGCCGTTTTGCTTGCAAAACCGCGCCAGGCGCCCGTTTAAGCCCGCCAAGTGTCCGCCCCCGCGATTTCCGCGTGGCGGTGGCTTTTGGTTCTTTTGTCCACACAAAAGAACAATACGCACATGCAGAGCGTGTATATTGCATATTAAGAATGTCCCCGTAAGAGCGAAAGCAAAAGACGGTCTGACGGGAGCGACGAATATTCAAGAGCTTCTCTCCCCTGTATGCGGAGGAGGGGCCAAAGGAATGAGCTGTTGAAAAAATAGTTGTCGAAGGAGAGAGCTAAAGAAAAGAGTTACCGGAAAATGATTGTCAGAGGAATGAAATGTTGAAAGAGCAAGGTGTTCATAGGAGGGGAACAGGGTTGTCAAAATAAGAAGGGTGTCGGAAAATAATTGTCTGAGGAGTGGAAAATTAAAAAAGAGTGGGCGCGCGTTTCCCGCCTTGCGGAAATCGGGGAAGCAGGGCGGACCCGCAGGAGGGCGACCGACGTCTGCACGATTGTTGAAAGGCATCCTTCGCTGGTAAACTCATCGCAGAGCAATGGCAAGAGAAAAGTCGTTCGTAATTACCGGAGCGGAACCGTGGAGCGACGAGCAGGAACGGTTCGGCACTTCGCTGGCGCGGGAACTCGCCCGTCGCGGACGGGTGCTCTATGTCAATCCGCCGTGCGATGCGCTTTCGCTCATGGCGGCGCGGCGCACGGCCCGCTCCTCGGCGCAGGGGCGGGTGCTGCGGGGTGCGCAGCATGCGCTGGGCCGCGGCGACGGAGGCGTGTGGGTGCTGGAACCGCCCTTCGTGGCCTGGCCCGGGGGAATGGTCTACTCCGAGGTGGTGTTCGACATGCTCAACCGCCGCAACAACCGCCGTTTCGCCGAGGTCATCGGCTGGGGAATGGCGCATCTGCAGATGGAGGAGTGTAACCTGCTCATAGACAACGACACCGTGGGAAGTTTCTACCTGATGGACTATCTCACGCCCCGCATGTCGGTCTACTGCCGCACGCGCGAAGGCGACGCCGTGCGCAGCCACGCCCGGGTCCGGCGGCTGGACCGGGAGCTGACTCTGCGCTGCGACATGACCGTGTGCGACAACGAGCCCGACACCGAGTGGGCCCGCATGCTGAACATGGACAGCTTCAACATCGGCCGCGGCGTGGACATCGCGGGCTATCTCCCTCACGCCGAGTATCCCCTGCCGGAGGCGCTCCGGGGTCTGCACGGACCGGTGGCGGGGTTCGCCGGACGCCTCTCCCCGCAGCTCCACTCCGCGGAGCTGCTTGCCGGCCTGTGCCGCCTGCTGCCGGAGGTGACCTTCGTCTTCACGGGCGGGGCGGAGCCCGGCTTCGACCTCTCGTTCGCCGAAGCGGGCAACGTGCTGATGACCGAGGTCGAAGAGCGGGTGCGGCCCGCCTGCGTGAACCGCTTCGACCTGTGCATCAACCCCGAACTCCGCAACCGGGTCACCGACCGGTGGTTCAATCCCGACGTGGTGCGCTGGCTGGCCATGGGCAAGCGCACGGTGGCCACCCGCACCGGTGCCATGTCGGCTTTTCTGGGCCGGGTCTCCCTCGCCGAAGGCGTCGGACAGACGGCTGCGGCCGTGCTGCGCGAACTCTCGTCGCCGGAGCCCGACCCGCAGGGCGACCCGCGCCGGGAGCTGGCCGCCTCGATGAGCTGGAGGGAGTGCGCCGACCGGCTGTGCGCCGCGCTGGAGGTGGTGGACGAAGGATTCATCGAAATCGACCTGGAGCCCGTCGGCCGGGCGAATTGACCCCGCACCGGAAGCCGGGAGGGATAAAATCGCGGGAATTTTCGTATCTTGCGACCGAAAAAGGGTAAGCTCATGCAGACAGAGAAGATTACAGAACTCAGGGAGCGCTATCCGGGACTGTTCGATTTCGTAGAAACCAACTTTTCGCCGGTAAGCCTCGATTTGATTAGCCGGGCGCTGGTGCTGGCCGACGAGAAGCTGGCCGGCATGACGCGCTACGACGGTTCGCCCCTGCTCGACCACTCGGTGCGCACGGCCGAAATCGTACTCCGCGAGGTGGGGCTGGGGCGCAACTCGACCGTCTCCACGCTGCTGCACGACGTGGTGCGTCTGTCGCTGGTTTCGGCCGAGGAGATAGGCGACCGGTTCGGAGAGCAGACGGTGGGCATTCTGCGCGGACTGTGCCTCATTTCGGAGGTCCGCACCAAAGTCTCCAAAGACCAGGCCGACAACTTCCGCGACCTGATTGTCTCCTACTCCGACGACCCGCGCGTGATACTCATCAAGCTGGCCGACCGGCTGGAGGTGATGCGTTCGCTGGCGATGTTCCCCGAGGCCAAGCGCAAGAAAAAGAGCTGGGAGAGCCTCCATCTCTATGCCCAAATCGCCCACAAGCTGGGTCTCTACGGCATCAAGAGCGAGCTGGAGGATATCGCCCTGAGCTATCTGGAGCCCGACGACTACCGCCACATTCACACCAAGCTGGAGGAGAGCGCCCGCGAACGCGAACAGTTCATCGCCCGCTTTCTGGAGCCCATCCGCGCCAAGCTCGACGCGCAGGGGGTGAAGTACCACATCAAGAGCCGCACCAAATCCATCTACTCGATATGGAGCAAGATGCGCCGCACGCACGTCCCCTTCGAGGAGGTCTACGACATCTTCGCCCTGCGCATCATCATCGACTGCCCCCGCGAGCAGGAGAAGATGGCCTGCTGGGGCGTCTATTCGGTGGTGACTGACTTCTACACGCCCAACCCCGAACGCATGCGTGACTGGATTTCCATTCCCAAATCCAACGGCTACGAGTCGCTGCACACCACGGTGGTGACCAAAGAGGGGCGCTGGGTGGAGATTCAGATACGTTCGGAGCGCATGGACGAGGTGGCCGAACGGGGCATCGCCGCTCACTGGCGCTACAAGGGCGTCCACCAGGGCGGCCTGGGCAGCGAACAGTGGCTGGGCCGGCTGCGCGAACTGATGGAGAGCACCGACACGCACCGCATCGCCGCCCGTTTCGACACCAAGCTCTCGTCGGGCGAAATCTTCATCTTCACCCCCAAGGGCGACCTGCGCAAGCTGCCCGAAGGGGCCACGGTGCTCGACTTCGCCTTCGACATCCACACCAATCTGGGAACCCTCTGCACCGGCGGCCGCGTCAATCAGCGCAACGTCTCCATCAAGGAGGTGCTCCGCAACGGCGACATCGTGGAGATTCTCACCTCCAAGAACCAGAAGCCCAAGGCCGACTGGCTGAACATCGTCACCACGGGCAAGGCACGCAACAAAATCAAATCCTACCTGCGCGAGGAGCAGGCCAAAGCCGCCAACCTGGGACGCGAGGAGCTGGAGCGCAAACTCAAGAACTGGAAACTCGCCATCGCCATGGATGACGCCGTGGCCCTGCTGTGCAAATACTACAAGCTCAAGACCGGCACCGAGCTCTACGGCCGCATCGCCGACCAGCGCATCGACCCGGCCGAGGTGAAGGAGATTATCGGACGCCACCTCTCGGGCGAACTCTCCGAGGAGAAGCGGGCGGCCGCCGCGGCGGCTCCGCGCGCCGCAGCTGCGGAACGCCGCGGTGACGCACTGATTATCGACGACAAAATCAACAACATAGACTATAAGCTGGCCAAGTGCTGCAACCCCATTTTCGGCGACGACATCTTCGGATTCATCACCGTGAATGCGGGCATCACCATCCACCGCAGCGACTGCCCCAACGCGCTGAGCCTCATGCAGCGCTACCCCTACCGGGTGATGGAGGCCCGCTGGAGGGACAACGCCTCGCAGGGAGCTTTCCGGGCAACCATACGGGTGGTGGCCGACGACCAGACCGGCATCGTGAACCACATCACCGACGTGCTGAGCCGCGACATGAAGCTCAACATCCGTTCGGTGAACTTCGCCCCCATGCGGGGAACGCTTTCGGGCACCATCAGCTTCGAGGTGCCGAGCGTCAGCGTGGTCGATACGGTGATTTACAGCATCATGAAAATCAAGGGTGTGCAGAAGGCATACCGCATCAACACCAATTGAGCGACATGGACCCCGTAACGGTGCTCTTTCCGACCGAAGCCGAAGCGGTCCCCTTCCGGGCCCTGGCCCCCGCAGGCGTGCGCATTGCGATATGCGGCGTGGGCATGGCCGAGTGTGCGGCGGCCGCAGCGGCGGCCGTAGCGGCGGGAGCCCGGCGGCTCGTGCTGGCCGGCGTGGCGGGCGCCTATCCCGGCAGCGGCATCGGGAAGGGCGAAGCGGTGTGGGTCGAGCGGGAGCACATCGCCGACCTGGGTGCCATGCGGCGGACGGAGACGGAGGGCGGCGGCTCCCGGACCCGGCAGCCGCACTGCGGCGAACACCCCGAAGCCGGACTCCGTTTCGTCCCGCTCTACACCGAATTCTACTCCGCGGACTGGGAGTTCCGCGCTCCGCTCAAACGGGCGGAAGGCCACACGGTCGATTGCGCCGGCGGGGCCGGTGTCAGCGGCCGCACGGGTATCGAGAACATGGAGGGCGCCGCATTCTTCGCCGTATGCGCGGCGCTGGGGGTGCGGTCCGCCCAGGTGCGCGGCATCTCCAACCTGGTGGGCGAAGCCCGTTCGCAATGGTGCATCGGGGCGGCGGCCGAAGCGGCGGCCCGGGCCCTACTCGACGTCCTGGGAAAGGAGCCCCAACGATAATAGGAATTACAACAGACTAATTATGAGCGATATAAGACTGGATAAATGGTTGTGGGCGGTGCGCGTGTTCAAAACCCGCAGCGATGCCGCCGAGGCGTGTCGGACCGGCAAGGTGAGCGTGAACGGCACCTCGTCGAAACCCTCGCGCGAGATAAAGTGCGGCGATACGGTGGCCGTGCGCAAGATGCAGGTGACCTACACCTACAAGGTGCTGGAGCTGGTCTCGAGCCGCCAGCCGGCCAAGAACGTGCCGGAGTACGCCCTGGACATGACCCCGCAGAGCGAACGGGACAAACTGCTGGTTCCGCGCGAGACGATATTCATCACCCGCGACCGCGGCACGGGCCGTCCCACCAAAAAGGAGCGCCGCGAAATCGACGGCCTGATGGACGACCTCACCTTCTACTACGACGAAGAGGACGATTAGTCCTCCTCCACCGGATGCGGCTACCTGTCCAGGAGGTTCCGCTGGATATCGACCGTCTTCCGCTCTCCATTGACGGTGAGGGTCACCCTGCAATTCCTGAAAACGGTCAAACGTTTGAACTGCAGTCTGTACACGGCCGTTCCATTCACCACGTCGCACCGGATTTGTCGGGCGCGATACGTTTTGCCGTCGTTGGTAAGAAGCGCTTCCGTTATTTCGACCGTTTCGGGGGCCTCCTTGTCAATCAACACGATATGGGTCGCCCCGTTGTTGTCGATGCCTCCGAATCTGATTTCGGCCGAAGCTCCGAATATGCCCGTCACGAGCATCGCAAGCAGAATCATTCTTTTCATATTATGCCAATCTGTTTATGGGTTTGATGCCGCAAAGTTAGGCTCCGGAAACGGCGCATGCAAAAAAAGAGGGTTCGAAAATATCCTCATCCGAAGAGGCAAGCGGCTGATTGTCAATGTGAGGACAAACACGAAATTCCTCACCGTGCGAATCAGGCGGTTAAGGGGCGCACAGGGGACACGAAAACCGCCGGTACCGTCGTGCGAAACGCTCCACGGCCGACCGCGGAAGGCTACATTTTGGACGCGAAGAGCTCCCGGTCCGGAGCGTCGGAGCCGAGAATGCGTGCCTTGAGACGGCTCCGCCTGTTGTAGAAGTTCTTTATCTTGATGTCGGTGAAGATGCAGACGGCACGCGGCGAGAACCCGGCATAGAGGTAAGTCAGGAATCGGAGGTCGCTCGGACTCAGGGAGGGAATCTGCTCCCGGACCTTTTTCATCATGTTGTCGAGATAGGTATCGACCACAGCTTCCAGTTCGGCTACGGAACCGGAGTCGCGCAACGCGAGAATATGTCTCTCGACCTCGTTGTAAAGAGTCAGTCTGACTCTTTGCGATTCGTTTTTCTCGAAATACTCGTTGCAAAGCATGTTGAACGTATCGAGACGGCTGCCGTAGAGGCTGTCGATTTTCTCCTTCAGTTCCTGGTTTCGGTCCGACCGCTCTGCGACAAGCAGCGAGAGCTCCTCGATTTCCCTGCGTTTGCCGACAAGCCGCCGCACCGCTGCGAACGCAAATACGGCGAGCAGTGTCATGCCGCCCAGGGCTATCCCCAGAAAAGTCCATGCGTTTCGCGAGCTGCGCTTAGTGGTGGCGAGCTGCCTTTCATAGTCGTAACGCAGCAGGTCTATGGATTGCATCAACTGGCCGGAACGGGAGGTCGGACAATGTATGACCCCTCGGTCGGTGGTCAGTATCAGTTCGTCTTTCTCGTAGAAAACGTCACGGAAAGGGAAATCGAGCGAAATATGCCACCGGGTATTCCTGTCCTGGACCTCGTTGAATTGAGCTGTCAGTGAAAACGGCTCCGAAGGAGCGACCAAAGCGCCGCCATTCGACCATCGGGCCTTGTATATGGTAAACGGTGTGTTCGACGAGACGAGGTCGAAAGAGAGGTTGGTACGGCCGTCTTCGTTCGATATGCTCCTGAAGGTTATCGTCAGTTCATCGGCAGAGGTCGCCGGCGTGTCGAGCAGCGTGTAAGTGACCGTGTTGGTCGCTTTGCCCGGCGACAAACCGACGACGAGAGCCAGAAGAACGAGCAGAAACGCCCCGGACCTACCGCGCGAAAATATTCCGCCCCGACGGGAACGGCCATCCGCCCGGTCACGGCCGGAGTTCTCCGGTAGAGGGGTCTCATTATCCTGTATCGAAAAAACGTCGGTTGCTTTCATCGCTTGTTCTCTCTGGCAAAGTTACGAAATTTTGTCTATCCGACTGCATGGACGGGAACCCTGAATTTCGGAACTCGCAGGGAAGTGCGTCGGATGCTCCCGTTCCCTTTCCGCTCCGGCGGGAAGAAGCCCGGGGCACGCCCGAACGGGCGGTGCGGCGATGCAAACCGGGAATCGGAGGGTCCGGAAAAGGCAAAAAAATAAGGAAACTCGGATATAAGGCTTTTGAAAGCCCTATTCCGATTTTCCTTCACTAACCTAAAACTACTAACCTAAAATGAACCTTAAAACTTCACTGCAAAGGTATGTATTCTTTTTATTCCGTGCAAATATTTTTAATATTTTTTAATATTATTTTTTCGCCCGACCGTTTTTATCTGTCACAATCAGTCGTTTAAAAAAGCAAAAAAGACGGTTGTCGTATGCGCGAACGAGGGGTGACATCCGCAAAAAACCGGAAAAAAGAGAAAAAGCCCCTTTTCAACCGGCAGGCGCTCTCCGAAAACGGGGCTGTTAATTAAAAATACTTAAAATCGCAGATGCGGCGGGAGGACGACGGTCCGGCGGGCGCCCCTCCCCGAAGAGACAGCCACCTCCTCCCGCGACACTGCGGCGCTATTTGGACACCCCTTCCTGAATCGTATCCTCCAGCGTGCCGCTCACCACGTCGCCCGCGAAGGAGCGGACCGTGTTGCGCCTGACATCCGAGGCGATTTTCCTGAAAATGGGGTCCTCTGCGAAACGCCCCGCGAATGCACGGCCGGAAGCGGAAGCGAGGGCGTCGGAGACATCGCTCCACCCCTTGCCCTGCTTCTCCCACAGCAGAAAAGTCGTGTGCAACATCGAAAGCAGCTCGTTCTCTATGGCCATTCCGAAGCTCACGGTCTCCACGAACCGGTCGTCCGTCATCTCTGCGATGACGCGATAGTGGTCGGGAATCTTCGTACACGACGCAGTGGCAGAAGCGATTTTGCCGGCGAAACGCTCCCTGTCGATGTCCTCCGACACCGAGGCGGCCAGCAGCACCGCCAGCGTTCTCATATTGACGACCGTGGCATAGGTTCCTATCAACACCTGCTGACGATAGTTGGAGTAGTTGTCGTCCGCCGGGATGGAGGCGAGCGCCGTCACCCACTTGAAACTGTTGTCCATCGGGGCCGAAAACTCGCTGTCCAGCGAGTTGCACAGCCCGTAGAGCGAACGCACCGCACCGAGTTTGTAGCCGATGTTCGGCAGCTTGAGAATCGTCGTCTTCCGGTAGGGGCCGTTGATATACCGGTCGAGTTTGTCGAGCCGGTCGGTTTTCCCCGCCGATTCATAGTACGAAGCGCAGATACCCGCCATGACATATCCCAGGGCCGGATGGAGGTAGTTGGTGCAGGCATAGACGTCGGAGTTCAGACGGCCGGCCTCTCGCAAACAGGAGTCCGCCATCGAGAAATAGTGCGACGAGCAGGAGGAGGTGTCACCCCTGGGAGCCACGGTACATATCGCGTGCAGCCTCTCAATCTGCGACGCCGAAAGTTCCTGAAAGGAGGTGCTGGCAGGCAGTTTCTCTTCGGAACACGAAGCCAGCAGAAACATGCCCCATAATAAAATGAACAGCTTTTTCATTATCGTATTAGGTTGGGTTGTCGCAAAGATAGCAAAATATCGTCGCACTACTCACCCCGGGCGGGGAAGCGCAGGTGCGGCGGGAAGAGCCCGAAATCGGGCGTGGCGCCCTCGCAGGAGCAGACGAACGAAGCGGTGTCGGCCGCCAGCCGATGCGCCTCGGCATAGCTGCCTCCTTGCAGCAGCACGGCACAGAAGGCGGCGGTGAACGAATCGCCGGCCCCCACCGTATCGACCACCCGGCCCGCACGGACCTCCTCGTGGGAGAACCTCCCGTCGGCATAGAGGTCGCTGCCGGCGCCGCCCCGGGTGAGAATCACCGCACGAAGCGAATAGCGGTCGGCCAGCTCGCGGCAGATGCGCCCGTCGTCGCCGCGAAGTCCCTCCAGGGCAGCCACCGTGCCTATCTCCTGGTCGTTTATCTTCAATACATTGCAATGTCCCAGCGAGTTTTTCACCACATCCGCGTCACAGAAACCGCCTCGCAGATTGACATCGAAGACGGCCAGCGCTCCCGACGGAAGAGAGTCGAGCAGCCGGCCTATCGTGCGTCGCGACACGGGACTGCGCTGGGCCAGCGTACCGAAACAGACGCACTCCGCTCCGCGTATCAGCTCCGCCGCCGGAGTGAAAGGAATGTAGTCCCAGGCCACTTCCTCGCGGATGCGGTAGGAGGGAACCCCCGCTCCGTCGAGTGTCACATCGACGGTCCCTGTCGGAAAGCCGACCCGCGTCACGCCTCCGCCCAGTCCGTGGCGGTCGAGCCACCTCAATGCTTCGTCGCCCGCCTCGTCGTACCCCACGGCACTCACCACCGCGGCTGCGAGTCCGAAACGCGACGCGTGGTACGCGAAATTGGCCGGCGCACCGCCCATCCGACGTCCCCCGGGAAGCAAATCCCACAAGATTTCACCTATGCCCAATATCATGACATTCGTTTTTATCCGTTTTCACATCGGCCGGCATCGCCCCGGCACTCCGATTTTCTCCAAAAGTACGGAATTTTTCGTTCCCTCCCCGAAAAACAGACCGCAGTTTTGCAAAAATCGGGACTTCACGCCCGATTCCGCATCCTCGCTTCTCCCCTGATTTTCAAAAGGCGGGTTCCTGTGCGACAATTTTCCCGCAGTGAGAAAAATATATGTATTTTCCTGACAACGGAGTTAAGGGAAAGAGTGTTGGTAGATATCAAAAAGAGGAGATTTCTATGCGACAACTTTTTCGGAGTAAGGAAAAACATACACTGTTCTTTGAAGAACTATGCAGGTCAATACCCTAAGGCGGATTTTTGTGCAGACCAATATCATAGGCGAGATTCTGCGTGACTGGTTGGAAGGAAAAAGAGAGGGAAAAGAAGTCCGATAGCCTATCTTCATGTGGGAAGCAGGTGACACGTGTGTCTCCCGCCTTGCGGAAATCGGGGAAGCAGGGCGGAGCCGCAGGAGGGCGACCGACGGGCCGAAGCGAGAGCGGGAAGTATTTCGAATGCCCCTACCGAAACCCTCGCCGAGGAGGTTACTCCCCGCCCGGCCGTCGGGGAAACGGGGCCGTTTTGCTTGCAAAACCGCGCCAGGCGCCCGTTTAAGCCCGCCAAGTGTCCGCCCCCGCGATTTTCGCCTGGCGGTGGCTTTTGGTTCTTTTGTTCTGCAAAAGAACACATAGCGTAGTCGAAGCAAGTTGAGCGATAGGGCGAGCGTGCGAGAATGGGGGTGAGAGGGGAAAATAGGAAAGAAAAAGTTCGAGCACAGTCGAGGTGAGTCAAGAAGAAAGCGAAAGAGGGCGAGAATGGCGAGTGGGTGGAGAAGATAAGACAGAAAAAGTTCGAGTGCGGTCGAGGTGAGTCAAGAAGAAAACGAAAGAAGGCGAGAATGGCGAGTGAGTGGGGAAAGATAGGACAGAAAAAGTTCGGGCGCAGTCGAGGTAAATTGAGAAGGAAGCGAGAGAGTGTGTGAGGGGGGGGGAATGGTGATAAGTAATGGGTGGGGGGAGAACAGAAATATTTCTGTGCGGTCGGGGCGCTGCGGCGGGTCGTCCATCAAAATCGCCCATGACAGCCCGTAAACAGATGCGTTTTTTCGCAAAAACCGTCACAGAAGGCACCGGAATAAGATTTTCTGCATTTTTTTCATAACTTTGTGACATAACCCTATCAAGTTCACTCCCATGAAAAGATTCCCCGCCCTGATTCTTCCGCTGCTCCTGCTGACAGGCTGCGGCGACAAAACCGTCACATTCGAAGGGGCCGAAACGTTCGGCTACAAAGACTTCGCAGTCTCCCGCACCCTCACCGCCGACCAGGCCGATACCGTATTCGACGGACAGACGCTGCTCAATCCCTCGCACATCTTTCTGCTCGACTCGCTGCTTCTGACCAAGGACTCCGACGCGGATTTCATACTCAACGTCTTCTCGCTGAAGAACAAATCGCTCAAAGGGTCGTTCCTCAAATCGGGCAAAGGCCCCTACGAGGAGGTCTCCTCGCTGATTCGCAAAGCTCCGCAGGAACGCAAGATTTACGCTTTCGACTTCCTGCAGAAAAAGATGCTGGCCTTCGCCTACGACCAAATCGCATCGGTATCCGACGGACTGCTCATCCCCACGGACATCTACACCAACCTGACAGGGAGGCCACAGACGATGCTTCCGGGCGAACGGTTCCTCTCCGGCGAGAACGACACCCTGTCCGGTCCCTCCCGTATCAAGATATACGACCGGGACGGGAATCTGCAGACCTGCTTCGGCGAGTACCCCGGTTTTCAGACCGACCATCGCAAAGAACTCATGCCGATGCTGCTCAACTACATAGAAACAGTGGCCTCCGATGACGGCAAACGCCTGATGTTCTTAGGCAAGAGCAATGACCTGGTCGAAATCTGGGACCTCGAGAAACAGGCTGCCCACCGGTTCCTGCAGGGCCCCGACCTCCGCATGCCGGAGTACATCCGGCGCTCAATCGGCGGCTCCATCGAAATCATCATGGGGGGCCGTTACTCCTGCTATTCCGAAGCCATATCGGCCGCCGGGTCGGTATGGGCGCTTTACGACGGTTCGATATCCGCCATACTGGACGACTCGTTCGACCTCACCAAACCCACTCCCCGCGTCGAGAACAACTCCCGCCTGCTGCGTTTCGACTGGGAGGGGCGCCCGCTGGCCTGCTACCAGTTGCCCTGCCCGGTCAAGAACTTCGACGTAGACGAGCGGGGCGAGTGGCTCTACTGCCTGACCAAGCAGGAGGGCGAATTCTCCGTAATCCGCTTCCCGCTCTGACCCTTCGGTCCGGACCGCCCGCCGCCGGGGCCGCCTTTGCCGGCGCACCGCCGGAACGGGCCGCACTCCGGCCGTCCCCGCCTTACGACCACCGAACGCAATCCGTTATGAAACGACCGCTTCTGTTCACTCTCCCCCTGCTTCTGCTGGCCGGCTGCGGCGGCAGGAGCGTCACATTCGAGGGGGCCCGCACTTTCGGCTACGACGACTTTCCCGTCGTCCGCACCCTCGACGCCGGGCAGGCCGAGACCGTGCTCGACGGACATGCGCTGCTCAATCCCGGTATGTTCTGCCTGCTCGACTCGCTCGTGCTCACCGCAGACCGCCACGCGCCCTCGGTGCTCAACCTCTACTCCCTGGCTACGGGCACCCTCAAGGCCTCTTTTCTCCGGGAGGGACACGGCCCGGGCGAGGTCGTCTCCCTCTCGGAGATGCGCGACCTGCCCCACCTGCGGGCTGTGGCCGTACGGGAGGCGGGCAACGGCAAGGTGCTGCTCTACGGCTACGACGACCTTGCGGCCGCCACCGGCGAGATACGCCCCCGGGCCGTCTACCGCGAACTTCCCTCCTCGGCCCTCCTCTCCGAGCAGCGTGTCCTGTCCAAGGAGCCCGACACGCTCGCCGGTCCCGGACGTCTCAAGACCACCGACGGCGAGGGCCGGACACTGGAGCGTTTCGGCGACTATCCCCGCTTCCCCAACGAACTGCCCCCCGACCGCTGCCGCGAGCTGCTCTCGACCGGACTCTCCGTCGTCCTTTCGCCCGATGCCGGCAAGGCGCTGCTGGCGGACGGAGGCAGCGACTTTTTCGAGCTGTGGGACCTTTCGACCCGCACCCGCACCGCCCTGCTGCACGGTCCCGACCGGATTCTGCCGGAGCTGGTCGTACGGCAATACGACAACCTCACCGTCACCTCTTTCGGCCGCTACACCGCCTATACCGATGCCGCCGCCGGCGAGCGCTGCGTCTGGCTTCTCTACGACGGAACCCCGTTCGACCTCTCGTTCGACTCCGAGGAGGAGGCTCTCGAGCAGGAGGAGCCCAACAACCGGCTTCTGTGTTTCGACTGGCAGGGCAACCCGCTGGCCTGCTGGCAACTGCCGTACTCCGTCTCCGCCATGGCCATCGACCGCGGCGGCCGTCGGGTCTACTGCCTGACCTCGGACGAGGGGCAGGCCGTTCTCGTGCGTTTCCCGCTGGGCGACTATTGACCGGCCGCCGGACGAGACTGACCGGGCGGGAGGACGAAAACCGCGGCGGTGCGATTCCGAGCTGCGGCCATAGCGCGAATCGAGCGAAAAAACGCTATCTTTGCACCTGTTATGGAAAACACACGCAAACCTCTAATCTTCATCACCAACGACGACGGAGTGAACTCCCGCGGTCTGCACGCCGTCATCGAAGTGGCCCGCCGTTTCGGCCGGGTGGTGGTCATCGCCCCCGAGACCGTGCAGTCCGGCATGTCCCACGCCATCACCATGTATTCGCCTCTCTTCCTGCGCGAAGTGCGCCGCGAACCCAACCTGGAGGTCTACGCCCTCTCCGGTACGCCGGTCGATTGCGTCAAGATGGCGTTCGACCACCTGCTGACGGGCCAGCAGGTGGACCTGGCCGTTTCGGGCATCAACCACGGGTCGAACTCGGCCATCAACATCCTCTACTCCGGCACCATGGGCGCCGCCATCGAGGAGAGCTTCTACGGATGTCCCGCCGTCGGCCTCTCGCTCGACGACCACGACCCGCAGGCCGACCTCGAAGCGGCGACGCTCTATGCCGAACGGATTATCGAACGGGTCCTGCATGCCGGCCTCGCCCCCCTGTGCCTCAACGTCAATGTCCCGAAGGGCAAACCGAATGAAATCAAGGGGATGCGCGTATGCCGCCAGAACCGGGGCTACTGGCGCGAGGAGTTCTTCTGCCGTCAGGACCCGCGCGGCAAAGACTACTACTGGCTCTGCGGCTCGTTCTTCAATCAGGAGCCCCAGGCCGAGGATACCGACGAGTGGGCCCTGGCCCACGGCTATGTGTCGGTGGTTCCCATCCAGGTCGATTTGACCGACTACTCGCGCATGGAGCGTCTCAGAGAGCTTCTCTGAGGCCCTCCCGCGGGCCCTCCGGCTTTCCCCGATTTTCACAAGGCGGGAGACTTTGTCTCAAAAGGGGAATGGAAAATTTTTTATCATCATTCCGGTCCTACGCTTTCTCGGCTTGTCCTTTCTTCTCGACTTTACAAAAGCGGGAATCTCTCTTTTCCGAGAGGGCAGGGCGGTTTTCTGTTGAGGGTTGAGAGTTGGGCAGCGACAAAAAGCCGTCCGGTCTCGAGAACGAGACCGGACGGCTTGGTTTGCGGTCGGGGTTCCGGCGGCAGGGACGAAGCCCTGGCGGGGAAGATTCCGCCGGAGATTAGATGGCGTTGCTGATAAGGAACGTAGCAGCCACCGAAAGGATGGCGTAAAGTTCCGGGAATGCAGCGAGAATCAGGGTTTTACCCATCACGTCGTGACCGTTTCCGATAGCGGCGATACCGTTCGCGCAGACTTTGCCCTGATAGAACGAGCTGAGCAGGCAGACCAGACCCATCAGCAGACCGGCGCCGAAGATGGCGGCCGCCTGCAGCATGGTGATGTCCGCGGTGAGGAATCCCTTCACCATGAAGAATCCCACGAAACCGTAGAGACCCTGCGAACCGGGAAGTGCCGAAAGAATCATGTAGCTGCCGAATGCGCCGCTGTTTTTCTTCATGGCGCCCACGGAAGCCATACCGCAGATTGCGGTGCCGATAGAACTGGCCACGCCCGAAAGACCTACCATGATAGCCACGCCCACGTAGGCTAAAACCAAAGCTGTTGTTGTTTCCATAACTCGATGTTTTTTAATTGATTATTTATTAATTATCTTTTTCTGAAATTTTCGCTTTTCTCAAAGGTTCGTAGACGCGCGTCGCAGCCTCGAATCCGGCGTTGTTGTAGAACTCCACGAAGGTCAGACGCATGGGGTGCACGAACGACGAGATGGCCGACATGAAGAGGTTGATTCCGTGTCCGACGAGCAGGATGGCGGAAGCCCCCAGAATCTGGAGCGTCACGGCCCACCACGGCCCGGAGATACCCCCGTCGAGTCCCGTCAGGCCCAGCGCCAGGCTGTTGAACACCTGTGCCAGCACGCCTCCCGAGAGGCCGATGGCGAACAGACGGATGTAGCTGAGCACGTCGCTCAGAATGCCCGTGATGTGGTTGTAGGTGTTCCACAGACCCGAACCGAAATTGACGAAGATGTTCTTTCCGGGAGAGTTGAAGAAGAGCATCAGCACCAGCGACACACCCACCGCCGCATAGAATGCGGGCGACGAGGTGGTGAAACCGGGAATCGTCCAGCGCTCGTCGAGCATCGACAGTCCGCCGGCCAGGCAGGCCGACAGAATGAGCAGGAACCATCCCAGCGTACCCAGCGCGTAGCGGAACCCGAACAGACGCGAGGTGGTGTAGATGTTCACCGACATGCCCAGCAGAATCTGCACGACGCCCATCGCCAACGCGATGGAGAAGAAGTCCTGCTGGAAATTAAGGAAATGAAAACCCTCGAACATCGGCACCGCCGAAATCTCCATTCCGAAGAAAGAGTTGGAGTAGAAGCCGAAAAGCACGGTGGCCGTACCGCACACCACGGTGAGCGCAGCGGCCCGTTTGAGCTTTTCGCCGCCCTTGAGCAGCAGCGCGACGCCCGCCGCCAGCAACAGCAGGCCGTAGCCCGCGTCGTTGAGACAGATGGCGAAGAAGAGCATGTAGAACGGCGCGAAGAGCGGAGTGAGGTCCACGGTGCCGTACTTGGGCAGCGCATACATCGACCCGATGAGCTCGAACAGCCGTGCGAAGCGGTTGTTCTTGAGCAGCACGGGGGTGTCGTCCTCGGGCGTAGGCCGGCTCTTGAGCCACACCACGCCGGGATACTCCTCCAGCAGGGCATCGACCTCGGCGGCCGACTCCTCGGGAGCCCAGCCCTCCAGCACGGTCAGCGTGCCGTCGGCGGCCCGGTCGCTGCCGCTGCCCGCCTTGCTGAGCTGCAGCTGCTCGCCGACCGCCTCTCCGTTGGCGGCAATCTTCCCGATGCTGGCCGCGCACCGCGCCAGCACCTCTTCCCACGACCCGAGTTCGGCCCGGGCGCGGTCCGCTTCGGCACGTTTGGCGTCGGCTCCCGCCGTCGGAGCCTTGAGCTCCTGCGCGTCGATGAGCACCTCCTGGCCCGGAGCGCCCGCCACCACGAAGTAGGTCACACCCTCCACCGTGGCGATGGCCTCCACCGCATGGTGCTCGCTCCACGCCGGCGCCTGCTTGTCGAAATCGGCCTCGTAAGCCGAGAAGAATCGCAGCTGCACGCCGTTTGCGGCCAGTGCGGCCAGCTGCTCGGCGGAAAAGTCGCCCCACACCTCGGCCTCGGCGGCCTCTTTCTCCAGACGCGCGATGCGGCCCCGGAGCTCTTCGCTCTCGGTCACCGCCTCGCGGTATTTGGCGAAGGCCTCCTCGCCGGTGTCGAAAGGCGTTCCGGGACGGAAATCCTTCTGTGCGGCAAGGGCCGAAAGGCGTTCCACGGCCTTGCGGTGCTCCTCCACCGAGAGGAGCATGTCGCGCTCGCTCTCCGAGGGCTCCCAGTCGCGGACGGTGATGTCCACCAGACCCAGCCGCTGCAAACGTCCGAGGAAATCCTCGCGGGCGGCGGAGAGGAGCACGAAATCGTATTTTGTCATTTTCGCTATCATATCCTACGCCTCCTCCTGCGACTGTTCGTGTTTGGTTTTCACTATCTTCTGGGCGCTCTTGGAGAGGTTCTCCTCATCCTCCAGGAACCGCTTGATTTTGCGTATGGCGTCCTCGTAGCCGGGTATCTGCACCTTTTCGTAGAGGTTCACCTTCTGAGTGGTTTTCTTGCGGGCGAAATCGAGCAGACGGGTCTTCCGGTCGTAGACCTCTCCGGAAATCTGCAGCGTGGCGATGCGCTTGAGCAGCTCCACGCCGTCGGCAATCCAGATGGGCGAACTGAAGGCATCGTAGCTCTTCTCCCTGAACTTAATCTCCCGCAACACAGGTATTCTGACTCCGGCAATCTTCGACACGGAGAGCTCCACGTCCTCGATGCCTATCAAATCGGCGTCGAACTCGCCCCACAGGGCGACCATGTAGTCGTAGCGCCGGGAGAGCGAGTCGAACTCCTCGCGGTACTCCTCGGCCGTGTCCTTCGCCTTCTTCACCTCCAGCCGCAGGGCGCTCTCCTTGCTCTTGATGGTGGGCAGTGCTTTCTGCCTCATCTTGAGCTGTTTGCCGAGCTCCCCGAGCGAGGTTTTGTTATATTGGAATTTTATAGCCATAAGTTCCTGTCCTTGCTTTGTTTACGAACGCTCCGGGGCTTACTCCGCTTCGGGCCAGTACTTGCGCACCAGCTCCTCCTTGATGGTCACCTCGCTGCGTTTGAAATATTTGGCGAACAGCTTCCAGGCGGTGTCCAGCATCTCGGTGATGCCGATGTTCACGTCGATGGCCAGCAGCTTTTCGGAGTAGTCGCGGGCGAAGCGGAGCGCGCGCTCGTCGTAGTCCGACAGGTCGAAACCGTTCTCCAGCTTGGTCTTGGCGTTGGCCGCATCGGCGTACAGACGCACGGCGGCATTCATCACCTGGGGATGGTCCTCGCGGGTCTTCTTGCCGATGACCAGCTGTTTGAGTCGGCTCAGGCTTCGGAACGGGTCCACGATGACCTTGCCCGTGTCGGAGTCGTTGCGCAGGAAGAGCTGGCCCTCGGTGATGTAACCCGTGTTGTCGGGCACCGCGTGGGTGATGTCTCCGCCCGAGAGGGTGGTCACCGCGATGATGGTAATCGAACCGCCGTTGGGCAGCTGCACCGCCTTCTCGTAAATCTTGGCCAAATCGGAGTAGAGCGAACCGGGCATCGAGTCCTTGCTGGGAATCTGGTCCATACGGTTGCTCACGATGGCCAGCGCATCGGCATAGAGGGTCATGTCGGTGAGCAGCACCAGCACCTTCTCGCCCTTGTCCACGGCGAAGTATTCGGCGGCCGTCAGCGCCATGTCGGGCACCAGCAGTCGCTCCACGGGGGGATTCTCGGTGGTGTTCACGAAGCTGACGATGCGGTCCAGCGCACCGGCGTTCTCGAACACGTGCTTGAAGTAGAGGAAGTCGTCGTTGGTCATGCCCATGCCGCCGAGGATGATTTTGTCGGCCTTGGCACGCAGGGCCACGTTGGCCATCACGGCGTTGTAGGGCTGGTCGGGGTCGGCGAAGAAGGGAATCTTCTGTCCCGAGACGATGGTGTTGTTCAGGTCGATGCCGGCGATGCCGGTGGCAATCAGCTCGCTGGGCTGGATGCGCTTGAAGGGATTCACCGTCGGTCCGCCGATTTCGCGTGCCTCGCCCTCCAGCTGGGCGCCGCCCTCCAGCGGTTCGCCGTAGGCATTGAAGAAACGGCCCGCCAGGTTGTCGCTCACCCTGAGTTTGGGCGGCTCGCCGTGGAACACCACCTCCGAGTCGGTGGCGATGCCCTCCGTGCCGGCGAATACCTGCAAGGTGACGCTCTGGCCGTTCACCTTCACCACCTGGGCGAGCTTGCCGCCCACGGTCGCCAGTTCGTCGTTGCCCACGCCCGAAGCCCGCAGGCTGACGGTGGCTTTGGTAATGTTGTCGATTTTGGTATATATCTTCTGAAATGCTCTTGTAGTCATAATGCTCTCCTCCTGCTATTTAGCTGTTTTTTCCTCCACCAACTGCATCGCCTGTCTGCCGTATTCGTAGAACTCCTCGCTCTTGTAGACGGCATAGTTCATCTGCTTGAAGACGTTGATTACGCTTTTGAAGAACTGCGAACAGTCTTCGAAATCGGTGAAGGCGAACTTCCGGTCGCACACCTCCAGCACCAGTTTGTACATGTATTTCTGCCGGTCGATTTCGCAGTTGGCGTCGATGGCGTCGAAGGCATCCTGCTGCAGAATCACGTAGTCGATGAGCTCTCCCTTCCAGAAGCGCTCGTGATACTCCAGGGGCACGCCGTCGTCGCCCAGAATGTTAATCTGCTCGTAAGCCTCCTTGCCGCGCTGCACGATGGTCTTGCCCTTGTAGACGCCCTCGACCCAGCCCTTTTCGATTTTGCCGTCGAGATACTCCACGATTTCCGGATACTCCAGATACTTCGAGTAGCTGTCCAGCGGGTCGATGGCCGGATAGCGCTTGCTGTCGGCACGGCTCTGCGAGAGGGCGTAGAAGCAGCGGGCCGCCTTCTTGGTCGATTCGGTCACCGGCTCCTTGAGGTTGCCGCCCGCGGGCGACACGGTGCCGATGAAGGTGACGCTGCCCGTCTTTCCGTTGGGAAGCACCACGGCGCCGGCCCGGGCGTAGAAGTTGGAGATGATGGCCGAGAGGTCCATCGGGAAAGCGTCCTGGCCGGGCAGCTCCTCCAGACGGTTGCTCATCTCGCGCAGCGCCTGCGCCCAGCGCGAGGTGGAGTCGGCCAGAATCAGCACCTTGAGTCCCATGGCACGGTAATATTCGCCGATGGTCATGCCCACGTAGACCGAGGCCTCGCGGGCCGCCACGGGCATGTTCGAGGTGTTGCAGATGATGGTGGTGCGCTCCATGAGCTTGTGTCCCGTGCGGGGGTCGTCCAGATGGGGGAATTCGGCGAAGATTTCCACCACCTCGTTGGCGCGTTCGCCGCAGGCCACCATGACGATGATATCGGCGTCGGCCTGTTTCGATATGGCGTGCTGCAACACGGTCTTGCCGGCACCGAACGGTCCGGGGATGAATCCCGTACCTCCGTCGGCGATGGGGTTGAAGGTGTCGATGGCCCTCAGTCCGGTCTCCATCACCTTCGAGGGTCTGGGCTTTTCGAGGTAAGCCCTCACGGCCTGCTTCACCGGCCACTTCTGCACCATGGTGATTTTGTGCTCGGCGCCCTCGGCGTCGGTCACCACGGCCATCGTGTCGGTCACCTTGTATTCGCCGGGCTCGGCCACGCTCGCCACGGTGTACTCGCCGGTCATGACGAACGGCACCATGATTTTGTGCTTCACCCAGTTTTCGTCCACTTCGCCCAGCCAGCTTCCGGCCGTCACCTTGTCGCCCGGCCGGGCCAGCGGGGTGAACTTCCAGAGTGCCTCGTAGTCGATGGGGTCGGTGACCGAACCTCGGCGGATGAACAGTCCGTCCATCTTCTCCAGGTCGTTCTGCAACCCGTCGTAGTTGCGCGAAAGGATGCCCGGAGCCAGCGTCGCCTCGAGCATGTGACCGTCGAATTCGACCCGGTCGCCGATTTTCAGTCCGCGCGTACTGTCAAATACCTGTACGTAGGCCTCCTCGCCCACCACCTTGATGACCTCAGCCATCATCCTGACATCTCCCAGCGACACGTGACATATCTCGTTCTGGCCGACAGGTCCGTCGGCCTTGACAATCACGATATTGGAGATGATACCTGATACTCGCCCTGTTGTCTTCATCAAATAAAATTCTGTTTGGCGGAATGACCGCGTTTTTACTCTTTTTCTTCAAATTTGGCAATCAGCTCGCCGGCGCTCAGTCCGCCCACGAGCCTCTCATACATCTGCCGGCCCTGCCGGGGGTCGAGCGACATCCAGCGGTGCACGATGTTCACCTTCGCCAGATAGGCCAGCACGGCGTTCACATCGAAATAGTCGAAGGTCGAGAGCTCGTCGCTCATCGCCCAGCGGATGTTGTCTATCCTGCGCTCCTTGTCGATGAGGTTGCTCTCGTCGGCCACGGCCGCCATGACCTGGTCCACGTACCCCAGCTCGCCCTTCAGTCCGAAGTCGGCCGCCGACGAACGGGCCAGTGCGTCGGCCACGTCGCCGCCGCCCACGAGCACGTCGGCCACGGCCGTTCCCCGGCTCCGGGCGACGTAGGCCGCGCAGACGTTGCGCAGATTGCGGTCGAAAGCCGTCCACTCCCGCAGGAAGCGGCACCCCGAACGGGCACAGACCTCGTAATAGGCTGCGAAAAGCGACCGGGAGAGCGCCTGCGTCCGGTCCACTTCGTCGAAATCGGGATTCTCCGGGTCGGCATAGGCCAAAAGGATGCGTCCGAGCGCCGCCGGCAGTTTGGCCGGATGCGCCGTCTCCTGCTCCAGCTCCTCCGCGGAGAGGGTTCCCAGCGGATTGAACCGGCCGCGGCCGGCCTTCAGACGGACGATATTCTCGATATCGTAATAGGTATAGAAGAGGTCGAGCGTGCGACGGTCGCCGCGCGAGAGCTCCTCCCGGATGCGGGCCACAATCTCCGGCGCATCGAACCCCTTGGCTTCCGCCTCCAGGCTATACTCCCTGAGCCCCGCGACCAGACTGTAATAGTTTCTGGCAAACATCGCTACTCCTCCCCGTAAAGGATTCGGGCCACTTTGTCGCGGAGGTACTCGCCCAGCAGGGCGTCGAAATCCTCGTCCGAGAAACTGATGTAGTAGCCGCCCTCTTTTTCTCCGATTTTGAATCCGCTCTTCACCTTGTCGCTGTAACCCACCTCGATGCCCGCATCGAGCAGCTCCTTGACGCTCTTTGCGAACCGGTCGCCCAGCTCGGCCTGCGCCGCAGCGGGCAACAGTGCTTCGAGGCTCACCTTGCCGCTCGCGGCGCCGTCCCATTTCCCGGCCACGGCCAGCAGCATCCGCTTCACGAATTCCGCATCGAGGTTGGCGTCCGCCACGGCCGGAGCCACGCTTTTGGCCAGAATCATCCGGGCAATCTGCTCCTTGAGCGTCGCCACGGCCTGTTTGCCCGCCAGCGAGATTTCGGTCATGGTGTTCTTTCTGAGCTCCTGACTCCACGTCTCCGCCCTCTTTCGCTCGGCTTCGGCTTCGGCCTTGGCCTCGGCCACGATTTTCCGAGCCTCCTCCCGGGCATCGGCAAGCAGTTTGTCGGCGTCGGTGCGGCCTTTGCTCAACCCCTCCTCGTAGAGTTTGCGGGTCAGCTCCTGAAGTTTCCTGTTTTCCATCTTATTTCGTTTTATGATTCTATCTCTATATGTCGTTCACATGATTACTGATGCTGCGGACGCAACAAATCCTGCACCACCTTCACCGGCGAGAAGGTCGAAATCGGCACCTCCACGAACACGGTTATCCAGTCGGCCATGGCTCCGTTCCACAGACCCGGCAGCTCCTGCGCCTTGAGTTCGCGGCCGTCTTTCGACTTGGAGGAGATGAATCCGGTCTGCGGGTCGGTGTAGCGGCGCAGGTCGAACTTGCGGCCCGTGCGGTCCTTCACGCCGCAGACGATATCCACCGGATTGAAGTGGGTGGCCTCCTTCATCAGGCGGGCATCCTCCGGGGCGATTTGCGACGACTCGGCGATTTGCAGCGAGAGGCTTCCGTCGGCATTCTTCACCCAGAACGGGCCGCCGCCGGGCTCCCCTTCGTTCACCACCATGCCACACACGCGCAAGGGGCGGTCGTAGAAGGCCGCGAGCCATCCCCGGCGCTCCCCGGCGCTCCGGCCGGCGAATCCCGCGGGCAGCTTCACGCAGAGGTTCCGCTCCGCGAACTTGGCGGCCGCCTGCAGCGTCTGCTCGTCGCACGCTGCGGCGAGCTTGCCGGCGAACGAATAGACGCTTTCGCGCAGCATCACCAGCATGCCGCCCAGCATCTTCTTGAAGCGGACGGTGTCGCCGCGCAGATGGTCGGTGGTCACGTTGTCGATGGTCTTGATGAAAATAAGGTCGGCGTCGATGTCGTTCAGGTTCTCAATCAGGGCGCCGTGTCCCGCCGGACGGAACAGCAGCGAGCCGTCGTCGTTGCGGAAAAGCGTGTTGTCGGGGTTCACCGCCACGGTGTCCGTCGAAGGCTTCTGCACCGAATAGCTCACCTCGTAACGCACGCCGTAGCGCGCCTCGTAGCGGGGCACCGCCTCCGCGAGCAGCTTCTTGAATCCCTCCATGTGTTCGGGCGACACGGTCAGATGCAGGTTCACCCGGCCGTCGCAGGCGGCGTATTTCGCCCCCTCCACCAGATGCTCCTCGACCGCCGTGCGCGCTCCGTCGTCGTATTTGTGGAAAAGTATCTGTCCCTTGGGCTTCGAGCCGTACTCCAGTCCCGGACCCACGATGGCCGAGACCACCGCCCGGTCGTCCGCCCCTGCGGGAAGCGCCTCGCGAAGCCGGTCGTAGAACGCGAACCGGTCGATGTGCTCCAGCAGGGTGTCGATGCCCTTGCCGCGCTTGCCCTCGCCCAGGAAGGCGAACAGCTCCTTGAACATGCGCGTCGCCGCACCCGAAGCGGGCACGAACTTCACAATCTTCAATCCGTCGCAGGCCGTCTCGTAGGCCCTGATGCAACACTCGGCCTCGGTTCCGGTGACCGAAAGTATTCCGTCGCCCACCCGGGCGGCGGAGTCGATATCGAGGTAGGGGAATCCCGCTTTGAAGTGCTCAATCTGTCTTTCGACAGCTTCGACAGAGAGACCGTGACTTTCAATCTGCCGAACGTCTTTTTCAGTAAACATGACTCTTTTAGGTTTTTAGGTGTAGCGGTAACAAAGATACGATTTGTTTCCAAAAATCGCAATCAAAAATCGACAAAACACCACTTTGTTTCTCGATATAACCAAAGGAGGTCTAAAAAACACTATCTTTGTCCTTCGAATCATGATACGCTACTACGACCATACAGACCTCACCCGCCGCAACAGTTTCGGCATCCGGGCCACGGCGCACCGCCTGGCGGAATTCACCGCCGAGGAGGAGCTCCGCGAAATCTTCGCCGAACTGCGCCGCAGCGGAAGCTCCTGGCGGGCGCTGGGAGGAGGCAACAACATCATCTTCCGGGACGACTTTCCCGGCACCCTCATCCGCTGCGCCGCCCGCGGCATCGAACTCCTCTCGCAGGACGAAACCTGCGCACGGGTGCGGGCCGACGCCGGCGTCGAGTGGGACGACCTGGTGGACTGGTGCTGCCGGCGGGGGCTGTGGGGGGTGGAGAACCTCTCCCTGATTCCCGGCACCGTGGGCGCCGCCCCCGTGCAGAACATCGGGGCCTACGGCGCCGAAGCCGGCGAGGTCATCGAGAGCGTGCGTTTTCTGTCGGCCGACACGGGCGAAGCGGCCGTACTGCGCGGCGAGGAGTGCCGCTTCGGCTACCGCGACAGCATCTTCAAGCACGAACTGGCGGGAGCCGGATTCATCACCTCGGTCGTTTTCCGCCTCGCTCTGGCGCCCCGTCCCCGGCTGCGCTACGGCGCCATGCAGCAGGAGGTGGAGCGGCTGGGCGAAGCCACCCTGCACAACATCCGCCGGGCGGTGGTCTCCATCCGCCGGGCCAAGCTGCCCGACCCGGCCGTCACGGGCAACGCCGGCAGCTTCTTCAAGAATCCGGTGGTGCCTCTCTCCGCGGCCGAACGCATCGCCGAACGCTACCCCGACATGCCGCGCTACGCCGCTCCGGAGCCCGGCACCGTGAAACTGGCCGCCGGATGGCTCATCGACCGGGCCGGACTCCGGGGCGCCAGCTTCGGCCGCGTGGGCGTGCACAGCCGCCAGGCGCTGGTGCTGGTCAATCTCGGCGGCGCGACGGGCCGCGACGTGCTGGAGTGCGCCGAACAGGTGCGGACCCGCGTCCGCGAAACGTTCGGAGTGGACATCGAACCCGAAGTGAACATCTTCTGACCCCCTCCGCAGCCCGGAGGCAGCCCCGCCGGAGAAAGAAACCTGAAAAGAAACGAACATCGCGCAATGGAAAAACTGTTACTGCAAAAATTCAACGCCTACGTCCGCGAGAATCAGCTCATCGCGCCCGGCGACCGCATCCTGCTGACCGTCAGCGGCGGAGTCGATTCGATGGTGATGCTCTCGCTCTTCGCCCGCAGCGGCTACGACATCGGCGTGGCCCACTGCAACTTCCAGCTCCGCGGCGAAGAGAGCCTGGAGGACGAGCAGCTCGTGGAGCGGACCGCGGCATGCTTCGGCGTGCCCTTCCACAACAAGCGGTTCGCCACCCGCGAGGAGATGGAGCGCACCGGCGAATCGGTGCAGATGGCCGCCCGCCGGCTGCGCTACGAGTGGTTCAACGCGCTGTGCGACGAGCACGGCTACACTGCCATCGCCATCGCCCACCAGGCCGACGACTCGATAGAGACCTTCTTCATCAACCTGCTCCGCGGCACCGGTCTGCGGGGGCTCACCGGCATCAGCGTGCTGAACGGCCGGGTGATACGTCCGCTGCTCTTCGCCTCGCGCAAGGAGATAGCCGAATATGCCGTGGCCAACCGCATCGACTTCCGCGAGGACTCCTCCAACCGCTCGACCAAATACCTGCGCAACAAGATACGGCTGGGACTCATCCCCCGCATCCGGGAGATTAACCCCAAGTTCACCGACCTGATGAGCGCCAACGTCCAGCGGCTGGTCGATGCCCAGCTCTTCATCAACCGCAGCATCGAACTGCTGCGCCGCACGGCGGTGGAGGAGCACGAGGGGCTGACCGTCATAGACCCCGCCCGCATCGACCGGGCCTTCCCGCTCGACTTCGTCATCTACGAGATGCTCAACTCGGGGTACGGATTCAAGGGCGACGTCACCGACGCTCTCTGCCGCGCCCTGGAGAAGGGAGCTGCGGGACGCCGCTTCTACTCGCGCGACTACATGGCCTGCATCGACCGCGGCCGCATCGTCATTTCGCCCATCCCGCAGGAGGACCCCTGCGACGTGGTCATCGAGGAGAACGCCCACCGCGCCTACTGCGGCAACTCGGTGCTCTACTTCGAGTGGCTCGACATCGACAACGTGGAGACCGCCAACGTCCCGGCCAACGTGGCGCTGCTCGACGCCGGCAAGCTACGCTTCCCGCTCGCCGCACGGCGCTGGAACGCCGGCGACCACTTCGTCCCCTTCGGCATGACCGGCCACAAGAAGGTGAGCGACCTGCTCATCGACGAAAAGGTCCCGCTGCCCGAGAAACAGCGCCAGTTCGTGCTCACCAGCGGCGAGGACATCGTATGGGTCATCGGCCGCCGCACCGACGACCGCTACCGCCTCACCTCCTCCACCGAGCAGGTGCTGCGCATCACCCGCGAAATCGTAAGCTAACCCCCTAAAACCGCACAGACCATGGCCAAAAGCACCAAAGCAGGATTCCGGGAGAGCGTCGCCCAGTACGACCGGCTCCGGCGCGACATCGAAGCACGCCGCTACGCCCCGCTCTATCTGTTGATGGGCGAAGAGAGTTTCTTCATCGACCTGCTCGACCGGCAGCTGGCCGACACCGTGCTCGACCCCGCCGAAAAGGCGTTCAACCAGGTGGTGGTCTACGGCCGGGACAGCGACGCCGAAAGCGTGGTGAACCTCTGCCGCCAGCTGCCCATGATGGGCAACCGCCAGCTGGTCATCGTGCGCGAGGCGCAGCAGCTCGCACGCATCGACAAACTCTCGCTCTACACCGCCGCCCCCGCACCCTCCACCATCCTGGTGCTCTGCCACAAGACCAAGACGCTCGACAAGCGCTCCCAGCTCTACAAGCAGATAGCCGCCCGGGGCGAGGTGCTCGAATCGGTCCGCCCGCGCGACTACGAAATCGGCGAGTGGCTCGCCGGATTCATCCGCGACCGCGGCCTGCAAATCGAACCGCGGGCCGTGGAGATGATTGCCGGACATCTGGGAACCGACCTCTCCAAAATCGCTAACGAACTGGCCAAGCTCATGGTCTCGCTGCCCGAAGGGACCCGGCGCATCACCCCCGACCACATCGAGCAGAACATCGGCATCAGCAAGGAGTTCAACAACTTCGAGCTTTGCCGCGCCATCGCCCGGCGCGACGCGGCCCAGGCCCTGCGCATCGCCGGCCACTTCGCCCGCAACCCCAAAGAGTACCCGCTGCTGCTGACCGTCATGGCGCTCTTCTCGCAGTTCAAGCAGCTGTTCATCATCAACTACTACCGCTGGCTGGTGCGCCAGGGACGCGCCCAGATGCCCTCCGACGCCGAAATGTGCCGCATCCTCAAGGTGTCGCATCCGTTCATCGTCAAGGAGTTGAGCTCCGCCGCCACGCTGTGGCCCAACAACAAGGTGTTCCGCATCCTGGGCCTGCTGCGCGAATACGACCTCAAGAGCAAGGGAATGGAAAGCGGCTCCTCCGACAACGGCGAACTGCTGCGCGAACTGCTGCTCAAGATTTTCGCCCTCTGACCCAGCCTCCCGACTTCCTGCTTCTGAGACTTTGTCCCCCGAAGCTCCGCCCCCGAAATTCTGTCCTGAAAGTCTGCTTCCGAAGTTTTGCCCTGAAACTCGGCTCCCGAAGTTTCCCTCCCGAAATTTCATCCCCCCCGAAACCCCGACGACAACTTCCCGAGGCCCGCTTTCTGTCCTCGCCATATAGACCACTGCCAATCGGATATTTATTCCCGAAGCTCCGCCCCGAAATTCTGTCCTAAAACTCGACTCCCGAAGTTTCCTCCCCCCCGAAACCCCGACAGCGATTTCCCGAGGCCTGCTTTCTGACCTCGCCGTATAACCCATTGCCAACCTGATATTTTACTCCTGAAGTTCCGCCCCCGAAATTCTGTCCCGAAACCCCGTTCTGAGGCTTCGGCACCGGTCCGTCGAGGCCGTTATCTGCGCTCGCTTTTCCATATTCCGTACCTCGTCTCCTGCTCTCCGCGCCCCTCTTCCCCGTATTCCGCCTGTCATACATATCCCCATGCTCCGGTCTCCGCGTTCTGCTTCCCGGCCTCCGCTCCCCGTGCTCCGCTTTATGCACCTTTTCCGGGACCGGTCGGCGGTTGCTCTGTCCCGGCCGAAAAACGGGGGAGAAGGCCCTCTCCCCGGTCGTATTCCACCTCTCCTCCGGCCCCGAAGTGCGGCCGCGACGAAGGAAAATGGCCCTTATTTCATTTTTTACACCCTGATTTTTGCATATTCGATTTTTTTGATTACTTTTGTACCCGTTTCCGCCGAACACCTCCGGAAACCACGGCTCCGACCGGCGCGATGCGAATCGGGAAGGAGACTTTCGAAAGGAAAGACGTCTGTCGCGATTCGCCGCAGACGAGTCCGACGAAAGAGAGGGCCGGGGAGCGAAAAAAGAGGAAAAGCAGGGAAACGACACGAAGTTCTTTAAAATATTTTCCGAAAAAAGCCGATTCGGAGCAGGACGATTCAACCGACTGAAATTCAGTCCGCGAGGAATTTTCCCGAGAAAAAGCGATGTTAAATTATCGTTAATTCGACGCCCCGGATATTGCAATATACCGGATTACGACTTATATTTGCACCAGAGTTTTAGGTTCATTTTAGGTTAGTAGTTTTAGGTTAGTTGAGGAAATTTATTGTGGCTGCGGTCACAATAGTTTCCTTCTTTTTTGTTTATGCCCAGGTGGTGAAATTGGTAGACACGCCACTTTGAGGGGGTGGTGGACAATTAGGTCCGTGTGAGTTCGAGTCTCGTCCTGGGCACAGCAAACCGGCAACGGCAAGAAAAAGAGGAGGGGAGACACCTCTGGAAGCGATTCCCAACAGTCTCCGACAACCGTCTGCCCAGGTGGCGGAATAGGTAGACGCGCACGTTTCAGGTGCGTGTGCCGCAAGGCGTGCAGGTTCGATTCCTGTCCTGGGCACTTTTAACCCCGACAATCATCGATTGTCGGGGTTAATTATTTTCCGGAGACAGGGGCACTAAAAACGCACCGGGTGCCAAGCGAATGGTTGCCGACGGAAGAAAGATGCCCCCTCCGAACAAAAGTGACAATTCAATACCATCATTGGGTATTTTTAATTACATATACATATCCAGGAGTTATATATGGCGGAGTCCGACTCATATCCAGAAGTCCTCGAGTAGCCAGTCTGTAGTGGGTGGCATCAGCCGGTTTATTATTCCTCCGATACACACTGCTATAATCCGGGTCTTCAATATAAGACAAATTTAATATAGAACTGGTCTGAGGGTCTTTGATAAACGTACAAACGACCTTGTATTCTCGGTAGAACCTGTAATCTTCCTCTGTTTTGTGAATATTCGAAGTTCTGTTGTTATTATAATATTGAATGGTAAAATTCTGGGTTTTAGACTCAACGGAACTTTTGATATCCGTATATATCGGGAACGATAAATTTTTACCTGTCATTTGGTAATTTCTAACGACATCTTCGATTTCGGCTTTTGTCGCAACATGATATCCGCCAGGGACACTAAGATTGTATAAATCTTTAGCGGTTGAATAGACGCCTAATAATTTTACGCTCTCCTCCTCGAACGTCGGTATTCCTATGATTTCCAAAACGACATCTTCGGCGATTTTTGTCAAACTTTCCATGTTGGTTACGACTTGACTCGCTTCCGTAGAATTGATTATTTGTGCCGTCTGCACATCAATCATTCTTGCAGAAACGAACATGGATTCGAACACTTCGGAGACATCTGCCACCAATACGTAACGCACCCCGAACTGCTGTCCCAAACGTGCGATTTGGTTATCACTGACAGCTCCGGACATTTGGTAATCCTGCTCTTTCATCAGCTCTGCCAGAAAATCCCCTGTACGCTCAACGGCTGCATAGCCGTTGCTGCGTGTAATTCCCGAGACCATCTTCGAACCAATGACCTTTTTATATCCGGATTCGACATCCCCGGTTATGTAAACCGCCACTTTCTTCTTGACGGGTTGTTGTGCCGCAGCGGCACCTCCGAACAGGCACAAGATGGCAACAATGGAAATAAACTTTTTCATACTCCGTTTATTTTGAATTTTTAGATACCAGTCTGAACGCTACGTTATTGGCGACTGCAGCCCAATCTTCCGCCGACTCGATTTTCCGGCTCGTATCCGCCGATTTGATTATGAGACCGCCCTCCACATCAATCATCCGGGCCGAAATGAACCCGGTGCCATCGGTTTCCGTCGCCTCGAGAACTGCGACATAACGGGCTCCGAAACGCCGTCCGAGCTCCGCAATCTGGTCGTCGCGGACTTCGCCGGAGAGTTGGTAGTCCTGCTCTTTCGTAAGCACGTCGAGGAACGCATCGGTACGCTCCACCGCAGCAAAGCTTTCGCTGCGCGAGATTCTCGAGACAGCTTTCGCACTGATGATTTTCTTGTAACCGGCGCTGACGTCGCCCGATACATACACGGCGACCTTCTCTTTGGTCTGTTGGGCCTCGACGCACACCGTCACTCCCCAAAGCGACAGTGCCAATAAAAACAGTTTTTTCATGTTGATAGTTTCTTTAATGTGTTTTCGATTCCGGACTGACTCTTTCATAGAGATAGTCCGAAGGCATACGTCGCTCACATACAATGCATTGCCATCCGTAAGTCCCCGGCGGAACATCAAAAAGGGCAGAGACGCCCCGCAGTCGAGCGATTTTCTGCAGGCAAGCGGAAGAATATGAGAAAAAGTCATTATATTTGCGAAAAGCGGACTATCTCTATGAAAGAGTCAGCCCGATTCACCCGACCGGATTCCACCTACAAATCCCTCAGAATACGGCTGTTGGCTTCGTCTATCCGATTGGCTTGCATCGCGGCCAGATAGATGCGCGTGGTCTCTTCGCTGTCGTGTCCCATGGCCTCGCTGATAACACTCAGCGGGACATTCTTCGACCGGGCGATGCTCGCCCAGCTGTGGCGGCTGACGTACATGCTCAACGGAATCGGGATTTTCGCCAGTCGGGCTATCTGCTTCAATTTCCGATTGACAAACAGAATCTTGTTGAGATACTGCTTCCGCTCTGTCGCGCCCGGCTCGGTTATTATCGGCAGCAGGTACTGGGTCGGATTTTCGCCGTACTTGTCGATAATCCGCTGCATCGACTCCTCCCAGCGGACGACCAGCTGCTGTCCGGTCTTTCTGCGGATGTAACTGACATATCCGTTCGACAGGTCTTTCTTCCGCAGGTAGGCCAGGTCGATGAACGCCATTCCGCGCATGTAGAAGGAGAACATGAACAGGTCCCGCGCATAATCCAGCGCGGGCTTCGCCGAGAGGTCCATCTCTTTGATGAGCTTTATCTCCTTGAGCGAGATGGTCCGCTTGGCGGTTTTGTCCACTCCGGTATAGACCCGCTTGAACGGAGCGCTCTGCGCGGCCAGGCCATCCCCGACGGCACGGTTGTAGACGCAGCGCAATATCCTCATGTAAAAGGATGTCGTGTTCCGGCTGAGCCCCCTGCTCCGCATGTGACTCTCGTACTGCTCGACCACATCGGCGTCGAGCATATCGAAATACAAATCGATTCCGCGGCGGAATTTCATGAAGCTGTTCAGCGTCTGCCGGTAGGTTTCGCTCGTGCGCAGCCTGCCGAGCCTTTCGAGCCGCTCCGACTGCCGCGCCATATACCCGAAGACGGTGGTTCGGTCGTCCGGCGCCTCCCGGTACCTCTCGACGACATCGCCGGCGGTGTAGGGCTTGCCGGCATCTTCGCAGGCTTTCACGGCCTGTTGCAGCTTCCTGCGTTCCCACGCTATTCTGTTGCGGATATCGGCTGCGGACGACGCCCCGACGATATCGCCCCAGGTGCCGTCCCACTCGCATGCGCAGATGCGGCAACCGGTCCCGACCTGTCTCACCGCCCGCTCGTGTACGATTTGAAAATAGAGCGCACCTTTCTTCGTGTCGTCCCTGTGCGCCCTGAACCTTAATTTGATGGATGCCATATTGAGTGTCTGTTCATTGATGTTTCCCGTGAATGCCGATTGACTTGTCCTGCGCCGGACCGATTGCCAAAAATCGGTTATTTTTCGTCTCTTTCGTGTTCCGGAACGCATTCGGACCCGCCGGCGGCCCTTTCCGGCCCCGGCCGGGGCCCGCCGACGTTTTCTTTTTCGCGTCCGATTCGTTATCTTTGTCCGACTCCGAACGACGGACGCTCCGGGTCGGGCTCCGCGCCCCCCGACCGGCCGGAATGCGGACCGAATGAAAAAAGAAACGGTTATGGAAAAGGGAACATACACCTATCGGGTGGAGCCGCGCGACGTGGACTTCTCGCGCCGCGCCACGTTCGCCGCACTGGGCGACTATCTGCTTCACACGGCCGGCGAGGATGCCGACCGCAACGGCTTCGGCACCAGAGAGCTGAGCGACCGCAACTGGTCGTGGGTGCTTTCGCGGATGGCCGTGGAGACGGAGCGCATGCCCTCCGAATACGAAACGCTGCGCATCACCACCTGGGTGAGCGACTACGGACGGCTGGTCACCACCCGCAACTTCGTCATCTGCGACGGCAGCGGCCGGCGCATCGGCGGCGCCGTGACCTGCTGGGCCATGATTGACCTCGGCACCCGCACGGCGGTGGACCTGCTCGGTGCGCTGGGCGACACGGCGCGGGTGGTGGAGGAGCAGCCGCCCATCGAGCGTCCCCGCAAAATCGGCAGCGTCGCCCCCGTGGAGACCGTCGCCCGCCGCGTCGCATACAGCGACATCGATTTCAACCGCCACGTCAATACCATGCGCTATCTGGAGTGGATGTTCGACATGTTTCCCATCGAGCAGCTGGCCGCCCGGCAGCTCCGCCGCGTGGACATCAACTTCCTGCACGAATGCCGTTTCGGACAACAGGTCACGGTGGGCTACCAGCCCGGCGACCGGTCGCTGTTCGAAGTGCGCGACGAGCAGCTCAGGCCGGCGTGCCGGGCCTCGGTGGAGTGGCTGTGAGCGACTGCGGGGAACACCCCGCCGTCCGGCCGGAACATCCGGCCGCCGCATCCCCCGGCCTGGGCCCGTCCCCAAGGAGCGTTAGGTACGAATGTTGCTGTCTGAGGCTTGCGAACCAAAAATCGTTAAAGCCATGAACAAATACCAGACGAGCATCGAGCTGCTCAACAAGGCCGTGGGCTTGGAGATAGCCACCTCCATGCAGTACATGTACTTCCACATCCACTGCGAAGACATGGGGTACAAATACCTGGCGAAGATGTTCCGCCAGACCTCCATCCAGGAGATGCGCCACATCGAGGAGTTCTCCGAGCGCATCCTCTATCTTCAGGGCGACGTGGACTTCAACGTCCCCTTCCGCATCGAGCATATCCAGGATGTGGAGCAGATGCTCTCGCTGGCCATCCGGCTCGAAGAGCAGACCATCGACGACTACAACGCCTGGGCCCGCGCCTGCAGCGAAGCCTCGGACGCCGCCACCCACCACCTGTTCGAAGAGGTGATTGCCGAAGAGGAGGGACACCTCGACCATTTCCGCACCGAGTTCGACAACCTGAAGGCATACGGCATGAACTACCTCGCCCTCCAGTCGATTGCCCAGAGCAAGAGCGCCACCGACGCCGGCATGTCCGACTGGGAGAAGGACGAAGAGTAGCCGCGCGACGCCCGCCGCACGACGGCGAGGAGTCCGCCCCACACCGCGACGAGTCACGTACGGTCCTACGCACACCGCACGCGACTCGTCTTCCGTATGCCCCCGAAAGAAGCAACGGCCGGAAAAATTGCATAGTTTCGATAATATTTGTTATCTTAGCGCCACTTTTAAGAGTTAAAGAATGAAACGAGTGATGAAAAAACTACTCTTTTTGTTAGGCGCCGTATCGAGTCTCATGCAGGTCGCGGCGCAGGATTCGCCCGTACGGTGGAGTTCCGAAGTGAACCGGCTGGAGGCCGACCGCTACCAGGTCGTCTTCACGGCCAAAATAGAACACCCGTGGCACCTCTACGACATGGGCCCCTACGAGGGCGGCCCCAATGCCACGACCTTCACCTTCGAACCGGCCGAAGGCCTCGCCCCCGACGGCGGCGTGGAGATGCTCTCCCAACCGACCCGGGTGTACGACGAGATGTTCGGCATGACCATCGGCTACTTCGAGGGAACGGCCCGGTTCGCCCAGACCCTCACCCTCTCGGGCAGCGGAGCACGCCTCCGCGGGTCGGTCGAATACATGGTCTGCAACGACCAGAACTGCCTGCCACCCACCGAATGGGACTTCTCGGTGGAGATAGGCACGCCCCCGGCCGCCGCCCCGCAGGCCCCGCAGCAAATCGTGCTGCCCGACGCGCCGACCAAGGGCGGCTCCATCTGGAGCGCCGTCATCGAAGCCATCCTCTGGGGTTTCGCCGCCCTGCTCACCCCCTGCGTATTCCCGATGGTGCCCATGACCGTCTCCTTCTTCATGAAGGGCGAGGGCGGTGCCGCCGCAGGACGCATGAAAGCGCTGCTCTACGGCCTGTTCATCATCCTGCTCTATACGCTGCCCATCGCCGTCATCATTCTGGTGACCAACCTGGTGGGCGGAGACGCCGTAACGGCCGACATCTTCAACTGGCTGGCCACGCACTGGGTTCCCAACGTGATATTCTTCCTGGTGTTCATGGTCTTCGCGGCCTCGTTCTTCGGAGCGTTCGAAATCACCATGCCCAGCTGGCTGGTGAACAGCAGCGACCGCAAGGCCGACCGGGGCGGTCTGGCGGGACTCTTCTTCATGGCCCTCACGCTGGTGCTCGTCTCCTTTTCGTGCACAGGCCCGATAGTGGGTTCGGTGCTCATCAAATCGACCTCCGGCGAGGTGTGGGAGCCGGTGGTGACCATGCTGGCCTTCTCGGCCGCATTCGCGCTGCCCTTCACCCTCTTCGCACTCTTCCCCTCGCTGCTCAAGAATCTGCCCAAAAGCGGCGGATGGCTCAACTCGGTGAAGGTGGTGCTCGGCTTCATCGAGGTGGCCCTGGGCCTGAAATTCCTCAGCGTGGCCGACCAGACCTACCACTGGGGACTGCTCGACCGGGAGATTTACCTCGCCATCTGGATTGCGGTCTTCACCCTGCTGGGATTCTACCTGCTAGGCAAGCTCAAGTTCGCCCATGACAGCGAGCTGAAGCACATCTCCGTCACCCGGCTGCTGCTCTCCATCGTCACCTTCGCATTCGTGGTCTACCTGCTGCCCGGCATGTGGGGGGCCCCGCTCAAGGGACTCTCCGGCTACCTGCCTCCGCTGCACACGCAGGATTTCGTCATGGGCTCCGGTCAGGCCGCAGCGCCGGCCCCCGCCCCGAACCGCGACGCAGCGGAGACGAAGGTCAAATATGCCGATTTCCTCCATCTGCCGTTCGGCCTGGAGGGATTCTTCGACTTCCAGCAGGGACTCGAACAGGCCCGCAAGGTCGGCAAGCCGCTCTTCGTGGACTTCACCGGCCACGGCTGCGTGAACTGCCGCGAGATGGAGGCCCGCGTCTGGTCCGATGAGCGGGTGCAGTCCATTCTGCGCAACGACTACGTCATCGTGGCACTCTACTCCGACGACAAGAAAGTGCTGCCCGAGAGCGACTGGGTGACCACCGAAAGCGGCAAGGTGCTCAAGAGCCTCGGCAAGATAAACTCGCACTTCGCCAACACCCGTTTCGGCATCAACGCCCAGCCCTACTACCTGCTGCTCGACACCCGGGGGCAGCTGCTGGTCCCGCCGCGCGGATATGACCTCGACGTGGAGGAGTACATCGATTTCCTGCGTTCGGGAGTGGAGAAATTCAAAGCGGAACAGCGATGAAGAGCGTCTCGGTAGTTGGCCCCGCCCACCCCTATCGCGGCGGCCTGGCCTCGATAATGGAGATTCTGGCCCGCACCTTCGCGGCCCGCGGCTGCAGGGTCGATATAAAGACCTTCACGCTCCAGTATCCCCAGTTCCTCTTTCCGGGCAAGAGCCAGTATCGCGACGACCCCCGTCCGGCCGACCTCGACATCACACGCTGCATCAACACCGTCAATCCCTTCAACTGGGTGAAGGTGGGCCGCCGGTTGCGCCGCGAACGCCCCGACATGGTCATCATGAAGTACTGGACCCCCTTCATGGCCCCCTGCTTCGGAACCATCGCCCGCATCGCCCGCGGCAACGGCCGCACGCGGGTCATCGTGCAAATCGACAATGTCGTACCCCACGAACACCACTTCATCGACACCCCGTTCACCCGCTACTTTCTGCGCAGCGTGGACGGATTCGTCTACATGTCGCAGCAGGTGAAAAACGACCTCGATGCGTTCGGCTCGCGCAAACCCGCCCTCTTTTCGCCCCATCCGCTCTTCGTCAATTTCGGCGAGGCGGTGCCCCGCGAGGAGGCCTGCCGTCACCTGAATCTCGACCCGGCGCTGCACTATTCGCTCTTTTTCGGACTGATACGCGACTACAAAGGGCTCGACCTGCTGCTGGACGCCTGGAAGCTGCTGCGCGAAAAGGGTGTCACCGGCGACAAACGCCTCATCGTGGCGGGGGAATTCTATGCCGGCCGCGAGCGCTACCTGCAGCAAATCGAGCGGAACGGACTCTGCGGCGAAGTGATACTTCACGACCGGTTCATACCGGACGAAGAGGTGCGCCACTACTTTTCGGCCAGCGACGTACTGATACAGCCCTACCGCAGTGCCACCCAGAGCGGCGTGACGCAAATCGCCTACAATTTCAACCTGCCGATGATTGTGACCGACGTGGGCGGTCTGGCCGAAATCGTGCCCCACGACGTGGTGGGTTATGTCACCGACACCACGGCCCGCAGCGTGGCCGATGCCGTGGAGCGTTTCTACACGGGCGACAACGCCGAACGCTTCCGCCGCAACATGGTCACCGAACGCGAACGCTTCAGCTGGGAGGCGATGGCCGACAAGCTGGAGGAGGTGTGGCGGCAAGCCGGCGGCACCGAATAGACCCTGGACCGGACCCTGGACAGAACCGGACCAGCCCGAATAAAAACCGGACCCCATTTCCCTCGAATAGAAAAGGAGTGACCGCCAGCCCGGCCGCTCCTTTTTTCTATTCATCCCGACGTTTATTCATTCTTCCTTCTTTTCCATCCGTCCTTCTTCTCTCTTCTCTCTTCTCTGCTTTGTTCCCGGCTC
>JAGBHC010000036.1 GCA_017935625.1 Rikenellaceae bacterium | reverse complement strand
TAATACAACGCATGCCCATCATTAACCACCGTAGCTTTCAACCGATATAGATGCCTATCTCGATATTATAGAGTATTAGTTCCAATTTCTCAGAGTTATCCTCTTGTTAATGGTAGGTTGCATACGCGTTACGCACCCGTGCGCCGGTCTCTTATCAAAAACAGCAAGCTGTTTCTAATAATCCCCCTCGACTTGCATGTGTTAGGCCTGCCGCTAGCGTTTATCCTGAGCCAGGATCAAACTCTCCATTATATAAAATTTCGTTTTAAATCTTGGCTTTATCTCAAAGGTATTGTTTGAAATACACTTTAAAAGTGTAATAAACTTTAGCTGCTCAATATCTTCAAAGAACGTCTGTATTCTTATAAAAGAACTGTCATTTTTTTCAACCCGCATCGATTCGAAACTGAATCGTTTGGGACCGCAAAGGTAAAGAAGATTTTTTAATCTGCAAAATTCTTTGCGAAAAAATTTTCAAGAACTTTCGTTTCGTCGTTTTCTTATCGAAACGGGTTGCAAAGGTAAAAACTATTTTTGAAACCACCAAATGTTTTTCTAAAAAAACTTCGGAAACTATTTTAAGAACCTTTTCTGCAACCGTCTTTGTTTCTCGATTGCGGATGCAAAGGTAGCGACTTTTCCTTTACCTCCAAATTTTTCGCACACTTTTTTTCGAACTTTTTTCGACGTTATATTGTATATATCTAAAATACAGCATATTATTTATTGAGATTTTTTAATAACTTTTTAGCCCTGCAACGGGCTTCCGGCCGCAAACGCCCTCGTTCCGCCCATTCACCGCCCCCGTGCCGACCTCGTTTCGCAGCCCGAAACGGAGGAAAAAAGTGTCGATAAACTTTCGAAACCGGACATTCCGACCGCCCGAAAATCGTAAAACCGCTCCGAACTCCGGCCTTTTTCCCGGTTGAATCGGCAGAAAAAGCCCGGGCCGAACCTCCGAACAGGTGCCAAATCCGTCATCCGTCCGGGTCGGAACGGCCGAAAAAAGCGCCGAAGCTGCGATGAATGCACCCCGTTTTTTGAAAATCCACGGCCGAACGTCCCGAAAAAGTCCGGCGAGAAGGTGAAAAAAGCGGAATCTGGTCTCTTGCAAAGCCCGGAAAAAGCGCCGTCGCGAAGCGAAAAGAGCGATTCGAGGCGTCGATTTTCTCCGGACGCCCCGACAAAATGCCTCCAATTTGTTTCAATCCGCCCGCTCCGGCCCCTCATTTCGCCCTTTCGACGAACGGCACGCTCCATTTCCGGCGCATATTTTCCCGACGTCCGCCAGGAATTCCACCCCGAACCTCGGCTTCCGAGCGGCAGCTGCTGCGCTTTTCGGCCCGTATCCGCCGATTTCCGCCCCCGAACGTCGTACATTCCTCGCCCACGGGCGACCGCATGTCCATTTTTTACAGGACAAATTCATCGTTCCCGGTTCAAACGGGCCGTAATTGCGTCCGCACACAGCGCTGCGGCCGACCGCACTTCCGCTTTTTCGGATATATTTGCGGAATGTCCGTTCCGGGAAGCCGACTTCGGTACCGCGAACCGGGCAAAGCGCGCCGAGCGCTCTTTTTTTCGTCGGATATATTCGTTATATTTGTCTCAGACGAATCGCCGAACGACCGCACACCGGCTTGCAGCCGAACGTGCTTTCGCTTTTCAACGAATATCGTTATATTTGTCTCAAACGAATCGCCGGACGACCGCATGCCGGGGGTGGCTCCCGCCGCACTGTTTCCGTCCGAAGGACTCGTCATATTATATATAGTATAACCCGTAAAAACACCGAAGCATGACTTTCGAATTCATCATCCGCATGATGGCCGCCGGACTGTTCGGCACCGCCATCGGACTCGACCGCGAGTACCGGGCCAAAGACGCCGGATTCCGCACCCACTTTCTGGTCTCGCTGGGCAGCGCCCTGTTCATGCTGATTTCGCAATACGGCTTTCAGGAGTTCGCCGGGCAGCCGGGCGTGGTGCTCAACCCCTCCCGAATCGCCGCACAGGTGGTAAGCGGCATCGGCTTCATCGGGGCCGGGTCCATCATCTTCCAGCGGCACATCGTGCGCGGACTCACCACCGCCGCCAGTCTCTGGGCCACGGCGGGCATCGGCATGGCGGCCGGAGCCGGCATGTACGCCGTAGCAGCCACGGCGACCGTGCTGACGCTCATCGGACTGGAAGCGCTCACGCTGCTCTTCCCCCATCTGGGAGCCAAGCGAACCTTCATCGTCTTCTCGTCCAGGGAGCGCGAAACGGCCTCCGCGCTATTCGACAAGATACAAGCCCACGAATATACGGTGGTCTCCTACGAAACCACGACCGAGAGAGCCGGCGACCGGGAGTTCTTCCGCACGACGATGGTGGTGAAAGCCCGGCTCGGCGCTTCCGAAAGTTCCCTGCTGAAATCCTTGCAGGGGAACCCGGGCGTCACCATCGAGAAAATCGAATAAAAAGACGGCACCGGCCTCCGCGATGCGGACATTTCGAAAGGATTGTCTATATTTGCTATCGCTAAAAAACGAATCGACATGAAAAGGAAACGTTTCGCGGAGGTCGCCGCCGTCTCTTCCATATTATATATAGGTATACTTCTCCTCGCCTCATGCACGGCCCCTCGCCCGCGGCCGGTCCTGCAACACGGCGACCTGCTCTTCAACGTGGGGCGGGACGGAGCCGTCACCCAGGCCATCGCACGTGCCACCTCCACCGGAGAGGACATCCCCTACACCCACGTGGGCATCGTGGAGATTGACGGAAGCGACACCTCGGTCATCGAAGCCATATCCCGCGGAGTGGTGCGCACTCCGCTGCGCGAATTTCTGGAACGCGCGGCCTGCGCGGACGGGCATCCGCTGGTGACCGCAGGCCGGGTGCGCCCCGAGTACCGCCGCCTGGTTCCGCAGGCGGTCCGCTGGGCCGCAAGCCGCATCGGAGCCCCCTACGACAGCACCTTCCTGTCGGGCAACCGGGCCTACTATTGCAGCGAACTGGTCTACGAAGCATTCCAGCAGGCGGCAGGCCGCGAGGTCTTCCGCTCCAAACCCATGACGTTCCGCGACCTCTCCACGGGCGAATTTCCCCGGGGATGGGTCGATTACTTCGCCTCGCGCGGAGTGGAGATTCCCGAGGGCGAACCGGGAACCAATCCGGCCGACATGTCGCGCGACCCGGCCGTGGAGCTCATCCACCACTATTTCACGCCCGCCGCACCCGAACACGAAAACCCGACCGATAAATGAAAAAACTCATCCGCAACTTAGGCTTCTGGATATTGGCGGCCATGCTGCTCGGCATCGCCGTCGGAGCGGCCATGGGTCCCGCAGCCAGCCTGTTCGCCCCGCTGGGCACCCTTTTCATCCAACTCATCAAGATGCTGGTGGTACCGCTGGTGGCGGTCTCCATCGTATCGGGCGCAGCCACGCTCGGCGGCTCGAAATCCGCCGGACGCATCGGCGCCGTGAGCATCGGATACATCGTCGTCACCACCTTCGTCTCCATCCTGCTGGCCCTGGCGGCGGGTACGATTTTCCGCCCCGGAGCGGGGCTCAACGCCGAGAGCATCACCGCCCTGGCGGCTGCGGCCCCCGATACGGCGGGTGCGCAACCGGGACTCTCGTTCTGGGAGACCCTCATCGGCATGATACCCTCCAACCCCGTCCAGGCACTCGCCGAGGGGAACATACTTCAGATTATCGTCTTCGGGCTGCTGCTCGGATTCGGACTCTCCACCCTCCCCCACCGCAAGCGCGACACCATGACCGAAGGGCTCAACTCGCTGCTCGAAGCGCTGATTTGGTGCATCAACAAAGTGATGCTCGCGGCCCCGCTCGGCGTATTCGGCCTGATGGCCGACGCCACCGGCACCTTCGGATTCGACATCCTGCTCTCGATTGCCAACCTGCTGTGGGTGGACCTGCTGGCCGTGGCGGTCATGGGAGCGGGCATCTATCCGCTGACCCTCGTGCTCTTCTCCCGGGTTCCGATACGCCGCTTCTTCCGGGCGCTGGCCAAGCCCCAGCTAATCGCCTTCTCCACCGCCTCGTCCATGGCCACCCTGCCGGTGAACATGGAGGTTTGCGAAACGGAGCTCGGACTCTCGAAACAGACCACGGGATTCGTCCTGCCGCTGGGCGCCACCATCAACATGACGGGAAACGCCATCTACTACACGCTCGTGGCGCTCTTCTTCGCCCAGCTCTACGGCATCGAGCTCTCGATGAGCCACTACGCCGCCATCGCCTTCACCGCCTCGCTCGGCTCCATCGGCCAGGCAGGCATTCCGGGCCCCACGCTGATGGTGGTGGCCGTACTGGTTTCGGCCGGCATCCCCATCGACGGACTGCCGCTCCTGTATGCCCTCGACCGCCTCTTCGACATGATACGCACGGTACTCAACATCACCGGCGACGCCGCCTGCGCGGCCGTCACCGACCGGTTCGCCACACGATAAAACCCGTTTTGCCATGCTCGAAATCCGCCCCTTACGCACCTCCGACACCGCTCTTTACCGCTTCATGGAAGAGCTGCTGACTTCGGCTTTCCCCGCCGGCGAATACCGCGACCTGCAGCAGCTGCGCACCCTCACCGACCGAAGCGAACGCTTCCGCAACCACGTCGTACTCGACGGCCCGACCCCGGTGGGACTCGTCTCCTGGTGGGAGTTCGACGCATTCCGCTACGTCGAACACCTGGCCGTGGCGCCGACCTGCCGCAACGCCGGCTACGGACACCGGATAGTGGAACGGTTGTGCGAGTCGTCCCCGATGCCCGTCGTGCTGGAGGTGGAGCTGCCCGCCGACGAACTCGCCGCACGCCGCATCGGATTCTACCGGCGGGAGGGGTTCGTCCTCTGGGAAAACGACTACGTGCAGCCGCCCTACAGACCGGGCGACCCGCCCCTGCCCATGTATCTGATGGTGCACGGCCCGCTGGATGCCGACCGCGATTTCGAAACGGTCCGGCAGACGATTCACCGCGCGGTCTACGGCTATCCGACGCCCGAAAGCACGGGGAAGTAAAAAAATCGGCCGGGATGGTATTTTTTCCGGAAAAAGCTGTACTTTTGTAAGCTGTTTAACTATTTAAAAATTTATCGAAATGCCAAAAATGAAAACTAATGCCGCTGCAAAGAAGAGATTCACTTTCACCGGCACAGGAAAGATTAAGAGAAAGCACGCTTATCATAGTCACATCCTGACCAAGAAAACCACCAAGCAGAAACGCAACCTGTGCTATGCGGGTATCGTTTCGTCGGCCGACGAGGCCAAAATCAAAGCTCTGCTCGTTAAATAACGACCCGCAGGCGAACACTTTTATTAACACAAGAGCAAATCAGCCCCGAAGAATGTGAGAGAATCACATCGCTGACAGCTCGTAAAACTTTTCAAATTATGCCAAGATCGGTAAACGCCGTTGCTTCCAGAGCACGCAGAAAAAAAGTTTTAAAACTTGCCAAAGGTAACTTTGGTTCAAGGGGAAACGTTTGGACGGTCGCCAAAAACACCGTCGAAAGAGGTCTTGCGTTCGCTTACAGCCATCGCAAGGAGAAGAAAGGAAACTTCCGCAGCCTGTGGATTGTACGTATCAACGCCGCAGCCCGCAACTACGGAATGACCTATTCCGAATTTATGGGTAAACTCAACGCCAAAGGTATCAGCCTCAACCGCAAGGTGCTGGCCGACCTGGCGATGAACCAGCCCCAGGCATTCGAGCAGATTGTTAAAACAGTTAAATAGACGGAGTCCGCTCCGCAGCGCAAGCCGCTTCCCTAAAAAGGGAAGCGGCTTGTTTTTCAGGCCTTCGCCCGTCTCTTCGCGACGCGGCCCCGCCCCGAACCGCCACCGCGCCACACCCTCCGGCAACACCATGTTAAGTTGATATACCGGCAACATCCTGCCCCACCAGCTTTGCCGACAACACCCCATCCCGTTGGGGTCCGTTCTCCGCTTCCGACGCCCCCGACTTCGACCGCACCGTGAACATGGTGGAGAGCCACCGCAGCGCACCCCGCCAGCCTCACCGACAACACCTCGCCCCGACAATCCTCCACCGGCAACACCCCACTCCACCGGGTTCCGTCCTCCGCTTCCGACACCCCCGACTTCGACCGCACCGTGGACATGGTGGAGAGCCGCCGCAGCGTACCCCGCCAACCTCGCCGACAACACCCCTCTCCGCCGTGGTCCGTCCTCCGCTTCCAGCACCCTCGACTTCGACCGCACCATAAACAGGGTGGAGAGCCGCCGCAGCGTACCCCGCCAACCTCGCCGACAACACCCTGCCCCAACAGCCTCGCCGACAACACCTCACTCCGCCGGGGTCCGTCCTCCGCTTCCGACGCCCCCGACTTCGACCGCACCGTGGACATGGTGGAGAGCCGCCGCATCGTCCCCCCGCCACCCTCGCCGACGACACCTCGCCCCGACAATCCTCCACTGACAATCCTCCACTGACAACACCCCACTCCACCGGCAACACCCATCCCGCGGGGGGCCGTCCTCCGCTTCCGACACCCCCGACTTCGACCGCACCGTGGACATGGTGGAGAGCCGCCGCATCGCACCCCGATAACCCCCGCCGCAAAGAGTCCCCCGCCGGCTCCGCCCTCCCCGGCATCGGCCCCTTACGCACAGGCCGCCCCCTGACCGGGGCGGCCTGCATTCGAAAAGAGACCGGGGGCACCACCCCGGGAGCGAAAGAAAAAGAGGGGCGATAATTTGAGGATTCGGATTATTCCCGGTATTTTTGTAACATGGAACAGATGCGACCGGACCCGATGCTTTCGACCCTGCAACGCTATTGGGGCTACACTTCGTTCCGCCCCATGCAACGCGAGATTATAGACTCCGTGCTGAGCGGAAAGGATACGCTCGCGCTGATGCCCACCGGCGGCGGAAAGTCGCTGCTCTACCAGCTCCCCACCCTGATGCGCGAAGGAATCTGCATCGTGGTCACGCCGCTCATCGCCCTGATGAAAGACCAGGTGGACAACCTGCGCCGCCGCGGCATCGCCGCCGTGGCCGTACACTCGGGCCTCACCCCCCGGCAGGTAGACATTGCACTCGACAACTGCGTCTACGGCGACATCAAATTCCTCTACATCGCCCCGGAACGCATCGCCTCGGAGACCTTCCGGCTGCGGGTGCGCAAAATGAACGTCCGGCTGCTGGCCGTGGACGAGGCTCACTGCATCTCGCAATGGGGCTACGACTTCCGCCCCTCCTACCTGCGCATCGCCGAGCTCAGGGAGAGTCTGCCCGAGGTGACGGTGCTGGCCCTCACCGCCTCGGCCACCGACGAGGTGACGCGCGATATCATGTTCCGGCTCGGGTTCGCAGAGGATGCCCGGCTGCTGCGCAGCTCCTTCTCGCGGCCCAATCTGAGCTACGCCGTGCGCCGCACCGAGGACAAGAACGAACAGCTGCTGCGCGTGGTGCGCAACGTGCCGGGCAGCGGCATCGTCTACATGCGCACGCGCGAGGGAACCGAACAGATAGCCCAGCTGCTGCGCGACAACGGCGTCGGCGCCGAATACTATCACGGCGGACTGTCGGGTGCGGAACGCACCCTGCGCCAGGAGGCATGGACGAGCGGACGCACACGCATCATGGTGGCCACCAATGCTTTCGGCATGGGAATCGACAAACCCGACGTGCGTTTCGTGGTGCACTACTCGATATGCGATTCGCTGGAGAGCTACTACCAGGAGGCGGGCCGGGCCGGACGCGACGGACGACGCGCCTATGCCGTGCTGCTGGCGGGCCCCGACGACAAACAACGGGCCCTGAAGCGGTTCAGCGGCGAATTCCCCCCGTTGGAGTTCATCCGCACCTGCTACTCGGAGATATGCAGCTACCTGCAAATCCCCATCGGCGAGGGACGCGGAGCCTCCTTCACCTTCAACCTCGCGGAGTTCTGCGCCCGCAAGCGGTTCTTTCCGGCCACGGTGGTCAATGCCCTGAAGATACTCCAGCAGAACGGCTACATGACCCTCACCGACGAGATGGAGAACCCGGCCCGCATCATGTTCTGCGTCAGCCGCGACGACCTCTACAAGGTGCGCATCGACCGCATCGACCTCGACGACTTCATCCGCACGCTGCTGCGGCTCTACAACGGGGTGTTCACCGAGTTCCGCCCCATCGACGAAGGCGAACTGGCCGCCGTCACCGGCTACACGGCGGAGAAGGTCCGCGAACAACTCAAACGGCTGTGGCAGATGCGGGTACTGCGCTACATACCCTCCAACCGCAGTCCGCTGATATACATGGCAGAGGAGCGGCTGCCCGAAAAGGACGTCTACATCAGCCCCGAGAGCTACCGCCTGCGCAAGGAGATGGCCGAAGCCCGCTACCGCTCGATGTTCGCCTACGCCGACAACGACACCCGCTGCCGCAGCGCCCTGCTGAGCGGCTACTTCGGCGAACGCGAGGCCGCCGACTGCGGCATCTGCGACCTGTGTCTGGCCCGCCGCCGCTCGGCTCCGCCCGACGGCCTGCGCTCCCGCATTCTGCACGAGATATCCCGCGAGAGTCTGTCGGTCAAGGAGTTGATTTCGCGGCTGGGCGGCGACCCCCGCCGGGCCGTAGAGGAGGTGGACAAACTGACCGCTGAAGGCAAAATTTCGATAAACGAGGGTGGAAAAATAGGAATAAAATAGGTATCTTTGCATCCGTTTATGAGTTACGCAGAACACATATCGGACGAAGAGCTCAAGCAGATGCCGACCGGAGCGTTCGACGGGGAAATCATCGTCGTGGAGCGCGAGGCGGATATCAACGCCGCCTGCGACTACCTGCTCGCACAGCCCGTCATCGGATTCGACACCGAGACCCGGCCCTCGTTCGTAGCCGGCCACATGAACAGCGTCGCGCTGCTGCAACTCTCCTCCGCCACCCGCTGCTACCTGTTCCGTCTGTGCAAGATGCGTCTCGACAAGGCGATTCTCAAGGTGATGGAGAGCAAGCGCACGCTGAAAATCGGCGCCAACATCAAGGGCGACCTCAACGCCATGCTCAAGCTGCGCAAATTCAGGCCGGCCGGCATGGTAGACCTCCAGAGCATGGTCGAACAATACGGCATCAAGGAGAAGAGCGTGCGCAAGATGAGCGCCATCGTGCTGGGATGCAAGATTTCCAAAGCCCAGCGGCTCAGCAACTGGGAGGCCTCCGCCCTCACCCCCGCCCAACAGCTCTACGCCGCCACCGACGCCTGGGCCTGCTACACCATTTACCGCAAACTGACCGGCGGACACTGACCCCGCCGGGACCAATACAGAAACGACACAGACATGGCTGCACATATCCAACTCAAACGCGGCAAAGAGGAGTCGCTGCGCAGATTCCATCCGTGGATTTTTTCGGGAGCAATCGAACGCATCGCCGGCGAGCCGGCCGAGGGCGACATCGTGGAGGTGCGCACCCACGGCGGCGATTTCATCGCCATGGGACACTATCAGATAGGGTCCATCGCCGTGCGCGTGCTCTCGTTCGGGGAGCTCACCATCGACCAGCAGTGGTGGAACCGTCGCGTGGCCGTGGCCGCCGACCTGCGCCGCTCGCTGGGACTCCGGGACAACCCCCTCACCACCTGCTACCGGCTCATCCACGGCGAGGGCGACTCGCTGCCGGGACTGGTGGTGGACATCTACGACCGGGTGGCGGTGGTCCAGTGCCACAGCGTCGGCATGTACCGCTCGCGCAGCCAGATAGCCGAAGCCATCCGCACCGTCATGCCCGAAATCGAAGCCATTTACGACAAGAGCAGCCAGACGGTCCCCTACAACGCCCAGCTGGGAGCCGTGGACGGCTATCTGTGGGGTGCCGGCGGCGAGGAGTCGCGCACGGTGCTCGAGAACGGCCACAAGTTTTCGGTGAACTGGGTCAAGGGTCAGAAGACCGGCTTCTTCATCGACCAGCGCTGCAACCGCTATCTGGTGGGCCGATACGCCCGCGGCCGCCGCGTGCTCAACACCTTCTGCTACACGGGCGGATTTTCGGTCTATGCCTTGGCGCAGGGAGCCCGCGAGGTCTACTCGGTGGACAGCTCGGAGAGGGCCGTGCGGCTGGCCGACGAAAACGTGGTGCTCAACTTCGGCCCCGAGGTCAATCACACCGCCATCGCCGCCGACGCATTCGAATATCTGAGGCAGACCGACGAGAAGTTCGACATGATAATTCTCGACCCGCCGGCCTTCGCCAAGCACCACAAGGTGCTGGGCAATGCCATGCAGGGTTACAAACGGCTCAATGCCCGGGCCCTGTCGATGATAGAGCCGGGCGGCATACTCTTCACGTTCAGCTGCTCGCAGGCCGTGAGCAAGGAGCTCTTCCGCACCACCGTCTTTTCGGCCGCAGCCATCGCAGGACGCAAAGTGCGCATCCTGCACCAGCTGACCCAACCGGCCGACCACCCCATCGACATCTACCACCCCGAGGGCGAATACCTCAAGGGGCTGGTCCTCTTCGTCGAATAGTCCGCCGTTCCCCGACGGCGGCCCTCCTGCCGCCCTACGCCCCCGCCGGCTGCGGCTCGGCGGACGCCGCGACCCCTTCGGAAGAGGTGCGTTCGACATGCAGCAGGTCGAGGTAGCACTCCACATACCCGTCGATGCACCGCTCCCAGCTGAATTGCGAGACCCACTCCATGGCCCGGCGCCCCAGCGTAAGGTCGGCCGCCGCATCCTCCAGACCGCGCTTCACCCGGTCGGCCATCGCCTCGGGCGAGAGGTCGTCCCAGTAGTAGGCCACCGACCCGCCCACCTCGGGCAGCGAGGTGAGCGAAGAGAGGAAGACCGGCTTGCCGAAACAGAGCGCCTCCATCGGCGGCAATCCGAATCCCTCGCACAGCGACGGAAAGAGAAAAGCCCGGCAATGGGCGAACAGCCACGCTTTTTCGCGTTCCGAGACATGATTGAGCGGCGTCACGTTCCGCAGCTCCAGGTCCGAGATGCGCCGCCGCATCCGGCGTCCGTAATCGCTCTCCCAGTTTCCCACCACGACCAGATGATACTGCGGCAGATAACGCATCATCTCCACCAGCAGATGGGGATTCTTCTTGGGCTGCAGACTCGAAATGTGGAGCAGGAACCCCTCGGGAAGCCGCGTCGCCGGACGCTCCGTCGGCCCCAGCGCCAGGTCGGTCACCCCGTTGTAGATGACCCGGTGGGGATGGTTCACCCCGAACCGGCCGAGCACGTCGGCCTGCGAAAAAAAGGAGATGAAGCTGAGGTAATCGGCCCCTTTGAGCCGGCGCCTGAAGTTCTCTGCGTAGCGGTTCTGCCGCTCGCCGCTCTTTTCGTAGACGAAATTGATGTCGTGCACGGTGAGCAGCCGTTCTTCAGCCGAGTAGATGCGTTTGAGGCGGCTGTGCTGATGGGAGATGTGCAGCAGGTCGAAATGCAGCGGATAGAACCTCAGCAGACGACGGTTGAGACGGGTCATGCCCAGGTAGCGGACCGACGGGCCGAACACCCCCTTCATGGAGGCGGGCACGATGAAGTAGAACTCCACGCCGTAATCGCGGCGCAGCGCATCGGCACGCGCCGCCAGCCCGGCCCCCAGCTGATAGGTGAACTCTCCCAATCCCACGTTCCGGTTGGATATATCGAACAGGTCCACCGCAATCCGGTAGATTTTCTTTGTGTCAGACATACGATTCAAGCATTTCGCGACTCAACAGCAAATCGCACACCAAACCGCCCGCTCTTTCGCCCCACTCCGCGTTCCGCACGACGGGAATAAAAAATCTCCCTTCGTTTCCGCAACGAAGGGAGATTTTCAAACCGGACCGTCCGTCTCCCGAAGAAGGCGGGCGAAGTCCTCATGACACTATCTCATGCCCACCGGACGGGGCTGCGACGAGAAGGTCACGCTGCCCTTGTCGGTGAAGACGCACCCCTTGTAGGTGGCCCGAATCTCCACGCTCACCGGTTTGTCGTAACCGCAATCGACCGCACGCAGGGTCAGGTAGCGGCCCTCGCCGGCCGGTTTGCCGTCGATGGTCCACTCCACGCTGTCGTAGTCGTAACGCGCATCGAGGCGGTAGGAGGGCTTCTCGTAGACCGTCACATCGCGCATCACCTCCTCGGTGGTGCCCGTCAGACGGTTGCGCATACCGTTCTTGCGACCGTCGTTGCCCACGCCGCTCTTGGCGTTGAAAGCGACGTTCGGGTCGCGGCGATAGACGATTTCCCAGAACTTACCCAGGTCGGAGCCCAGGTAGAAACCGGGCTGCGTAGGCTGGTTGTAGGCGATATTCTCCGTGAGCACGCTCATGCGGTAGACGATATCGCTCATCAGGGTGTGGAAACGATACTCGGTGGGTATGTCGGTCATGTAGATGCGAATCTCCTTGTTGTCCTTCGAACGCACGGCCACCTCCTCGCGCCAGTCGCCGAAAAGGTCGGCCTGGAGGCACGGATTGGCCTTGGTGCCGTTGTTCACCAGCGAGGTGTTCTGGTCGGCAAGCGGGAACTCGTCCACTCCGTCGCCGTTCCACTTGGTGATGGAGACCACGCGGTCGCCCATCATGCGCGGCATTCCCGCGGGGCCTCCCTGACCGGGAGCAGCCTGCGGCGCGGGCTGGGCCTCGCCCGTAGGAACCATCTTGTTGTCGAGCAGCTCGCGGTTCAAATCGCCGTCCCACCACACGGCCATGTTCACACTCGGCTTGCGCTCGGTGATGAAACGTCCGTCGGCGGTGTAGACGCCGTCCGTGGAGGAGGTCCACACCTCCAGTCCGCGGAACTTGGGGTCGATGTCGGCGGTCATGGCACGGCCCACGTCCTCGATGCTCGGCACGGCCCACAGAATCTCGCCCGTAGCGGCATCGCGGAGCTCGGAGCCCGCCCGAAGCGGAGAGCTCTCGTGGCACTGCCAGATTTCCAGACCGGGACGGTCGATATCGATGTCGGTCAGGTGCATGGCGTCGCCGTGACCCAGCCGGGTGTTGTAGGCTCCCGTACCGTCGTGGTCGATGAGGCAGGCGCCGTAGGTCACTTCGTCCTTGCCGTCGCCGTCCACATCGCCGATGCGCAGGTTGTGGTTGCCCTGGCCCTCATAGGCTTTGTACTTGCCGCCGTCGGCCGTGGTGTCGAAACGCCAGCGCAGCGTAAGTTTGCCGTCGCGGAAATCCCACGCTTCGAGCACCGACTTGGCATAATAGCCGCGGCAGATGAGGATACTGGGACGCTCGCCGTCGAAATAACCGGCACCGCCCAGGAAACGGTCCACCCGGTTGCCGTGGTTGTCGCCGAACTCGTAGTCGCCTCCGCGCGGAATGAAGTCGGTGCGGGCCAGTTCGCGGCCCGTCTCTCCGTCGATAACGGAGAGGAATTCGGGACCTGCCAGAATTTTGCCGTAGGTGCGCGACTTGGAATCGCGGTCCACGTAGTCGGTGATGCCGTCGCCGTTCACGTCGCCGATGCGGGTGCCGTCGCCGAAGACGGTGCCCTCGGCGGTCTTGACAGCCAGTTCGGCCTTGCCGTCTCCGTCGAAGTCATAGAGCGAAAGCTGCGTGTAGTGGGCACCCTGACGGATGTTCTCGCCGAGGTCCACACGCCACAGGAAGGTTCCGTCGAGCTTGTAGGCCTCAATCAGGCACCCTTCGCCGCAGAGTCCGTTGTGGGCGTTGTCGAAGCCGCGGGTCTCGCGCTTCACCACGATTTCATATTCGCCGTCGCCGTTCAGGTCGGCTACCGAGGCGTCGTTGGGCGCATAGCGCCACTGCTCGCCCTCGTCGCCCTCGACCTGCGCCATGGGAATCACCAGATAGGGACGCTCCGCCATGCGGGCCGTCATCTTGAACACCGTGCCGGGAGCCTTTTTGTCGGCGCCCGCCATCCGGAGGGTATAGACGTTATCGACCGAGGTATTCACCCCCTCGTCCACGAAGAAGGTCGAAGTCGTAAGGGGCTCCGCATTGAGCTTCACCTCCTTGCCGCGTCCGCTGCGGCGATAGAGGTCGAAAGCCGCGTCGATGGGGTCGCTCTCCAGGTAACGCCAGCTGACCGACACCCGGCCTTCGCCGTTGTGAACGGCCACCAGGCCGCGTCCGAGCTGCTCTTTCTGAATGCCGGCCTTGTAAGCCGGACCTTTCGCTGCCGGGCTCTGCGCCACGGCTCCGCCGCACCAGCACAGGGCCACGAGCGGCATGATTGCAAAGATTCTTCTCATTGTCAATAGTTTATTATAGTTAGGTCAAAGTAGGCCGTCGTCGTTTAGTTTCCGTCGGGTTTTTCGGCCTCGAACACCTTGCTGGGCGTCCAGACGAACGATTCGAAGCTGTCGGGCGAGGCGGGGTCGTATCCCGCGTAGTCGCTGCGCAGATACTCCGTCAGCGACAGCCCGTGGCTCTTCATCCCCTCGATGACGCATTTGGCCACCTGGTAGGCTCCGTAGGGATTGAAGTGGGTGTTGTCGGCCAGCGGCTGGGTCTGTCCGGGATAGGTATTGGCGGGATAGTGCACCAGCGCCCGCTTCGAACCCTCGACTCCCAGCGCCTCGAACAGGTCGGTGGTCATGGCCGTGAGGTCGATGACCGGCACGTTCATCTCCCGTCCCACGGCCTTCACCGCATCGGGGAACTCGCCGTGCGTGGGGACGAGCTTGCCGTCCGGCCCGAAATTGCGCCGCTGGGTGGGGGTCAGCAGCACGGGATGGGCGCCGGCGCTGCGGGCCGCCTCGACGAACGCCTTGAGGCTCTTGTAGAAGTGCAGATAGGCACCCTTGTCGGGCCCCTTCTGCTTCTCGTCGTTGTGGCCGAACTGCACCAGCAGCCAGTCGCCCGGCTTGATTTGGGTCATAATCTTCTCCAGACGCCGCTCGGCGATGAACGAATTGGACGATTCGCCGCTTTCGGCATAGTTGGCGAAGCAAATCCGTTCGTCGAAGAAGCGGGGCGCCATCTGTCCCCAGCTGGCCCACGGCTCATTGTCCTGGTCCACGGTCGTGGAGTCGCCGCACAGGAAGACGGTCGGCACTCCCTCCACGCGCTCCACCACGATTTTCTCGACCTGCGGGGCGCTGCCGCTGATTTCGAGAGTCAGGTTATCGTCCCAGTTGAGCTTGCCCTGTTCGCGCTGTTTGATGCGCACCAGGCGGTCGCCCTCGATGACGGTATTGCGCTTGTTGATGACGAAGACCAGCTCCTTGAACTCCCCTTTGGCGGTGGGCACGTTCTCGAAAAAGAGTCTGCGCGACTCGCCCCGCAGGGTGGTTACGCCCGCCTTCTTCCTGTTGCCCACGGTGACCGTCACCCGGTAGTTGCCGTCGGGCACCCCGCGCAGGGTGATGTATCCCCCGTCGCTCTCCCACTGGGGTTTGACCATCTCGCGGCGGTAGGCCGCCGCCGCGTTGTCGGAGCCGCTCTGCTCCGAAGAGGCGCTTTGGGCCGAGGCCGAAAACCACAGACCCAGCGCCAGACAGGTTATCACGATTCTGTTCATATCCGTTTCGTTTTTCGTTTAACGTACTACATTGGGACGAAGCTCGTCGGGCGACTCCTTGGTTCCGAAGTCGATGGCCGGAGCCTGCCGCGTATAGAGCTCGCGCACCCGCTCCTCGGCCACCTCCGTCGCGGGACGGAAGCGGTCGCTGTTCATATAGCGGAGCAGCGAGCGGAGCATCTGCCGCGCCACCACCCGCTCCTCGGGCCGCGAGGTGAGGTCCATGGTGGTCATCATCAGCCGTCCCCTGCCCACGCGCGCCTCGAAGAGCATGCCCGCCTTGCGGCTCAGGAACCAGGTGTCGATGCTCTGCACCAGCGGCTGGAACCCGTCGGGGAACTCGCTCAGACGCATGGGCGTGGTCTGGTTCACCAGCTCCCACCACTGGAGGTCGCTGTGATACTCGGTGGGGAAGTCGTCGAACGCCGGATGACGCGAATCGACCAGAATGCCGGTCGTGTGCGGCGGCCGCATCTTGAACCACGACGTGTTCCAGAATACGGGGGTCAGCTGCTGCTTTATCTCGCTGCCGTAGCTCACGCCGCCGGGAGCCACCAGCAGCACCTTGCCGCCGTCGGCCAGCCTGCGCATCGCCTCCTCCACGTCTTCGGTCACCAGCACGTCGCCCGCCTCGGGGACCGCCTGGGCTGGATAGACCCAGAAATCCCAGTCATTGACGAACTCCGTTCCGGCGATGGCCACTTCGAGATTGTAGCGCATGGGAGTCTTCCACCCCGCCAGCGGCAGTTCGACCTCGCCCAGCGGACGGCAGCTGCCCGGCTCCACGGAGCCGCGTCCCACCGTGCCCTCGGCCACCGTCGTGCCGCGGGAATCCTTCACCTTGTAGGTAGTGGTCACATTCTCGAGCCTCTCCGGGCCGAAATGCGCCGCCTCGACCCGGGCCCGGAGCGTCTCGCCGTCGGTGAAGACGAAACGGGGCATGCGGACCAGCGGCACGGTCGAGTTACAGAAGCGGCGCCACTCGTCGGCCGAGATGTACTCCTTCGCATCGAAGAATACGTCGGTGACACCCACCAGCGCACTGCCCTGCCCCGAATAGTCGTTGAGCGAGAGCAGCTGGAAGCCGGCATAGTCGGGCGTGCGGAGGGTCTTCTCAATCTCGTGCTTGTAGCACAGGGCCTGCAACTTGCCGGAGGCCATCATGAAGTCGTGCGCCAGATGGCCCATGCCGTTCTCCTCGAGCAGGTCGCGGAATATCTCGAAGTTGCCGGCCTTGTTCACGCCGGTGTATTTTCTTATCTCGCTGAAGTTGGGGAACACGCACCACTGCCCCGTCTCGTGGGAGACATAGGGCTGGGAGACGGTGTCTATCCGCTCCCGGTAGTCGGACATCGACTCGGGCATGCTGCGGTTCCAAGCCAGTCCCCGGGCTCCGGCCTTCACATGGTACTGGTTGCGCGGCTGCCACTGCCAGCTGCCGCCCACCGAAGCGCCGGTATAGACGCGGCGCGGGTCGTTCTTCTCCCAATACTCCACGAAGTCGGTCACCCACTCCACCCATCGGCCCGACGGCTCATTGCCGCAGGCCAGCATGCAGAACGAAGGCGAGGAGCCGTACTCCTTGCTCATGCGGCGGGTCTCCTCCATCAGATATTCGTCGATGGGGTCGCCCATGCCCAGCTTCACCCCGTGGTTGGGCCAGCTGGGGCCCTCGGGCTGAAGGTAGAATCCCACCAGGTCGGCCGCCTCGAATGCCGCGGCGGGCGGACAGTAGGAGTGGAAACGCATGTGGTTGAGGCCGTATTCGCGGCAGATGCGGAAGACCCGTATCCAGCTCTCCACATCCATCGGGGCATAGCCCGTCTGCGGGAAGTCGCAGTTCTCGACCGTTCCGCGGAGCATGGTCTTGCGGCCGTTGATGCGGAAATACTTGCCCTCGATGCCGAATTCGCGCATACCGAAGCGAATCTCCTTGCGCTCGTGCATCTTTCCCGCCTCGAGCGAAGCCGACAGGCGGTAGAGGGCCGGCGAGAACTCGTCCCACAGCAGCATCCCCTCGCCCATGGGCAGGGTCATCTCCACCCGGTTGGCACCCGGCCTGAGAGCCACCTCGCGGCTCACCTCGCCGGTCCGGTGCTCCGCCGGAGCGTTGAAGCTGCGGGCCGAGAGCACGATGCGGCCCTTGACGGCCGAGGCCGACTCGACGGTCATCTTCACCACGGCCTGGCGGCGCTCCACATCGGGATAGACCTGAATGTCCGAGAAGAAGGTCTTGGGATAGCTCTTGAGTTCGATGCGTCCCACGATGCCGTTCCAGTTGCCCTGGGTCTGGTCGGAGACGCTGTGGGAGTCCTGTCCCACGTTGTACTCGGGCTTGAGCCGGTTATCGACCCGCACGGTCAGCGTGTGCTGCCGGCCGGGGGTGACCCATCCGGTGAGGTCGTAGCTGTGGCCCGTGCTCAGCGAGTTGCGCACCCCCACCTTGCGGCCGTCCACCCACACGGTGGTCTCGATGTGGGGGCGCTCCATGTAGAACTCCACCCGGCCGCCCTTCCAGTCGGCGGGCACGGTCACCGTCCGGCGGTACCATGCGGCTCCCACGTAGTGTTTGTCGGGGGTGAGGAAGAAGGGGAACTTGACGTTGCCCGGCCGGCGATAGGCCGCCATGCGGGGATTGAAGTAATAGGTGCTGTCGTAGAGACTGCCCGTCCAGCGGGTCTCCACCGACACGTCGTCGCCCTTGAAGCGCTGGGGCATGGAGCCCGGCAGCAGAATCGAATCGTCGAAGGGGACGTTCCACCACCGCTGCGCCTCGCCGCAGTCCTCCCTGTCGAGCCGCAGCTCCCAGCTTCCCGACAGGTCGATGCTGTGCTGCTGCGCCCACAGGGGCATGCAGGCCGCGAGGGCCAGCAGAATCGAAAAATATCGTTTCATCATACTCTTCCGTTTAGCGTTTCAGCCGGAGGCGCACTCCCCCGGCTGAAATCCGTTCGATTATCGTTCGGCCGTCGTTATTGCAATTTGTAGACTTCGCTGCCGGCCAGCAGGAAGCAGCCCAGACCGTAGTCCTCGAAGTCGGGCACGTTGTCGTAGGTGACGGGCTGGCCGTCCTTGGGCTCCTTACCGGTGCCCTGCACGTAACCCAGGAATCCGTTGGGATGCACGCACTCTTCGCTCATGGCATTCCACGCCTTCATCAGCACGGGCATGTATTCGTTCTTGTCGAGCAGGCCGTTGCGCACGCCCCAGGCCATGCCGTAGACGAACAGCGAGGTTCCGGTCAGCTCCTTGCCGCCGAAATTGCTCTCGTCGTGCATGCTCACATTCCAGTAGCCGTCCTCGCGCTGGCAGGCCTTGATGGCCTTGCTCATGGTCAGGAAATCGTTCACGTAGTCGGCACGATGGGCCTCGTCGGCGGGAATCTCGTCCATCACGCGCACCAGCGCCGCATAGACCCAGCCGTTGCCGCGGGCCCAGTAGAGGTTGCTGCCGTTGGGCTCCTTGTAGGGAGGCACGAAGTCGGCGTCGCGCCACCACAGACCCTCTTCGGTGTTGAACAGACCGCCGCCGATGACGTTGCGGCTCTCGGCGTACATCTGCCACATCTTGTTCCAGTAGGCCGGATTGTGGAAGGTCTTGCCCAGCTTGGCCAGCACCGGCATGCCCATCTGGATGGCGTCAATCCAGGTCCAGTCGCCGTTCTGCGGCGTATTGACCAGCATGTTGGCCAGGGCGAGGGTCTTGGTCAGCATCTTGGGCTCCGGAGTCAGACGATAGAGGTCGATGTAGGTCTGGCTGCAGCAGTAGTTGTCGGCATTGCGGGTGGTCGTGTTGTCGTTGCGCATGCCCCACTTGTGGAACTCCGCCCAGTCGTAGGCGTAGTCGTAGTAGCGGTTGTCGGGATAAATCGAATAGAGGGCCATGAGTCCTTCGTAGTAGACGCCGCGGGTCCAGATGTTGGACTCGTAGTTCTTCTTGCGCGACCAGTAGGGCATTACGGCCGACGGGTCGGCGAACTTGCGCATGAAGTAGTCGTTGGCACGAATCATCGTCCGCAGGGTGGCGGCTCCGTCCACCTTGGGCAAAACCGTCTCCGCGGCGGGCGCCGCCTTGGGGCTCTTTTTGGCATTACGCGACTGGGCATGGCCTACCGCACAGAAACAGAGCAGCATGGCGCAAATCAATGTGAGTTTCTTTGTCATAAGTATATTTTTAGGTTTATTCAATCCGGGCTATTCGCACGATGCGGATTATCCGACTACAAAGCTAATAAAAACCGCCCGATTTTGCAACTTCCGCCGCCCCGCCGGCCGCAAAAACAGGGAGCGGAATCAAAAAACGGACGTCCGATACGCTTTTTGGACATCGGGCCACTGGATTCCCGAAAAAAAAGGGTATATTTGTCTTCGGAAAACCGGCCTTCGCCGGGCGGCCGGAGCGCGAAGCCCTTAGACCGCCCCTGCCGGCGGAGCCGAAGGGCACCCGCCGGACCGGAACCGAAACTTTGACAAACCTAAAAATAACAACGAAATGAAAGTATCGACCAGAACCGTATCCGCCGTCCTTCTCGCCGGCCTCTGCGGCTCGCTCCTGTTCCCCTGCTCCGCCACCGCGCAGCAGAACAAGAAAAACGCGAAAAAAGGCGCCACCGAGCAAAAGGCCTACGCCGATGCCCCGCTGCATCTGCTGCAGCCCGCCTACGAATTCCACTACGGTCCGCTCACCGAGGAGTCCATCAAGAAGGACCTCGACCGGGTGTTCGACTACCTGGAGCAGACCACTCCGGCCAAAATCGTGGACCGCATCACCGGAGAAGAGATTACCGACTATTCGAAAATCGACGGCAACAGCATCCTCAAGCGCGGCCAGTACGGTCTGACCGGCTACGAGTGGGGCGTCACCTATTCGGGCATGCTGCGCACCGCCGAGGTGACGGGCGACAGCCGCTATGCCGACTACACCTACGAGCGGGTGAAACTCATCGGCGAATCGTATCCCTATTTTAAAAAGGTATTCGAAGAGACCGGCTCCACCGGCCTGCGCGCCACGGTCAATCCCCAGGCGCTGGACGACGGCGGCGCGGTCTGCGCGGCGATGGTGAAAGCCTCGCTGGCCAACCCCGCCCTCAAGCCCTCGCTGCGGGCCGCCATGGACAACTACTTCAACTTCGTCATGTACAAGGAGTACCGGCTGCCCGACGGACTGCTGGCACGCATCCGTCCCCACCGCAACTCGGTGTGGCTCGACGACATGTACATGGGCATTCCCGTCATGGCCTACATGGGTAAGCTGAGCCAGACAGAACGCGGCGACCTCACCCAGAAATACTACAGCGAGGCCGTGCGCCAAATCAAGCTCTTCAAGGAGCGCATGTGGGTGCCCGAAAAGAACCTCTTCCGCCACGGCTACGTCGAGGCGATGAGCGAGCACCCCGCATTCTTCTGGGGCCGCGCCAACGGATGGGCCATGCTCACCATGTGCGACGTGCTGGACGCCCTGCCCGAGAACTACGCCGGCCGGGAGGAGATTATCGACCTGCTGCGCCTGCACATCAAGGGCGTGGCCGCACTCCAGTCGGGCAAAGGCTTCTGGCACCAGCTGCTCGACCGCAACGACTCCTACCTGGAGACCAGCGCCACCGCCATCTTCACCTACTGCATCGCCCACGCCATCAACAAGGGCTGGATTGACGCCATGGCCTACGGTCCCGTGGCCCAGCTGGGCTGGGAGGCCGTCGCCACCCAAATCAACGAGCAGGGCCAGGTGGAGAACACCTGCGTGGGCACCGGCATGGGCTTCGACCCCGCATTCTACTACTATCGTCCCGTGAACGTCTACGCGGCACACGGCTACGGCCCCACCCTGCTGGCGGGCGCCGAGATGATAGCCCTCATCAAGAACAAATATCCGCGCATGAACGACAGCGCCGTGATGTACTACAACCAGGACCCCCACGGCAAAGGCGCCATCTTCAAGGTGGGCGGCCCGCAGCAGGCGGCCGGCGAATCGCGCCAGGAGGGCAAGCCGGTCGTGTTCCTCATCGGCGACTCCACCTGCAAGAACGGCCGCGGCACCGGTGACGGCGGACAGTGGGGCTGGGGCAGCTTCTTCGGCGAATACATCGACAGCGACAAGGCCACCGTGGAGAACCACGCCGTAGGCGGACTCAGCAGCCGCACCTTCTACACCGGCGGCAACTGGGCCAACGTGCTCTCCGGCCTGCGCAAGGGCGACTTCGTCATCATCCAGTTCGGACACAACGACGGCGGTTCGCTCAACACCGGACGCGCCCGCGCCTCCATCAAGGGCAGCGACGACACCGTAGAGCGCGTGGTGATGGAGAAGGACGGCAGCAGCCAGGACGTCTACACCTTCGGCCGCTACATCCGCATGTTCGTGCGCCAGGCCAAACACCGCGGAGCCATTCCCGTGGTGCTCTCCCACACCCCCGCCAACCGCTGGCAGGGCGAAAAGAGCATCGCACGCTGCACCGACACCTATGCCAAGTGGAGCAAGGAGGTGGCCGAGCAGGAGGGCGTGCTCTACATCGACCTGAACGACCTCTCCGCACAGGAGTGCGAGAAGATGGGCAAGAGCGCCGCACAGAAAGAGATTTTCGTCGATAGCGTACACACCACCGAAAAGGGCGCCCGCATGAACTGCGAAGCGCTGATTAAGGGACTCAAGGCCGCCGGCGCTCCGTTGGTCGAATACGCGAAATAGACAGCGAACGACAAACCTAATTAAAACCGAATACCGATGAAACGCGAAGCATTCAAAATGTTCCTCAAACCCGGCTTCGAGGCCGAGTACGAAAAGAGACACAACGCCATCTGGCCCGAACTCAAGGCCCTGCTCAAGGAGACCGGCGTATACGACTACTCCATCTTCTGGGACAAGGATACCAACATCCTGTTCGCCGTGCAGAAGGTGAACGGCGACAGCGGCTCGCAGGACCTGGGCAGCAACCCCATCGTGCAGAGATGGTGGGCCTACATGGCCGATATCATGGAGACGAATCCCGACAACTCGCCGGTTTCGATTCCCCTGCCCGAACTCTTCTACATGGAGTAACACCGCATCCGACACACTCAGGGCCTCTTGCAACGGGAAGCCCTGAGTGTGTCATATTCATATAGACCTAAAACACATGAAACGAATCATCACTACCCTGCTCTCCGCAGCCCTCGCGCTGGGAGCGCTCGCACAGAAAAGCTCTACCGTGAGGCTCTATCCCGAACAGGAGGGCAGCCTCATCAGCAAACACATCTACGGACAGTTCGCCGAACACCTCGGCTCGTGCATCTACGGCGGCATCTGGGTGGGCGAAGAGTCCGAAATACCCAACTACATGGGCTACCGCACCGACGTGCTCGAAGCCCTCAAGGAGCTCAGCATCCCCAACCTGCGCTGGCCCGGAGGCTGCTTCGCCGACGAGTACCATTGGATGGACGGCATCGGCCCCCGCGAACAGCGCCCCAAAATGGTGAACAACAACTGGGGCGGTACCGTCGAGGACAACAGCTTCGGAACCCACGAATTCCTCAATCTCTGCGAACTGCTCGGCTGCGAGCCCTACATCAGCGGCAACGTGGGCAGCGGCAGCGTCGAGGAGCTGGCCAAGTGGGTGGAATACATGACCTCCGACGGCGACAGCCCCATGGCCAACCTCCGCCGCAAGAACGGCCGCGACAAGGCCTGGAAGGTGAAGTTCCTCGGCGTGGGCAACGAGAGCTGGGGCTGCGGCGGCAGCATGCGCCCCGAATACTACTCCGACCTCTACCGCCGCTACCAGACCTACTGCCGCAACTACGACGGCAACCGCCTGTTCAAAATCGCCAGCGGCGCCAGCGACTACGACTACAACTGGACGGAGGTGCTCATGAAGAACGCCGCCCGCAACATGAACGGCCTCTCGCTCCACTACTACACCGTCAGGGGCTGGAACGGCAGCAAGGGCTCGGCCACCGAATTCGACACCGACGACTACTACTGGACCCTGGGCAAGGCGCTCGAAATCGAGGATGTCATCCAGAAGCACATCGCCATCATGGACAAGTACGACCCGCAGAAACGGGTGGGTCTGATGGTCGATGAATGGGGCACCTGGTTCGACGTGGAGCCCGGCACCAACCCCGGCCACCTCTTCCAGCAGAACACCATGCGCGACGCCCTGGTGGCCGCCCTTTCGCTCAACGTGTTCCACAAGTACACCGACCGCATCCGGATGACCAACATCGCGCAAATCGTCAATGTGCTCCAGTCGATGATTCTCACCCGCGGCCCGCAGATGGTGCTCACGCCCACCTACTACGTCTTCAGCATGTACAAGGTGCACCAGGATGCCACCCACCTGCCGCTGGATGTGCTCTGCGACCGGATGACCATCCGCGAACGCAGCGTTCCCGTGGTGAGCGCCACCGCCTCCAAAGACAGCGCCGGCAAGGTGCACATCTCGCTGGCCAACATCCTGGCCGACCAGGAGCAGACGGTGACCGTGGACCTCGGCGGACTGAAGGCCAAAGGCGCCCAGGGAGAGATTCTCTCCGCCGGCAGCATCTTCGCCTACAACTCGTTCGACGAACCGCAGCGGGTCGGACTGGCCCCCTACAAAGAGGCCAAAATGGTGGACGGCAAGCTCGTATGCCGCATCCCGGCCGCTTCCGTCGTTACGCTCGAGTTGAAATAACCGAACCGACATACCGCATCCGTAAGGGGCGCCTCGCCCGAGCGGCGGAGACGTCCCTTTCACATAATTAAAGACGACATCGACTCATGAAACGAATATTCTGCATGCTGCTGGGAGTGTGCTGCCTAAGCGGACAGCACGCCCGAAGCCAGGCGCAAGACCCGCAGCGGTTCTTCCCCGCCGAACAACTCGCCACCACGGGCGTCTACTACTACCCCGAACACTGGGACGAAAGCCAGTGGGAACGCGACCTGAAACAAATCAAGGATTTGGGCTTCGGGTTCGTCCATTTCGCCGAATTCGCCTGGGCTCAGCTCGAACCCCGGCCGGGCGAGTACGACTTCGCATGGCTCGACAAGGCCGTGGAGCTGGCCAAGGCGCAGGGACTGAAAATCGTGCTCTGCACCTCCACCGCCACGCCTCCCGTATGGCTCTCGCGCCAGCACCCCGACATTCTGATTCTCAACGAAGACGGCAGCCGGTGGGACCACGGCGCACGCCAGCACCCCACGGCCTCCAACGAATTCTACCGCCGCTACTCGCTGCGGATGATTGAGGCCCTGGCCAAGCGCTACGGCCACGACCCGGCAGTCATCGGCTGGCAGCTCGACAACGAGCCCCGCGTGGCTTTCGACCACAATCCCGAAGCCCAGCAGCGCTTCCGCAACTGGCTCCGCGAACGCTACCGCGACGACATCGCCGCCCTGAACAAGGCGTGGGGCACGGCATTCTGGGGACAGCTTTACAGCGACTTCGCGCAGATAAACATTCCGCGCATGACCCAGCTCTTCATGAACAACCACCAGATTCTCGACTACCGCCGTTTCGCTTCGCACGAAATCGCCTCGTTCCTCGACGAGCAGGCCAAAGTGCTGCACGACAACATCTCGCCCTCGCAATGGGTCACCACCAACTACATCCCCAACTACGACGACGGGCACATCCGCATCGCCGAAGAGCTCGACTTCCACAGCTATACCCGCTACGAGGTCTACGGCGAGAACTTCGGCGTCGGCCGCAAGGGCTACCGGCTGAGCCACGTCGAGCGCATCGCACTGGCCAACGACTTCTTCCGCCCCATCGACGGCGTATACGGCGTCATGGAGCTGCAGCCCGGCCAGGTGAACTGGGGCTCCATCAACCCCCAGCCGCTGCCCGGCGCCGTGCGGATGTGGATTTGGCACGTATTCGCCGGAGGCAGCAAGTTCATCTGCACCTACCGCTACCGCCAGCCGCTCTACGGCACCGAACTCTACCACTACGGCATCGTGGGCCCCGACGGCGTGACGGTCACCCCCGGCGGCCGCGAATACGAACAGTTCGCCCGCGAACTGGAGCTGCTGCGCAAGGAGTACGACCCCAAGGCCAAGCCCGCCAAGGAGTATGAGGCCCGCCGCACGGCCATCCTCTACAACCACGAGAACACCTGGGAGATGGAGCGCAACAGACAGACCCGTCTGTGGAACACGCTCAACCACCTCTCCCGCTACTACGACCCCCTGAAACGGTTCGGCGCACCGGTGGACGTCATCGACGAGAGCAAGCCCTTCGGCGACTACCGGGTGATGATAGCCCCCGCCTACCAGCAGGTGGACCGGCAGCTGGTGGAGAGCTGGAAGAACTACGTCGAGCAGGGCGGCAACCTGGTTCTCTCGGTACGCACGGGACACAAAGACCGCAACGGCCAGCTCTTCGAAGCAAAATACGGGGAGAAGATTTTCGACCTGATAGGTGCCGAAATCGAATTCTACGACCATCTGCTGCCCCACACGCCCGACAGCATCGCGTTCGAGGGCGCCCGCTATCCGTGGGTAAGCTGGGGCGAGATTCTCGCTCCCGCGGCCGGCACCGAGACCTGGGCCACCTACGAGGGCGACTTCTATGCCGGCAAGCCGGCCGTCATCCACCGCAAACTGGGTAAGGGCACCGTCACCTACGTCGGTGTGGACAGCCAGGACGGACGACTCGAGGAGGCCGTGCTGCGCAAACTCTACGGACGGCTGGGCATCGGCATCCTCGACCTGCCCGAAGGGGTGAACATCGAATACCGCGACGGCTTCGGCATCGCCGTGAACTACTCCGACCGCAGCTACACGCTGCCCGTCAAGGCCAAAAAGTTCCTTGTCGGCGGCCAGGAGCTCCCCACGGCCGGCGTAAGCGTCTTCACCTATTGATTCGGACCCTGTGCGGTTCGGGAACCGCACGGGCCTGAATGCCGGGGGCCGGCGGTTCCTCTCGATGCTCCGACAACCGCCCTCCGGCATCCGGACCGCAACCCCCGAGGAGACTGTCGCAATCGGGCTCCGGGCATCCGGCCCCGCAAACCTTGAGGAAGCTGTCGCAACCGGGCATCGGGCATCCGGCCCCGCAAACTCTGAGGAAGCTGTCGCAACCGGGCATCGGGCATCCGGCCCCACAAACTCTGAGGAAGCTGTTGCAATAGGGCATCGGGCATCCGGCCCCACAGCCCGCCCGACGTCTTTTCGACAAGAAAGAGCACCCATATCGAACGCCGTTTCGGACGAACGATATGGGTGCTCCTTTTATTTATCCGCTTATCTCATCCGGATTCGTACTTGTCCGAAATTCCGCCTCCTTCGCCCACATCCCGCTCGCCCGCTCCTCACTTTCCTCTCTCCCCGCTTTCGCCGCTTTCTCCCACACTCCCTGTTTCCGACGAGACCGGGCTTCACACTTCCCCGTACATCCGCACCCTTTCCCCCGCTCCCAATACCCCGGGAGCCTCGCATTTTCATACACCTTTTCGTAGCCAGGCCCCCGGATACTCCGCCCTTTCCGCCCCGCCCGCCGACGAAAAAGGGGGTGTCCACTTCCACGTAGACACCCCCTTTGTCAGACGGGCTCAGCGCCGGGGAATCCGATTCCCGGCTCCGAATCCACTAATAGAGACGCATCGGCTGACTCATCATGCGAATCATCTCCGAACCGGCCAGGAAAACAGGTCCGTAACCGTGCGGCGCATCGACGTTGGTCGGCCGCTGGTAGTAAAATCCCGGCTCGAAGCCCAGACCGGTACCGACGCAGGTACCCTCGACCTCGCCCTTTTCGTTGATTTTGGAGGTCACCGCACGCCATCCGGCCCGTGCCGCAGGAGCATAGGACTGCGCATCGACCCACCCTTCATTGACCGCATGCGCAAGGCAGTAGGTGAAGATGGCCGTGGCGCTGGTTTCGCGATAGGAGTCGTTGCGGTCGAGCAGCTGGTGCCAGAAACCGTCTCCGCCCTGAAGCGCCATCACGCCCTGAAGGTGTTCGACGAGCAAATCCATCACCATCTGCCGCTTGGGATGGTCGGCCGGCAGGATATCGAGCACATCGCACATGGTGAGCGTAGCCCATCCGTTGGCACGTCCCCAGAACATGTTGGGATGGTAGCTCATCGACTCAATCCAGCCGTGACGGAAGAGCTTCTTCTCCGGAATCCACAACCGTTTCTTGAAGAGTTCTATCTGCAGGAGCGCTTCGTCGTAATATTTGCGGGCCAGCTCCGGATTCTCGCTCTCCATCAGTTTACCCATGTAGGCGATGGGCGGAATGCCCATGTACATGTCGTCCACCCACACCGAATTGACGGTAGGACGCAGGCGGGCCAGCGCACGGTCTTCGAGACGGTACTCCTTGTTCATCACGAAATCGAACGAACTGGCGATGGGCGGCATCATCAGCTCCCGCATCGACGGATTGGCCAGCACGCCCTTGACCATCGCAGCCTCCATCGAGCCGCAGTCGTCGAGCCACTTGGGCTGAATCAGCGCACGCAGACCGCTCTTGCCGGCCTTGCGGTGCACCTTCTCGAAGTAGGGATAGCTCTCTCCGATGAGTTTGAAACGCTCGTATACGTAATCGGTATAGCGGCTGTCGCCGGTCACCTGAGCCACCTTCAGCATACCCGAATAGGTCACGCCCCACTCGTAGGTGACGATTCCGAAACGGCCGCGGGCCAGCACGCTGTTTTCGTCGATTTTCCTGTAGTCGGTCACCTTCTCTCCGGTCTTCGAATCGACGATTCCGGCAGGTGAATTCTCGCCCAGAAAGAGCAATATCCGGTCGAGATGCCCCTTGACGGCAGCCACCTGGGCGGCGGCACGCTCCTCGGGAGAGACGGCCGGACGGCGTTGCTGCTCCTGGGCGGCGGAGGCAGGCGATTGATTCTGGGCAGCCAGCGGCATCGCGGCCATGGCGCCGAACAATGCCACAGTGGTAAATAATCTCTTCATCTTGAATTGAGTTTAAAGGTTAATGCGTTTCAAATATAGCAAAATATTCGTTGAAAAACGAAAGTCCGGCCGAAACAAATATAACAATATATTCGACGAAAAGCGAAAGTACTGTCGGCGACGAGCCGGCGTGCGGTCGCCACGCGATTCGTTCGAAACAAACATATAACATATATTTGATGAAACACAAGAGCGCAGCCAGTCCCGGCCGGACAGTAGACCGCCGAACAATCACAAGGCAGACCGCCGAGCGATTCCCGGAAATTCCCCGCAAGATACGAAAAGGAGCGCCGCTCCCGAAAGGAAGCGGCGCTCCGACCTAAATTTAAAAACCCTATCTATTAATAACCGGGGTTCTGGTATGCAGCGCGTCCTGCAGCATCCAACAGTTTGCCGTTCTCGTCGGTAAGCATGTTGATGAAGGTCTGCGGGAAGGGCTTGAAGGTGTTGTAAGGCTGGAAGTAGCCCTTACCGTTACCGTCCTGGCCCTGGCCGTTGGCGTGTACGTTGTCCGATACCGGCCACAGACCCTTCAGAGTCGAAGCCATCTGTGCATGGTAGAGGATACGGTCGGCCTGGATACCTGCGTGGTGGATGCCCTCGTAGAGAACCTCCTCACCCAGTGCCTCACGAGTAATCTCGTTGTAGATGAAGTGTACGAAGCACTGCTCCTTGGTGGTAGCGGTTGCGGGATAGTTCTCGGCCTTGGCCTCGGGAGTTCCGGGAGTGAAGTAAGCCTCGGTAATCTCCATTGCGTTGGTCTTGTCGTTCTCCACGGTGTAAGGATAGGTCTTCTCACCTGCGGTCAGAGTCTCATGACCGGGATAGAGACGGGCCAGTACCTCGGCACGCTCCTCGCCCGGCTTGTAAGCCGCACGGCGACGTACCTCGTTGATATCGGCAACGGCACCGGAGAAATCGCCCTTGCGGCCCTTGGCCTCGGCACGAATCAGGTAAGTCTCGGCCAGACGGAAGATGCTGACGTTACGACCGCCGTACTCCGAATTCAGACCGGTACGGTTGATATCGGTGAACTTGGAGATACAAGCCGAAACGCCCATACCCATCTCGAGACCCCAGTCCTGAGCCTCGGCCCAGTTGTTGCCGGAGTTGTCGCCCTTACGACGGTAGAGATACTTGCCGTCCTCGGTTACCACCCAGCGGGGGAAGAGCACGTAAGGCTGAGCCTTGGCCTCTGCCAGCGGAATGGCGGTCTCCTTCGAGTTCTCGAGGAATACCAGACCCAGGTCGCCCTTGCCGATTTTGTGCTCGCCGGCAACGGCCTCGCGGCCGCCCCACGACTCGCGGGTGTAGGTGGGCAGGATGTTCTCGTTAAAGTATTTGGCATCCTCGGCGGTCCAGGTCTGAGTGGTGTTCTTGCTGTCATCATAAGTATAGTACTCCTGGTCTACGCCGGTAGCGCTGGTCGAAAGCGAAGCCTTGTACTCAAGACGGAAAGTCTTCTGGAAACGCGAGTCGGCCATCTTGTCGGTGAAGACGTCGTAAGCCCAGTCGTTCTGACGCAGACGTACGTTCATGTGGCCGTACTCCCAGGTACGGTTGGGCAGACCCCACAGAGCCTGTACGTAGTTGCAGGTGTGGTAGCACTGGAAACGCATGCCGTAACGGCTGTTGCGCTCGTTGGGAGCGTAAGCGGCAGCGAGGATAATCTCGTTGTTGCTGTCGGCGGGATAAGCGCCTACGGCCTGCTCGAAGAGGTCGGCGTAGTCGTCAGCCAGCGAGTAACCCATGTTGATGACTTCGGTCGCGAAGAAAATCGCGGAGTCGAGGTCGGTCGAAACGTTACCCTTGTAGAGCATACCGAGGTGTGCATTGGGGTCGTTGGGGTTGATGGTGCCGTCGGCGTTGCGATACTGCGCGTAATTGGCAGCCTGTGCACGCTGGAGGTAGAGTTTTGCCAGGAAGTGAGCGGCTGCGCCCTTGGTGACGCGCTCACGACCCTCGGTGCCGCTGAATGCGGTGTAGAGAGGCAGATTGTCGTAAGCATAGCGCATATCGGCAATCATGTGCTTGTAAATCTCCTCCGAAGTGGTACGGGGGTAGTTGAACGCTGCGGGCAGCGAGCTGTTGCTGTGCGGATTGTAGTACACGTCGCCGAACTGAGTCACGAACATGTAGTAAACCCATGCACGGTTGAAGTAAGCCTCCGACAGACGCTGTGCGGCGTAAGCCTTGTCGGTAGCGAAACGGCCCAGAGCCTTGCCCTCGGTAATGGACTCGATGGCACGGTTACAGTTGTTGATGATAGGATAACCGCCCAGCAGCTGCTTTGCATAGTAACCCAGCAGGTCGTTGGCCCAGGTGTTGCCGATGGCGCCCGATGCGGCCCAGGTGCTGCTCAGATACTGGTCGAAACTGTTGTTTCCGGCAGTCTCGGCATCGGAACTGATATGGAACAAGTAGGGACCCTCCTGCCAGCTGTACTTCCACAGCAGCGCATCGTAAGTACCTACGATAAGCTGCTCGAGTCCATCCTCAGTGTTGAAGTAGTCCTGAGTAATGGTCGATACCATCTTCTCCTCCAGAAAGTCGCTCGAACACGAGGTTCCCAGCAGAAGAGAAGCGGTCAATAATGTCATTATCTGTTTTTTCATAATTGTTTCTTGGATGTTATTAGTAAATCGATAGCATTAGAATCCG
>JAGBHC010000035.1 GCA_017935625.1 Rikenellaceae bacterium | reverse complement strand
CGTCGCGGCCGATGACGGGGTCGAGTTTGCCGTCGCGGGCCTGCTGGTTGAGGTTTACGGCGTATTTGCCCAGCGCGTCGAACTCCTGGTCGGAGGTCTGGCTGTCCACCGTCGAGCCCTTGCGGAACTCGCGGATGGCCGCCGTGAGCTCCTTCTCGGTGGCTCCGGCGCGTTTGAGGATGTCCGAGGCGGTTCCTCTCTCCGCTACGGCGGCCAGCAGCAGGTGCTCCACCGAGGCGTATTTGTCGCCGAAGTTCTTGGTGAAATCCACCGCCCGCTGAATCATCCGCGAAGCCTCCTGGGCGAAATACTGCTCGCCGTTGCCGCCCGACACTTTGGGAAGCGCGGCCAGCGCCCCCTGCACCTCGGTGCGAACGGCTTTGACATTGACGCCTACACGACCCAGGAGGAAAGCTCCCAGGGAGTCGTCCTCGGCGATAACAGCCGACAGAATGTGCAGCGGCTCGACGGCCTGGTTGCCATTCTGCTGCGCAAGGGATATCGCACTTTGCAATGCCTCCTGCGCCTTGATTGTTAATGTGTTTATGTTCATATGTTCTGTTGTTTGTCCTTTGTTGCTTTTCGTTTCGTGAACCGTTTCCGGGGCCTTTGCAGGTCGTGGAAAACATATTCACATATTCCATTCCTGCATTCCCCTTTTCTCCCCCTTTGGGAAAGGGGGATTCGCCCTGTCGGGCGGTTCTGTTGTTTGTCCTTTGTCGCTTCTTGTTTCGTGAACCGTTTCCGGGGCCTTTGCAGGTCGTGAGGAACCTATTCACATATTCCATTCCTGCATTCCCCCTTTCTCCCCCTTTGGGAAAGGGGGATTCGCCCTGTCGGGCGGTCCGGTCGTTCGTTTTTCGTTTTTTCGACTCTTCTCTTCGGTTGATTGTTTTTTGGGGACTCTTCTCTTTTTTTCGGTCCGTCTCCGGAACCCCTGCGGGTTGCGAATCCGTTCCGCCCCTTCTCCGTTTCGTCCTTTCGGGGAGGGGCTGCGGCGGCACTCTTTCCGGATTCCGGTGCGGCGCCGCGTCTCTTTTCGGACCGCTCCTTTCGGCCCGGTTTCCGGAACTTCGTCTTTGCTTTTCCGCCCTCCTTTCCAATGGCGGAATGCGATAGGGGTGGGCGCAAAATGGATGCCAACGCCCGAAAGCGGGCAATCGGCTGTCAAAGTGGCATGCGGGCGATTTTTAGACTGTCAAAATGGCATGAATACGGTGCGCCGGGGGTGCGTGCGGCCCCGGTCCGCAGGCGATTTTTGGAGTGCGGATGCGCAGTTTTTCGCGGAATGTTGTTACCTTTGCAAATAGTATGAGTGAATTTATCGTCAGTGCCAGAAAATATCGTCCCGCGACCTTCGTTTCGGTTGTGGGTCAGAGCCATGTGACCAACACGCTGAAAAACGCCATCGCACGCGGGCAGCTGGCCCACGCCTATCTCTTCTGCGGTCCGCGGGGAGTGGGCAAGACCACCTGCGCCCGCATCTTCGCCAAAGCCATCAACTGCCTCTCTCCGGTCGATAACGAGGCGTGTGGCGAGTGCGAGTCGTGCCGGAGTTTCGACCAGGGGCGCAGCTTCAACATCCACGAGCTCGACGCCGCATCCAACAACTCGGTGGAGGATATCCGGCAGCTTATCGAGCAGGTGAGAATCCCGCCGCAGATAGGTCGTTACAGCGTCTATATCATCGACGAGGTGCACATGCTTTCGCAGGCCGCCTTCAATGCGTTTCTCAAGACGCTGGAGGAGCCGCCCGCCCATGCCGTCTTCATTCTGGCCACGACCGAAAAGCATAAAATCATCCCCACCATCCTCTCGCGCTGTCAGATTTTCGACTTCAACCGCATCCGGGTGGAGGACGGTGTGGAATACCTCAGATATATAGCCGATTCGGAGGGGGTGAGCTACGACGACCAGTCGCTGAACCTCATCGCCCGCAAGGCCGACGGCGGCATGCGCGACGCGCTGTCGATGTTCGACAAGGCGGTCTCGTTCTGCGGCAGCGAGCTGCGGTTCAAGCAGGTGGCCGCGACGCTCAACGTGCTCGACTACGACACCTACTTCGATGTCACTTCGGCGATTCTGGCCGGTGACTATCCGCGGGCGCTGCTTCTCTTCGACGAGGTGCTGCGCAACGGCTTCAGCGGACAGATTTTCATGGCCGGGCTCAACGGCCACTTCCGCGACCTGCTCGTGTGCAAGAATCCCCAGACGGCCCCGCTGCTGGAGGCGACGGGTTCGCTGCTCGACAAATACAAGGCGCAGGCGGCTCTGTGCTCCGTGCCGATGCTCTTCGAGGCCATCGCCCTGCTCACTGCGCTGGACGGCTCACTGAAGACGGCGACCAACCAGCGCCTCAACGTGGAGCTGGGCCTGATGAAACTTTGCGGTCTCGGTCAAAAAAAAAACGATGACGGGGAGCTGACCCCGGCCTTGCCCCCTCTGGGAAAGGCCGGTGCGGCAGGCGGAACGACCGCTGCTGCTCCGACTTCTGCACCGGCCGGTGCGCCTTCGGCGTCCGGCGGTTCGGGTGCTCCGGCCGGAATCTCCTCCCGTCCGGCGGAGGGTGCCGCGGCAGGCGCCGTGCCCCGTCCCGTCCCGTCCGCTCCGGCGCCGCAACCCGCTTCAAACCACTCCGCGGCCCCACAACCGGCTGCGGCTCAATCTTCCATGTCTCAATCCTCTGCGCCTCAATCCTCCGCACCTCGGCCTGCCGCGCCGCAGTCCGCACCGGCTGCCCCTGCACCGGGCGTTCGCGTGCCGGACAGGAGTTCCGCGGCGCCGGCGGCTTCCCAGGCGCGTCCTGCGGTGTCGGGCACTCCGCTGCACTCCATATCGGGCAACTCGATAGCTTCCATTCTCAACATGAAAAAGGGGGATGCCGCTGCGGCCGATGTCCGGCCGGACGAGGCGTCGGACGAGAGTTCGGCCGGACATGCCGACCCTCGCAGCGAGGAGAAGATAGCGGCGGCCCGCGAGCGCTTTATCGAGGCCCTGCACCGCGAACGTCCGCGCATCGCCATGGCCTTCAATGCGATGGAGGTTCACGGAGATAAGGTCTGCGTGGCGGTTCCGTCGGCCGATTTGCGCGAGGAGATTTTGCGGAACCGTGCCGAAATCCTCTCGCTGCTGTGCGACACGGCCCGTATCGAGGGGGCGCTGCAGCTGGAAGTGGAGCTGAGGGAGCAGATGCGTGCCGCCAAACCCATCAAGGTGGAGGACCGGCTCAAATACCTGACCGACAAAAACGCCAACCTGACCCTTCTGCGCAAGGCGATGGAGCTCGATATCGAATAAAATCGTATCTTTGCAGGCGGAACCACAGAAGCAATTAATCAATAAATAAGATAATCAGACGATGAATTTTGTAGAAGAACTTGAGTGGAGAGGCATGATTCACGACATGATGCCCGGAGCCAAAGAGCAGTTGGACAAAGAGATGACCACTGCCTATCTGGGTATCGACCCGACGGCCGATTCGCTCCATATAGGACACCTGGTAGGTGTTATGATTCTCAAACACTTCCAGCGGTGCGGCCACCGTCCCGTAGCGCTGGTGGGCGGCGCCACGGGCATGATTGGCGACCCCAGCGGCAAGTCGCAGGAGCGGAATCTGCTGGACGAGGCCACCCTGCGTCACAATCAGGAGGCCATCAAAAAACAGCTTTCCAAGCTGATAGACTTCGAAAGCGATGCGCCCAACGCGGCGGTGATGGTCAATAACTACGACTGGATGAAGGAGTTCTCGTTCCTCGATTTCATCCGCGACATCGGCAAGCTGATAACCGTGAACTACATGATGGCCAAGGATTCGGTCAAGAAGCGCTTCAACGGCGAGGGCGACGGCATGTCGTTCACCGAGTTCTCCTATCAGCTGGTGCAGGGTTACGACTTCCTGCATCTCTACCAGACCCTGGGCTGCAAAATCCAGCTGGGCGGTTCCGACCAGTGGGGCAACATCACCACCGGCACCGAGCTCATCCGCCGCAAGCTGGGCGGCGAGGCCTATGCCATCACCTGTCCGCTCATCAAGAAGGCCGACGGCACCAAGTTCGGCAAGACCGAGAGCGGAAACGTGTGGCTCGACCCGCGCTACACCTCGCCCTACAAGTTCTATCAGTTCTGGCTCAATGTCAGCGACGAGGATGCCCGTTCCTATATCCGCATCTTCACGCTGCTGGACCGTGCCACCGTCGAGGCGCTCATCGCCGAGCACGAAGCCGCACCCCACGAGCGCAAGTTGCAGAAGGTGCTGGCCCGCGAGATAACTACCATGATTCACTCGAAGGAGGACTACGAGAAGGCGGTCGAGGCGTCGTCGATACTCTTCGGCGGAGCGACGGCCGAGGCCCTGCACCGTCTCGACGAACAGACGCTGCTGCAGGTGTTCGAGGGCGTTCCGGGCTTTACCCTGTCGCGCGGCGACCTGGCGCAGGGGTTGAGCTTCGTGGATTTGGCGGCGGAGAAGTGCGCCATCTTCCCCAGCAAGGGCGAAACCCGCAAGCTGATTCAGGGCGGCGGCGTATCGCTCAACAAGGAGAAGGTGACCGACCCGATGCGGACCGTCACCGAGGCCGACCTCATCGCCGGCAAGTTCCTGCTGGTGCAGAAGGGCAAGAAGAACTACTACCTGGTGACCGTAGAGTAACCGGGGAGGCAGCGAATCGCGAATCCCGGGCACCCACGTCGGCGGATGCCCGGGATTTCGAATATCCGGCGGTTTGCGGTCGGGGCACTCTCTTTGATTTTGTCTCGGATACTCCCGCCCGGCAAAATAGGGGCAAGTTTGTTTTTGCCCTTGCATATTGCTATCTTTGTGTGGTTGCCGGGGCATACGGCCGCCGCGGATTCCGGTTGCGAAAAGGAGACGCGGAGTTGTGACACCCGGGACCGAGGGGGCGACCGCCTGCACTGCAAGTGCAAAGTCCCCCTTTGTCAAAGGGGGATTCAGGGGGAATGTGAAAACGGGATAGTATTTCATTTCCTCCGAAGCAAAGAAGAATGAGAAACTGAATATTTGATTCTAAGTTTGAAAGAAGTACGAACCATGAAATACTATCTCATAGCGGGCGAGGCGTCGGGCGACCTGCACGGGGCGAATCTGATGAAGGAAATCCGCCGCTGCGATTCGCAGGCCCGGTTCCGGTTCTGGGGCGGCGACCGGATGGCCGCCGTGGGCGGTGCCGCCAATCTGGTGACCCACTACAAGGAGACATCGTTTTTCGGCATCACGCAGGTACTCGCCAATTTGCGCACCATCACGGCCCAAATCAAACGGTGCCGCAGGGATTTCATGGAGTATCGTCCCGACGTGCTGATACTCATCGACTATCCCGGCTTCAACTTCAAGATGGCCGAATACGCCCACGAGCACGGCCTGAAGGTGTTCTATTACATCTCGCCGAAGGTGTGGGCCTGGAAGGAGAGCCGTGTCAAGCTGATTCGCAAATACGTGGACCGGCTTTTCATCATCTTCCCCTTCGAAATCGAATACTTCCGCCGGCGGGGCGTCGAGCCCGTTTTCGAGGGGAATCCGCTGGTGGATGCCGTCGAGCAGCAGATGGCGGAGATTCCGTCGCGGGAGCAGTTCTTCGCGCAGTGGGGGCTGGACCCTGCCCGTCCCGTGGTGGCCCTGCTCGCCGGAAGCCGCCGGGCGGAGATAGAGTACAACCTGCCGCTGATGGTTCGTCTGGCGGCCCGCTTCCCCGACCGGCAGTTCGTGGTGGCGGGGGTGTCGTGGATTGAGCGGAAGCTCTACGACCGGATGCTGGACGGCACCGGCGTGCGCTGCGTGCGCGACTGCACCTATCCGCTGCTGGCCTATGCCGAAGCGGCGGTGGTCACCTCCGGCACCGCCACGCTCGAAACCGCGCTGATAGGCACGCCCGAGGTGGTCTTCTACCGCACCAACCGTTTTACCATCGCGGCCGGGCGCCTGCTGCTCAAGATTCCGTTCATTTCGCTGGTGAACCTGATTATGGGGTGCGAGGTGGTGCGGGAGATAATCCAGTCGGGACTGGGGGTGGAGGAGGCCGAGGCCGAGCTGCGCTCCGTTCTCGAGGGGGGAAGCCAACGCGCCCGGATGCTTTCCGATTACGAAGTGCTGCGCCGCAAGGTGGGCGGCAGCGGAGCCAGCGCCCGTTTCGCACGGCGCATGGTGGACGAACTGCGGGGAGCCGTCGGCGGACAGACCCCGGATAAATAGACGAATGACATGAAAATCATCTGCATAGGGAAAAACTACGTCGAGCACATCGAAGAGCTCGACCACACGGGGGAACTCCCCCGCGAGCCGCTCTTTTTCATGAAGCCCGACACGGCGCTGCTGCGCAACAACGACCCGTTCTATGTGCCCGATTTCAGTCGGGAGGTGCATTACGAGACGGAACTCGTGGTGAAAATCAACCGGGTGGTGCGGGCCATCGACGAGCGGTTCGCCCACCGGTGTTACGACGAGGTGGGGCTGGGCATCGACTTCACCGCCCGGGACCTCCAGCGCGAAGCCGTGGCCCGGGGGCTGCCGTGGGAGCTCTGCAAGGCGTTCGACCGGTCGGCGGCCGTGAGTCCCCGTTTCCTGAGCCTGGGCGAAGCGGGCGGCGACATCGATAGGCTGCGCTTCAGCATGAGCCTCAACGGCGAGGTGCGTCAGCGGGGCGACACCTCGAAGATGATTTTCAAGGTGAACCGGCTCATCAGCTACGTTTCGCGGTTCGTGACCCTGAAAATCGGCGACCTGCTCTTTACCGGAACTCCGGCGGGCGTGGGTCCCGTGGCTCCGGGCGACGTGCTGCGGGCCGAGCTGGAGGGGGTCGAACTGTTGAATTTCGATATCAAATAGATGGAGGAGAGGATGTTGGTGCATGAAAGACTCAAGGGGCGGCGGCTCATACTGGCCAGCCGTTCGCCGCGCCGCCGGGAGCTGATGGCCGGCTGCGGACTCGATTTCGAACTGGCGCCCGACTATGCGGTGGAGGAGGTCTATCCCGCGTCGCTGCCGGCTGCGGAGGTTCCCCTCTACCTGGCTTCGCTCAAGTCGGAGGGTTATCCGCTCGCGCTGGCCGGCGACGAGATACTCGTCACCGCCGATACGGTGGTGGTGCTCGGCGGCCGCATTCTGGGCAAGCCGCACGACCAGGCCGAAGCCGTGGAGATGCTGCGCGCCCTTTCGGGACGCCGCCACACGGTGATTACGGGGGTGGTGCTGCGCAGCGCCGACCGCCGCGAGGAGTTCTCGGTCTCCACCGACGTGTGGTTCTCTCCGCTCGACGAGGAGACGATAGACTATTACGTGGAACGCTTCCGCCCGCTCGACAAGGCGGGGAGCTACGGCATCCAGGAGTGGATAGGCTACGTGGGCATCGAGCGCATCGACGGCTCGTTCTACAATGTGATGGGGCTTCCCGTGCAGCGGCTCTGGGCGCGGCTCGGGCGCTTCGCGGAGTAGGGCGGCTGCGGCCGGAAAAGGGGCGCGGAACGGAGGCTCCGCAGCCGGCGGCCTGCGGCCTGCGGTGGCGAACGGATGAAAATAGGAACATAAAACACTGATAAAGATGAAGAACCGATTTCTGTTGATTTTGCTTGCGGGGCTGCTGTGTGCGGCCCGGGCGAGCGCCGACGAGGGCATGTGGCTGCCTTCGCTCATCGGCAACCGCATCGAGGATATGCGGAGCAAGGGTTTCAGGCTGACGGCCGAGGACATTTACAGCATCAACCGGGCCTCGCTCAAGGATGCCATCGTCCATTTCGGCGGCGGCTGTACGGGCGAGCTGGTTTCCGACCGGGGGCTGCTGCTCACCAACCACCACTGCGGCTACTCCCAGATTCAGAGCCACAGCAGCGTGGAGCACGACTACCTGACCGACGGTTTCTGGGCCATGAGTCCCGAACAGGAGCTTCCCAATCCGGGGCTCACCGTGTCGTTCCTGGTGCGCATGGAGGATGTCACCGGCAAGGTGCTCAAGGGGGTCAAGGCGGACGACGACGAGGCGGCCCGGCGTGCGAAGATGGGCGCCAACATCGAACGCATCACCGAAAAGGCCACCGAGAAGGGGCGCTACCGTGCCTCCGTGGAGGCGCTCTACTACGGCAACCAGTACTTCCTGTTCGTCTACAACGTCTACCGCGACGTGCGTCTGGTGGCGGCGCCTCCCTCGTCGATAGGCAAGTTCGGCGGCGACACCGACAACTGGATGTGGCCCCGCCACACGGGCGATTTCTCCGTCTTCCGGGTCTATGCCGACAAGAACAACGACCCGGCCGACTATTCGCCCGACAACGTGCCCTATCGTCCCAAACGCCACTTCACCGTTTCGACCCGCGGGGTCAGCGAGGGCGATTTCACCATGATATACGGTTTCCCGGGCACCACGCGCGAGTATGTCACCTCGGACTATGTGGACTATACGCTCAACTTCGCCGACCCGGTGAAAATCGGGTTGCGCACCCGGCGGCTCGATGTCATCTCGGCCGCGCAGCAGGCCGATGCCAGGACCCGCATCCAGTATGCCAGCAAGCATGCCAACATCGCCAATGCCTGGAAGAAGTGGCAGGGCGAGAGTCTCGGTCTGGCCCGTCTGGGCACCGTCGGTAAGAAGCGGGCCTACGAGGAGCGCTTCCAGCAGTGGGCCCGGAGCCGTGCGGAGTATGCCGACGTGCTGCCCGAGCTGCGCAAGGCCTATGCCGAGTGGCGTCCCTATGCCGAGGCCTACGACTATTTCAGCGAGGCGTTTTCGGCCATCGAGCTCAACACGCCCGCAGCGGTGATGGCTGCGGCGGCCAAGGCGGGTACGGCGGAGGGTGCGGCCGCCCGGGTCGCCTCGTTCTACAAGAACTACGACAAGGACATCGACCGCACCATCGCCGAGGCCATGCTCGCCGAGTATCTGGAGCATGTGCCCGCCCGGTTCGTTCCCGCCCACCTGACGCAGGCGGTGGCGGAGGCGGGCGGCGTGAAGCAGTACGTCGCGTTCGTCTATCAGAACAGCGCCCTCACCTCGGAGGCGATGTTCCGCGCCGCGACGGCCAACGAGACCTCGGTGGCCGATGCCATGCGCTCCGACCCCTTCATGACCCTCTACACGGCTTTCCGCCGGATGTTCGAGGAGTCCGTCCGGGAGCCCTACGTGGCCGGTAACGCCGCCATCAATGCGCTCTACTCCCGCTATATGCGGGCGCTCATGGAGTTCGACACCGAGCGTACGTTCTATCCCGACGCCAACTCCACCCTGCGCGTGGCCTACGGCCGGGTGGGCGGCTACAGGCCCAACGACGGCGTCTATCACCGCCACTACACCACCCTCGACGGCATCATCGAGAAGGACGACCCCACCGTTTACGACTACGACATTCCCCAGTCCCTGCGCGACATCTACGCCTCCAAGGAGTACGGGCGCTGGGGCGTGGAGTGCGACGGACGCGTGACCGTGCCGGTGGCCTTCATCGCCTCGAACCACACCACGGGCGGCAACTCCGGCAGTCCGGTGCTCGACGCCGACGGCCGGTTGCTGGGCATCAACTTCGACCGCACGTGGGTGAGCACCATGAGCGACATCGAGTTCGACCCCGAAATCTGCCGGAACATCGCCGTGGATATCCGCTACGTGCTCTTCGTAATTGACAAAATCGGCGGTGCGGGATACCTCATCGACGAGATGACCCTCGCCGAATAGACCATCGACCGCCCTCAAAAAAAAGAGATGCTATGACCAACGAACAACTTTTCGACCATATCGTGCGCAAGCGCAGTTTCCTGTGCGTGGGTCTCGACACCGACGTGCGCAAACTGCCCGCCTGCCTGAGCTCGCATCCCGATGCGATGTTCGAGTTCAACCGCCGGATAGTGGATGCCACGGCACCCTATGCGGTCTGCTATAAACCCAATCTGGCCTTCTACGAGGAGCACGGGGCCGCAGGCCTCGACTGCTTCGAGCGCACGTGCCGTTACATCCGCGAGCACTATCCCGACCAGTTCATCATCGCCGACGCCAAACGCGGCGACATCGGCAACACCTCGGCCATGTATGCCCGGGCTTTCTTCGAGCAGGGTACGGTCGATGCGGTGACCCTTTCGCCCTACATGGGGCGCGACACCGTGGCTCCGTTTCTTGCCTACGAGGGGCGTTGGGCCGTGATTCTGGCCCTCACCTCCAATGCCAGCGCCGCCGATTTCGAGACGCTGACGCTCTCCGACGGACGGATGCTCTACGAGCGGGTGCTGGAGACCGCCTCGGGCTGGGGAACCGAACGCAACACCATGTTCGTGGTGGGTGCCACGCAGGCCCGCGAGCTGGAGCGGGTCCGCAGAATCGTGCCCGGCCACTTCCTGCTGGTTCCCGGCGTGGGGGCCCAGGGGGGCAGTCTGAGCGAGGTGGCCCGCTGCGGCATGAACGACCGCTGCGGACTGCTGGTGAACTCCTCGCGCGGCATCATCTACGCCGATTCGTCGGAGCGCTTCGCCGAAGCCGCCGCCGAAGCCGCCGCCCGGGTCGCCGCCGAGATGGATGCGCTGCTCTCCGCACGCGGCCTCTGACGGCGCCGGCCGGAAAGCTGAGGATATGAACGAAGCGCAGCCCTCCGGGTGTTTCCGGAGGGCTGCGCTTTTCGTTCGGAGGCTCCGGACATTCCTTTTTATCCGGAGTTTCTCTCTGTTTTTTCAACGGGAATCGAGGCGCAGGCCGGGGACGGGGCGTGCGGCCGGCGGGTGTCGTGCAGGAGCGGGGGGAAGCCGGGGGATGCCGCGCCGTTGTGCCGTTGTGCCGGGATGAGACGGGGCGTGCGGACCGTGCGGACCGTGCGGGATGTGCAGGCGGGGGCCCGCCCGCTTCGCTATTCGAGCAGGTCGGGACGCAGGCGGCGGGTCCGTTCCCACGACTGCTCCTCCTGCCACTTCTCTATCTCCTTGAAGTTGCCCGAAAGCAGTACGTCCGGCACGCGCCAGCCGTTGAATTCGGCCGGCCGGGTGTAGACGGGCGGAGCCAGCAGGTTGTCCTGAAAGCAGTCGGTCAGGGCGCTGGCCTCGTCGCCGATGGCGCCCGGAACGATGCGCACCACGCTGTCGGCGATGACGCAGGCGGCCAGCTCGCCGCCCGTCAGCACGTAGTCGCCGATGGATATCTCGCGGGTTATCAGGTGTTCGCGGATGCGGTGGTCGATGCCCTTGTAGTGGCCGCAGAGGATGATGATGTTCTCCAGCGTGGAGAGCCGGTTGGCCTCGTGCTGGTCGTAGGTGACGCCGTCCGGCGAGGTGTAGATGATTTCGTCGTAGGTGCGCTCGGCACGCAGCTTCTCGACGAGCCGGAAGATGGGTTCGGGCTTCATCACCATGCCCGCCTCGCCGCCGAAGGGGTAGTCGTCCACCTGGCGGTGTTTGTCGGTGGTGTAGTCCCGGATGTTGTGCACCTCGATTTGCACCAGTCCGTGCTGCTGCGCCCGCTTGAGTATCGATTCGTTGAGGGGCGAGGCGAGCAGTTCGGGAACCACGGTCAGAATGTCTATTCTCATGCCGTCCGGGGGGTTAATATTTGACATCGCCCTGCACCACTTCGGTGATGAAGGGGTTGTAGAGCACCTCGTGTCCGATGTCGGAGTGGAGTCCGTGCCCCGGGTAGAGTTTCACGTCGTCGCCCAGCGGAACGATTTTTTCGAGTATGCTCTTCATTATCCAGCTGTAATCGCCGCCCGGCAGGTCGGTGCGTCCGATGCTCTCCTTGAAGAGGGTGTCGCCGCTGAAGAGGCTGCGGCTCTCGGGGTCGAAGAAGCAGACGTGTCCGGGGGTGTGTCCGGGGGTGTGGATAATCTCCAGGCGGCTCTCTCCGAAGCGGACTTCGTCCGTGGTGCTCAGGTCGAGCTCCACGGCGGGGGCCTTCTCCACCTGGAATCCGTAGATGCGGCCGTGCATCTGGCAGCTTTCGATGAGAAAATCGTCCTCCCTGCGCAGGGCGAAGGGGATGCCGTAACGGGTCTTCGCCCACTCGACGCCCAGCATGTGGTCCACATGTCCGTGGGTGTTTATCAGCAGCGTGGGTTTCAGCTCGTTTTGTGCGACGTATTTCTCCAGGGCGGCGTTCTCCTGGGGGGAGTAGTTGCCGGCGTCGATGATGACGGCTTCGCCCGTCGGGTCGCTGACCACGTAGGTGTTTTCGCCGAAGGGGTTGAAAGTCAGAACTGCGATTTTTATCATGGTTGGTCTTCTTAAATTCCGGTACCGTGGACGCAAATATAGTTTATTTTAAACTTTTTATTAAATTTGTACTGGATAAAAAGATTCAAATGGCAAGAAAGAAGGCGAATTACCCTCTGATAGAGGGACTGGAAATAACCGCCCTGGCGGCCGAGGGAAAGGCCATGGGGCGGTACAACGACATGGTGGTGTTCGTGCCGATGACGGTGCCGGGCGACGTGGTGGACGTGCAGATACGCAGCAAGCGCCGGCGCTTCATGGAGGGCTATGCGGTGCGCTACGTGAAACATTCTCCGATGCGCTGCGAGCCCGTGTGCGCCCATTTCGGCGTGTGCGGCGGCTGCAAGTGGCAGAATCTGCCCTACGAGCGGCAGCTGCAGCTCAAGCAGGAGCAGGTGACCGACCAGCTCACGCGCATCGCCAAGGTGGAACTGCCGCCGGTGGCGCCCGCCATTGGTTCGGAGCGGACCACCTTCTATCGCAACAAGCTGGAGTTCACCTTCGCGCCCAAGCGGTGGCTCACCTCGCAGGAGGTGGCTTCGGGCGAGGAGCTCGCCGCTTCGCCCGCACTGGGATTCCACATCCCCAACATGTTCGACAAGGTGCTCGACATCGACAAGTGCTGGCTGCAGCGCGAGCCGAGCAACGCCATAAGGGACGAAGTGAAGCGCTTCTGTCTGGAGCAGGGCTACCCGTTCTACGATGCGCGGGCGCATGAGGGACTGATGCGCAACATCATCATACGCACCTCCACCACGGGCGAGGTGATGGTCATCGTGGTCTTCGCCCGTCCGGAGCGGGAGAAGATGGAGCGGCTGCTCGACCATCGGGCCGGTCGTTTCCCGGAGATAACCTCGCTCATGTACGTGGTGAACGAGAAGTGCAACGACTCCATCGCCGACCTCGACATCCGCTGCTATCGCGGCAACGACCACATCTTCGAACGGATGGAGGGGCTGCGGTTCAAGATTGGGGCCAAGTCGTTCTATCAGACCAACTCCGAGCAGGCGCTGCGGCTCTACTCCGTGGCCCGCGATTTCGCCGCCCTCTCGGGCCGCGAGGTGGTCTACGACCTCTACACGGGCACGGGCACCATCGCCAACTTCGTGGCGGACCGGTGCGCGAAGGTGGTGGGCGTGGAGTATGTTCCCGAGGCCATCGAGGATGCGAAGGTCAATTCGGCCATCAACGGCATCACGAACACCGTCTTCTATGCCGGCGACATGAAGAACGTGCTGGACGACGCCTTCGTGGAGCGCAACGGCCGCCCCGACGTGATTATCCTCGACCCGCCCCGGGCGGGGGTCGATGCCCGCGTCATCGAGGTGATACTGCGGGCCGCGCCGCAGCGCATCGTCTACGTGAGCTGCAATCCGGCCACCCAGGCCCGTGACATCGCGCTCATGGACGGCGACTACCGGGTGGAGCGGGTGCAGCCGGTGGACATGTTCCCCCACACCCACCATGTGGAGAACGTGGTGAAGCTCGTAAGACGGGCGTAATGAGTGGGGCATCGGGGCACACGGATTGCAATATGGACGGACGTTTTTACGTTCATACGATATAACTGATAAAAAAACGGATTATGAAAAAGAGTGTTTTCGCAGCCCTCGTGGCGAGTGCGCTGATTTCGGTATCGGCTTTTTCGGCTTCGGCACAGGAGGCCTATCCCAGCTATGTACAGGTAAACGGTCGTGCCGACAAGGAGATAGAACCCAATGAGATATACGTCTCCATCACCATCAATGAAAAGGATTCGAAAGGCAAGGTCTCGGTCGAGGAGCAGGAGCGCCGGATGCTGTCCGAGTTGCGGGCCCTGGGTATCGACCTCAAAGAGCAGCTCAAGGTGAGCGACATGTCGAGCAGCCTGATGCGCCGCAGCAAGGCGGCCACCACGAAGAACTACCAGCTCAAGCTGGGTGCCGCCGCCGAGGTGGATGCCGTCTATGCCCGGCTGACGGAGGCGGGAATCACCGACCTCTACATCTCCAAGGTGACCCATTCCGACATCAAGAAGCTGCGCGAGCAGGTGCGCGTCGAGGCGATGCAGAATGCCCGCCAGACCGCAGTTTCGCTGGCGGAGGCCGTGGGGCAGACCGTCGGCAAGGCCTTCTATATCTTCGACAACAACTACGGCGAGTCGCCGGTGGTGCTGCGTGCCAGCAAGGCGATGTACGTCAATTATGCGGGTGCCGAGTCGATGGACACTGCCGAGGAGGAGTCGGGACTGGAGTTCCAGAAGATAAAGCTCTCCTATTCGGTCTCGGCCAAATTCGTGCTGGAATAGTTCGGATATTGGGCGGATAAGGCCGGCCCTGCCGTTTTTCGGAAGAACGGGCCCGCCGGAGCGGAAACCTCTTCGGAGAGGCGCCGGGGCGACCGGTTTTCATGCTCCGCGAGGCGGCAGGCTTTGCAGACGGCAGGAACTCTTAGATGGAGCCGGAGCTAAAGACGATAGCTGTCGGGAGAGACGCTCGCGAGAGCAGAGCCTCCCTCTGTCAGAGGGAGGATGGGAGGGAGTGTCGATGTGCATGGTTTTCATGCTCCGCGAGGCGACAGGCTTTGCAGACGGCGGGAACTCATTGGATAGACCTAGAACTAAAGACGATAACCATGAAAACGAAGAAAGTGCTGGAGTACTCCAGCTACGACACCATCGCAAGTATGCCCGAACGGGAGCGGATGTTGGTGGAGCGGGCCCGGCAGGCGACCGCCACGGCCCATGCCGACCACTCGGGGTTCCGGGTGGGTGCGGCCGCGCTGTTGCGGAGCGGACGGGTGCTTACCGGGAGCAATCAGGAGAGCGAGGTCTATCCCGCCACCCTGTGTGCCGAGCGGACGCTGCTCTATTACCATCAGGCCAACCATGCCGACGACCCGATTGTGGCGCTGGCCATCGCCTCCGACCCCGACGAGCGGGAGTGCTATCCCTGCGGGCAGTGCCGGCAGACGATAGCGGACGTGGAGCGGCGGCAGGGGTCGCCCATCAAGGTGATTATGAGCGGCGGCGGCAGTGCTTCGGTCGTGGAGAGCGGCAGCGACCTGCTGCCTTTCCTCTTCAGGCTCTGATGGGCTGGAGGAATCGGGCGGCGATGCGGAAGTTTCAGGGAAAACGAGATAGAACATGTTCGAAGCGGAGGATATTCTTTATGAAGACAACCACCTGCTGGTGGTGAACAAACATTGCGGCGATTTGGTGCAGCCCGACCCGGACGGCACCAGTGCCCTCGAGGACCAGATAAAGGCCTACATCAAGGTGCGGGACCGGAAACCGGGAGAGGTTTTCCTGGGGGTGGTGCATCGCATCGACCGGCCGGTGAGCGGAGCGGTGCTCTTCGCCAAGACGAGCAAGGCCCTGGCGCGCCTGAACGAGATGCTGCGCCGCGGAGAGATGAGCAAAACCTACTGGGCCATCACCGAACGGCTCCCCGAACCGACGGAGGGGCGGTTGCGCCACTACATCGTGCGTGATGCGCGCAACAACCGTTCCCGGGCGTTCGATACGCCGCAGCCCCAGGGAAAGGAGGCTCTGCTCGACTATAAGGTGTTGTGCAGCAGTACTAACTACCATCTGCTGGAAATCGGTCTGCTGACCGGGCGCCATCACCAGATTCGGGCCCAGCTTTCGAAGGCGGGATGTCCCATCCGGGGCGACCTGAAGTACGGAGCCCGGCGTTCGAACCCCGACGGGGGCATCTCGCTCCATTCGCGCACCGTTTCGTTCGTCCATCCCGTGCGCAAGGAGCCGCTGACGGTGACCGCACCGGTGGACGGCAGCGACAACCTGTGGCGCTTCTTCGAACAGAGCGCGGGGTAGAGGGGCCTTCGGTGTGACGGTACGGGCGGTCGCGGACCGGCGGGGTACTATACTCCCGCTCGGCAAAAGACAAGTAAACTTGTTTTTGCTCTCGCTTATTCGTCCTCTTTGACTTCGTCTTAGATACTCTCGCTCGGCAAAACACGAGTAAACTTGCTTTTGCCCTCGCTTATTCGTCCTCTTTGACTTCGTCTTAGATACTCTCGCTCGGCAAAACACAAGTAAACTTGTTTTTGCTCTCGCTTATTCGTATCTTTGCCCCCAAATTGAAAATCAGAACTATTTATGAGCATTGCAGAACTTAGCGAACAGGAGTTGCTGCGCCGTCAGTCGATGGCCCAGCTCCGGGAGTTGGGCATAGACCCCTATCCGGCACAGATGTACGAAGTGAACGCCCATGCGGCGCAGCTCGCTGCGGAATTCGACCCCGAGAAGGGGAATTTCCAGGATGTGAGCATCGCCGGACGTATCATGAGCCGGCGCATCATGGGCAGCGCCTCGTTCTTCGAACTGCAGGACGCTACAGGCCGCATCCAGGTCTATATCCGTCGCGACGACATCTGCCCGGGCGAGGACAACACGCTCTACAATACGGTCTTCAAGAAGCTGCTCGACATCGGCGACTTCGTGGGTGTCAAGGGTTTCGCATTCATCACCAAGACGGGCGAACTCTCGGTGCACTGCCGCGAGTTCACCGTGCTGAGCAAGTCCATCCGGCCGCTGCCCATCGTCAAGGCCAAGGACGGACAGACCTTCGATGCGCTCACCGACCCGGAGATTCGTTACCGTCAGCGCTATGTGGACCTGGTGGTGACTCCCCAGGTGAAGGAGACTTTCGTCAAACGCGCCAAAATCATCTCCACCATGCGCGAGTTCTTCAACGAGCAGGGATACATCGAGGTGGAGACCCCGATTCTCCAGCCCATTCCGGGCGGGGCGTCGGCGCGTCCGTTCGTCACCCACCACAATTCGCTGGACATCGACCTCTATCTGCGCATCGCCACGGAGCTCTACCTCAAGAAACTCATCGTGGGCGGGTTCGACGGCGTCTACGAGTTCGGCAAGAACTTCCGCAACGAGGGCATGGACAAGACCCACAACCCGGAGTTCACCTGCATGGAGATTTATGTGGCCTACAAGGACTATCTCTGGATGATGGGCTTCACCGAACGGATGCTGGAGCGGGTGGCGCTGGCCACCAACGGCACCACCGAACTGACCATCGACGGCAAGCAGGTCTCTTTCAAGGCCCCCTTCCGCCGGGTGACCATGACCGACGCCATTCGTGAGAAGACGGGATTCGACATCACCGGCAAGAGCGAGGCCGAGTTGCGCGAGGCGTGCGCGAAGCTGAACGTGGAAATCGACGAGACGATGGGCAAAGGAAAGCTCATCGACGCCCTGTTCGGCGCCTATTGCGAGGAGGAGCTCATCCAGCCCACGTTCGTGACCGACTATCCCATCGAGATGTCGCCCCTGTGCAAGCGCCATCGCAACGACCCGTGCCTGACCGAGCGTTTCGAACTCTTCGTGAACGGCAAGGAGCTCTGCAACGCCTACTCGGAGCTGAACGACCCGGTGGACCAGCTGGAGCGTTTCCAGGAGCAGCTGCGCCTGAGCGAGAAGGGCGACGACGAGGCGATGTTCATCGACATGGATTTCGTGCGTGCGCTCGAATACGGCATGCCCACCTGTTCGGGCATGGGTATCGGCATCGACCGTCTGACCATGTTCATGACCGACCGGCCGACCATTCAGGAGGTGCTCTTCTTCCCCCAGATGCGGCCGGAGAAGAAGCCCGTGCGCGACGGCGAGGAGAAATACGTGGCTGCCGGCGTGCCGGCCGAGTGGGTCCCGGTGCTTCAGAAATTGGGCTTCACGACGGTGGAGGCGCTGCGCAAGGCCGCTCCCGGAAAACTCTTCAACGACCTGTGCGGCTACAACAAGAAGAACAAGCTGGGCCTGACCAATCCTTCGGCCGACCAGGTGAAGGGGTGGTGCGACGCGGAACGGGAGTAGCGCGCCCGCCGGTTCCGCCTGCCGGGGACGGAAGAGCGGAGTCGGAGAGAGAACATTTGTAATTTACAGCACTAAAATAGATTTGGGAAAATGAGAAAGAAAATTGTTGCGGGAAACTGGAAAATGAACACCACTCCCGTAGAAGGCGTCGAGCTGGCCAAGAACGTGGTGGCCGGCCGGGGCGAGGTTTGTTCGTGTGTCGATTTCATCGTGTGTCCTCCTTTCACCCACCTGTCGGAGGTGGTGAAGGTGACCCGCGGCAGCGGCATCGCGGTGGGTGCGCAGAACTGTGCGGCCGAGGCGAAGGGCGCCTACACGGGCGAAGTGTCGGCTCAGATGATTGCGTCGCTGGGCGTGGAGTATGTGATTCTGGGTCACAGCGAGCGTCGCGAATATTACGGAGAGACCAGCAAGACCCTGAACGCCAAAATGGAACAGGCCTATGCCAACGGCCTCACCCCCATCTACTGCGTGGGTGAGAAGCTCGACGAGCGCGAAGCCGGAAAGCATTTCGACGTGGTGAAGGCGCAGCTCGAGGAGGTGGTTTACAACCTCACCGAGGAGCAGTTCGCAAAGCTCGTCGTGGCTTATGAGCCCGTGTGGGCCATCGGCACCGGCAAGACCGCTACGGCGGAGCAGGCGCAGGAGATTCATGCCTTCATCCGCGAGGTGCTGCGTGCCAGGTTCGGCGCCAAGGCCGACGACACCGCCATTCTCTACGGCGGCAGCTGCAAGCCTTCGAATGCGGCCGAAATCTTCGCCAAGGCCGATGTGGACGGCGGTCTTATCGGCGGTGCGGCGCTCAAGGCCGAAGATTTTCTGGCTATCGGCAAAGGCTTCTCGAAGTAGTCTTTCCGCATGGGGAGAGCGACCCGATTGACCGGGATGCACCTTTGAAAAGGTGCATCCCGGTTTTTTGTGCGCTTCCGGCGCTTCTTGCGCATCCTCGGTTTTCCGTGCGCCTTCGTCCCGCCCCGCGGACGGGGCGGCGGGAGCCGGGAAACTCCGGCGGGGGAGGAACCGGCCTCGGATTCGGCGGGGAGCTTGGCCGCACCGGATTTTGTGCTTATCTTTGCATGCGGATAAACTGCACGCGCAGCGTCGGAAACCGGCCGCTTTCTGCTTGCGTTTGCATTATCTTTGTTCTGTCTTCGGGGCGGAAGGTCCGGCTGCGGAGACACGGAAAAACAGTTGTACTTTATGAAACAGGTTATCAACCCCCAATACGCTTCGTTCCGGGACTTCGTCGTCCGGATTCCGGAGATTTTCGACACCCAGGGAGAGATGCTGCGCGACATACGCAACGTGATAAAGCGTTTCAGGGTGGGAGATACCCTGCTGGTGGTGAAGCGCTACAAGACCCCGACGGCTTTCAACCGGGTGGTATACACTTTTCTGCGTTCGACCAAGGCGGAACGGGCCTACCGCTATGCCCTGCGTCTGACGGAGATGGGATTCGACACCCCGGCTCCGGTGGGCTATGTCGAGATGAAGAGCGGCGGGCTGTTCAAAACGGGGTATTTCATTTCGCTCAACACCGACTGCCCCTCCATGGCGGAGGGGGTGGCACGCTATCCGGAGCCGGAAACGCTGGCCCTCACGGAGGCTTTCATGCGCTTCACCGTGGAGCTGCACGAGGCCGGCGTGCTGCACAACGACTACAATCTGGCCAACATTCTCTACCGGCGGCAGGAGGACGGCACCTATCGTTTCTCGCTGATAGACAACAACCGGATGCGGTTCGCCCGGCGGCTGTCGCGGCGGGCGTGTCTGGACAACTTCCGTTTCATCAATGCCGAGTGGCCGGTCTACCTGCACATGGCGCTTCTCTATGCCGGCCTGCGCGGCTGGAGCGTACCCGGGGTGCTTCGGGGAGTCGTCGAAGCCAAGATGCACATCGAGCGCAAGTTGGCCGTAAAACGCAAATTGCTGGGATTCTTCAGATGCGGCAAGCGGTAAACAGATGCTGCGGAGCGAGCCCCGTGAGCCGGCTTGCGGCCAGACGTCCCTGTTCTCCGAGCGAGAGCGAAAATTCATTGACGAAGAGTTCGATGTGGCTGCGCATCACCTGCTCGTCCATCTCCTGCGCATGGCTGCGTACGAAGGCGCGGCTGGCTTCGGGGCGGGTCATGGCGTAGTGCACGCTCTGCCGCAGCAGCAGCTCCACCGTGCGGATGGTCCCGGGGGGCAGGCTGCGCCGCACGGCGATGGCGCCCAGCGGGAGTGCCGTACCGGTGGTCTCTTCCCACAGGGAGCCCAGGTCGGCGACCCGTCGCAGACCGAGCGAAGCGTAGGTGAAACGCCCCTCGTGGATGAGCACGCCGGCATCGAACTCTCCGTCGGCCACGCTGCGGGCGATGGTCGAGAACAGACGCGGCGTCTTGTCCGTTATGGCGGGGTAGAGCCGGCTCAGCAGCAGGTTGGCCGTGGTGCGTTCGCCCGGAACGGCCACGCGCAGTCCCGGCCGGTTCGGGTCGATGGGCTCGCGCGACACCAGCAGCGGTCCGTTGCCCCGGCCCAGGGCGCTGCCGCTGTCGAGCACCGCGTAGGTGTCGATGACGGCGGGCATGACGGCGTAACTCACTTTGGTGATATCGGCTTCGCCGCGCTCCGCGGCCCGGTTCAGCTCCTCGATGTCGGCGAAATGCAGGTCGAACTCCACTCCGCGGGTGTCGATGCGTCCGTTCACCAGGGCGTCGAACATGAAGGTGTCGTTGGGGCAGGGCGATATGTAGAGCGAGAGTTTCATCCTACTGTTTCTTGTTGTAGAGGTTCATGGTGCGTTCGCAGCCTATCGCGGCGAACGACCGGACGGCTTCCACGGCCGTGGCGATGCGTTCGGGCATGGCCTTGCGCTCCTGCTCGGTCCAGGTTCCCAGCACGTAATCGACCTGATGTCCCTGCGGGAAGTCGCCGCCGATGCCGAAGCGTATGCGCGGGTAGTTGCTGTGCCCGAGCAGCTCGTTGATGTTCTTCAGTCCGTTGTGGCCGCCGTCGCTCCCCTTCGTGCGCATGCGCAGGGTGCCGAAAGGCAGGGCGATGTCGTCCACCACCACCAGCATGTTTTCGGCGGGCACCTTCTCCTGGTCGGCCCAGTAGCGGACGGCCTTGCCGCTGAGGTTCATGTAGGTGGAGGGCTTGAGCAGCACCAGCGTGCGCCCCTTGTATTTGATTTCGGCCACGGCGCCGTAGCGCGAGGGGGTAAAAACAGTATTGGACGCCTCGGCCAAGGCGTCCAATACTTTGAATCCTATGTTGTGGCGGGTGTCGGCGTATTCGGCGCCGATGTTGCCCAGCCCTACAATCAGATATTTCAAAACGGGATTCGTTTATTACTTGCCAGCGGCAGCCTGGGCACCGCGGGCCGCACGGGTCATGCGGACGGCGCAAATGGCGGTGGTAGCCGGAGTAAGTATGGTTAAACCTTCGTACTTGAGGTCGCCTACGAAGATGGACTTGCCCAGTCCCAGTTCGGTAACGTCTACGACCAGTTCGTCGGGAAGATTCTCGGCCAGGCCGCTCACGCGCAGTTTGCGCTTGCTGAGCGAGAGCTTACCACCCTGCTTCACACCCTCCGAAGAGCCGGTGATTTTGATAGGTATGTCGATGGCGACCGCCTTGCCGGGCTGTACGCGGTAGAAGTCGATGTGCAGAATCTGCTCGTTCACGGGGTGGAACTGCACCTCGCGCATCACGCCGGTCTCTTTGGTTCCCTCGATGTCGAACTCCACGATGAAGGAGTTGGGAGTGTAAATCAAAGGCTTCACGGCCTTTGCGTCGATGGAGAAGTGAACGGTCTGACCGCCTCCGTAGATGACGCAGGGAATCTGACCTTCGGCACGAACGGCCTTGCTCTCTTTCTTTCCGAAAGCGGCGCGCGAAGCGGCGCTAATCTGAATGGTTTTCATTGGTCTGTAAAATTTTTAATGTGTTATGATGTTTCCTCGGGCGCCACTCAGTCCCGGCCGTCCGGCCGGACCCCCATAAGCGCTTGCAGGGTGCAAAGATAACCATTTTTTGTCAAATGCCAAATTTTTGTCCGGCCTCCGCTTTTTCTGCCGGTTCGGGCCGGAGAACCGATTCGAAGAGATATCGCTCCAGCTCCTCCACGCGTTCGAAAAGGGCCCGCGGCCGGGCGGCCTCCACGGCCGGACGGTCGGTGACGCTGCCCCACAGGGCCGAGAGGGTCTCCACGCCTGCCTCCCGGGCGTTCAGCACGTCGCCGGCCGTGTCGCCGACGTAGAGCGCCTCGTCGCCCCGGACCCCGAACCGTTGCAGCACGCACCGGATGTTGGGGGCTTTGCTCGCGGAGTCGGGCGCGACGCTCTCGGTGAGCGGAAAGTACTCCTCCAGCCCGTATTTGCGCAGCGAGACGGCGCAGCACCGGGGGCTTTTGCCGGTGACCAGTGCCAGCCGGACGCCTCGGTCGCGAAGCCGGGCGAGCAGTTCGGGAATGCCCTCGAAGGGGGCCGGCCAGCGGTCGTGGAGCCTTTCGTACCAGAAGAGATAGTCGTCCATCGCCTTGCGGTACGCTTGGGGAACGAACGTGCGGAACGTCCCCTCCTCCGAGGGTCCGAAGCAGGCTACGGTCTGGGCGTCGGTCAGGGGACGCCCGGTGATGGGTTCGGTGGCCCGCCGGAATGCCTCGATGCAGAGGTTCAGCGTATCGGCCAGCGTGCCGTCGAAGTCGAAGATAATGGCTTTTGTCATGTGTCGTGGTCCGGTTTTGCGGTTGCGGAGTGCAAAGTTCGGCAAAATCGCCGGATTCCGCACTCCTCTGGAGAGGATTTCCGGGGAAAAGTTTTCCGGAAAAAAGGGGGGGCTTTCGCGGCGCCGGGGCACCTCATCGGATTGCCGGCGGCTTCCTTCCCGGATGCGGGCTAAATGCGCGGCGGGACAGCGCCTTGCGGACCGGGAAAAGCCGTGGCCGTGAAAAGCGGGGGCCTCCCGCGGCGTGCGAAGCGCGCGGCGGTCCGAGGCGTATTCCGGTGTACTCAGGCGCCCGGCGGATTGCGGCGGAAGCGGGCGGTGATGTCTTCGAATGCGGGGGTGTCGTTCCCGTCGCGGACGATGCGGTACATGCGCTGGTTGGTCTGCGGCGAGTCGAGTCCGCCGCGGGAGGGGATGTAGGGACCGAGTTTGATGTAGTCCATCGCCGCGGTGTCGAACCCTGCGGGCAGGGGCATGCGTCCCGAGTACCAGGCTGTCTTCAGACGGCTGATGCGGCGCACGTGGCGGGCAAGACGGGCCACCTCCGCCGGGTCGCCGTCGCCGCCCATGAAGCAGAGACAGGTGACCTGCCGGCCGTAGCGTTCGACCAGCAGGTCTATCTCCGCGCGGTCGAGCGGACGTCCCGCATCCTCCCTGAGGTGGGGGCTGTGACACCCCTGGCAGCGGTTGGGACACCCCGAGAGATTGAGGGCGAGGGTCACCTCGCCCGGAACCTCCTGGAATACGATGTCGTAACTGACGTATTTAAGCATTTTTCTCTGCGGCGGGTCGTTCGAGTTCTTCGCCCGCACGGCGGTAGTAGCGGCGGCGCTCCTCCAGCTGGCGCTGGTGCGAGAAGTTGCTCACGCGCTTCATGTAGCCGATGACGCGGGTCAGGTAGTCCACGTTCTTGCTGTGGCATTCGGGACACTCCTTGAGGTAACGCTTGTCGATGTGCCCGCATTCGTTGCAGACGGTGTTCGGAATGTTGAAGGTGAAGTAGTTGCAACCCTCCACGGCGGCGACGCGCAGCAGCTGGCGGTACTGTTCGCGGGAGAGGTGCTCCTCCAGGTTCATGTGCAGGGCCGAGCCGCCGGTCAGGTGCTCGATGTAGGGTCGGCCGTGCATGCGGAACTTGTCGATGACGTTCAGCGTGGTGTCCTCCACCACGTAGAAGTAGCTGTTGTAGCAGTCGCGGGGGACGAAGTAGCCGTCCTCGCGGTCCCACTTGGCATGTTTCACGCCCACGTTTTCGGCCGGAATCATCTCGCAGTTGAAGAGCACCTCCTTGCTGCGGTACTTCTTGTTGTATTTCTCGACCAGTCCCAGCACCTCCTGCACGAAGGCCAGGTACTTGGGATTGTCGGTGATTTCCAGTCCGAGGAATTCGGCGGCCTCCACCAGTCCGTTCACGCCGATGGTCAGGTACTGGCGGTTCATGTTGATGTAGCCTGCGTCGAAGAGGGGCAGCATGCCCTTGCGGTAGAGCTCCTTGAGGTTTTCGTTGTAGCCCAGCTGCACCTTGTGCACCAGGTCGATTACCTCTTCCAGGAACTTGGTGTAGGGCAGGCCCGACTTGACGGCATGCTGGATGCAGCGGTTGAGGTTGATGGTCAGCACGCTCTTGGAGCCGGTCGATACGCCGCCCGCGCCGAGGGTGTAGCTGAAGCCGTTGTCCTGAATCTCGTTTCTCAGGCGGCAGCAGCTGCTCAGCGAGTCGGCGTTGTCGCTCATGTAGGTGAAGAACGAGTGTCCCTCGGCATACATTTCGGCGGTGAAGTCGCCCCACTCCTTGTCCATCACGTCACCGTCCTTGGTCAGCAGCGCCATGGTCTCCACGGGGAAGGTGAGCACGGTCTTGGTGCGTTCGGCGTTGAACCACTTCATGAAACGTTTCTGAAGCCAGCTCAGCGACTCCCAGTGGGGCTTGCTGCCGTCGGGGAAGACGAAGTTCTCGAACAGGCTCTGGAAATAGTAGCGGTCGTAGTAGGCCACGTTCCAGAACACGGCCTGGAAGTTCCGTGCGCCGGTGGGCTGGTTGATGGAATAGACGATTTGTTCGAAGCAGTCGGTGACGGCCTTGTCGATGGAGCGCTTGCGCAGCGAGAGGTCGGCCTGCCGTTCGGGGTGCAGGTAGTAGTCCTGGCCGTATTCGAGCCCGATGAAGTAGTTGAGGTACATCAGGAATTCGGGGGTGGCGCAGGCGCCGCTGAGCATGCTCGAGACGATGAAGACCATATTGACGAATCCGCCGCAGAAACTCTTGAGGTTGGTGGGCGCCGACGAATTGCCGCCGATGGACTTGGTGCCGCCGATGAGCCATGGATACATGGTGATGCTGGCGCAGTAGTTGGCCAGCGAGGTCTCGTCGTTCTTGTAGATGAAGTGGTTGCCCAGCAGGGTGAGGTAGCGGTCGGCGAACTCCTTGCCGTACATCTCCCGCAGCCGGTCGCACAGCAGGCGCCGGTTGAGGCGGATGAAGTTGCTCTTGGGCAGTTCGCCGATGAGGGTGGCGATGTTCTTGTTCTCGACGTTGGCGTTGGCGTCGTACTTGCTGCCGGTGGCGGGGTTCTTGGCCTCGCAGTAGTTGATGAGGAACTGGAGCTTGTCGCGGGTCTCGCGGTCCTCGAGGTGTTTCTGGCGATAGAGCATGAAGGATTTGGCCACGTTGTAGTAGCGTTCGGCCATGAGAGCCACCTCCACCTGGTTCTGAATCTCCTCCACGCTCATGCCGTCCGAGATGGAGACGCGGCTGAGTATGGCCGTCATGTCCTCCTGGGTCGCGAAGCTGCCCACGGAGAGGAAGGCTTTGGCGATGGCGTTCTTGATTTTGTCGAGGGAGAAAAACTCCCGTTTGCCGTCACGCTTGGTGATGAAAATTTCGGTTCCGCTCATAATCTATCTTTTTTCTATTGTTATTTCGTCGTAACGCATCCGTCGCATGCTGCTTTCGGGGCGGAGACGGCGGGGGAGACGAAATGCCGTCGAAGAGGGGGTATCCTCTCCGAGCGTCTCTCCATCCGACGGGAAAAGCTGTAAAAAAGAGATGTCGGCCGGCGATTCGGGGGCTTCGGCCGCCCGCTGCGTCCTGTGCGGCGGCGTCCGCTCGCATGTTCTGTACTCCTTTCTAAAGCTCTTCGACCCGAAAGCTCCGAATAGCATCGGTTCTACGGCAGGTCTTCTGACTCGTCCGCGCTTCGTGCCGGCCTTCCCGTCTCGCGGGGAAACAGTGGCCGCTGCGGGCACGAAGGGTGTTTCGGACTTACAGCTACGGGGATAGTCCCTGACTTTCACAGGAGTTCCCTTTTCACCGGAGCGGCGTGGAAGTTCGCTCCGGAACCGTATACCGTAGACAAATTTACGGACTATGTCAGGGGTTCGCTACCTCTCTCCCCCGTTTTTTTGCACAAGTTATCAACATTTCGGGAATCGCGGTTGGGGCAGAGCGAGATAGCCTCCCGGGCGCCGGCGGAAAACTTATCGGAGTACGAGCCGGACGATATAGACGACGTAGATGAGCAGAAAGAGCACCCCTTCGATGCGGTCTATCTCCTTGCGGCGGAAGGTGAAGGCGGTGGCCAGCAGCAGCAGTGCCGACACGGTCACCATGGCCGTGTCGTAGAACGAGACCGAACCCGGGGTGAGCGGCGAGACGAGCGAGCTGACTCCCAGGATGAACAGGATGTTGAAGATGTTGGACCCCACCACGTTGCCCAGGGCCAGTCCGGTGCGTCCCTTGACGGCCGAGACCACCGAGGCGGCCAGTTCGGGCAGCGAGGTGCCTCCGGCGACCAGGGTGATGGCTATCACCGATTCGCTCACTCCGAGGCTGCGGGCCAGGGCGGTGGCGCTCTGCAGGAAGAGCCGGCCGCCGAAGATGAGGCCGGCCAGTCCGCCCGCTATCATGACGACGGTGAGCCACACCGGAATCGGTTTGGCCGGAGCGGATGCCGTTTCGGCGGGGGGTGTCCCCGCGGCGTGCGGCGTGCCGGGCCGTGCGGCGTCGCGCAGCGAGTGCCACATGAAGAGTGCGAAGAGCAGCAGCAGTACGGCACCCTCCGCCCGGCTGATGCGTTCGGCGGGGGCGCCGGTTATCCAGCGGTCGCAGAGCATGAACATGAGCAGCAGCGAGACGGCCGCACCCATGGGGATGTCGCGGCGGATATTGTTGCGCGAGAGGGGTATGGGGCGCAGGAGCGCCGTGACGCCGAGAATGAGCAGCGTGTTGAACAGGTTGGAGCCGACGACGTTGCCGATGGCGATGTCGCTCGCCCCGTCGATGGCCGACAGCAGGCTGACCACCAGTTCGGGGGCGGAGGTGCCCATCGCGACGATGGTGAGGCCGATGATGAATTCGGGAACGCGGAATCGCTGGGCGAGGGAGGCCGAACCGTCGGTCAGAAAGTTCGCACCGGCCAGAATGAGCAGCAGGCCTGTCAGTAGCAGCAGGATATTCATGATGAGTCTTTCGTTTTACAGGGGCGCAGAGTGCCCCGACGGTGCAAAGATAGCAATCTTTCGGCAACGGCGCCGGGGTCAGTCGTCGTAATCGTACTCCAGGGTGAATTCGTCCACGTACATCTTGCTGCCCACGCCGCCGGTGAAGTAGTCGCCGTATTTGCTGGCGGCGGCGCAGACGATAATCTGGGTGGGACGGCGGGAGGTGGAGCGGTATTGCAGTTCGATGTCGAAAGCCTGCCAGGTCGCGACCTCCTTTCCGCATATCAGTTCGCCGTAGGCGATGATGCGGGGGTCGCCCGCGATGTCGAGCAGTTTGCGGTCGGAGGGCTTGGTGCGTATCTCCACCGGTTCGCTCCAGTCGCCGAGCACCACGTAGATGTGGCAGCTGTCCATGCGTCCCTTGAGGCTCTCCCATTCGTCGTTGGTGCGGTCGATGGGCATGGGCGAATATTTGAAGTAGCCTTTCAGGCGCGTGGGGCGGGAGGTGAAGGGGCGGCCGAAGTTGAGCACGCCGTTGGTGCCGTCCACCTTGACGAAGGTGCCCGTGAAGATGTTGCCGGCGGCCAGTTTGCCCACGCCGAAGACATTTACGTATTTGGTCTCCATGTAGACGCCGCGGCCCTGGCCCGTGGGGGTATCCTCGGTGGGGTAGGTTATCATCTCGTTCATGATGGCCGAACCCTTGTTTCCGCTGTCCCAGAACGAGGTGCCGCCCTGTTCCCAGGGCTTCCACCAGGTGGAGGAACCCGAGTCGCCGCCCATGTGCCACTGTTCGAAGCCGCCGTCGGTGAGCGGGGTTTCGGCCTCGGTGGTGAAGGTGCTCTCGGCGCTGTAGCTGTCGCCGGAGTAGGCGCGGCAGACGTATTCGGTCTGGGGGTCGAGTCCCGTCGCGCGGGCGCTGATGGTGCCGCCGCTGACGGTGACCTGCGACGAGGGGAGGGTCGTCCACTCCTGGGAGGAGGCCTTGCGAATCTGGAATCCGAGGTCGGCGCCGTTCTGTCCCGAACCGGTGAGCCAGGCCACGCGGGCCCAGGCGTCGATTTGCCCCACGGTGGCCGTCACCTGGGTGTGGGCCACGTAGAGGGTCCACTCCTCGACCTTGTCGCGGTAGAGGACCGTCACCTTGCGTCCGGAGGTGAAGTCCTTGAGGGCCGTGGGGTCGGGGGTGATGGTGGTGATGTTCTTGGGGCCGAGCACGAGGCGGGTGACGGTGATGTCGCTCAGGTCGGTTTCGGGCGTCACCATGGCGATGGCCACCCGGTTGTCGTGGTCGATTTGGGCTACGCCCACCTGATTGGCCACCTCGAATGCCCGCTCGACGGTCTGGGTGGCCGTGATGGTCCACACGTAGTCCTGGTAGAGGCTGAGCGTCACCTCCAGAGGCGACGAGAGGTCGAGCGGCGAGACGATGGGGATGGAGCTGACGGCCTTGTCGGTGAGCGAAACCGTTTTGAGGTGGACCTTTTCGATGTCCACCGTGTCGGCGATATCGACCGTGACGGTCTGCCGGTCGGTGTTGATGACCGCGGCGGCGGTCTGTCCGTAGACCTCGAACGCCGTGATGGCCGCCTGGATTCTGGGATAGGGGATGTCGTTCTTGATGCAGGCGCCCGCCAGAAGCGACAGTGCCGCCGTCAGAAGAATTTTCGATATGTTGCCCGTTTTGTTCATGACACTTTCAGAGTATTCGCTTGATTCGTTGTCCGGAGCGGTCCTTTTAGAGGTAGCAGGCCACGCCGAGGCTGATGGAGAAGAGGTTTATCTTGAAGTTCAGGGCGCTGGTCTGGCGGCTGCCTTTGTAGACCTGGTCCTTTATCTGCTTGGTGTATCCGTAGTTGAATCCCAGTACGCCGATGGATACCTCCACGGCGAAGTTGTTGTTGTAGAAGGCCACGATGCCCGGCGACATGCCTATCGAGAGTTCGTAGTTTTTCTCATAGGTGCCGGTCATGTCCTCTTCGCCCAGGCCCTTGACGATTTTCGACTGCCCGATGCCCACGCCCAGCTGCATTTCGTTGAAGACGGCGAACCGTTTGCTGCGCCCCAGGGGGATGTAGTTGCGCAGGATGGCCAGCGTGGAGAAGCTCTGCTTGAGCTGATAATAGTTATTGACGCTCATGTCGAGGTCCTCGATGTCCAGGTCGGCGGCGTCGATTTTCAGGAAGCTGCGTTTGTAGGCGAAACGGCCTCCGGCCGCGAGGTTGTCCTTGAAGGCGTAGGCTACCAGCGGGCTGACGCTGAGGGTGTAGCCGTTGCTGTTGATGCCGTCGATGACGATGAATTCGTAGTCTTCGTTGGTGTGTTCGGAGTAGGAGACCGACAGACCGCCTATCCACTGTCCCTTGGGGACGAACTTGTCGTTGAGGAACTCCAGTCCGCGTTCGCGGTTGCGGTGGTAGATTCGCCACCACGAGTGTCCTTTCTCCTTGAGTTTGGGATTCCGGGCGATGGCGGAGGTGTCCATGGGGACCGGCTGCATTTCGGAGAGCGGGCCCAGCGAGTCGGATGGCTCCGCCTCTCCCTGCGCCACGGCCGCCAGCGCGCTCTGCGACGACTGCTCCGCTATCTGCGCCACGGCCTGTGCCGCCGCTTCGCGGGCCGCCTGCTGGGCCGCCCGGGTGATTGCGTCGCGGGCGGCGGAGAGGGAGTCGGCGGCGGACGTCTTGGTCGCGAGCAGGCCGCTGCCGTAGATTTTCCCCAGCACCGAGTCGGGAATATTGACGTTTACATTGAAGTTATTGACGTTGAAAACCACCGGGGGGCGCTCCTGGCCGATGGCCTGGAACGCCCCTGCGATGAGTATCACGATTGCGCTGAGTATGCGTTTCATCTCTCTGTTCGGGGATTCGGGTTTAATAGTTGAGTTCGAGGTCGTCCAGCCACAGCATGCTGTTTTCGCCGCCGGTGAGGTAGTCGCCGTAGATGCTGGCGCTGCAGACGATGACGATGTGGGTCGGTTTGCGGGTTTTGCCGCTCTCGCTGTACGTTATCTCGGCCTTGAACGGAGTCCAGTCGGCGATGGTCTGGTCGGCGATGACCTGTCCCCAGCCCAGCACGTGGGAGTCGTTCTTGAAATCGAAGTAGATTTTCTGCGTGGTATTGACCACGATGGGGCTGGTCGGCGTACCTTTCTCTTTTTCGCCGCCGGAGGTGGTGTTGGCGGCCATCCATTCGCTGTCATTGCCCCAGTCGCCCAGCACGACGTAGACGGTTCCGGCATCGGGGGTGCTCCCCTTGGTGATGGTTACGCCGTCGGGCTGGTTCTTGACCTGGTTGATGGTTTGGCGGGTATATTTCCACCAGCCGGAGAGGCTCTCGGGACGGGCCGTGAAGGGGCGTCCCAGATGGATGTATCCGCCCATGCCGTCCCGTCCGCCGAACGAGCCGCTGAAGAGGTTTCCGGCTGCGAAGGCACCCATGGACCCGAAGCCGACGAATCGGCTGTGCAGGCAGGCGGAGGTCGAACCGGTGCTGCCGGCGGGAGCCGAGCTCTCGTCGGGATAGCAGATTACGGACGAGCCGCCCAGCAGCGTGGAGCCGGCGTTGCCGCTGTCCCACCACGGGGTGTCGGTGTAGGGTGTGGAGTATTTGCCGTCGCTGGAGGCGGTCCAGGTTTCGAATCCCCTGTCGGGCAGCTCTCCGGTGGAGTCGGTGGTGAAGGTGTAGGTGTCGCTGTACTGGGTCTGGCCGCCCACGGCGATGCCCACGCGATAGACATAGACGGTGGCGGGGGTGAGGCCCGTGACCTCGGCCGAGAGCGCCGTGCCCGAAAGCACGGTGGCGGCTTCGCTCCACGAACCGCTGCGGTTGGCGAGCGCCTCGGGGGCGTAGTAGAAGGTGTAGACGGCTCCCGGCAGGGGCGATACCACGGCACGGAGCGTGGCGTGGGTAGCCCATACGTTGCTGTTGATGATGGCGGCCGGTGCGTTGGCCAGGTCGGTGACGGTCACTCCGCCCGCAGCGCTGACCACGTTCAGGCGCAGGGTGGCGTTGGCGGTGGTGGGGACCGCATCGGTGACCGCGATGTCGATGGCGTTCTCTCCGGCGGGCAGTTTGGCCAGCGCCGTGGCCTCTACGGTTATGCGCAGGTTCCGGGCGTTGGTTTTCGATACGCTCACCCCGTAGCCGGCGAGTTCCGTGGCGGTTTTGCCCAGCACTTCGAGCGGCGCGGCGCCGAAGAGCGCGGCGTTGGAGAGGGTGACGGTGCTCAGGTCGCTGGTGCCGCTGACCAGAAGCGTGAAGCTGTCGCCGAGGGTGCAGCTCTGCACCTGGCCGATATCCTTGCCGTCGAGGGCGATGGTGGCGGGTTGGGCGCCGATATTCACGGAGAGGGTCGCATCCGAAGCGGGGCGCTGGTCGTTGCGCTGCGACACGGCCTCGATTTTGAAGGAGTACCGGCCGGCGTTGAGCGCCTCGAAGATGGTTTTCGAGAAGACCACCTGCGCGCTCTTTTCGGTCGCGCCGCTGATGGAGACGCCTTTGGCCTCGAGGGCGGCTTTGCCCTCTGCGGTGAGTAGGTTGCCGCCCGATGCGTCGCCCAGCGTTTCGCCGCTCACGGTGAGTGTTTTGAGTTCCGCTGCGGTGCGCACGCTCACCGAAAAGTCGTTGTCGGCGAACTGCTGCACTTCGCTCAGGTCGAATCCGGCTCCGTCGATGACGGGTTTGCCGTAGATGCTCACGTCGTTGTTCACGGCCGTCTCGGCGTCGGAAATCTCGATGCCGAAGACGAGCTGTCCCGAACCGGCCGAGGTGTAGCTGAACGACATGGAGTAGAGCTTGCCGGGCTGTACGGTGATTTCACCGCTCTTGGAGAGCGACCCGCCCTCCTTCTTGGTTCCGGTGAAGCTCCATGCGAGTTTGTTTTCGCCCTCCGGCAGCAGGAAGTAGCCGTAGGCTTCGCCGGTGGCGTTGTCGAAGTCGAGCGAGGCCTTGCTGCTGGAGAGGGTCGCCTTGTAGTTCTCCAGGTATTGGTCCACACCCGAGGTGAAGGTTATCTTGACCATCGAGTTGGCGATGGTGGCCACCACGTCGGCCCGGGCGTCGGTGGTGGGCGAAATGGTGAAGTCCTGCTTGCCGTAGTAGTAGGGGCCGTCGAACGTGGCGTCGGCCTTTACGCCGGCCATCGCCTCCACGCAGTAGTCGCCCGAGGCGAGCCACACCTTGTCGGGAATCTCCGCCACCGCGTGCCATTGGCGGACGATGCCGCCGTTTTCGTTGCAGATGTTCACGGTGCAGTCGTCGCCGACGGCGCGGCTCAGGTCGCGGCTTACCGCTACGCTGAGCTTCAGCGTGCCGCCCTGCTCCCCGTCCGCATGGTCGCGGGTGCACGAACCCGCCAGCAGGAGGACTCCGCTCAGCAGCAGCGCGTATATGTATCTTCCGTTTTTCATTTTTCTTCGCCCGTTTTTATTTTACATGGAGTTTGAGCGTAGCGTCTTTCGTTGCACCGTTCTGGTCGGTCACCTCGATTACGAAGTCGTGGTCGCCCTCGCCCAGCACGGCCATCAGGGCCAGGAACTGGGCCGATATTTCGAAGCCGGCCTCGGTCAGTCCGTAGACGTTCTCCTGTCCCGGCTGGAGGAATCCGAAACTTTGCAGGTTCGTTTTCTGCGTTTCGTTGGGATGGGCCATGTCGAAACTCTTCAGGTCGAGCGCCGGGTCGGAGACGAAGGCGTCGAGAATCTCGGAGTTGATGGTGACCTGCAGCTTCTCGATTTTGCCGGGAACGTCGATTTTCAGCTTGATGACCTTGTCGGCCACGGGATTCGAGGCGTCCGCATTGGTGGTGACCACGATGGGGTCGGCCGGAATCTCGTCGTATCCCTCCAGTCCGATGACGGTCCCCTCGCCCCCTGGCTGGTCGGGACCCGGGGTAATCTCCTCTTCGCCGGTGTCGATGTTGCCGCCGCCCTCCACGGTGGTGAAGCTGTCGTCCACGGTGATGGAGAACTGGCCGTCGCCCGTGTGGTCGGGGTCGCCGGGGTTCACCAGCTTGTAGGTGAGCGTGTGGTGCTGACCGGCCACCACGTCGTTGAACGTGCGGGTGGTGGAGAGGGGCTTGCCCTGCACCGTGCCGGTGAATTCGGCAATCAGGTACTGTTTGTCCACCTGGTCGTAGGCTTTGAAATAACCGTCTTCGGCGGTGGCGGCGGTGTAGGTGAGGGTGCCGTCGCCGATGGAGATTTTCACTTTGCAGTCGTCGCCCATGACCTCTTTCAGGGGCTCTTCGAAGTCCACGGTGACGCGGATGTTCTTGAACGAGCAGACGATGTTCTCGGAGAGGGTCGTGGTCTGGTCCTTGAGGATGGTGAACGTCTTGTCGCCGTGGTAGTAGGGTTTCGACCACTCGGCGTTGCCCACTTCGTGGGATTTGGCCTCGATGCGGTAGTTGCCCACGGGCAGGGTGATGGACTGCCCGGCCATGTCGCCGTATACGCCGCTCTTGGTGAGTGTGCCCGCCGCGGCGTCGGTGATGTGTACCAGGAACGAATTGACGTCGGCCGCCGCACGGGTCTGCTCGGTGAAATCGACGCTCACGCCCAGGGAGGCCATGTTGAGGGTGCCGGTTTCGGGGGCCTGCTGGCCGCCGCCCCAGTCTATCGAGTCGTCGTGACAGCCGCCGAGGCAGAGTGCCGCTGCGGCGATTGCGGCTGAGAAAGCTATCTTTTTCATACTTGGATTGCGCATCTTTGATTATTGTTGGTCGTTGAGTTCGATGGTGTCGAGAACTATCTCCTCGAATTCGTCGCTGAAGGTGACGGTGATGGTCGCGTTGCCCACCTCGCCGTTATTGACGTTGTAGGTGAGTTTGTAGTGCTGGCGGGCCGTCGCACCGGTCACGGTGTAGGTGGCCGTGCCGCGGGTGCCGTTCTGCTTGGTGTAGGCCACCTCGATGTCGAAGTCGCCCGGACGGACGAAGCCCTCCTTGCCGTCGTAGTCGGCCTTGGCGTAGACGAGCCGGGTGCCGGCCGCCGAGGTGACGGTGGTGGTGTAGTCGGTGAAGTAGCCGGTGAAGGCATCGGTGTAGCCGACGGTGATTTTCACGTTGGCGATGGCGGCGGTGAGCCGGACGGGGGTGGTTTCACCGTCTCGGATGGTGAAGTTCTCCGAGCCGTAGTAGTAGGGCTTGTCGAATCCCTCCGAGTTGTCGCCGTGCTCGGCGACGGCGGTGTAGGAGCCGATGTCGAGGGTCTTCTTGCCGCCCAGCGACGAAAGGAAGGTGCCGAAGGGCCACGACTCCTCGTATCCGTTGCCGACGGCGTTGCGGATGGTGAGGGTGAAATCCTCCGCGGCCGGTACGGCTGCGGCTTTGGTCACCACCACGGTCTGCGACTGGGGGGTGAGTCCCAGCACCACCGTGCCTTGTCCCTCCTCTCCGGGAGTGTGGCTGCCCGAACATCCGGTCAGCGCGAAGGCCGCGATTGCGAGCAAATGCTTTGCTGTCATATTTTCCGTTTTTTAGTGTTTTTTTCTCCTCTTTTTGCGGCGGCAGACGTTCTGCGGGAGGAACGTGCGCCTGTTTTACCGATGTCAAAGGTGGCAAAAATGAGGCGAATAAACAACCGCCGAAATGGACAGATATCGGCCTGATGGGACATTCGGCCGGGTGGTCTGTTTCCCGGGTATTTGTTTTACAATGTTAGTAATCAGGTGTTTGATTTGTTTTCGATTGCCTCCCGAAAAGGAAAAACGGAATATGTTCGGTGCGGCAGGGGGCGTGCGGCGACGGCAATAAGGAGCAGGATAGCGGCAATTTGGACAAGTAAAAAACCGCGTGTCGGGTGTCGTTTTCGGCAAAATAGAGCAATTTCGCCCGATTTTCGGCCTCCGGGTTCGGGCCTCGACGGCCGGAATTCCGGGGACGATATTTTCCTCTTTTTCCTTTCCGCCGGGGCGGAGGCCGGAGAACCGGCATCGGAGCGTTTCGGATAAAAAGACAAATCCGGCTCGCTGTGAAAGGTCATATAGAACTATTTTTCGGTATAACGGAACGATTGTTGGGAAGTGGGGTTGTCTCGTATCCGATGAAAAAGCCATACCTTTGTCCTGTCGTAATTTGTCTAAAAGGCAAAATCGGCAAGCCGGCCTTCCGCAGAGCGGGAACGGCCGAAAAGAACATTTTTACTTAACTGCCCATGACCTGGAAAAATAGATATTCGACCTCTTTGCTGTGCCTCTGTCTGGCGGGGGCGCAGTTGTGCGGCTGCTCGAAGTCCGAACCGGAAGAGGCGCACGGCACGCTCGCGCTGGCGGACGGCGGAGTCGCCTGTTCGCTGACCGAACACGTGGTTTCGCGCAGCGTCTCCGTCGCCGATTTTACGGTGGGGATTGTCGATGCCGCCGGACAGACCGTGAGGAGCTTTACGTGGAGCGAGCGGCCGGCGAGTCTGGAGCTTGCTGCGGACAATTACCGTTTCGTGGCCGCCTCGCCGGGCGAGGAGCCGGCGGTGGCGTGGGACGCACCTTATTATTATGGAGAGAAGAGTTTCGAGATACTGCCTTTGCAGCAGACCGAGCTGGGAACGGTCACCTGCACGCTGCACGGTGTGAAGGTGACGGTGAGCTATTCGAGCGAGCTGCTGGCGCTGGTGTCGGGCGCATACCGCACGACGGTCACCCTCGGCGACGCCTCGGCGGTCTTTGCCGACGGCGACGGACGGGCCGCCTACTTGCGGGCCGACGCCTCTTCGCTCAAGGTCCGTTTCGAGGGTACGGTGGAGGGCGAGCCCCTGGTGACGGAGCGCTCCTGGTCCGATGCGGCCGGAGGCGACTGGTGGCAGATAAACTTCGGTCTGGTGCCCAGCACGGCGGCCTCCGCAGGGAGAGCGGGCGTGGAGGCGAAGGCCGAGATAAAAGTTCGCGATTATGAGAATTAGACGATTGATAGCCGGCGTATCGGCGCTGGCATTGCTGTGGGCCGGCGGCTGCGGCAAGGACGATGCCGGATGCGGCGAATCGTCGGGCGTGTTGCGCCTCGGCGTGGAGATGGGAGCCGTGAGCCGTGCGGCGGGCGAGGAGGCGCAGCGCTGCCGAATCGAACTGCACGATGCCGAAGGAACCCTGGTGAGAAGCTATACGGGCGTGGAGAGCCTGCCCGCGGAGATACGCCTGGTTTCGGGCGACTACTATGTGGAGGTGTCGGCCGGCGACAACACGGCGGCGGCGTTCGCGTCGCCCAACTGGTACGGCCGCGAGGAGTTCACCATTTCGCCTGCCGCCGCGAGCGAGGTCGAGGTGGTTTGCAAACGGACCACCTGCAGTGTGGAGGTCTCCTTTTCGAAGCGGGTCGAGCTCACGTTCGGCGACTTCTCCGCGGTGGCTTCGTCGGTGCTCGGCCAGCTGGTTTTCGACCTGGAGAAGAGCGGCGACGAAGGATGCTTCGTGGTCGCGGAGGACAACACGCTGCGGTGGAGTTTCCGGGGAATGCGCCTCTCGAACGGTTCGGCCTACGACAAAAGCGGCGAGTTCGCCGCGGGTGCCGTGGCCAACAAGCTCTACCGCCTGGCTTTCGACTGCGATATGCCCGGGGGCGAGCTGACGGTGGATATCGCCGTGGACGAGCAGACCAACGACCGGGAAGAGAACATCGACGTCTACCAGCGGCCCGTCATCCGGGGGTCCGGTTTCGATATGGAGCAGCCCCAGGAGTTCGCCGACCGGGACTATGTCATCGAGATAAACACCTCTTCGGCGCTCACCGGCCTGACCCTCGCCCAACGACTGCTGGGCGATGAGCCCATCGACCTGCTCTCTGAGGCGGGGGCGGCCGCCTTGAAGGCCAAAGGCATCGAAGTGGCCTCCGTCGATGCACGCCACCATACGCTCACGCTGCGGGCCGCGGCGCTCGACTGGCTCGCCTACGACGGCGAGGCCAATTCGTTCGTCGTCTCGGCGGCCGATGCCGAGGGCAAGAGCCGCTCCGCTTCGTTCGGGGTGACGGTCACCCCCTCGCTCCACACGCTCTCCATCTCCGACCTGATTGCCCGTTACGACGCCCGCGACCGGCAGGTGGCAATCGATGCTTCGGGCACCTACCCCTTCGTGGCGGGTACGGTGCTGGAGCGCGACGGCAATACGCTGACCGTGAGCGACGGAACGGGTGCCCGCAGCGGCATGCGCTTCGTGCTGACCGACCTGCCGGACGACATCGCCGTCGGGCAGCAGGTGCTGCTTCGCGTGAACGGACGCACCTATGCCAACAGCGACGACGCGCGGACGGTGGAGGGTGCGGCCGAGGTGACGGTGACCGGAGCGGAGGGAGTGCCGGCTCCGGTGCCGATAGAGGCTTCGGCGGCTGCGTTCAAGGACTACCAGTCGATGCTGGTGACCGTGGGCAAGACCCAGCCCGTGCTGGCCGTGACGACGGCCGGCGGCACCTGGAATTCGTCGCCGCTCTTCGAGGCGGGCTACACGACCAACACCGACAGCTACTATCGGGTGATTTCCTCCGATGCCGCGGCGGTGCCCGCGGGAAGCGGCAATCTGAGCGGGGTGGTCCGCTGGAACGGAACCCCCGACTTGGCGGGTGAGACCCCGCAACGTCTTCCGCAGGTGAATCTGTCGTCGGCGGACCTCTCCGGCAGCTACTCCAAGGAGGGATACCTGCTCGGCAGGTTCGGCACCAGCGGCACCAGTACGGGCAACCTGGCCGATTTCAATCAGATTACCGCCAGCTCCGTGGGCGTAAGTTTCCGGGCCGAGGACCATACGGGCGGCGCCGTCGCCTCCCCCCCCCTGACCGTGACCCCCTCGTGCGATATGGCCGCCGACCAGTCGGCCTCGTGGCTCAACTACGTGAAGTGGAAATCGGATGCCAACTTCCCGGGCGGACTGTGGTTCAACAACTGGCTCTACGGAGTGGGATTCGAGATACGGACGGGAGAGGGCCTGGGTAGCGGTTCGGGTACCGCGACCGCCACCGGCAAGGGATACATCCATTTCAACGTGCCTCACACGGAGTCGATACGGGGAACGACGCTCCGCTTTTCGATGGCCGCTTTCGTGTGGTATCACGGTACGCAGTCGCTGCGGCGCTGCGTTCCCAAGGACTGGGCCGTGGAGGTGCGTTACGAGGGCGATGCGGGATACACCCCGTTGGGAACGTTCTCCTTCGATGACCCGAGGATGTGGGAGTATCTGGCCTCGTCCAACGAGGAGTTGTACAAGGATTTCATCAAGGACGTCGAATTCGAGATGACGGTGCCGTCGGGCCGGGCCGGACAGGCGGTGGAAATCCGCATCAGCCCCGCTTCCGAATACAACTGCCGCAACAGCAGCACGGTGGAGTGGAAACGCTGGACCAACAATACGGGCGGCAGCGACAACGACCAGTCCGAGCACTGGTTCTGGGGTGAAGGAACTTCCGGCACCAGTTGGATTACCAGACAGTCGTCCATCAACAACCAGGCGGGAATCACCCTGAAAGACCCCACGGTGACGGTGCACCGGGTCGCCATCGACGGAATCTAAGACGCTATCGGTTCCATAACCCATGTCGTGCGGACCGCTCCTTCGGGGGCCGTCCGCACGCTCTTTTTCTCGGGGCGGCGGCCGCTTCCGACAAGGGGGGGCGCCGGCCGTTGCGGGGCCCGTCTCCCGGGCTGCGGACTTTTTCTGCTCCGGGGAGGGTTCTGCGGGGTGCATGGCGGTCGATTGTCCGGCGATTTTTATTATCTTTACGCATTCGATAAATCGTTCATGCAGATGAAAAGCGTTTTGATTGCGTTGGCGTTGCTGGCCGCTGCGGCGGGCCGGGCGGCGGCACAGCCGGGATATGTTCCGGCTCCGGAAAACATCGAGGCCCGCGAACGGTTCCGCGACCACCGGTTCGGAATCTTCATCCACTGGGGACTCTATGCCCTGCTCGGCGACGGTGAGTGGGCGATGCACAACAAGAACATCGAGTGCGGGGAGTACGCCCGGCTGGCGGATGCCTTCTGCCCTTCGCGCTTCTCGGCCCGGGAGTGGGCCCGGGCGGTCCGGGAGGCCGGGGCGGGTTATCTCTGTTTCACCTCGCGTCACCACGACGGCTTCTCGCTCTTCGACAGCGATGCGAGCGGATACAACTCGGCCGATGCCACCCCCTTCGCCCGCGATGCGGTGGGCGAGCTGGCCGAGGCCTGCCGCGAGCAGGGGCTCGACCTGCACCTCTACTATTCGCATCTGGACTGGAGCCGCTCCGATTACTGGCCTCTGGGACGCACGGGCCACGGCACGGGCCGCACCGGAGGGGGCGAGTGGGACAGCTATCTGGGCTTCATGGAGAGCCAGCTCACCGAACTGCTGACCCGCTACGGACCCATCGGGGCCATCTGGTTCGACGGCTACTGGGACCGCGACGAGGAGCCGGGCGGCCTGGAGCCCGAACGCTGGAATCTCTACGGACAATACGAGCTCATACACCGCCTGCAGCCCGCCTGCCTCATCGGAAACAACCACCACATGAATCCCTTCCCCGGCGAGGATATCCAGATTTTCGAACGCGACATTCCGGGCGAGAACCTCTACGGCTATTCGGAGCAGGACATCGGCACCCTGCCGCTGGAGACCTGCCAGACCATGAACCGTTCGTGGGGCTACCGCATCACCGACACCGACTACAAATCGACCGAGGAGCTGATTCGCTACCTGGTGCGCACGGCCGGCATGGATGCCAACCTGCTGCTCAACGTGGGGCCCCGGCCCGACGGCTCGCTGCCCGACCAGGCGCTGGAGCGTCTGCGCGGGATGGGCCGCTGGCTCGAGCGCTACGGCGAGAGCATCCGCGGCACGCGCGGCGGCGTGGTGGCTCCCCACGGCTGGGGCGTGACCACCCAGCGCGGCAACCGGCTCTATGTCCATGTGCTCGACGCCTCCGACCCGCGGGTGTTCGTCCCCTACGGCGGCAACCGGCTGCTCTCGGCCGTGCGCATGGCCGACGGCAGCGCGGTGCGCTTCACCTCCACGCCCGAAGGGGTGGTGCTGACGCTCGCCGGCGAGCCCGACCCGACGGATGAAATCATCGTACTGACCTATAAAAACGAAATAGAATGAACCGATTGAAATACATCGTTTGTCTGGCGGCTCTCTGGCTGCTGGGCTCCTGCACGCAGCGGCCGGCCATCGGCGACGGAGCTTTCATGGAGCGGGTTCGCAGCGACTGGGCCGGACGGCTGGAGCGGACTCCGGGCGGCACGCAGGAAATCGAGGCGCTGCTGGCTGCCGACAGCCTCTCCGCGGCCGAGCGCGATGCGCTGGTGTTCCTCTACGCCTACATGCCCCTGGGCGACATGGCCGATTATGCTCCGGAGTTCTATCTTCGGAACGTGCGTGCGGCCTTTGCCGCCCGCGAGCGGATGGCGTGGGGCCGCACGGTGCCCGTGGAGGTGTTCCGGCACTTCGTGCTGCCGGTGCGGGTCAATAACGAGAACCTCGACGACTTCCGCACCCGCTATTTCGAGGAGCTGAGCCGGCGGGTGGAGGGGCTTTCGCTCTACCAAGCGGCGCTGGAGGTGAACCACTGGTGCCACGAGCACGTCACCTACGCCCCCTCCGATTCGCGCACTTCATCGCCTGTGGCGACCGTCCGCACCGCGCTGGGACGGTGCGGCGAGGAGTCTACGCTCGCCGTGGCCGCCCTGCGCACGGTGGGCATTCCCGCCCGGCAGGTCTACACGCCGCGCTGGGCCCACACCGACGACAACCACGCCTGGGTGGAGGTGTGGGTGGACGGCCGCTGGTATTTTCTGGGTGCCTGCGAACCCGAGCCGGTGCTCAACCTGGCCTGGTTCAATGCCCCCGCCTCGCGGGCTATGCTGATGCACACGCGGGTCTTCGGCCGTTACGAGGGCGGGGAGGATATCATCCGCCGCACTCCCTGCTATACCGAAATCAATGTCATAGACAACTACGTCGATACGCGCCGCGCGACGGTGCGGGTCGTGGACGAGCGGGGCGAACCGGCCGTCGGGGCGAGGGTCGAGTTCAAGATTTACAACTACGCCGAATTCTATCCCGTGGCGACGCTTCTCTCCGACAGCCTGGGGAGTGTTTCGCTCACCACCGGTCTGGGCGACATGCTGGTGTGGGCCAGCCGGGACGACCGCTTCGGGTTCGGCGTGCTCTCGTCGGAGAGTCTGACCGTGACGCTCGACCGCCGGGTCGGAGAGCCGCTTTCGCTCGATTTCGACATCGTGCCGCCGCCGGAGGGGAACATCCCCGCGGAGGCGACGCCGGAACAGATAGAGGCCAACCGCAGACGGCTGGCGGAGGAGGACTGCCTGCGGGCGGAGTACACGGCTACCTTCATGACTCCCGAACGGGCCGGGGCGGAGTGCCGCCGGCTGGGACTCGACCCCGGGGCTGCTCCGTTGCTCGCGGCGTCGGCCGGCAACTGGCGCGAGGTGCTTGCATTTCTGGAGCATACGCCGGCCGAGCGGCGTGCTGTGGCGGTGGAGCTGCTCTCCACCGTGTCGGCCAAGGACCTTCGGGATACGCCCGAAAGCGTGCTGCGCGACCACCTCGAACATACGCCTGCGGGCAGCGGGGCGGTGTGGCGCGACTACGTGCTGGCGCCGCGCGTGGCGGGCGAGCTGCTTTCGCCCTACAAGGAGCTGCTGGCCGGGGCGCCCGGGCTGCCTTCGGCGGCGGAGATAGCCGCCGACCCCGCACGCCTGGAGGCGTGGTGCGCACAGCACATCGCCGTGGCCGACGAACTCAATCCGCAGCGGATTCCCGTCTCTCCGGCCGGGGTGCTCGGGCTGCGGTGCGCCGACAGCCGCTCGCGGGAGATATTCTTCGTGGCGGTGTGCCGGGCTCGCGGCGTGCCGGCCCGCATCGACGCCGTGACGGGCAAGACGCAGTATCTGCACGGCGGCCATTGGCACGACGTCACCTTCGGCCGTCCGGCCTCCGGCAGCGCCGAGGCGACGGACGGGACGACGGGCGAAAAGGACCGTTTCACGGCGGGCGGGGTGCTCTGGTGCCCCTACGACCCCGTACCCTGGGTCCCGGACCCGCAATATTACCGTCACTTCACCCTCTCGCGGTGCGACGGCGGCGTCTTCTCGGCGCTCAATTTCGAGTCGGGCGATGCCACCGAGCTGGGAGCCGAGGCGTCGTGGCGCACGCTGCTGAGCAGACCCTACGGGCTCGACTGCGGCTACTACGCCCTGACCTCCGGCACGCGGATGGCTTCGGGCAAGGTGCTGGCGCACATGGAGCTCTTTCCGGTGGAATGGGATGCGCTGACGTCGGTGCCGCTGGTGCTGCGGCACGACAGCCGCGACATCGAGGTGCAGGGATTCATCGATGCCGAGGCGCCGGTGAAGGTGGAGGGTGCCGGCGGACCGGTCTCGCTGCTTTCGCTCACCGGACGCGGCTACTTCATGGTGGTGCTGCCGGGTGCGGGCGACGAACCGAGCAACCATGCGATGCGCGAAATCGCTTCGGTGAGCGGCCTGCTGGAGGATTGGGGACGGAAAATCGTGGTGGCGCTGCCCGAGGGGTGCAGCGTCGCGGCGTTCGGGGCGGAGCGGTTCGGACCGCTGCCCGGACAGACGATGATTTGGGCCGAGGATGTCGATGGCCGTCTGCGGAAGATGCTCTGCGAGGCGTGCGAACGGAGCGGTGCGCCGCTGCCCGTGGTGGCGATTGCCGACAGTTTCGGGCGGGTGGTCTTCTTTTCGGCGGGCTACGACACCTCGCTGGGGGCCCGGCTAACGGAGGTTATCCACAAGTTGTAGCACGATGCGGCGGTCTGTGCGGCTGAGTGCGTACTCCTGGGCCGGGTCCCCCGACAGCACGACCCGGCGGCTGCGGTAGACCATGCCGCTGGAGGTGTGCAGGCGTGCCGAGCTGTGGAATTCGGTGGCTCCGGTAATCCGTTCCAGGTCGGCGATGTTGGAGGGGCGCACGCCGCACCCCGGCATGACCGACAGCCGTCCGGCGGCCCGGGCCACCAGTGCGGCGATGGTGTCGGCTCCCTCGACCGCCGAGGGGCGGCATCCGGAGGTGAGCAGCCGGTCGCAGCCGGCGGCGATGATGTCCTCCAGCGCCTTGTAGGGGTCGCGGCAGACGTCGAACGCCCGGTGGAAGGTGACCGACAGGGGGCCGGCGGCCTCTTTCAGCCGGGCCAGCAGGGCGGTATCCACCTCTCCGTCGGCAGTGAGCGCTCCCACCACGACGCCGTGCACGCCCAGTTCGCGGCAGCGGAGAATCTCTTCGGTCATGGTCTCCGCCTCGAGGGGCGAATAGAGAAAGTCGCCTTCGCGCGGACGGATGAGCACGTGTACGCGAAGCTCCGGACAGCGTTCCAGCACCCCTTTTATCACACCGTGGCTCGGGGTGATGCCCCCCAGACCGAGTGCCGAGCAGAGTTCCACGCGCACGGCGCCTCCGGCCTGCGCCTCCAGGGCGTCGGCTACCGACGAGCAGCAGATTTCAATCTTGCGCATAGCTCCTTCTGTTTTCCGGGTTATCTGAGATGGGTTCCTATCAGCGACATGAACTCCTCGCGGGTGCGCTGCTGGGAGAGGAACACCCCGGTGAAGGCCGAAGTGGTGGTCGCCGAGTTCTGTTTCTGCACGCCGCGCATCTGCATGCACATGTGGCTGGCCTCGATGACCACCGCCACGCCCATCGGGTTGAGGGTCTGCTGGATGCAGTCCCTGATTTGCACGGTCAGGCGTTCCTGCACCTGCAGCCGCCGGGCGAAGCACTCCACCACGCGGGCCACTTTCGACAGGCCGGTGATGTATCCGTTGGGGATGTAGGCCACGTGGGCCTTGCCGTAGAACGGAAGCATGTGGTGCTCGCACAGCGAGTAGAGTTCGATGTCCTTGACCAGCACCATCTGTTTGTACTCCTCGCGGAACATGGCCGAGCGGAGGATGGCGGCGGGGTCTTCGCCGTAGCCTTTGGTCAGAAAAGCCATCGCCTTGGCCACCCGCTCCGGGGTCTTGACCAGACCTTCGCGTTCGGGGTCCTCGCCCAGCAGGGCGAGGATGGCCCGGTAATGTTCCATGAGGGCGGAGACGGGCTCTTGGGAGTAGCTCTCCTCTTTGCTGTAAATGGGTTCCATGTCGTTCGAGGCTTGTTTTGGTTCGGCGGGCGTGTCGCTGCCGTATGCGGGTGCAAATATAATTATATTCGGTGAAAAACGAAAGTACGGACGTCCGCAGGACGGCATACGGCCGTTCTGCGATTCGTTTGAGACAAATATACGGATAAGCGAGAGTAAAAGCAAACTCGTTCGCTTTTACCGGGCGGAGTAATTGGACAGAGTCGAATATATGAATATTCGTTCGGAAACGGAAACATGCCGGGCGTTGTGCCGCGTGCGCTGGCCGGGACGGTTCGCCGGCGGCGGGCGAGGGGGCGTTCGGCGCAGGGAGCGGGGGAGGGTCCGGCCTGCGTGTCGTCGGCCGGGGGCGGAAACCTTCTCCGCCGGGGCCGCCGGTCAGAATCCCTTGTGCAGCAGGAGCCGGGCCGCCCCGTCGTAGAGCCGGTCGAGCGGAGCGCGCAACCGGACGGGAAGCCGGTTCAGCAGCCGCAGCCGCCACCATTGGCGCCGGAACAGACGGGTGTAGGCGAAGAGGCGTTCGGCGCGGCGGCCGGCCTGCGTGTCGCCCTTGACGGTCAGGGTGACGGCCTTGCCCAGGGCGCAGCGGGCGATGTATTCGCGGCGCAGGGCTTCGGCTTCGGGCGTGGATTGCACGTCGGTGCCGAGCAGCTCCTCGAACGAGCGGGCCGTCCGTTCGGGCCGGTAGATGGCCGTCGAGCGGTTGGAGGCCGCGACCATGTAATCGACCTCGATGCGGGGCGAGTGGCAGACCGGATAGCGCGAGGCGATGCGTATCCACAGGTGCTGGTCCTCGCCGAGCCTCATCCCTTCGGGGAATCCGCCCGTTTCGGCGAAGATACGGCGCGGGATGACGGTGGCCGAGGTGAAGAGCACGATGTCGGAGACGGCCTTGCGGAAGAACTCCTCCACGGGGCCTTCGGGAGTCAGGCGGTCGCCCTCGGGCCGTGCCATGCGGGCATCGACCGCCCGGAAGGCGGTGGCGTAGGCACCGCAGCCGGGCCAGCGCGCCATCATCGAGGCGATGGTCTGCAGAAAGCCGGGGTGCCACACGTCGTCGGCGTCGAGCAGGGCGATGCAGTCGCCCGTGGCTTCGGCGATGCCCCGGTTGCGGGCGGCCGAGACGCCGGCATTGGACTGGGAGACGAGGCGCAGCCGCGGAATGTCGAGCGCCTCGACCACGGCGGCGCTGCGGTCGGTGGAGCCGTCGTCCACCACGATGATTTCGTAGGGCGCGAGGCTCTGCCCGGCGGCCGAACGGATGGAGCGGGCCACCTCCGCCTGCTTGTTGTAGAGGGGTATGACCACCGAAAACCTAACGTTCATAGCTGCACGGGTCGGGTAAGAGGGTGTGGAACGCCTCTCTCAGCCGCTGGCTCGCGGCGGGAAAGTCGCTGATGCGTTCGCTGTCGTTGAGGCAGACCGTGCGCCAGCGCTGGCGGCGGATGTCGTCGCATATCGCCTCCAGCGTGTCGTCGGCCAGGGTCATCAGGCGTCCGTCGCGCATCGAGCGGGGAACGAACTCGCCCGAGACGAGCATGTCGTAGCGGAACAGGTAGTCGGACAGGCAGGTGAGGTTACGGAAGCGGTGGCGGCAGGTGCGGTCCAGCTCCCCCCCCCACTCGCGCCAGCAGCGTTCGTATTGCGCTGTGAGACAGGGCTGTGGAAGATGGTGGTCGGAGAGTCCCGGGAATGTGCTCCAGGGCATGAGGGTGAGCGTCTTGAGCAGGTTCGACGCTCCGTAGCGCGGCGAGAACCATTTGCCGGGGTGGGCGGCTATCGCCCGGCGCTTGTCGTATCGGGCGTTGAGCTTCTCGAGGCAGTTGTAGATGATATGTCCGATGGAGGAGGGCTGCACGATGCTTAGGCGGGCCATGTCGCAGGGCAGTCCCCGGCGGAAAAAGTCCTCGGGGCGGCAGTCGCGGGTGAGGAACATGTCGTCGTTGAAGACCACGAACCGCGGGCAGAGCCCCTCGATGCGGTGGAGGTTGATGCCGATGACGATGGAGTTGAACGTGGGCAGATAGGGGGCGGGGATGAACTCCTCGTGACGGACCACGTGCAGTTTGGGATGGGAGGTGTCGAGCCATGCGGGCAGATGGCCCCAGGTGACGAAGTGTATTTTGCGCACCCACGGGGCGAACCGCTCCACGCCGCGGAACCAGTAGCGCAGGTTGTCCCAGTTGCGCACCCGGATGAGCGAGGCGTCGTCGGTCTCGGCGGGCCTGGCCTGGCGGAACGCGGCCTGCCAGGCCGGGTCGCTGTCGTCCACCCAGAAGATGACGAAGTCCATCGTGTCGGTCGGGTTCGCGGTCTCTCTTTTCATGATGTTTCGGAATGTCTATTGTACCAGCAGGTTGCAGCCCCTGATTTCGCTGTGGTCGGCGCGGCCCAGGATGCGGAAGCTGCCGTCGGGGTAGCGGACGCCCACGTCCTGCGTCTGGATGAAGGCGCAGGAGAAGCGGTTGCCCAGGTCGATGAGGTTCACTCCTCCGCTGCGGCCGTCGGGATAGATTTCGCACGGGTCGTTCAGGTCGCGGATGAAGATGCGCAGCCAGGGCGGGGCGAAGAAGAGCCCTTCGCCGCGCGAGTAGGCCTGGGAGGTGAGTTCGGCCATGCCGTACTCCGAGTGGATGGTCTCCACGCCGAACGCCTCGGTGAGTATGCGGTGGAACTCCTCCTTGGGGAGCTCCTCGCGATGCCCCTTCATGCCGCCGGTCTCCATCACCACGCACCTTTCCAGCCGGGGGGCGTAGCGTTCGGCCAGCTCCCAGAGGGCGTAGCTCACTCCGAGCAGAATCTTCGGCTTGGGGTCGGCGGCCATGTCGGCGAGCAGGCGTTCGTAGTCGTCCAGATAGAAGCCTCCGCTGCCGCACCGGGCGATGAGCCGGTCGGCCATGTAGACCAGCGAGCTCCCCTTCCGCTGGAGGTAGTTGGGCAGCAGCCCGTAGAGGCTCCACCGCTCCGGCGCTCCGTAGAAAAGCTCGAAGGCGCGAGTGAAGCAGCGCTCGTAGAGCGACAGGTCGGCCATCATGTGGCGGGAGGGGGTGCCCCCGCCGGTGCTGCTGCTGGTGAAGACCGCCTCGGGCGGGGTGTGCGCGCAGTAGACGTCGCAGTGCTTGAAGAGCTCGATGGGCATGAAGGGAATCTGCTCGGGCCGGGTCACCTCGTCGGGGTCGGCGCCCAGGAGCGAGAGGTAGCGGCGGTAGGGGGCGCACTCGCGGGCCTGGAAGCGGAAAAGCTCCAGGGCCGCCTGTTCGAACCACCCCTCGGGGCGCGGGTCGGTGCCCCGTCCCGCAGGACCGGGATAGCCCTGCACCCCCTCGATGCGGGTGATGTAATCCGGTGTGAATTCGTGTTCCATCTTCTTCTCTTTTCGTATTCGGGCCGCGAGGCGGCCGGGCGGGGCGTTACCTCCGGGCGAGCAGGAACCGTTCGCAGTCGAGCGCCGCCATGCAGCCGCTTCCGGCGGCGGTGATGGCCTGCCGGTAGTGGGGGTCCTTGACGTCGCCGGCGGCGAAGACGCCTTCGATGTTGGTCTTGCTCGTGCCGGGAACCGTTTTGATGTAGCCGTTCTCGTCGAGGTCGATTTGCTCCTGGAAGAGCTCCGTGTTGGGCTTGTGGCCGATGGCCAGGAAGAAGCCGTCGATGGAGATTTCGTGCATGGCGCCGTCGCCGCGGCGCAGCAGGGCGCCCGTCACGCCGTTCTCGTCGCCCAGGATTTCGACGGTGTTGTGTTCGAAGAGCACCTCGATGTTGGGGGTCTTCATCACCCGCTCCTGCATCGCCTGCGAGGCACGCAGCACGTTGCGGCGGACTATCATGTAGACCTTGTTGCAAATCGAAGCCAGGTAGGTGGCCTCCTCGCAGGCGGTGTCGCCGCCGCCCACCACCGCCACGTCCTTCTTGCGGTAGAAGAATCCGTCGCAGGTGGCGCAGGCGCTCACGCCCATGCCGCGGAATTTGGTTTCGGAGGGGAGTCCCAGGTAGCGGGCCGTGGCTCCGGTGGCGATGATGACGCTTTCGGCCTCAATCTTGTGGCCGCCGTCCACCGTAATCGCGAAGGGTCGCTGCGAGAAGTCGGCTTCGGTGACGGTGCCGAAACGCAGGTCGGCGCCGAACCGTTCGGCCTGCTTGCGGATGTCGGTCATCAGTTCGGGGCCCGAAACGCCGGCGGGGTAGCCGGGGAAGTTCTCCACCTCGGTGGTGG
>JAGBHC010000034.1 GCA_017935625.1 Rikenellaceae bacterium | reverse complement strand
CTGGTAGGCGCAAATCCTCCCTCTGCCAGAGGGAGGTCGGAAGGGAGTGTCGGTTTGTCTCCGTCTCCGCATTCGAGACCAGCGAGACAAAGAGAAACGGCGACCGGAAAGCCCCGATTGCCGTTAAAAGAAATGAAACGGAATGGGGAGGGAGGAAGAGTGTCGAAAGGTGGGGAATACGCGAGAGGAAAGAGCGGAGGCACAAAGGAGTTTTCGATAGTGTCGGATTCGTTGAGGTCGGGGAACACCCCTGCGCCTGGTAGGCGCAAATCCTCCCTCTGTCAGAGGGAGGTCGGGAGGGAGTGTCGGTTTGTCTCCGTCTCCGCATTCGAGACCAGCGAGACAAAGAGAAACGGCGACCGGGAAGCCCCGATTGCCGTTAGAAGAAATGAAGCGGAATGTGGAGATGGAGGGAGTCGAACCCTCGTCCAAACAAGGAACCCAAAAGCTTTCTACACGTTTAGCCGACCGTTTGGTCCTTCTTTCTCCGCCCGGCAGGCGGCAGCCTAACGGAGAACCCAGCCCCTTGAGTTTCGCCTTGCGGACGGGGCGGCCGCAAGACTATCCTTTCAAAGATGATACCTCGTTACCGAAAGCTCGAAAGGCGGGAGCCGACGGAGAGGTACTCGTTCCCGAACCTCCTTGGGCTCAGGAATTAAGCCATTTTACCTGGTAAAATTAGGCAGCGAGTGCGTAGCTATTATTGCCATTTGATTTTCGAGTGTTGAGATTTACGAGCCACCACACAACGCTCGACGTGCTTACAATCAGACTCTACCTGCTGTCAAAACCGGTCATCCCCTGACGGTGCTTTCGCACGACGCAAAGATAGTGCATTTTTCGCGGATTCCGCATCATTGTTTAAAGAAAAAAGAGTATCTTTGTTCTTTAATTCGACAGGAATCAGATGGACGAAAAGAAAGTTATTGAGCTCGAAGGCGTTTCGATATACCACAGCGGCGAGTCGCTGCGCAATTCGCACCGGGGGGAGCTGGTGCTTTCCGAGGTGAATCTCTCGGTGGGCGGCGGCGAGCTGGTCTACCTCATCGGCAAGGTGGGCAGCGGAAAGAGCACGCTGCTCAAGACGCTTTACGGAGAGGTGCCTCTCAAGACGGGGAAGGGGCGTATCGTCGGATTCGACCTGCGGAGGCTGCGCCGCAGCCGCATTCCCTATCTGCGCCGCAAGATAGGCATCGTCTTCCAGGACCACCAGCTATTGACCGACCGCGACGTGTTCCGCAACCTGCACTATGTGATGAAGGCGACGGGCTGGCGGGACGAGACCCTTATCCGGCGGCGCATCGCGGAGGTGCTGGAGCTGGTGGGGCTGCACAATAAGGAGTACAAGATGCCGTTCGAATTGTCGGGGGGCGAGCAGCAGCGGCTGGCTATCGCGCGGGCGGTGGTCAATTCGCCGGCGGTGATTCTGGCCGACGAGCCGACGGGCAATCTCGACCCGGCGGCGGCCGACGAAATCATGCGCTTGTTCGCCACCATCGTGGCGGGCGGCTGTTCGATAGTGATGTCCACGCACAACATCAATGTGGTGGAGGACTATCCGGCACGCACGCTGCTCTTTTCGCAGGGGCGAATCGAGGAAATCGACGTGGCGGCGCTGGGGTAGGAACCCGGGTCCGGACCGGGTGAAAAAAGTCGGCTAAAATGGGAACCGGCTTGGTGAATTTTGGGAAAAATTGTATTTTTGCTCTGTTATTTAAGAAAAGATAGATGAGTACGGAATTAGAAAATGTAAAGAACCGCGAGGCCGAAGAGTATTCGGCGTCGAGTATCCAGGTGCTGGAGGGGTTGGAGGCAGTGAGAAAACGTCCTGCCATGTATATCGGGGACATCGGTCCCAAGGGCCTGCACCATCTCGTATACGAAGTGGTGGACAACTCCATCGACGAGGCGCTGGCCGGCTACTGTACGCATATAGAAGTATATATCAACGAAGACAATTCGATTACCGTGTCCGACAACGGACGAGGCATCCCCACCGACTACCACGAAAAGGAGGGCAAGTCGGCGCTGGAGGTGGTGCTCACGGTGCTGCATGCGGGCGGTAAGTTCAATAAGGACAGCTACAAGGTGTCGGGAGGTCTGCACGGCGTGGGCGTTTCGTGCGTCAATGCGCTTTCGAACCTGCTGGTGGCCGAGGTGAAGCGCCAGGGCAAGATTTTCCGCCAGAAGTTCAGCAAGGGAGCTCCCATCTCCTCCATGGAGATTGTGGGCGAAACCGACCAGACGGGAACCACGGTCACCTTCAAGCCCGACGACACGATTTTCACCGTCACCGAGTACAGCTACGACGTGCTGGCCGCGCGTCTGCGCGAGCTGGCCTATCTGAACAAGGGAATCCATCTGACGCTGACCGACCGGCGCGAGAAGGACGACAGCGGCGAATTCCGCAGCGAGCACTTCTTCTCGACGGAGGGCCTCAAGGAGTTCGTCAAATATCTGGATGCGACCCGCGGCGAACCCCTCACCGAGGGAGTCATCTACATCGACACCGAGCGGGACGGCGTGCCCGTGGAGGTGGCCATGCAGTACAACAACAGCTTCTCGGAGAACGTACACTCCTATGTGAACAATATCAACACCATCGAGGGCGGAACCCACCTGACCGGATTCCGCCGTGCGCTGACCCGCACGCTCAAGAAGTACGCCGACGATTCGGGCATGCTGGCCAAGCTGAAGTTCGACATCAACGGCGACGACTTCCGCGAGGGACTTACGGCGGTGGTGTCGGTGAAGGTGGCCGAGCCCCAGTTCGAGGGCCAGACCAAGACCAAGCTGGGCAACAGCGAGGTGGCTGCGGCCGTGGACTATGCCATGGCGCAGGCGCTGACCCACTATCTGGAGGAGAATCCGCGCGATGCCAAGGCCATCGTCCAGAAGGTGATTCTGGCGGCTACGGCGCGTCATGCGGCGCGTCATGCGCGGGAACTGGTGCAGCGCAAGACGGTGCTTTCGGGAGCCGGCCTGCCGGGCAAGCTGGCCGACTGTTCGAGCCGCGACCGCAGCATCGCCGAGATATTCTTCGTGGAGGGAGACTCCGCAGGCGGTACGGCCAAGCAGGGCCGCGACCGCGTGTTCCAGGCCATCATGCCGCTCCGAGGCAAGATTCTCAACATCGAAAAGGCCCAGGAGCACAAGATGTGGGAGAACGAGGAGATTAAGAACATGTTCACCGCCCTGGGCGTCACCATCGGCACGGCCGAGGACAACAAGGCGCTCAATCTGGAGAAGCTGCGCTACGACAAGATTATCATCATGACCGATGCCGATGTGGACGGAAGCCACATCGCCACCCTGATGCTCACTTTCTTCTTCCGCAAGATGAAGGAGCTCATCGAGAACGGTCACGTCTACATCGCCACTCCGCCGCTCTATCTGGTGGCCAAGGGCAAGACCGAGAAGTATTGCTGGACCGACGAGGAGCGTGCCCAGGCGGTCGAGGAGATGGGCTCGAAGGGCGTGAAGATACAGCGTTACAAAGGTTTGGGCGAGATGAACGCCCAGCAGCTGTGGGAGACCACCATGTGCCCCTCGACGCGCATCCTGCGCAAGGTGAGCATCGAGAACGCGGCCGAGGCCGACCGCATCTTCTCCATGTTGATGGGCGACGACGTGCCGCCCCGCCGCGAGTTCATCGAGAAGAATGCCCGTTACGCCAAAATCGACGCCTAAACAAGAGTCCGATACTTTAAGAATGATATGAACAAAGTAACCGTTATCGGCGTGGCCGGCGGCACCGGCTCCGGAAAAAGTACGCTCGTCAAACGTCTCCAGGAGGCGTTCCGCGAGGAGGAGGTGGTGACTCTGTGTCACGACTACTATTACAAGGCTCATTCGGAGATAACCTACGAGGAGCGCACCAAGCTGAACTACGACCATCCCCGTTCGTTCGATACGGGCATGATGGTCGAGCACATCAAGGCGCTCAAGGACGGTGTGCCCATCGAGCATCCGGTCTATTCGTTCGTCGAGCACAACCGTCTGCCGGACACCGTGCTGGTCAAGCCGTCGAAGGTGCTTATCGTGGACGGCATCCTCATCTTCGAGAACAAGGACCTGCGCGATTTGATGGACATCAAGGTCTATGTCGATACCGACGCCGACGTGCGGCTGGCGCGGAGGATTCTGCGGGACGTGTGCGACAGGGGACGGACCATGGAGTCGGTGATTTCGCAGTATCTCCACACCGTGAAACCCATGCACGAGGAGTTCGTGGAGCCGAGTAAGAAGTATGCCGATGTGATTATTCCGGAGGGCGGTTTCAATTCGGTGGCTGTCACGATGCTCATCGAGAACGTTCGCTCGCTGATAAACAATTAGCCCGGTTCCGTCGCCGGAGGAGTCCTGCCGCGGAAAACGGATGCGGCCGGCAGGGGAGCGGGATGCGGGAAGCGTGCCGCGACCGGGTGCCGGCTGGAAGGGGATGTCGGACGAGGCGGAGTGCGGCGGGAATATGCAGACGGGCGGATTGAGCGGTCAATTCGCCCGTCTTTTTTTTGCGGAGTAACGAAAAAAGAAGGTAAAATGAACGGAGAGAGGATTTTTGCGCGTCTGGAGGCGCGGGAGCCGGTGAGCCGCGAAGAGGCGATGTGGCTCTACGGACATGCGCCGCTGGAGGAGACGGCCTGGCTGGCCGACCGGGTGCGGAGCCGGGTGGTGCCCGACCCCGGAACGGTGACCTGGCAGATAGACCGCAACGTGAATATCACCAACGTCTGCATTTCGGGTTGCAAGTTCTGCAACTTCCACTGCAAGCCCCACGAGCGGGAGCGGGCCTATGTCACCACCATGGAGGAGTATGTCTCGAAAATCGAGCGCACCGTGGAGCTGGGCGGCGACCAGCTGCTGTTGCAGGGCGGGCTGCACCCGGGGCTCGATATCCGTTTTTACGAACGGCTCTTCTCCGACCTGAAACGGCTCTATCCCCGCATCCGGCTCCATGCGCTGGGGGCTCCGGAGGTGGCCCACATCGCCCGCATCAGCGGGCTGGGGGTCGAGGAGACCCTGACGCGGCTGGTCGCCGCGGGACTCGATTCGCTGCCGGGAGCCGGTGCCGAGATTCTCGACCCCGGCGTGCGCAAGGCCATCTCGCCCGCCAAACCCGGCGTGGAGGAGTGGAAGGAGGTGATACGGGCGGCCCACCGGATGAATCTGCCCACCTCGGCCACGATGATGTACGGCCACATCGAGACTCCCGGGCAGCGGGTGGAGCATTTGCTCGCCATCCGCGACCTGCAGGCCGAGTGCCCCGCGGGCAATTACGGATTCATCGCCTTCATCCCGTGGATATTCCGCAGCAAGGGCACGCGTCTGGAGGCCGAGGGCGTGGAGACCCGTTTCTCGCCGCTGGAGTATCTGCGCATCATCGCCGTCAGCCGGTTGCTGCTGTGCAACATCGACAACATACAGGCTTCGTGGCTCACCGTGGGGAAGGCCACGGCCCAGGTGGCGCTGCACGGCGGCGCTAACGACATGGGTTCCATTATGATAGAGGAGAACGTGGTCTCGTCGGCGGGGGCCGACAACCGGTTCGACGCCTGGGGAATCCAGGCCGCCATCCGCGAGGCGGGCTTCACGCCCCGGCTCCGCAACCAGAAGTACGAATACCGGGAGTTGCCGGCCTGTTACGCGGAGCGGAAGCCTGCGGCGGAGGAGGAGTGCGGCGAGAGGGGGCGGAAGTGAGTTTTTAATGAAATAAAAATGCGTTTTATGCGACTCGCTCGCGTTAAAATTCATACTTTTGCAAATCTTTAGAGGATATTCGCGATGGAGTACGATATAAAAATCAGCGGGGTGAATTTCCACTACCGGGCCGAGGGGCGCGGGCGGGCCGTCGTGCTGATGCACGGATGGGGCTGCGACCGGACTGTCTTTACGCAGCTGTACGGGGCCTTGACCCCTTTTTTCAGGGTCTATGCGGTCGATTTTCCCGGTTTCGGGTTGAGCGGAGCTCCGGCCGAGGTGTGGGGCATCGAGGAGTATACGGCCTGTTTCGAGGAGTTCGTGCGCACGGCGGGTATCGAGAATCCCGTGCTGGTGGGGCATTCGTTCGGCGGCCGGGTGGCGATTCTCTTCGCTTCGCGCAATCCGGTGCACAAGGTGATTCTGGTCGATGCGGCGGGTATCCGGCCGCGGCGCACGTTGAAATACTATCTCAAGATTTACAGCTATAAGTTATACAAACGGCTGCTGCCGCTGGCGGTGGGCCGCGGACGGGCCGAGCGGATGCTCGACCGTTACCGCCGCAAGGTGGGGTCGAGCGACTACAACGCCCTGAGCGGCACGATGCGCCGCATTCTGGTGAAGGTGGTGAACGAGGACCTGCGCAGCTTCTTGCCGCGTATCGGAGCCCCCACGCTGCTCATCTGGGGCGACCTCGACACGGCGACTCCCATCGGCGACGCCCGCATCATGGAGCGGGCGATTCCCGATGCCGGACTGGTGGTCTTTCCGGGGGCGTCGCACTTCAGTTTCCTGGAGCGTCCCGGCCAGTTCCTGGCCGTGGTGGACAACTTTTTGAACGAGGATAAAACATCGAATCATGAATGATTTCATCTGCATATCGGCGGCTGCGGCCGCCGCTTTCCATGCTGCCGTCGCGTTGAAGTTCCAGCTTCAGATGCTGCAGCAGAACTCCTACCGGCCCTCGCGTTACGGCCGTTGGCTCAAGGGCGGGCTGTGGAGCGGCGCATGGTGCTTTTGGGCGGTGCTCACGCTCCTGTGTTTTCTGCTGGTCGGCCGGGTGTGGCTCTGCGCTGCGGCCGGCGTGCTGGCCGTCGGCTGCGCGGTGAGGGAGCTGCGGCGCAAATACAAGAAGCCGCTGGTCTTCACGGCCCGGGCGCGCCGCATCTATGCGGTGGCTGCGGTGCTGTCTGCGGCGGCGATTGCCGCTGCCGGAGCGGCGGGAGGCGTGCGGTGGTGCCTGCCTGCGGCCATGGCCGCGGCGGTGTGCGCACCGTTGTCGGTGACGGCGGCCGTCGTGCTGCTGTCGCCCGTGGAGCGGGCCATCAACCGGTGGTACTACAACGACGCCCGCCGGATTCTGGAGAGCATGCCCGGGCTGAAAGTCATCGGCATCACGGGCAGTTACGGAAAAACCAGCACCAAACACTACCTCTACCGGATTCTCTCCGAGAAGTACAACGTGCTGATGACCCCCGGCAGCTACAATACCACCCTGGGAGTGATTCGCACCGTGCGGGAGCAGCTCAGACCCTATCACGAGGTCTTTCTGGTGGAGATGGGTGCCAAGCAGCGGGGCGATATCCGCGAGATTTGCGAACTGGTGCACCCCACGATAGGCATCGTCACTTCGGTGGGCGAACAGCATCTGGAGTCGTTCGGCTCGATTGAGAACGTGCAGGCCACCAAATTCGAACTCGTCGATGCCCTGCCGGCCGACGGAACGGCGGTGCTCAACGACGACTTCGAGTACGTGGCTTCGCGCCGGGTGGAGAACGTGCGGCGGGTATTCCGCTACACCCACGGCGAGCGCGGCCGCGACTTCAGCTTCGAGGTGAAGAGCTACTCGGCGGCGGAGACCCTCTTCGAAGTGAAGGGGCCGCAGGGCGAGGTGCAGCCGCTGGCCACCTCCATCGTGGGCAGCTACAACCTCTCGAACATCGTGGTCGGATACATCGTGGCGCGGGAGCTGGGCGTGGATGCCGCCGCGATACGTTATGCGGTGGGCAATATCGAACAGGTGGAGCACCGTCTGAACATGAAGCGGACGGCCGGGGGCGTGACCGTCATCGACGATGCGTTCAACTCCAATCCCCACGGGGCGCAGATGGCGCTGGAGGTGCTCTCCGGCATGAAGGGCGGCCGCCGGGTGGTGGTTACGCCGGGCATGATTGAACTGGGCCGGCGGCAGGAGCATCACAACCGCGAGCTGGGCCGCCGCATGGCCTCGTCGTGCGACTGGGCAGTCGTGGTGGGCGAATACAACCGGGCGGCCATCGTGGAGGGGCTGCGTGAGGGCGGATTCGACGAGGAGAGGATATACCTGGCACCCACGTTCGCGGATGCGACGGCCCGGCTGGCGACGCTGCTCGCGGCGGGCGATACGGTGCTCTACGAAAACGACCTGCCCGACACGTTCAAATAGTGCGGTGCGCCCCGTCCCGCCGGGCGGAAAAAGAGAATAACAACAAATTCGATTTAAATGATATGAAGACCAGTGTAGGTGTTTTTTTCGGAGGACGTTCCGTGGAGCACGAGATTTCGGTAATCTCGGCGCTTCAGGCCATCCATGCTTTCAATCGCGACAAATACGATATAACGCCCGTCTACATCTCCAAGCAGGGAGTGTGGTATACGGGTGACAAGCTGCTCGAGACGGAGAACTACCGCGACATGGCGGCACTCGTGCGCTCGCTCACCCCGGTGTTTCTCAAACCCCATTACGGCGACCACAACCTCTATCGGGAGAAGCGCGGACTGTTCGGCGGCGATAGGGTGGTCAAGAAACTCGATGTGATTGTCCCCGTGCTGCACGGAACCAACGGCGAGGACGGCATCTTCCAGGGGATGATTGAGATGACCGGCATTCCCTATGCGGGGTGCAACCCGCTCTCTTCGGCCAACGGAATGGACAAGATTGCGATGAAGATGATTATGCGCGAGAGCGGCATTCCCACGGTCGATTACGTGTGGTTCACCGACAAGGAGTGGGGCATGAAGCGGGAGGAGCTGGTGGAGCGCGTCGAGAAGCGGCTGGGCTATCCGGTGATTGTCAAACCCGGCAACCTGGGCTCCAGCGTGGGTATTTCGCGGGCCGTGGACCGTGAGTCGCTGCTGGCGGCCGTAGCTACGGCGCAGCGTTATTCGTCGCGGCTGCTGGTGGAGAAGATGGTCGAGCGGCTCAAGGAGATAAACTGCTCGGTGCTGGGCAACTGCGACGACCACCTCACTTCGGTGTGCGAGGAGCCGATGCGCAGCGGCGAGATTCTCAGCTACGAGGACAAATACCTGGGCGGCGGCAAGAGCCGCGGCGGCAGCAAGGGCATGCAGAGCACGCGCCGGCGGATTCCCGCGGAGCTCGGCGACGAGGTGACCCGCACCATCCAGCGGTATGCCTCGGAGACTTTCCGCGTGCTGTCGTGCGAGGGCGTGGCCCGCATCGACTTCATGATAGACGAGGCCGACGGAGCGATATACGTCAATGAGATAAATGCCATTCCCGGTTCGCTCTCCTTCTATCTGTGGGAGGCGACGGGAGTGAAGTTCGGCGAGCTGATGGACCGTCTGGTGGCCCAGGCCCTGCGCCGTTCGCGCGAGGCGGGCATGAAGACCGTCAGCTACGACCAGAACATCTTCAATATCAAGGGCGGCGCCAAAGGCGGAAAGTTCGGCGGCGCCAAAGGCGGCGTGAAATAGTTCCGGAACGGGCCGGGGGACCGCCGCTCCCGTCGGGGGCTGTCGTCTTGCGGAGCGTGTCCGGATAGGTGTGCCGGTGTGCCGGCCGGAGAAAAAGGGGTCTCCCGCGTTTCAAACGCGGGAGGCCCCTTTCTGCGTCTGTCAGCCGCACGCGCGGGGAAAATCGGGGGCGGGCGCAGGTGAGCCTCCCGGAGGTTCGGACTATTGGTCGAAATGTCGTATTTCGGATTTATAGGATTGACAAATGGTTTAAAAGGGTTATTTTTGTCGCAAAAACAGTATGTTTATGGAAAAACAGAATATCGAAATCGTGGATATGGAGCGGATGCTCGATTTTCGCGACAGCCGCAGCGACGTCTACTACGACGGATGTCTCATCTCCACGCGCGATTCGCGGGAGGCGGACGGCGGCGCGGTTACCGAACTGCTGAAGTATCCTTATCGCATCAATGCGTTTTGTCTGGTGCTGTGCATCCGGGGCGAATTCAGAATCACCTCCAACCTGAACAACTATACCATTACCGAGAATACGCTCTGGATAAACAAGCCCAACGATATCATCAGCGCGGCGTTCGGTGACGATTGCCGGGTGGTGTTGGTCATCATGAGCGACCACTTTCTGCGGAAGTTGCACATCGACGGAAACCGGCTGACCCCCATGTTCCTCGGCGTGCGCAACACGGCCTGCTTCCGCATCGGCGACGAAGAGATGGAGGCCATGCTCGATATCGTGGACAAAGCCCGCAACGAGATGAGGAATCCGGCCGAAACGCCCTTCTACGACGACATCGTGCAGCGCTGCATCGAGCTGGCCGTCTACAAGATGTGCAGCATCGTGAGCACGCATGTGAATTACATCCCCGAGGAGAAGCAGGGGGGCAAGAGCCGCAACGACGAATATTTCCGCAAATTCATGCACCTGCTGGGCGAGAACTACCGGAAAGAGCGTTCGGTGGGCTTCTATGCCTCGCAGCTGTTCATTACGCCGAAGTATCTGACGACCGTCATCCGGCAGGTGAGCGGCAAGTCGGCCGCCGATTGGATAGACGAGTATGTGGTGCTCGAGGCCAAGAATCTGCTGAAATACTCCACGATGAGCATCCAGGAGGTGGCCTATGCCCTCAATTTCTCCAACCAGTCGTTTTTCGGAAAATATTTCAAGCACCACACGGGCATGTCGCCCAGCACCTACAAGATGCAGAGATAACCCCGCCGGCGGCTACGGCGTGGGGCGGAGCCGCCCGCGGAGGTAGCGGGCGAAAATCACCAGGTTGGTGCTCAGCTCCGCGGCGGGTATCGCGAGCCACAGTCCGGGGGTGCCGAGCCACCGGGGCAGCAGGAGAAAACACGGCACCAGGAACAGCACGCCGCGCAGCAGCGTGTACAGCGTGGATGCGAAGGCGTTCTCGATGCTCTGGTAGTATCCGATGAACGAGATGTTGAGGGCGAAGAAGACGGCGCACAGGGCGAACAGTGGCAGTCCCTCGACCGCCAGGGCGTATGCCCCCTCCTGCGGAGAGAGGAAGAGCCCGACGATGCCGCTCCGGCATGTCCACAGACAGGCGGTCACCGACACGCCGCACACGACGGCCGTAAACAGGGCGATGCGCAGGGTCCGGTCGATGCGTTCGGGCCGGCGGGCTCCGTAGTTGAAGCTGATGATGGGCTGCGCCGACTGGGCCACCGCGTTGCTGATGGAGAAGACTATGGGGAAAAGATAGCAGGCGATGGCGAATGCGGCGACCCCGTCTTCGCCGAGCAGGCGCATGAACATGTAGTTGCCGGTGAGCATCATCACGCTCATGGCCACCTCGGTCAGGAAGGTGGCGAATCCTATTCTGACCATGTATCCCGTGTTGCGCAGCGTAAGCAGCAGCGAGGTGACGGAGAGTTTCAGCCGGTAGAACTTCAGCTGGACGGAGAAGCGCAGGAAGTAGACCAGCACCATCGTTCCGCCTACGATACAGGCTATGGAGGTGGCCACGGCCGCTCCCAGCACGCCCCATCCCAGGGGGAACACCATGTACCAGTCGAGCACGATATTGACGACAGCGGCCGCAATCTGTATCGACATGGCGTATTTTGGAGAGCCGTCGAGCCGGATGAGCATCATGCCCACGCACTCGATGAAGAGGAAGAACAGACCGGGCAGCAGCCCCAGCAGGTAGTGCACGGCATCGGTCTCGAGCAGCGGGCTGCATCCCAGGGCGTAGACGACCCGGCGGGGAGAGAGCAGTGTCGCCAGGCAGACGACTCCGATGAGCAGCAGCCCCACCGCGAAGGCCTGGGTCATGATGATGCGGGCGGCCTTCTGCTTGTTCTCCGAGAGCCGGATGCTCGCCACCACCGAGGCGCCGATGCCGAACATCAGTCCGATGCCGGTGCCAATCATGAAGAGCGGTGCGACGATATTGACCGCGGCGATGCCTTCGGCACCCACGCCCCGTCCCACGAATATCCCGTCGATGACCGTCAGAGCCGAGTTGAAAATCATGCCGACCAGTGTCGGGAAAAACAGGCTCCGGAACAACGCTCCTATCTTTCCGTTCGCCAGGTCGAGTTTGTCTCTGTCGAGGTTTCTGTTCTTCATAGTCGAAATCGCATTGTTTGTGAAGGTCCGCAAAATTACGACTTCCCTTGCGGAGAAGGAGGTATTTTTCAGGTCTCTAATGGTACTTTTCGGGATAAAAATTTTGATTCGTGAGAGATATTCCGCTATATTTGCGCCATGACGATATCTACTTATCCGAGTGAGTCAATCGGTGTAACGGATTGGAAAAGAAGCGTCGGCCGGGTCGTGAGAACCGACGGATGCGTGTTTTTTCTCTGCACGAAGGGCCGGGCGTCGGTGTCGGCCGATATGCAAAAAACGATTTTCGGCGAGGGCGACCTGCTGGTGCTCACCTCTGATGTCTATCTTTCGGTGTCGGAGGTCTCGTCCGATTTCTCGGCCCGCTACGTCTCTCTGCCGGAGTCGATGATTGAAACGGCCTACTACAAAATCACCAGCATGTCGCTGTGGGACTACCTCCACTATGTTCCCATCCTGCCGCTTTCGCCGGAGCAGCGCGAACTGGTGTCGGACTGGTGGAAACAGATGAAGTGGATATCGGAGAACATCTTCGGAGCCAACCGCATCGCCTTGTTCAACAACAATGTCTTACAATCTTTTCATAGCCATCGACACCCGGCTGGCCGCGGTTGTCGGCGGGATGCCGCGGGAGCGCAGGGACCGGGCCTGGACGATTACCTGCCGGTTCTGGTCGCTGCTGGCCAAGCACGTCTCGCGGGAGCGGTCGGTGGGCTTCTATGCCGTCGCCCTGCATATCACTCCCGACTATCTCTGCAAGGTGTGCCGCCGTACCTGCGGAACCTCTCCGAAGGCACTCATCGAGCAGCAGCTGGTCGTCGAGATAAAGAGCTGGCTCACCGACACCGAGCTCTCCGTGGCGGATATCGCCGGCCGGCTGCATTTCGAGGAGGTCTCCTATCTGTGCCGCTTTTTCCGGCGCATGACCGGCCTCTCTCCGTTGCAGTTCCGCAACGGCCTCGAAGTGCGGGCGCAGCACCGGGAGGCGGGGGCCTGAACAATCGGCATCCCGTTCCGCCTCTTCCGTTCCGCTTTCTCCGTTTCTGTTTTTCGGGTCCGGTTCTTCTGCCCGCTCTCCCGTTTCGGTTCCCCGGTGCCCGTTTCCCCGTACCGGCTGTCTGGCTCCCCGGCCCCAGATTTCCGGCTTCTCGGCCTCTCGCCTTCCAGCTCTTGGTTGTCGATTTTCTTGTATCGGCTTTTTCGGTCCAGTCCTTTCTCTCCGGCTTCCCGGCCCCTGGTTTCCGGCTTCCCCGGCCTTGTCGGTTGATTTTTATCGATGAAAAGAAAATAGCGGTACAACTATCCGTTAAGGGAAAAAAGGGAGTGAAAAAGTTGCTTTGAGAGAGTGAATGGAAGAGAAAAGGCATGCGTCTGGGGATGAAAGATTTGACGAAATCTTAGCATCTGATAGGATTTTTGTCATTCGGCGATAACAGGTCGGATTGAGGTCAGAATCACAGAGGGCTTCTCGGTGCAAAATAACCATCCCCTTGAGCTCAGGTTTTGGGATGGTTTTCGACCTAACCCAACAAGACGCCCCATAATCATGTGGATTGTGCCGTAAAATTATGGGTATAAGACACTAATTTTCAACGGAGTACGCTGTATGTCAGCGAAAATGTATAACTTTGCGTATGGCAAGCCCAATAAACATATATTGCAGTGTTCCCAAAAGTCTTTTATTGACTTTGGGCTGATATATAAAGAGATACATGCAGATAACACTAAAATGATAATAGGCGGGGTATCTGGATTGGCATTTATTATCGGGGTCAGTATCGGACTATATTCATTGTTGTTGGCATAATGAAAAGACCTGTAATCCGAATCTATAAAGACAGGATAGAGAACTATACACTGAATGAAGGGTGTCAGACAATATATTTCTTTGATGTGTAAATATTTACGGAATGAAAATATCAGGAGTGCGAATTATTCAGGCTCACTTCTTGGATAATATGTTTAGGGCTGACGAATCACTAAACACTGGCCTTATAGATAATAAAGGCAAAGTGTGTGTTCTACTAAATCAAAAACTTGAAGATTATGAAACTGACCGATAAGCGATTCTGGAAATTCGAGGCAATGATGCTGCTTTGCGGCTTTCTGTTGTTATGCCAAACGGTTGTTTTGCTGATGTGCAGCGGCGCTGAGTTCGAATCGTGCAGCGGAGCTGTGCTGATATTGCTGTTTCCTGCATTGTGTCTTTATCTGGCGATATCCGGCATTCCGACATGGCTGTTGTATAAAGGGAACTCTTGGCTGAAACTTGCGGGATACCTGTATGTGGTTTCTGCCGTGCTGTTGATAGTTCCGCTATTGATATTCTTATATGACTGGAATCCTGCAACGGCCAATGTGCGGCCGGAGAACATACCTGCGGATGAAGGCAAATACATTACGGACAATGAACTGGTGGTTATCATCTGTGCAGGATGGGCGGTTCTCCTCCTCGTTCCCGTACTGATTACTTCGTATCTTACCAAACGATGGATTGTAAATAGTAGGAATACACTTGTAAATTGAGATATGAAACAGCGGAAGCAGGTAATCTGATAAGCCTACAGGAACAACGGTTATAGTGGCGAACACTGCCTGTTTGTGTCAGAGGAGGAACGATTTAAGCTAATATCCTGGCACAAGGATAATCTTCTGTATTTGCGCTCCTATGATATCAGCCACGGCGAAATCGTTTATTTGAAGATTTCGCTGAATCAGTTCCTGCGTATCTGATTGGCGAGGCGCGGAAAGAGCGGTTGTCGAAGCGTTGCGGCAGGGCGACTTGGGTAACTTGGCCATCGGCGGCCGTACCGACGGCGAGTACGGAGCGGTAGAGCGCGACGCCAGGCAAGAGTCTTGAAGGTTCGGGTGCCGTAGATGGTTTTGCAGAGGAATCGATTCTCTTGTCCGGGCTCTTTTTTTCGTCGTTTCGGAGTAAAAATCACATATTGTGAAAATTTACAACACGATATTTTGTGTTATGGAAAAGTATCTTTAATTTTGAGCAGGAATTTTAAGGCAACGCTGTTTATCTAATCCGAAAAGCCAAGTAATCAATCAAACGGATAAGCAGCTGGGGCTGTGCTATACGCGCGGTTCTCGGCTCGCTGTTTGGTACATTTGGCTTTGTAGGATTAGCAGGTCGAGTTCCGCGTTTTTTTATTCGATAATTTAAACATGTCGTCAAAATGAAAAATTGCGAAACATCGTGCTTTCCTCATCCTTCGAATCCTTCCGACCCGTCGGGGATTCCCTCTTCCGAGAACGACCTACCTACCGCCCGTTTCGGGTTTCTGGCCGGAGAGCTCTATCTGTTCCACCCTTCGGACCCCGCATGCCCCGATGCTTCGTCGCTCTGGGGCATGTTCGGCACACGCGACCTGCGCGGCACGCTTCGCCTGGAGTCCGCCTCCGCGGACCTCTTCCGTTTCCGGTTCGGGGTGGAGCTCGCTCCCCGGGAATATCCTTTCTGCCGTCTGGCCTCGCGGGACGAGCTGCGCGACTACTGCTACAACCTGGCGGTTTACGAGAGTGCGGTCTGCCCGACGCTCTCCGTTTCGGTGCGCAGGGAGCCGTAGAGACCCTCTTCTGCCGCGCCTTTTTCTCCCCGGCTGCTGCCGGTGCAGGCCCGGCGGCCGCGCTTCGCAGGAAAAACGACCCGATTCGTGAAATAATTTTGAAATTTCGAAAATAGTTTTTATCTTTATGTGCAGAAATCACTAATCTTAAAATATCAAACGAATATGGTCATAACATTTAACGAGTTGCGCAGAATCAAAGATAAATTGCCCAGTGGCAGTTCGCAACGCATCGCTGACGAGTTGGGAATCGATGTTGAGACAGTTAGAAACTATTTCGGCGGCAGACATTTCGACGCTCAGGCTCCGGTGGGTGTTCACTATGAGAAAGGACCCGACGGAGGAGTGGTGACACTCGACGACACCACCATTTTCGAATGCGCAATGCGAATCCTCAACGAACAGAAATAACCGGCACTCCGGATTGCCGAGCGTCGGGGACGAATTTTTCGTCCCCGATTTTTTATTCGAGAAATCCGCTCGCCGGCGAAACGTCTCTGTGCAGGCTTCGTCGGGCGTGTCCCGTCTCTTAGTTTTCGAATTCCGGTGATTCTGCGTTGCGACGGCAAAGCGGAAGAGAGCGCGTCACCGACTTTTTTTCATGCATTTTCCGCATTCCGACACGTTGGCGGAGGTGATTCCCGGAGGTGATTCCCGGAGGCGATTCCCGGAGACGATTTTCCGGAGGCGGGACGACCGCTCCGTACGTGTCGGAATCCTCTGGCGGAGAGTGGAAACAAAATGAAAAACGCGGAATTCGACGCACCGGTTCCGGCGGCGGGCCGACAGGTTATCGGCAGCGGGGGCGGGTTGCGCGTATATGTCTTATCTTTATACCGGTGTTTTATTTGGAAAAGGAAGGAGGTGTCCGATGAAGCGAACCCGGGAATCGGGAGTTAAAAGAGGGCTGGTATGCGTTGCAGTGGCGGTCGCCCTCTATTACGGGGTCTGCTGCCTGTTCTCTCTGCCCGTTCCGAGAGGTACGAGAGTCAGTGCGGCCCATGATACGTATTACAGGAATGTGCGGGGTATCTATTTTATTTCGGTCAGCCATCCGTTGAATCTGATAACGCACGGGCATTTCGGCTATCTGAAAGGGGCGGATGAGAGGAGTTTCACGGTGCTGGACGACGTCTGGGCCAAAGATGCGGAGCAGGTGTGGTATGAAGACGAACCGCTGGAGGGTGCGGATGCGGCATCTTTCGAGGTGGATGCGAGCGGTCTGCCCAAGGATGCGAACTGCGTCTATGTCTTCGATACTTCGGAGGGCCGTTATCGTCCGGCCCGGTGCGGCATCGATGTGGAGACGGCGGAGTATTTTGTTCCGGGGCATCTGAGAAGTTTTCTGATGCGCGACAGGGACTCCGTGTACTTCTACGAAAAGCCGCTCGATGTGGACCGGAACAGTTTCACCGCGCTGGAGAAAGCGGACTGGTACATCGACGACGATTATCTGTACAATAGCGGTTATGACGCTTCGCTGGGACAATGGATATTGAATCGGGTCGATTCGTTGCGGTCGCCCGTCGATGTGCCAGGCCCAGGGTCTCGGTATTTGCGCAACGGACGGAATATCATTTATTGCAATGCCGTCATAGCGAGAGATATCGACGTGAAGCGATTCGAAGAGGTGGGGGTGGATAAGTGTATTGTCAATGATATGCTGTTTTTGGACGGGAACCGGATACTGGAAGACTCCCTCGATGTGGCGGAGGCGAAATTCTATTTCTACGGACATATTGCAGCCGATGCGCACCATGTTTTCTACGGTCGGACCCGGCTCGACGACATCGACGCCGCCACGTTTCGCCAGATAGACGACGAGACTTTCGAAGACCGGGATTTTGTCTACACCATCAAGGAGTTTGTCTGGAAGGAGCGATATCCGTTCGACCGGAAGCGCAAGTGAAAGAGAGGCCTCCGGCTCGCCTGACCGCCGGAGTCGGGCGGGGCGGAGAAGGCGTCTCCCGCTCGGGAGTGCGCCCCTTTCCCTTTTATGCCGGTTTTTGTTGGGCGATGTCTTTCCCGGCCCCAGACTGTTCCGTAAAAGTCCAGCGGCCGACAACAGCGCCCGAACTATCGAGAAGTATTTCCAATAAGAATATCAAGCGGGAAGAACCCAGCCGGCGCATGAATGCCCCTGCGGCAGCTGGAGACAGCGAGCCCCAGAACCGACGAGCGGACCATGCCGTTGGAAAGAGGGCTTCGGGCGGCATGGTCCGATTTTACATGCCGTATTTCTTTTCGAACAGCTCCCTGTTGGTCTCACCCCACGCAATCATAGAATCGAGGATGGGCAGCAGGGACCGGCCCAGTTCCGTGATGGAGTATTCCGAGCGCGGAGGCAGTTCGGGATAGATGGTTTTCGCAACCAGTCCGTCGTCCACCAGCTCTTTCAGTTGCAGGTCCAACACGCGCGGCGTAGCCTCCGGCAGCGCCTTATGGAGTTCGCTCGGCCGCATGGACGTATCGCGCAGTTCGTCCAGGATACAGGATTTCCATTTGGAGTCTATCAGGCTCATCGTCAGCCGCAAAGGACAGCTTAAATCGACAGGTATTTTCCTTTCGTACATAATCGTCTTTTTACGAGGTCAAAGATACGGATAACATTCCGGACGAACGGTATACCGAATAAATTTTCAGTATATGAATAATTTTTCGGTACTTGTGCGGTCTGACACTACCCTCTAACTTTGCAGCGGAATTGAAAATAGAAAGTTATGAGAGCAAGCATCGAAGAGTACAAGGCGGTGGAAGCCGCCGCCATGAAGTTCGTGAAGAGCGTCGCCGAGGGCGACAGCCGTTATGCGAAAGAGCTGTTCACCGACGAAGCCGTTCTGTTCGGCTATCTGGACGGAAAACTGGAGCACGGCAGCATCGAACAGTTCTACCGCAATGTCGATTCGGTCGCGGCAGGCGACCGGTTCAAGGCGCGCATCGACGTGGTGGCGGTCGAAGAGACGCTGGCCGTAGTGCGCGTATTGGAGGAGGGCTGGGGCGGCCGAATCGACTTCACCGACTACCTGCTGCTGTTGAAAATCGGCGGCGAGTGGCGTTGCGTGGCCAAGGCCTACAACCAGAATTCGAACACGATTCAGAAATAAGAACTCGATTAAAACAGGAGGACAAAACAATGATTAAAGATTATCGGGAAATCAAGGAGGTCGTCATGCAGTACGTGAACGGCTGTGCTGCGGGCGATGTCGAGCTTGCCAAAAAGGCGTTTCACAAAGATGCCGTCATGTACGGCTACCTGAACGGCGAATTGTCGGCCGGAAGCATCGAAAACCTCTATACCGCCATCGGACAGCTCGGAGCTGCCGCCGAAACGAAGGCCGAAGTGGATGTCGTGGAGGTGGTCGGCACGGCTGCGACGGTGCGTGTCGTGCTGGAGAACTGGCACGGTCTGTCGTTCACCGATTTCCACTCGCTGGTGAAAATCGACGGCAGGTGGACCATCGTGGCGAAGATATTCCATCAGTAAGCCGGCATGACTTCATTCGTGAACTTAGCAAGAGCGCACCGACCGGTGCGCTCTTTTTTCTTCCGCATCTGCCGGGTTCTCCTGCTCCTGTCGAGTGCTTCCGCATCTGTCGGGGGAGGAGAATCTGCGTCATATGGTGTGCCGGGCAGGTAGGGGAGGGATAGTCTCGGTCTTTTCCCCCAGAAAAAAGAAAAGGACCGTCTTGCGACCGTCCTCTCTTTTTCTGAGCGGAAAACGGGACTCGGACCCGCGACCTCAACCTTGGCAAGGTTGCGCTCTACCAACTGAGCTATTTCCGCAAATATGTTTCTCTTTTGCGAGTACAAAGGTAGATAAAAAATCGGTTTCTGCAAATGTTTAAGCCGAATTTATTTTGCGCGTGTTTTTAATCCGTTGATATTCAGTGTAAAAATATTGATAAAAAAGAACTCCGTCGGCCGCTTGCGAAACGGATTCGGGAACCGTGCGGACGGTCGCTTCGGCCGCATGACCGTCGTCGGAAGGCGTTGGGGGATTTCCGGCAGGCGGGTTTGCCGTCGCGGCCGCCGGTGCGGGGGCACCGCGGGGTCTATATGGGAGCGTCGGAGGGGCTATGTGTGGGCATCGCACGAGTCTATATGGGGCACCGCGGGTCTATGTAAGGACATTGCGCGAGTCTATATGGAGGCTCTGCGGGTTTATGTGAGGACTCTGTGCGGGTCTATGCGGGAGCGCCGTGGGGTCTAATATGGGGGCACTGCGGGTCTATGTGAGGACATCGCGCGAGTCTATATGGAGGCTCTGCGGGTTTATGTGAGGACATCGCGCGAGTCTATATGGAGGCTCTGTGGATTTATGTGAGAGTCTCCGCGGGGTCTATATGGGGCATCGTGGGGTTTATATGGGGGTTCCGTGGGTCTATGCGGGAGTGTCGTGCAGGATATGCTGCTCCATGGAGCGGATGTCGTCGGGAGCGAACCAGGCTATCTGCTTGTCGCGGCGAAACCAGGTGAGCTGGCGTTTGGCATACCGGCGGCTGTTGCGCTTGATGAGCTCCACGGCCTGTTCGCGCGAGGTGAGTCCGTCGAAATAGTCGAACAGCTCCTTGTAGCCCACCGTCTGTAACGAATTCAGGTGGCGGTACGGATAGAGCCTGCGGGCTTCGGCTTCCAGACCGGCGGCCATCATGGCGTCCACGCGCCGGTCGATGCGCCCGTAGAGCACCTCGCGGGGTATGTCGATGCCTATCTTTACGATGCGGAACGGCCGTTTCGCCGTTCGGGCCAGCCGCAGCGAGGAGTAGGGGCGTCCGCTGAGAAGACACACTTCGAGGGCACGCATCACACGGGCCGGGTTGTCGAGGTCCACGGTCGCGTGGTAGATGGGGTCGAGCCGTTGCAGCTCGTCGCACAGAGCCGGCAGCCCCTGCTGCTCGAGCCGTTGCCGGAGCCGGGCGCGCAGCGCCTCGTCGGCTTCGGGCAGTTCGTCCATCCCTTCGCACAGGGCCCGGACGTAGAGCCCCGAACCGCCGACCGCCACCGCATACCGGTGGGTGAGGAAGAGACGGTCGAGCAGCTCCAACGCTTGGCTCTCGAACATGCCGCAGGAGAAGGGCTGGTCGATGTCCAGCGTGGCGATGAAATGGTGTTCGGCGGCGGCCAGCTGTTCGGCGGTGGGCTGGGCCGTGCCGATGGGCATGCCGCGGAAGACCTGGCGCGAGTCGGTCGATAGGATGGGGGCGCGGAACCGGTTGGCGAGGGCGATGCTGAGGTCGGTTTTACCCGAACCGGTGGCCCCGACGATGACTATCAGGGTGGGGGCGGTATTCTCAGTATTCATCGTCGTAGCTGTCGTCGCCTTCGAAATCGCTGAATTCGCCCATGGCGTCGTCGAATATCGACCCCGACTCGTCGCTGCCGGCTTCGGGGTCGAACTGGTCGGGTGCGCACCCTTCGCTGAGCACCGTGCGGGGATATTCCGTGCCGGGACGGGCCTGGCCGGTCGCTGTCAGTTCGAGGTAGTAGGCCCGGTCGGCGAACAGGTCGAAGAGAAAAATCAGGCGGTCGCGGTGTTTGTGGATAATCTGGCCGAGTGCGACGCCCTCCATGGGCAGTGGAGCATCTTCGCGTCCGGTCTCCTCCATGTCCACCAGGGTATACTCCCGCAGTCTGTTCCAGCGGCTGTCCGAGGTGAAGAACGAGGTCATGGCGTTGGGGTCGTATTTCAGGTCTTTGCAGATGAAGCGGTTGAATTCGAGCAGGGTCATGTCGTACATCACTTCGTAATCGCGCACGAAGCGGTCGTTCTCGTCGCTCAGCATTCTGAATTTAAAAACCATCGACATAGTTGTAGAAATTTTGGTTTACAAATTACACAAAGATACGGATAAGCGAGTGCAAAAGCAAACTTGTTTGCATTTTGCCGAGCGGGAGTATCTAAAGCGGAGCCAAAGAGGACGAATAAGCGAGTGCAAAAGCTGTCTTGTTTGCATTTTGCCGGGCGGAAGTATCTGAGACGAAGCCAGAGATAGCATCGAAAATCGGACTGAGGTCCGGTCTTTCGGAAAACTTCAGACCGCACTCCGGTCGAGTCCGATTCCGCGCAGGAACTCCATGACGTCCACGGCGTCGGGATAGTCGGTGAGCCGGGGGGACTGGGCCTCTCCGAAGGGCACGCAGCGCGGGTGGAGCGCCGGATTGCCGCTCACCACGCACTGGATGCGGGCGTCGTGCTCCCGCAGCCAGCGGGCGGCCTCCTCCGGCTCATCGTAATAGGCGTAGTCGATGCGGCTGATTTGGGTGGGGAAGTCGCTCTTTTCGCAGAGTATGGCGCTGCCGCAATCGATGTACTTCTCGGCGGAGAGGTGGGCGAGCGCCCGGGTCTGGAGGTAGTTGTTGCGCCACTTGGGGTTCAGCTCCCGCTCCCGCCGGGCGAGCGCCCGGCCCAGGGGGGCGAAGTCGTATCCGCGGGGCAGGAAGAGCAGGCTGACATTGCGGCATCCGAGACCCGAATAGAGCAGGATGTCGTCGCACAGGCCTTCTATCTCTTCGGCGGTTTCGCCGCCCGTCAGCACGGCGGCCGATGCGCGGCTTCCGCGCAGCAGGGCGGGCATGGAGCCGTAGCGCATTCGGAAGTAGCGGTTGGTGTTGTCGCTGCCGGTGGCGATGACGGCCTCAATCGGGCTCTGTTCGGTGTAGCGGAAAAGGGGCAGTGCGGGGTCGAGCCGCTTGAGCCGGCCGACTATCCATTCGGTCAGCACGGTGTCCTTGGCCGAGGGCTTGTAGTGGCAGACGTGGCCGCACGCCGTTACGCACAGCAGGTCGAAAAATCCGACCAGCGGAATGTTGCCTGCCATGATGACTCCCACGTGCCGGGGCCGCACTCCGTGCAGGTCATAGGCAGCGAGCCACGCATCCAGGGCCTGCCGGTTCAGCATGTGGGAACATATCGCTTCGAGGGCGCGGCGGATTTCCCGCCGGGTGAACCAGCCGTTGGCCGCTTCGGCCCGGGCGAAGAGCTCCGGGGCGGAGGCGCTGTCGATGAAGGTGCGGAGCTGCTCTCCGAGGGCGGAGAAAAGGGCCGCCCTGCTTTCGGTGATTGTCTTTTCCATGGCGCAAAAATAGCCATATTTCCCTTTGGGTGTGGTGTCGCCGGCGGTAAAAAACGACGGTTCGCGGCTTCGCTCCGCCCGGTTGCCGGCTGCGCTTCGCTCTTCGGGCGGCGAACGTGCTGAGCTGTAAACTGGTAAAAAGCTGCGGCATGCGTCGCTACGACGCATGCCGCGGTCATCGGGGTCATCGGGGTCATCGGGGTCATCGGGGTCATTGGGGGCATTGG
>JAGBHC010000033.1 GCA_017935625.1 Rikenellaceae bacterium | reverse complement strand
TCTTGTTGAACATCATCTGTCCAGCCCCCCACATCGAGTGGGCCACCTTCTCGGCCTGCCCCCGGTAGCGGCAGTCGATGCTCATCAGCGCGATGTTGTGCGCCACGCCCGCCGGCGGCATGTAGAGGTCCTCGATTTCGGGTTGCAGGGCCAGCCGCATCGGGGTGAGGAAAATGCGCTCCGTAGCCTCCGCCACGTAGGCGTCCTCCTGAGGCGGAACCCCCACTATCGTGGCCGGATAGACGGCATCGCGGCGATGGGTTATCGCCGTGACGTGGAAACGCGGATAGAGGTCCTCCAGGGAGTAGAATCCCGTGTGGTCGCCGAACGGCCCCTCGACCCGCTTCTCCTCCGTGGTATCGACATAGCCCTCGATGACCATATCGCAGTCGGCCGGCACCCACAGGTCGTTGGTGATGCACCGGACCAGCCGCACGGGGCGGCGGCGCAACATGCCGGCCAGCAGGTATTCGTCCACTCCGTCGGGCACGGGCGCCGTGGCGGCATAGATGCAGGCCGGGTCCCCCCCGAGCGTCACGCTCGCCGGCATGCGGACGATACCCGCCCGACGGCAGGCATCGTAGTGACGGGCGCCGGTCTTATGGACATGCCAGTGCATGCCCGTATGGAAATCGTCGAAGAGCTGCATGCGGTACATCCCCACGTTGCGTGCCCCCGTCTGCGGGTCTGCGGTGTGCACCATCGGCAGAGTCACGAACCGGCCGCCGTCGCAGGGCCAGCACTGAAGAATCGGCAGCAGGCTCAAACGGGCCTCCTCGCCGCGCAGCACCCGCCACTGGCAGGCCCCGCGCCCCGACACCCGGCGGGGCATCCACCGCGACATCTCGCCCAGCAGCGGGAGCATCCGCAGCTTGTCGCCCCATCCGTTTTTGGGCGAAAGAGCCAGCGCCGCCAGGCCCGACAACCGCTCCTCGACCTGCTGCAGCGAGTCGCACCCCAGGGCCAGGGCCATTCTCCGCCGCGACCCGAACAGATTGACCGCCACCGGGAAACCGGTTCCCGTATTTTCGAACAGCAGCGCCTTTCCGCCGTCCCTGCTCTTCGAAACGCGGTCGCAGATTTCGGCTATTTCCAGCCGCGGGTCCACCGGAACACGAATCCGCATCAGTTCGCCGCACCGCTCCAGCCGCGCGATATATTGCTTCAAATCGTCATACATACGCCATACTTCTTAATCCGTTCCGCCCGCTTCAGGCCGGCGGAAGCAATCAACCGGTAACAAAAATAGGAAAAAAAAACGACTTCCCGCCGGCAAGGGAGACTCCGCCGGGAAAACGGCGGCGCATCCCGGCGCAGAACGCACCTCCGGCGAAGGGGTCCCGGGCCTCTCTGCCGGGCAATAAACACCTGCTTACAAAACAGATAGGCGACAAGAGGAGATATTTTCCACGGATTTCGGCGAAGCGGCTCGCCGAAATCCGGCCTCCCGGGATTCGGCCGAAGAAACCCCCGCGAAAAGTGGCACGTTTTCACGCCGGCAGACGACAAGGAACGATGCGCACGACCGCTTCCCCGGCCCCGTTCCATGCGCCGCCGCTCCCGAAACGGGGAATCGGGAAGAAAAAAGACCGAAAAGTTGTGTTTTTTAAATAACAGTAACGTTTTTTTCCTTACCTTTGACTTCGCCTTAGATACTTCCGCCAGGCAACCCACAAGCGAACCTGCTTTTGCACGCGCTTATCCGTATCTTCGACCTCGCCTTAGATACTTCCGCTCGGCAAAATGCAAGCGAACTTGCTTTTGCGCTCGCTTATTCGTATCTTTGGACACTTTTTCAGAGAAACCTCGAAGAGTTTATTTTTAACCAATTCTATAAAAGTTATGGCAGATAACAAAACAGAGAAGCTGTTTTCCGAATTTCCGGAGGTGCCTACCTCCAAATGGGAAGAGGTGATAACAGTAGACTTGAAAGGCGCAGACTACCAGCGCAAGCTGGTGTGGAGGACCGAAGAGGGATTCAACGTCCGCCCCTACTACCGCGCCGAAGACCTTGCGGGCATCGAGTTCCTCGGTGCCGAAAGCGGACAGTTCCCCTACGTCCGGGGCACCAAGTGCTGCAACCACTGGAAAGTGCACCAGACCATCCGCGTGGAGTGCCCCGAAAAAGCCAACAAAGAGGCGCTCACCGTACTCAATGCGGGAATCGACTCGCTCGGTTTCCACATCTGCAACGCCGAGTTCTCGGCCGCCGACCTCGACACGCTGCTCAAGGACATCCGCATCGAAGCCGTGGAGCTGGCCTTCTGCGGCGAGCACATCGGCCGCGTGGCCGAGATGATGCTCGACAAGCTGGCGGCCGACGGCGTCAAGCCCGAAGAGGCCAAGGTCTACTTCGACATCGACCCCGTCATCAAGGACCTCTCGCTCAAAGGCGCCTTCTGCTGCGGCGACGGAGCCAAGTGCTTCGCCCGCATCGCCGAACTCGTCAGAAAGGCCCAGCCCTACAAGAAGGTGCGCATGGTCGGCGTCGGCGGACACAACTTCCACAACAGCGGCTCGACCATCGTGCAGGAACTCGCCTTCACGCTGGCCGCAGGTCACGAATACCTGGTGAAACTCATGGAACAGGGCATCGATGCCGGCACCGCCGCACACGCCATCCGCTTCTCGATGGCCGTAAGCTCCAACTACTTCATGGAGATTGCCAAGTTCCGCGCGGCACGCATGCTGTGGGCCAACATCGTGAACCAGTACGCCCCCGAGCGCAAATGTTCGCGCAAGATGTTCGTGCACGCCGTCACCTCGCGCTGGAACCAGACCGTCTACGACCCCTACGTGAACATGCTCCGCGGCACCACCGAGGCCATGAGCGCCTCCATCGCCGGAGTCCACTCGCTGGAGGTGACCCCCTTCGACGCCGCATTCGAGCAGCCCACCGACTTCAGCGAGCGCATCGCCCGCAACGTGCAGCTGCTGCTCAAGCACGAAGCCCACTTCGACCAGGTGGTAGACCCGGCCGGCGGCTCCTACTACATCGAGAACCTCACCCGCAGCATCGCCGAGCAGGCATGGAACCTCTTCAAGCAGGTGGAGGAGAAGGGCGGCTACGTCGCAGCCTTCGAGCAGGGCTTCATCACCGACACGGTGGATGCCAGCGCCGCAGCCAAGGACAAGAACATCGCCACCCGCCGTCAGGTGCTGCTGGGAGCCAACCAGTATCCCAACTTCACCGAGGTGGCCGACCAGGCCATCACCGAGCAGGCCGTGACCCGCACCGCCGCCGAAGGCAAATGCCTGAAGCCCTACCGCGGCGCCATGGCTTTCGAAGCCATGCGTCTGGGCACCGACCGCAGCGGCAAGACCCCGCTGGCGTTCATGCTCACCTGCGGCAGCCTGGCCATGGCCCGCGCCCGCGCCCAGTTCTCCTGCAACTTCTTCGCATGCGCAGGCATCCGCGTACAGGACAACACCTTCTTCCACTCGGTGGAGGAGGGCGTGAAGGCCGCTCTCGAAGCCAAGGCCGACATCGTGGTGGTATGCTCGTCCGACGACGACTACGCCACCCTCGCTCCGCAGGTCAAGGAGCAGCTCGGCGGCAAGGCCGTGCTGGTGGTGGCCGGAGCCCCCGCCTGCGCTCCCGAACTCGAAGCGCAGGGCATCACCAATTTCATCAGCGTCAAGAGCAACGTGCTCGAAACCCTGAAGAACTATTTAAAGGAACTCGGTATCTAAAACAGGAACTTTTATGAGAGCAAAATTCACAGATATAACCTATAAGGGCGAGGCCGCACAGGGGTGCTGCTGCGCCAACAAGGCCGGACACGGCGCCCAGGGCGAGGAGAATGTCTGGCTGACAGCCGAAAGGATACCGGTCAAGGGTTCTTACTCCGCCGCCGACCTCGAAGGCATGGAACATCTCAACTACGCAGCCGGTATCGCACCGTTCCTGCGCGGCCCCTACTCCACCATGTACGTCATGCGTCCGTGGACCATCCGCCAGTACGCCGGATTCTCCACCGCCGAGGAGTCCAACGCATTCTATCGCCGCAACCTCGCCTCCGGACAGAAGGGTCTGTCGGTGGCATTCGACCTGGCCACCCACCGCGGCTACGACGCCGACCATCCCCGCGTGGTGGGCGACGTGGGCAAGGCCGGCGTGTCGATATGCTCGGTAGAGGACATGAAGGTGCTCTTCGAGGGCATTCCGCTGGACAAGATGTCGGTCTCGATGACCATGAACGGCGCCGTGCTGCCCAT
>JAGBHC010000032.1 GCA_017935625.1 Rikenellaceae bacterium | reverse complement strand
GAAGAGGAAGAGGAAGAGGAAGAGGGGTGCGATACGGCCGGTTCGCGGTCTTGCGAGGTGGCGAAGTCGGGAGGCGGTTCGTGGTGTTGCGGGGTGGCGAAGCCGGGAGTCGGCTCGTGGTCTTGGAGGATGGTTAGGTCGGGAGTCGGTTCGTGGTCTTGCGAGGTGGCGAAGCCGGGAGTCGGTTTGCGGTCTTGCAGAGGGGCCGGAAATCGGTTCGCGGAGCAGAGGGGTATCGGGTCGATAAAAAAAAGGCTGTCTGAATGTCTCAGACAGCCTTTCTGTTTTCGGAGCGACGGGCGACTCCCTTGTCACGGGCCTATTTCAGAACAGCCGGAATACGAGGGTCGGGCCGTCGGTGCGGATGGTGAATTCGTCGGAGAGCGACTCGTTGAGCGTACCCTGCCACCACGAGCGCATGCCGCCGGCGGGCGGAATGTATTGCAGATTCGACACGCCCACGCGGGTAGCGGGGGAGAGGGTGAAGATGGAGACCTGTTGTCCCGGCCGGCTTTCGAACCGGCTGTCGCAATCGATGGCATTGAACACCCCGTAGTCGGTGACGGTCATCGCCTCGCCTTGCCGGACGTAGTCGGCCAGCAGGCTGATGTTCCCCACGGTGTGGTCCTCGCGGCGTCCGGTGGCGCCGAGTATCACCACCGGCGACCATCCCCGCTCGAAACAGAAGCGGACGGCCTTGGTCTGGTCGTTGCTCTCCTGGTCGGCGGATACGTGCAGCAGGTCCGCGTAGCGGGTGCGGTTGGCGGGACTCAGCGAATCGCCGTCGCCCACGATGGCGGCGGGAGAGCCGCCGCGGGCGATGAATTCGTCTGCGGCTCCGTCGCAGCAGACCACCCGGCCGGCTCCGGCGAGCAGGGCCGCGCTGATTTCGCCGCAGGGATAGCTTCCCGCGGCGAGCACTACGGCCGCCGCGCGGTACGCTTTATCGGGCATCGGATAGTGTCTCATCGGTCATCATTTTTTTCCACTTGTAGTATCCCGCTACGGCAATTACCGTGTAGAGCAGATAGAGTGCGGCGGTCGGGTAGAGCTCCTTGTAGAAGTAGAGCCCGGCGCAGACCGCGTCCACTGCAATCCACACTATCCACTGTTCGAGGTATTTGCGGGCCAGTAACCAGAGCCCGACGATACTCAGCGCCGTGGTGAAACTGTCGCCGTAGGGGACGTCGCTGTCGGTAAAGTTAATCAAAATTGCGGCAATTACCGCGAAGAAGAGCCCCGAAAGCGCTGCGAGCGGCAGAATGAACCGGCGCGGGGTGCGGCGGACGGGCAATGCCGTGCCGTCGGTTCCGCGTCGGGTCATCCACGCGACCCAGCCGTAGACGCCGGCTACCAGGTAGTAGATGTTGATGCCCATGTCGGCATAGAATCCGGCATCGTAGTAGACGAAGACGTAGATGGCCGGCATGACGATTCCCGCCAGCCAGAGCCAGATGCTCGCCTTGTATTCGAGGTAGAGGTAGAGCAGGCCTACCACCGTTCCTGCTATCTCCAGGTAGTGCGTCATCGGTTCGGTCGCGGGGTTAGAATCGGAGTGTCACGTTGAAGAGCACGTTGGCCGGTGCCTGGGGGAAGAGGCCCACGGTGTTGTAGCGCACGCCGCCCGAGACGTAGGAGTATCCCCAGCCGTTGCTGCAATACTTTTCGCCGAAGAGGTTACGCAGCTCCATGCCCACGCGCAGCGATTTGATGGTCTTGCCGTGGAAGGTGTATCCGACGAGCAGGTTGGAGACGAAGTAGCTGTCGAGCGACATTTCGTCGATTCGCATGTTGGTCAGGTATTGCTTGCCCACGAAGCTGGACTGGAACGAGGCGTCGAAACCCTTGGCCTCGAACGAGAAGATGGAGTTGGCGATGACCTTCGGCGAGAAGGAGATGTCGGTGGTGCCCACGTAGGTGGCCAGCTGGCCTCCGTTGTCGTAGTCGTCCACGTAGTCGGTGTAGTCGAGAATGCGGTTCTGGCTGAAGGTGGCGTTCACGTCCCAGCGCAGGTTGCGGGCCAGCTTGACTCCGGCCATGAGCTCCACGCCGCGGCGGTAGCTGTCGGGCACGTTGGCGGCCAGCGGTTCGCCGATTTCGTTCACCTCGCCGGTCTGCACCAGCTGGTCTTTGTAGCTCATGTAGTAGAAGTTGAATCCGGCGTTGAACACCTCGCCCGTGTAGTTGTATCCCAGCTCGAAGTCGTAGAGCCGTTCGGCTTTGGGCGCGACGTCGTATTTGGCGTCGGTGAAGTTGTTGCGCGTGGGCTCTTTGTGGGCCACGGCGAACGATGCGTAGAAGTTGCTGCGGTCGTCGATGGTGTAGTGCAATCCGGCCTTGGGGTTGAAGAAATCGTAGGTGCGATTGACGTCGAGCGCCTGCATGGCTCCGATGTTGGAGTCGTAGTTGTCGTTGGTGCCGTGAATCTTGTGACGGATGCGTCGGTACTGGAGGTCGGCGTAGGCGTTCAGGTTCTCCACGATGCGCCACTCGGCCCGGGCGAAGATGTTGAAATCGGTCTTGTCGGTCCAGTTGCGATAGTATTGGTGTGCGAGGTCGCTGGGCGAGAACTCCTTGACCCACGACACGTTGCCGAAGTGCACGCCGCTGTATTCGTTCCATGCGCCGCCGAACGACATGTCGAGCCGGGTGCTGTTGTAGTTCACCGAGGCGATGACGCCGCCGAAGTCGTTCACCATCTTTTTCTGCCGGATGAGGTTGCTGCGCGAGATGCCGGGAGCGAAATCCGAGAGCAGGTACTTGCTCAGCTTTTCATTGTTCTTGTACTGGTTGTAGTAGCCCTTGCCGCTGGTGTAGTGACCGGTGAGGTTCAGGTGCCATTTGCTGCTGAGGCGCTGGGTGATAATCAGATGGTTGTTGTACTGGTCGTAGTTGTCGGTCTGGTCCTTGTAGAATCCGATTACGTTGCCCTCGGCGTCGGTAATCTCGCCGCAGGGGTTGTATCTGCGGTCGGCGATGACCTGTTCGAGGCTCAGGCCGTCCCAGGCGTGATAGGTTTTCTGCCGGCCGCCGAAGGAGACGAACTTCACCGAAGTGCCGCCGGCGTAGTAGCCCAGCTGGGCGAAGTAGGCTTTCTGGTCCACCGACGCGCGGTCGATGTAGCCGTCGGAGCCGATGTTGGAGATGCGGGCGCTCATCACCCAGTGGTCGCCCAGCAGGCCGGTGCCGAATGCGACGCTCTCCTTGTGGGTGTTATACGAACCGTAGGTGCCCGAAACCTCGGCATAGGGTTTGGGCGAGAGGGCCTCGGTGGAGATGTTGATGCTGGCGCCGAACGCACCCGCACCGTTGGTGGAGGTGCCCACGCCCCGCTGAATCTGCATGTCGCTCACCGAGGAGGCCAGGTCGGGGGTATTGACCCAGAACACGGTATGCGATTCGGCGTCGTTCATGGGCACGCCGTTGCTGGTGATGTTGATGCGCGAGGCATCCGTACCTCGCACGCGGATGGACGTGGCGCCGATGCCCGTACCGGCATCCGAAGTGGCCACCACGCTGGGCGTGAGGCTCAGCAGAAAGGGAATGTCGCGTCCGTAGTTGATTTTACGCAACTCCTTTTGACCGATGTTGCTGTGGGCCACGGGGGTTTTGGCAGTGGCCCGGGTTGCGGTGACCTCCACCTTCTGCATCTCTACCATGCGCACGGAATCGGGTTCCTGCGCCTTCGCGACGCCGCATACCACGGGCAGCATCGCAACTGACAACCAAAGTGTCTTCATACTATTTAATTTGTTTAAAGAACAGAAAAGGGGATTCTTTTCTATTGCTCCCTACGTCGGCATTACCCGCATCAGGTTCACTGGGTATAATCTCAGCCCGTCATATTCAAGGCACCCCTTTAAAAAAAGTTATGCGGCAAAGGTAACCGATTTTTCCATCATTGCAAACCGTTTCGGCCGAAAAAACGTCTCCTTCCCTTCCGGGGGGAATCTCTTCGCCGTGGGCAATAAACTCAGACAGAGGTGCGTTGGGTGGTAAACTTCATACAAAAAGAGATGATGAAACGACTGTTGTGCGCCGCCGTCTTTTCGGCGGTCGTCTGCGGGGCTTTTGCCATACGCCCCGACCGGACCTACATTCGCCGGCCTGAGGCATTGGGACTGATGTATCGGGAGCTGGAGGTGGTGACCGACGACGGGATGCGTCTGGCCGTCTGGTTTTTCCCGGCCCAGCAGCCTCTTTCCGACGCCGAGTTTTCGGCGCTCGGCGGGGCGCGGAGAGCCTATGCCGCGGACGGCGGACGGCATTCGACCGTGGTCATCTGCAACGGCGATGCGGGCAACATGTCCTATTTCCAGCTGCATTTGGCCCGGGCGCTTACGGCCCGGGGCTTCAATGTGGCGACCTTCGACTGGCGGGGATTCGGAGAGAGCGCTCCTTTCGAGATGAATCCCGACTGGCTGTGCTGCACCGGGATGTTGCACGATTACCGCGCCGTGGTGGATGCCGTCGCCCGCCAGCCCGAGGTGCGGCGGCGGGCGATAGCCGTGATGGGATGGAGTACGGGGGCTTACCTGTCGATGATGACGGCCCACGCCAACCGGCATGTGCGGGCATTCGTCGGCCGCAGTCTGGCCACCGATTTCGGGGACTTCGTTCCGCTGGTGATGCAGGTGCGGGGCAAGAGCCGCGAGCAGTTGATTGTTCCGCCCGACTTTCCGGCGGAGCGCATGCCGGTGCACATCGCGCCCCGTTTCCGCAAGGCGGTCTTTCTGATAAACGGCGACCGCGACCTGCGTACTCCGCTGTGGATGAGCCGTCGGATATTGGAGCTGCTGCCGGAGCGGACGCCCCGTGAGCTGATGGTGGTCGAGGGGGCGGCGCACGGCGGAATGGAGGACCCCATGCTGCTCGATTTCGACCGTTTCATCGACCGGGTTTCGGCTTTCCTTTCCCGGAATCTGCCGTCCCGCTGACGATGCGTTCGACCGGTCCGCTGCTCCGGGCTCTCGGGGGCGTCTTCGGGAACCGCATATATGGCTCCGCAGGTCTCTTTTTTCCGAACAGAGGGACGGGCGGGAGGTCTGCGGCCTTGCCCTGCCGGAAGCCGTGCGCCGGGGGCGAAGAGCGAATCGCCGTACGGATGAAGGGGCTGTCCGCAGATTGCGGACAGCCCCTTGCGTGTCGCGGTTTCGGAAAGGGCCCGGGGCCCTTCCCGTGGTGACGTCGGAGGGTCGGGCGGGCTGCGGCGTCACTCGATGACGAGGGTCCGGTTCTTCGGGTATTTCACCTTGTAGCGCAGCAGCAGGTCGCGTTGCTGGCCGGGTGCGAGCGTCAGCTGCCAGGTGACGATGCCGCCGCTGTCGGTCCGGCCGCCGCTCAGCTCCTCGACGGTGACCGTGATGGCGTCGTTGGACGATACGGGAATCTGGTCGGAGAGTTCGAGCGAGACGCTTTCGCTGCGGGTGTTGCGCACCGAGATGCGCCAGGCGACCTCCTGGGTCTGCGAGGAGCCTATCGTGCGCAGCGACTTGTAGTAGTTCTCGCGGGTGCGGGAGACGACGATGCCGCGGTCGCGCCCCAGCGTGAAGTCGAGCGTGTCGCGCTGGATGGCGGGCGAAAGGATGCTTTTGCCCACGAACGTGTTTTCGAAATAGACGCTCGCTTCGCCTTCGAGCAGGTTGAGCGCCTCCCAGCCGGTCACCGAGGCCGAGAGAAAGGCGTCGCGGTCCGCACGCGGAGCGCATCGGTAGAGGTAGACGGCGGGCAGCTCGTAGCGGCCGATTTCCACGGTCACGGATTTGCCGTCGGCGGGAATCGTGTAGGGACGGCGTATCTCGAATTCATATCCCATGGGGGTCTGTTTGTGCTCCACGTCGCGGGCCATGCTCGTGTCGGCCTCCGTGTCGTAGGCTTCGGCTTCGGGGGCGGCTGTCGCACTGGCCATGAGCGGGCGGGAGGCCCTCTTGGCATAGGCTGTGACCACCACCTCCTCCAGCAGCTGGGCATTCTCCTCCAGCCGGACCCGTATCGACGAGCCGGGTGTGACGTAGCGGGTCTGGGGCTGCATGCCGACGAAGGCGAAGTGCAGGCGGTCGGCTCCGTCGGGCAGCGTGATTGCGAACCGGCCGTCGATGTCGGTGGCGGTCCCCACGGTCGAACCGGGAACCGTCACCGAAGCGCCGATGACGGGTTCGCCCCGGGTATCGACCACCGTGCCGCTCACTTCGCTGCCGTCGATGCGGGAGTCGTAGCGCGGGGCTGAAAGTCCGTAATCGAGCCGGTAGGGCCGCAGCTGCGGGGTGACGCTGCCCGTCGAGGGGTTCGACGAGGAGAGGGTGAGCTCCACCTCGGACCACTCCTCGCGGGTGTTCTGGTAGACATTGGCGCGGTATGCGATGCCGACGGGGGCGTTCAGCCCCGCGGAACGCACGTCGTAGGTGGGATACCAGCCGGCACCGCCCGTATAGTAGGTCAGGCGGAACGAGGCCCGGCAGGCGGCGGGGGCCTCTACCTGCACGACCACCTCGCTGACCGGCTGTCGTTTTTGTCCGCCGAGGAGTTCCCGCAGCGTCCGGTCGAGCCGTGCCTGCTGCTCGTCGAGTGCCTGCGTCTGTTCGTCCAGCTCGCGCGAACGGGCCTTCAGGGCGTTCAGACGCGAGGTGTAGTAGTCGGTCAGTTCGCGAATCGCCGCCAGCGGGGTGACCTCGGTGCGATGGGCCACCGAACAGTTGGTTTTCAGCATTTCGGCTTCGGCGGCCGCCACCTCGCGGGCCGATTCCGTTTCGGCTCTCCGGCGGGCGAGCTCCTTCCGTTCGGTTTCGATTCGGGCGAGGCGTTCGTTCCGGGCCAGGCTGTCGGAGTAGTCGAAGCGGCGCTCCACGGCCGTGACGGTGAATTCGCCCCGGGCCGCCACTTGCAGGCTCTTCTCGTCGAGCCAGGGCGACAGACCGGTGAATATCACCGTGGTCTGGCCGGCCGGCAGGTCGAGCTGCCGGGTGCGCGTCACCTGTGCGCCGTCGAGAAACAGCGTGACCTTTTCGGCCCGGGCGGTTACTTTGCGGGGAGCGGCCGCCGCGGCGGCGACCGTCGCGAGCAGCAACAGCAGAACTGTCAATCGTTTCATGGTCGTACTCTCTTATGGGTTGGTAACGACAAAATTAGCAAAATAAAACAAAAAACGTTACCTTTACCGCCATCGGAACCGACAGAAACGAACAATCATGAGAAAAATCGATATCGAGACCTGGCCGCGCAGAGCCCAGTACGAGCTGGCTTCGAGGCTGGCCTTCCCGTTCTACCATGTGGCTTTCCCCGTGGATGTGACGCCGCTCCGCGCCTGGTGCAGGGCGCACGGAGAGCCTTTCTATTTCGCGCTCGTCTACCTGGCGGTCGAGACGATGAACGGCATCGAGAATTTCCGCTACCGCATCCGCAACGGGGAGGTGTGGCTCATCGACCGGGCCCATCCCAGCTTTACGACCCTCGGCGAGGGCGACCTGTTCCGGATAACTTCCTGCCGGCTGGGCGACGAGGTGGCGGATTTCTGCCGCCGGGCCCGCGAGCTGTCCGGGCGGCAGACCGATTTCATCAATGCCATAGATTTCCCGGCCGACGAGCTGGTCTACGTGTCGTGTCTGCCGTGGATGGAGGTGACGGCCGTGAGCAACGAGCGGGACGACGACCCCGACGACTCCATTCCGCGCATCTCGTGGGGGCGCTTCGTCGAGCGCGAGGGGCGCCTGTCGCTGAACATGACCCTCGAGGTCAATCACCGGCTCATCGACGGGGTGCACATCGGCCGGTTCGCGAACCGGCTTCAGCAGCGGATGGATGCGCTCGGCGAAGCGGCGGAGAGGGGAGGCGGACGATGAGCGGGCCGGCGGACAGAGTGACCGGGGAGCTGAGAGCCTACGTCGAGCGGGCCGTCTTGCCGCGCTACGCCTCTTTCGATGCGGCCCACCGCATCGACCACGTGCGGACGGTCATCGAAGAGAGCCTCGCCCTGGCAACCGGTTACGACGTCGATACGGACATGGTCTACACGGTGGCGGCCTATCACGACACGGGACTGGCGGCGGGGCGCGAACGGCACCACCTGGTGTCGGGCGAAATCGTGGCCGCCGATGCGGAGTTGCGCCGCTGGTTCACCGGGCCGCAGATTGTCTGCATGCGCGAGGCGGTCGAAGACCACCGGGCCTCCGCCGACAGACCTCCGCGGTCGATTTACGGAATGATTGTGGCCGAGGCCGACCGGGTGATAGACCCCCGGGTGACGCTTCTGCGCACGGTGCAGTACGGGCTGGAGCACTATCCGCAGCTGAGCCGCGAGGAGCACTATGCCCGCTTCCGGCAGCATCTGCGGGAGAAGTATGCCGAGGGGGGCTACCTGCGTCTGTGGATTCCCGGCTCGGGCAACGCTGCGCGGCTGGCCGTTCTGCGCGGCATCATCGCCGATTCCGGCCGTCTGCGTGCGGCGTTCGAAGAGCTTTTCGACGGGTGCCGCGGTTAGTCGTTGTCGCGGATGACGCCGATGTTGCGCACCAGTCCCCTGAAGGCCTTTCCCGTGCCGCGGTCTACGGTCGAGAGGCGGTTGTCACCCAGCTGTGCGGAGTTCATCACGATGTCGAGCATCTCGTAGTCCGAACCGATGCCCACCCGCAGCGAGCCTCTGCAATAGGAGAGTTCGATGGGGTACCAGGTATTGACGGCGTATCGGTGCCGCAGCGGATAGACGTGTGCTCCGTTGTCGGTGGTGATTTCCATCGTGCCGTCCGCCTGCAGCCGCAGTGCCAGCACGCGGTGGCTGTCGGAGAGCGTCATCACCGGCTGCGAGAGGGCCTCCCCCGTCAGAAAGGCGAAGTTCAGCACGAAGTGGTCGCGGTTCATGGAGCCGATGTTGCTCAAGAAGTATTGCTCCGTGTCGTGGTTGTCGGGATTGATGCCGTTGCAGTAGATGGCCCCGGCGCTCTGCTTCTCGCGTTCGAAGACAGGATTGGGGGGCGAAGGGGGTGCGGGCTGCGTCACCGTGGGCTGCGGGCGGGCCGGCTCGTACTCCTCCGGGGTTTCGGCGGATTTCGAGGGGATGGCCCGAGGTGTCGCCGCCACGCTCTTTACCGGGGCGGCCTGCGGGGCCTTTTCAGCACGGCCCGCAGCGGCTTGCGGCTGTACGGCGCTCTCCTCGGCGGCCGCGGCCGGCAGGACCTCCGGCAGGTCGGAACCCGCCGGCTCTCCGGCAGGCTCTCCTGCGGGCTCTCCGACAAACTCTCCGGCGAGTTCTCCTGGGGGCATCTCGGCAGAGGGGCGTCGTGTGCCGGCGAACCAGATGACGAGCACCGCTCCGATGACCAGAAGCGGCAGCAGGGCGAAGATTATCCACTTGGGCTCGAACCGGTTTTCAGGAGGGGGCGTTCCGCCCGCACCGGCTGTCGGCCGCTGTTCTATTCTGAAACCGCAATGTTCGCAGAAAAGCGAATCGGGGTCGATGGAACGATTGCATTTCGGACATTTCATGGCACGTATCTTTTCTTTTTAAAGGGTCTCTATCGCAGTTTGCGGCCGCACCATTTGCAGAATGCGGCCTGGACATTGACCGGTTTTCCGCAGCGGGGGCAGTCGGCGGATGTCGGGTCCGGGGCGGCTTGCGGGGCCGGAGCGGTGTCGGGGGCGGCGGAGCGGCCGGCTTCGGGCTGCGGGGCGGAGAGGGAGGTGCCGCACCACTTGCAGAATGCGGCCTGCCTCCTCAGCTCTTTCCCGCAGTGCGGACATCTTACGGTCGGAGCGGGCCGGTCTTTCCGGGGCCGGGCCTCGGGTTCCGGCGAGGGATGGGGAAAGTTGCAGCCGCAATGCGGGCACTTGTCGATGTATTCATCGGTCTGTTTTTCACAATTCGGGCAAATCATGCACGGTCGTTTTAGATTTTCGATAACAGTTCCGCTTTTTTCGCGGCAAACTCCTCCTCGGTCAGTATGCCGGCATTGCGCAACTCGTTCAGCTTTTTCAACGGGCTGAAAATGTTCTCTTTGTCGGAGCTTTTCGAAGGGGCCGGCTCTTCCGGCTGCCGGTTGGGCGTGTGGTTCACCACGCCGGCGACGCTACCCGCCAGCGGTTGGGCTACACCCAGTCCAACAATCGTACCCAGCAGACTGCCGTCGGCTCCCGTACCGGCGTTGCCGATGCTTTCGGCCACCCGTTCGGTGGTGTAGAAAGTGCGCTCCACGCGGTACACCTCGATGTGCTCGGTCCGCTGTTTGAGCCGCAGCCGCTCCTCCGTGTCCTGGGATATCAGACGCTGGTAGTCGAGACGATACGAAAAAAGGTGCCGCTCTGGGTAAAGCGGCACCTCCGGTCAGGTTGGTTTTTAAGTTGTATTTAAGCTAACGCTCCGGTTAGTTTTCCTTGGGGTTCATGGTCACGGTGGCGACGTTGCCGTCGGCGAGAATCTTCGCGGCCGTAGCCCGGATTTGTTCGGGGGTCAGTGCATTCACGAACTCGTCGTAGCCGGTGGCGGTGTCCACTCCGTGGGTGTAGTACGTGTTGAGGGTTCCCAGCCAGTGGCCGTTGGTCTTGACGGTGTCCTTGCGCTGCTTGACCAGATACTCCTTGATTTTGGCGAGCTCCTCTTCTGTGGGACCGTTCTGGGCCATCTTGGCAATCTCCTCCTTGACCAGTCCGGTCAGCTCGGCGGCCATCTCCTTGTTGGTGTCGAAGTTGATGAGCAGCAGGTAGCCGTTGGCGGGGTAGAGCTGGTTCTGTCCCTGGACGCTCACGCCGTAGGTGCCGCCCTTCTCCTCGCGGATGGTTTCGGTGTAGCGGGTGCGCAGCAGCTGGGCCAGTACGTTGAGCTTGAGGGTCTCCTCCATGGTGTAGGGCATCGGGCCGTTGAATACGACCGCTACCGAACTCTTGGGCATCTGCATCGGAATCTCGAAGTTCTTTTCGACTTCACCGGCGGCCATGCGTACCTGGTCGTCGGTCCAGGTCGAGACTTTGCCGCGGGTGGGCAGCGAACCGATGTATTTCTCCACGAGCGGTTTGAGGGTTTCGGGCTTCATGTTGCCCACCAGTATGAACACGAAGTCGCCGGCATTGTCGAAGAGTTCGGAGTAGATGCGGGCCATGTCGTCGAAATCGACCTTGTCCACATCCTCCAGGGCAATCTGCCTGCGGCGGGGATTGCCGTTGTAGAGCAGCTCGCTGAGCTCCTTGCTGAATACGAAGTCGGGGTTGCTTTCGGCGTTCCTGAGCTGCGTGCGGATGTTGTCCTCCACCAGTTTGAACTCATCCTCGCCCCAGCGCGGCTGGGTGAAGTAGAGGTACATGAGCTGGAACATGGTCTCGGCGTCCTTGATGGAGCTGCTGCCGCTGGCTCCGGCCATGTAGGAGGTGACGTTGGGCGTGAACGAGGCGTTGATGCCTGCGAGCACCTTGTTGAGCTCGGTGGCCTTGAAGCGGCCCACGCCGCTCATGCGCACCGTGGCGTTGAACAGGGTCGGGAAGGCGGGATTTGCGGCCTGCGCGTAGGCGGAGAATCCGCCCAGCGAATTGACCATCATGCGCAGCTCGTCGGCCCGGTAGTCGTTCTCCTTCACCAGTACGCGGGCTCCGTTGCCCAGCGTCCAGAGGGTGGCGCCGAACTTGTCCACGCTCTCTTTCACCACGGGCGAGCCTTTGAACTCGGTCCCTTCGGGAATGAGCGATTCGCGCACCGTGTTGTCCTCGTAGGGCTGAAGCTCCGCGTTGCGGATTTTCTCCACGCCGGCCAGCAGCTCCTGCTCGGTGGGGGTGGCGACGCCCTCCTTGCGGGGTGCCATCACCATAATCACCTGATTCTCCTGTTTGAAGAGGTCCTTGGCATAGAGGTTAATCGTGTTGAGGTCGAGGGCCGAAAGCAGCGTGCTGTCCAGCTGCCACTCCAGTTCGGCGGCGGGCATGGGGGTGTTTTGGCGGAAGTTGGAGAGATAGACGTTCACGAACTCGCTGTGACGGCGGTCGTCGCGGTTGTTGTAGCCGCGCCGGGCGGTGCTCATCAGCTCGCTCTGCGCACGCTCCATCTCCGAGGGGTTGAAGCCGAAGCGGCGGATTTTCTCAATCTCGGCGTAGAGCGCCTCGAATGCCCGCTGCGATTCGCCCTCGCGGGCTACGGCCATGCTCATGGCGGCATCCAGCGTGGTGGTCACCGAACCCGTTCCGGCCGCGGCGCTCAGGAACGGTGCGTCGTTCTGCTGCGAAAGGTCGTAGAGACGCTCCGAGGCCATCTGGGCGACCAGGGCGTTCATGATGCCTATTGCGTAAGCGTTTACGGTGTTGTTCATCTCGCGGGGAATGGGCTGCCGCTTGATGTAGACGTAAACCTGGGTGGCGGTCTGTTCGGGGTCGGTGGCCACCTTCACCAGCGGCTCCACGTTGTCGGGAACGGTGATGACCGCTTTGGGCTCGGGGTTCTCCACGGCGGGAATGTCCGACATCACCGCTTTGACCTTGGCCTCCATCCACTCGGCGTCGAAGTCGCCGACGATGACCACGGTCTGCAGGTCGGGACGGTACCAGCGGTGGTAGAAGTCCTTGAGCTCCTGGTAGGAGAAGCTCTTCAGCCCTTCGATGGAGCCGATGATGTTGCGCTCGGCGTATTTGCTGTGGTTGTAGAGCACGGGCGAAATCTGCTCGTTGATGCGCCAGCCGGCGGTGTTGCGCGTGCGCAGCTCCTCGATGATGACGCCGCGTTCATTGTCGATTTCGGCGTCGTCGAGGGTCACGAAGTGCGACCAGTCGTGCAGAATCAGCAGACAGGTGTCCACGATGCCCTCGCGGTTGAGGGGCACGGCCGACATGTTGTAGCAGGTCTGTTCGGCGGCGGTGAAGGCGTTGAGGTTGGCGCCGAATTTCACGCCCACCGACTCCAGGTAGTTGATGAGCGTCTTGTCGGGCAGGTTCTTCGTGCCGTTGAAGGCCATGTGCTCCAGGAAGTGGGCCAGTCCCTGCTGGGAGTCCTCCTCCTGAATGGCGCCCACGTTGTGCAGGATGTAGAATTCGGCCTGCTTTTCGGGTTTGGCATTGCTGCGGATGTAGTAGGTAAGCCCGTTGTCGAGTTTGCCCGTTCTTACGGCCGGGTCGGCCGGAATCTCCTGCGCCCTCACGCTGACGGCGGCGAAGGTCAGGGCCACGATGAATAGAAACAGTTTGTTCATGACATTCGATATTTGGTTTATTCTCTTCTCGTTGTCGGGTGCGGAGCCTGCCGGGGCTCCCGCCGGGTTACTCCGGGTCGGGACGATACTCCAATATGTCGCCCGGCTGGCACTCCAGCACACGGCATATCGCTTCGAGTGTCGATAACCGGACGGCCTTGGCTTTGCCGGTTTTAAGTATCGACAGGTTGGCCGGCGTGATGTCCACTCGCTCCGAGAGTTCGTTGAGCGACATCTTGCGCTTGGCCATCATAACGTCCAGGTTTATGATTATCGCCATATCCCCCCCCCAGTGATTTTATATGTGTTAAATGATTGCATGTCTGGTGATTATATGGTAAATTTCTGCTCTTGGGTCATGTCGTATCCTATTGCGAAGGCCTCGGCGATGAACAGGATGAGTATGCCCATGACGATGTTGTCGTATTTGAGTTGCAGTGAAGTGTCGAGCTGTACGGAGCTGCCGTCGAGCAGGGCGGTCGCCGCTTTCACCGACAGGTGCTGTATGGCGGCATGGGCCAGTGCGATGACGATGATGCAGATGCCTATGGCGCGGGTTCTGACGATGTTCTTGCGGTCGAACACGCTCTCGCTTTTGAGGCTTCGGCGCAGTGAATTGATAATCAGAAGAATGAAAATGAAGATGGCGATGTAGCAGCCCAGCAGCACGTAGGAGAGCATGATGGTGGCGGGCGAACCGTTCAGCGAGAAGAGTGCCTGAAGCAGAGAGGTTCCCTCGTCGGCCTCCGACTCGACGAGCAGGTCGAGCGTGTTGATGCGTGCGGCGACCGAAACCCCCTCGGGCAGCGAAAGCCCCTCGATGGAGATGTTGAGGTCGCGGTTCTGGTTGGGCAGGGCGTAGAGCATCTGGGTGGTGCGGGGATGGTCGGTGGTGAAGTTGTCCACCACGCGCTGGCTGAGTTTCATCCCTTCGTCGTAGCCCCGGGTGAACTGTCCCACGGCGGAGCCGGAGATGCCGGCCACCACCACGGCGAAAAATGCGACGTAGAGAATCAGTATCCTGCGTCTGAGCGTCTTGGTTCTTTCCATAGTGTCGTTCATGTGTGCGTTCGATTCCGAGGGTTTCCGCGCGGTTCGGTCGCCCTTTCGGTCGTCTCCGCGCCGGAAAACCGATACAAAGGTATGGATTAATTTTGAAAATCAAAATAATTTTATCGTTTTTCGATAACTATTGTCTGCTGCATCCGCTCTGTCCGTTTCTGCGGAGGAGGGGAGGGCGTTTTTTTTCTCAGTATTATTTTTTTTGAGAAAAAATACAATTTAAAATTTTGTTTTTAATTATTTATTACTAAATTTGCAGTACATATAAACGTTTAACCATTTAAAATTTATCAGCCATGAAAAAGTTTTATTTTGTATCTTTTATTGTGACAGTTCTTTTGAGTGTTGCGGCTTATTTCGTGTCGAGAGCAAGTTCTCAGAGCCATTTGGTTCATCAGAATGTATTGGCATTACAAGAGTATAAAAGTGATACTAATCTATGTGGAATTGATGACATTTGCATGAGTGTGTGTGAATACTGTGGAACACGACATGTCGCCTATGATCTTGACGGAGAGGTAATAGAGGGTGCTGCTTGGCTATTGATAGGAAGATGCCCTGTATGTGGAGAGTGGAGCGGTGATGACTTGTAGTTTATGTCATGTGGAAAGGTTTGTTACTGTCTTTTTTGCTTCTTATAGGAGGGTGTAAGGTTTCAAACGTCTATGAATTCCAAATGCCCTCTTTTCAGCAGGAGATGCGCGGTCGGACCGAGCTTTTGTTTTCGGAAGATTTGCCGTGCAAGATAGTCAATAAGGTAGAGGTCTATAACTCCTACTTGATTGTAGTCGGTTTTTTTCAAAAGAATTTTCTTGCGGTGTACGACAAACAGAGCGGAGAATTATTGAATGAGGCGATTTTCAAGGGGCGTGGACCGAACGAATTGGTATTTTTCGGCAATCTGGATTTCAATAAGACGACCGGAGATATGACTTTCTACGATTTGCAGACCAATGATATTCTGACTTGCAATATCGAGGATGTGATGTCCGGTTCCGCTTCAGGTTTTTGCAAAACGAAAGATAACGTGAATGCCTGGACGAAAGGGGCTTTCTCTCTGCAAGAAGGAAAAATGCTTATGGTGCATCGTGTTTCTCCTCGTGGGTCTAATCCTCAAAAACGATTTGTGATTTATGACGGCGATTCGGTATGCTTTTCTTATAATGAATTTCCGATTCTCGATACCACGACTTCTTTGAATTTTCGTCTTTATGAACAGTCGTCCATGTCGATATCTCCGGACCGGACTCGTTTGGTGGAAGGTGTGGGACGTAATGGAGCTACGCTGGAAGTGTTTGATTTAGGTGTCGATGAAATGATGTTGCACTGGGTAAAATATTTGATACCTGTTCATCCTGACGCTGGGAAAAAGCGAGGCAAAAAAGATTTTATATATGGCTTTACTGATGTCTATGCGGCCGGAGAGGGAATCGTTACTGTTATCGGCGACGAAACGCAGGATAAGATACGTTCGATTTGTATTTTCGATTGGGACGGAACGCCTGTGAAGCGTATCGTATTGGAAGATGATTACAATCCGATGAAGGCTTGTATGGATGACGAGGGCAATATATATGCTGTAGTCCGGAATGAAAGCGGTTATTATTATCTTGCGCGCATCATCGAAACCGAGACGGTTCCGGCTTATTCCATACCGGAAGAAAAAATCCGACGATTCAATGTGCCGGAACGAGTTCCTGCTCGTTATCAGGAGTTGTGATTTTCGTGCGACGAAAGGAGAGTCCGCTGTAGACAACAGCGGACTCTCCTATTTCGTTGGAATCTGAAAATAAATCATTGACATCGATTGAATTTTCGAGATTAGTCTTTAATTTTGCCTATCACTAATCCTACTGAATTTATGAAAATAAGAAATCTCCTTCCTCTGTTGTTCTTTTTGTGCGGTTGCGGTGCGAAAGCCCCGCAATTCGAGATGCCCTCTTTCGAGCAGGAGGTGCATGGTCGGGTCGAGTTGCTGCGGCCGGAAGATTTGTCTCGAAGTGTCGATAAAATCGTCCCCTATAAGGATTATCTGGTGCTTTTTGGCGGGTTTCGCGGTGGTATGTTGCATGTCTGTGACAAGCGGAGCGGCGAATTGGTGAAGTCCGCCGTGTTTTCCGGGCGGGGACCGGGTGAAATCATTACCAACCTGGGTGCCGATTTCAATGCCGCCAACGGCGATGTCGTGATGTGGGACATTGCCGGATTGCAGTATCTGATGTTCAATCTGGACGATGTGCTGACCAATCCGGTGCCGGAATATCGAAAGGGCAACGAGAATGTCTGCAACTGGTCGAATATGGTCTTCCCGTTAGCTGACGGACGGATGTTGATGCGTCATCTTGTCTCTTCGACGGGGCTGAATCCTCAGAAGCGGTTTGTGATTTACGACGGCGGGGCGCCCGTGTTTTCGTACAATGAGTTTCCGATTCCGGATACGACGACCAACCTGAATTTCAGGCTCTATCAGCAGTCGCGTTTTTCGATAGCTCCCGGCCGTGACAAACTGGTCGAGGGGACGAGCATGAACGGGGCCCTGCTGGAGGTCTTCGACCTGGCATCCGACAGAATCGTTTCACGGTGGACGAAATTTCTTGTCGAACCGCGCTACGACCATGAAACGGGACGGGAAATAAAGCCTCATCTGTTTGGATTCGTGGATGTGTATGCCGCCGAGGAGTGCATCGTCACGGTTTTGGGTGACGACCGGCAGGACGCGGTGTGCTCGATTTGCATCTTCGACTGGGAGGGCCGTCCCATCAAGCGCATCGTGTTGGAGGACGATTACAGCGTGAAGAGGGCCTGCATGGACGAGGCGGGGATGATATATGCGGTGGTGGAGGACAAGGATACGTATCTCTATCTGGTGCGCATCGTGGAGACGGGTCCGGCTGACGGCTACTCGATTCCGGCCGACAAAATCGAACGTTTCACCCACGAAGAGGACAGCTCCCCGAGGCCTTTTTTCTGATGCGTTTTGCCGGCGGGGCGCAGCGTCGGGGAAAGAGAGCGCCGGCATTTCCGGCGCTCTTCCGGTTCGGGTGTCCCTTGCCTTCGGTCTGTCGAAGGTGAAGATGCGAAAAAGGCTGACCGCAAACTGCGGTCAGCCTTTTTCGGTTGTCGGATTCCGTCCGGGTTCCCTTTTCCGGTCGGCGTGTCGTCCGGGTTATTTCACCGCCACGTCCCACACCTTGCAGCGGCGAGCCTTGCCGTCGGGGCCATCGACGTAGAGGGTTACCACGTATTTGCCCGGTTGCTTGTAGATGTGGTGGGGATGTTGTTCGGTCGAGGTCTCGCCGTCGCCGAAGTCCCATTTCCAGGAGGTTATCTTGCCGGAGCTCTGGTCGCGGAACGAAACCAGGCGCTGGTCCATGTCCACCACCGTGAAGCTCCACTGGGCCTCCACCGGTTTGCGGAACTGCTCTTCCAGAGGCATGAGGGTGAAGAGCCGCTGCTCCGAGGCCTGGCCGTACATGGTGTGGTGTTTCGAGAGGTTCCAGAATCCGTTGTTGCCGCGTTTGTCGGCGTCGTAGTCGATGACCGCCCAGCAGAGACCGATTTTCTTGCCTTCGTAGAGAGGGCTTTCGGCCGATTTGGCCGGCCCTTCGGGACTGGCGAAGTCGAACGGGGTGATGTAGAACTCGAAGCGCAGCTTGCCCGATTCACCGTGGCTGAACTTGTAGTCGTAGGCGTAGTTGGCATAGGGCAGCTCTTTGAGCCACTGCTGGTTGCCCCACACCATGGTCCAGTCCTTGCCTTCGGCGGGCGGGGTGAAGATGTGGTAGTTCTGGGCGTGCACGTTCTGGAACGACAGGTAGCTCTCCATGGGTTCCAGCACCTCGGGGTTGTGGCGGAACTGTTCGATGTGGGGACCTCCTGAAAGGTCTCCGTCCACCACGATTTCGAAGGTGTCGTTGCGCAGTCCCATCTGGTCGAAATCCCAGAAGTCGTCGTAGGCCTCGTAGTAGAAGTAGAGGCGGTTGAGGCCCTTGACCCAGCCCACCTTGACGGTGATGTCGAGCGTCGAGCGGTCGATTCCCTGGTGCTTGCGCGAGTCGTCCCACATCTCGTCGATGGGAACGGCATAGCTGTCGGGCACGATGTCCCAGTCGCTGAATTCGCCGTCGATGCGGGGAATCTGATTGGCCGGGAACTGGAACACCTTGAATCCCGGGGCATTTACCTGCGCCTGCACTCCGGTCGCGAAGCAGAGGGCCGCAGCTGCGGCGAGCAGGGTTTTGTAGGTCGTATTCATCTTTGCTGTATTTTAAGGTATGAGGGCGCCGGCGGCTTTCCGGCGGGAGTCCCGTGCCTGGTCCCGCCGGAGAGTCCGCAGTCGCGGTTTATCTGTAATTGTAGAGCCATACGCGCTGGAATGCGGGGGTGATGCCGCGGAAGCGCAGGCCGGCACCCGAGAGGCCTTCGCTTTCGGCCTTCTTCAGGTCGTAGCGGAGCTGCACCTCGTCGCCGTTGAGCCAGCGCTGGCCGTGCCACTGGCCGTCGGCCTCGAACCAGCCCTCCTCGACTTTGGCCAGTCCGGCCAGCGAGCCGTCTTTGGGACGGAACACCACCTGCACGTTGCTGCCCATGACGATGTATTCGCCCGGGCCCTCCTGCATAATCAGGCCGTAGCCCTCGGTGGTCTGGTATCCGACCAGGTTCACCGCGCCCGACTGCTTGACGGTGATGAGCGAGAACTCCACGTCGTAGTCGCCCAGCGAGACGGTCTGTTTGGGACGGACGGGATTCTCGGCCTTGAGCCAGGCTCCGCGGATGGTTCCGGCGGCCTGGTGGGCTGCGATGCGGTCGGTGAAGGTGCCCAGCGCGCGGTAGAGCTGGCTGAGAGGATTGTTCTCGGGGTCGTCGAGGTAGTGCTCGATGGCGAAGGGCGAGTAGCCGATGGCATGACGCTCGGCCAGGGCGTAGGTGGCGTTGGCCGCGCCGCCGGCATAGGCCTTGGATTCAGGCACGAAGACGGGGTTGCCGCCGCGCGAGTACATGTCGAGGATGCCGGGGAAGTCGCTCAGGTAGATATCCGGAGAGAGGATGTCGATGTTGGGGGCTCCGGCACGCCAGATGTCGTGGTTCTGGGCCTGCGGGCCGCCCGAGGGGTAGTCGCCCGGATGGCGGTCTTCGGGCTGGACAATCCATGCGTTCACGAAGGTGGGCAGCGCGTATTCGGCCTTGCCGGCGGCGGCCACTTCGTTCAGGTAGCGCGAATAGTTCCAGGCCATGAAGAGCTCGTCGGTGTAGTCGCCTTTGCCGAACACCTCGTTCCAGGTGCCGGAGGTGCGTCCGCCGGCTGCGTCCCAGGCTTTGCGGAGTTCGGGCAGCAGGCTCTCCTTGTGCTCGACCAGGTAGCTCATCAGCTGCTCGGGTACGGGGGCGTTGAAGAGCTCCACGGCTGCGGGCAGATAGTCGCGGGTGTCGCCGTGCAGGCCCACTTCGTTCTCCACCTGTATCATCACCACGGTGTTCTCCGTGCCGTCAATCTCCTTGAGGTGACGCATCATGGCCGCATAGGCCTTGGCGTCGGCCTTCCAGTTCTGCTCGACGACGGTGGAGAGAATCGGCAGGCGGTGTCCCTCTTTGGTCTCGATGAGGGGGAAGCGCTTCTGGTCGTTCTTCACCCACTGGGGCACGTAGCTGGTGATGCCGTTCTTCCAGCTGCCGAACCAGAGGATGACCAGTTTGAGGTCGTTCTCGCGTGCACCCTGCACCAGGTCGTCCACGGTGGTGAAGTCGAACACGCCCTCCTGGGGTTCAATCTGCTCCCAGGTGATGACGGCCAGCACGGTGTTGAGTCCTCCCTGCCGGGCTATCTCGAGCTTGGGCAGCAGGTAGTCCTTGTGCGAGGAGGTGGAGTTGCGCAGCTCGCCGCCCAGGACCAGGTGCGGTTTGCCGTGCACGATGAGCTGGGTCGTCTCGCCCCGTTTTTCGAGATGGGGAATCTCTCCCGGTGCGGGAGCGGTGGCGGCGGGTTTTTCGGGAGCGCCGCAGCCTGCCAGCAGGCAGAGCGAGCCTGCGAGCAGCGTGGTGATGAAAAGGTTTTTCATAAATAGGAGTAGTTTATTGGTTATCGGTTATTTTCAGGGTGGCCTGCGAGGAGCCGAGGCCCTCGCCGGAGACTTTGACGGTGATGTCGCCCTCGGAAGCCGTGGCGCGCACGATGGCCACTACGCGGCCCTTGTAGGTGGTGTAGTGCGACTGGGAGAACGATTCGTGGGTCTGCAGGTTGCCGTTGTCGAGGCCCACCAGCCGGCCCGGACCCTCGACGCTGAAATCGAGCCGGTAGTCGCCGTTGGGGCAGCGCGTACCCTCGCTGTCGGTGACGGTGGCTACCAGATAGACCACGTCGTCCCACGTGTCGGCAATCGTGTTGCGTTTGGCCTTGAGCTCCACCCTGGCGGGTTCGCCGGCGGTGCGGCACTCCTGCGAGGCGACCTCCACGCCGCCCTTGCGGCCCACGGCACGCAGGGTTCCGGCCACGAAGTCCATCTCCCAGCGGCACGGGGCGGCATCGGCGCCCACTTTGCGCACGCCCTGCGAGACGCCGTTGAGGAAGAGTTCCACCTCTTCGCAGTTGCTGTATACCACCACTACGGCCTGGTCGTAGCCGAAGTCCACCGGGGTCCAGTCATCGGTGAACGCCCCTTCGCCGTTGTTGCCGGCGTGACGCACGATGTGCACCATCGGCTGGTCGCTCCACCAGCTCTGCAACTCCCACGCCTTGGGTTTGTAGAGGGCGTTGCGGTCGAACGGACAGCGGGTTCCGAGCGACACGGCGGGCCATTGCGACTCGCCGAGGTAGTCGAATCCCGCCCAGATGAACTGGCCCGACATGAAGGAGGAGTCGCGCAGCACCAGCCAGCGGTCGCGGTCGGGGCGGTTCTCGGTTCCGATGACGATGCGGCCGGGGTTCTGGACGTGTGCGGCCACCAGTTCGTTCTCGCGGTAGTTCTGGCCTACCACGTCGAGCAGGTCGGCGAAGCCGTTATCGTAGAGCTTCATCACGTTGGGGCGGAAGAGCGCCATGGTGACGGGGCGCGTGGGGTCGAGGCTGTGGGTCAAATCGCGCAGTCCGCGCAGGGTGTTGAATCCCTCTTCGGTGGTCTGGTCGTCGCGGATTTCGTTGCCCATGCTGCGGATGACCACGCAGGGGTGGTTGCGGTCGCGGATGACGATGTCGGTCACATCGCGCTGCCACCACTCGTCGAACGCCCGTGCATAGTCGTGCGGATTCTTGGGCAGGCGCCAGCAGTCGAAATATTCGCACATCACCAGCACGCCCAGCTTGTCGCAGGCGTCGAGGAACGACTGGTCCATGGGGTTGTGGGCCGTGCGGATGGCATTGCTGCCTATCTCCTTGATGCGCTGGATGCGGCGCTCCCAGGCCGACTGGGGCACGGCGGCGCCCAGCGGACCCGCTTCGTGGTGCATGCAGACGCCCTTGAGCTTCAGGTTGCGGCCGTTGAGCCAGAAACCCGTGGCGGGCTCCCAGCGGATGTCTCTTATACCTATATTATGTATGCGGTCGTCGGTCGGTTTGCCCGAAACCGAAACCTCGGTGCGGGCGGAGTAGAGGTGGGGCGTTTCGGTGTCCCAGAGCATGGGTTTGTCCACCTCGACGGTGAGCGTGCATTCGGCATCGGCTCCCGCCTCCACCTTCACCTGCTTCTTCTGCGAGACGTAGCGTCTGCCGTCGGGTGCGGTGAGCGTGGTCTGCACGGCGGCCTGTGCGGCGCTGCGGCCGTCGTTCACCACCCGGGCCTGAATCTTCACCACGGCCTTTTCGGCGCTCACTTCGGGCGTATGGATGAACACGCCCCAGTGGTCGAGGTGCAGGGGCGAGGTCTTGATGAGGTTCACGTGGCGGTAGATTCCCCCGCCGGTGTACCAGCGCGAGGCGGGCTGGGCGGAGGTGTCGGCCTTGACGGCGATGATATTCTCCTTGCCGAAGTTCACTTTGTCGGTGATGTCGTAGAGCGAGGCGGTGTAGCCGTAGGGGCGGGAGCCGACCGGCTGGCCGTTCACCCACACCGCTCCGTTCTCCATGATGCCCTCGAATTCCACCAGAATGCGTTTGCCCTTGTCCGAGGCGGGCAGCGTGAGGTGTTTGCGATACCATACCACGCCCGAGGGGAGGTAGCCTCCGCCGCGGCCGGTGGGGTTCTCGGCCAGGAAGGGGCCGGCGATGCTCCAGTCGTGGGGCAGGTCGAGGGTCTGCCAGCCGCTGTCGTCGAGCGCGGGCTGCTGGGCGTTTTCGATGTCGCCGCAGTGGAACTGCCACCGGGCGTCCATTCGACGGACTTCGCGCAGCTCCTGCGCCGAGAGCCCGAGGCACAGGGCCGATGCTATGATGCACATCGCACCCCGCAGAAAGTGTTCTCCGGGAAAAAATTTCATTCTGAAGTTCAATTTGTTTTAGGTTCGTAAAATGTGCGAAAAAGGCGTGCGGAAGCCTTCTCCGCAGCCTTTTTGCACCCTAAAGGTAGGATTTTTCCGTGAAAAAACCGCTTTATTTGGTTTTTTTTGCTTTTTCCCCTATCTTTAGGTTGTCAAAAAGGTCATGAACCGATTTTTTCGACTTACACTATTCATTCACTAATCAAACTATTCAACGGACTATGAGAAAGTTTTTAGCTATCGCTGCTGCGCTTCTTCTCTGCGGAGGGGTGTCGGCTCAGAGCGGCGGAGTTTACAATGTCAGGGATTTCGGAGCCAAGGGCGACGGAGTGCATATCGACAGCGATGCCGTGAACGAGGCCATCGGAGCGGCGGTGAAGGCGGGCGGCGGAACCGTGTGGTTTCCGGCCGGAATCTACTCCTGCTATTCCATCCGGTTGCAAAACCATATTACGCTCCGCATCGACAACGGCGCGGTGATAAAGGCGGCGGTCCCCACCAAGGAGAAGACCTACGACCTGCCCGAGGAGAATGCCTTCGACATGTATCAGGATTTCGGCCACAGCCACTGGAAGAACTCGCTGATATGGGGCATCGGCCTGCATGACATCACCATCGAGGGTGCGGGTCTCATCGACGGCAGCGAGGGCATCACCCGCGGCCAGGCGATGATGAACGGCATCTCGGCGGCCAACAAGGCCATCGCCCTCAAGGAGTGCTACAACGTCACCATCCGCGACATCAGCATGCTCAAATGCGGTCACTTCGCACTGCTGCTCACCGGCGTGGACAACCTCACTCTCGACAACCTGAAGGTGGATACCAACCGCGACGCCTTCGACGTGGACTGCTGCGCCAACGTCCGCATCTCCAACTGCTACGTCAATACGCTCAACGACGATGCCATCGTGCTCAAGAGCTCCTACGGTCTGGGCTATGCCAAACCCACCGAGAACGTCACCATCACCAACTGCCAGGTGTCGGGCTACGACCCCGGAACCCTGCTCGACGGCACCTTCAAGAAGACCATCGCCAAGGCTCCCGACCAGGACGGCCCCACCGGCCGCATCAAGTTCGGCACCGAGTCCAACGGCGGATTCAAGAACATCACCATCAGCAACTGCGTCTTCGACCATTGCCGCGGACTGGCGCTGGAGACCGTGGACGGCGGCATCATCGAGGATATCACCATCAGCAACATCGCCATGCGCGACATTCAGAACGCTCCGATATACATCCGTCTGGGCAACCGTGCCCGCGGACCGAAGGAGAGCACTCCGGTGGCCATCATCCGCCGCGTGAAGATTTCCGACGTGGTGGTCAAGGAGGCCGACTGCCGCTACGCTTCGATTATCGCCGGCATTCCCGGACACCCCATCGAGGATGTGACGCTCAGCAACATCTACATCCAGTACAAGGGCGGCCTTTCGATGAAGGAGGCGGCCGAACAGCCCAAGGAGCTCATCAACAACTTCTTCACCCGCAAGGACCCCATCGTGCCGCGCGACCCCTATGCGGTGCCCGACCGTGAGACCGACTATCCGGAGCCCGCGACCGTCGGCATTCTGCCCGCCTACGGCCTCTACGTGAACCATGCGGTGAACCTGAAGGTGAACAATGTCGAGTTCGAGACCATTGCCGAAGACAAACGCCCCGTGGTGGTGCTGATGGACGTGGACGGCGTCAAATTCAACGGACTGAGCGCAGACAAGTCGGCCGACGCTCCCTTCTTCGTGCTGCGCGGCGTGAAAGGTTTCTCGGCCGTGGATGTGGACGGCATGAAAGATATCGAAGTTCCCGAAGCCAAGATTCAGGAAATCAAAAAGTAGACGGGCCTTCCCGGCCCTTTCGCGAGGGCGCTCCGCATGGGGCGCCCTCGTTCGTCGTGGAACGGGGGCGGGCGCTCGGTCCGTCGGGGAATATGGGGGCGGCCGGCGAGCTCGCGGGGGGGAGGGTGTCCGCGATGCCCGGAGTGCTTGGTTCGTAGGGGCATTGTTGGCGGTCGGGAAATGGAGGGCCGGCTTGTCGGGGCTCCTCGTTCGCCGGGGAATTTTGGGGTAGCCGGCGGCCGGCGAGCTCGCGGGGACAGAAGGTGTGCTCGCCGGGGGGGGGAATGCCGGGGCCTCTTGGCTGCGGAGTATCCCGTCTTCCGGTAGGTGTTTTTGAGGGGGCCTGCTTGCGGCTGCGGGGCGGGGAACTGCGGCGAAAATAGTCCGGAAATTTGTAAAAACAGGGCTTTTTCACTATCTTGCAGCATCTAAAACTACCGACCCGATGTATCATTCCGCATTCCGTTTCATGTCGCTCCTGCTGGCGATTCTCGCCGCCGGATGCGTTTCGTCGCCCGGGGACGGCGACCGGGGCGTGACGGTGGACTACGTTCCCTCGGCCTTTCCCGTCAATCCGGCGCTCTACACCGCCGGCGATACCCAATACGTGGCCTATTACGATTCGCTGCACCGCATGACCGTCGCTTCGCGCCGGTTGCCCGACGGAGCGTGGCACCGCCGCACGCTCGACGAACGGGTGGGCTGGGACAGCCACAACTCCATCGCCATGTGCCGCGACGGACAGGGGGTGCTCCATGTCTCGGGCAACATGCACGTCTCGCCGCTGGTCTATTTCCGCAGCGATGCCACGGGCGACGTGGCGACCCTCGAGCGGGTGGAGTCGATGACCGGCAGCGACGAGCGGATGACCACCTATCCCGCCTTCATGCCGCTGGCGGACGGACGCCTGGTCTTCCACTACCGCAGCGGCGGCAGCGGAAACGGCAACGAAATATACAACATCCTCGGTCCCGACGGCGTGTGGCGCCGCCTGCTGGACGAGCCGCTGACCGACGGCCGGGGGTTGATGAACGCCTACATGCGCGGCCCTGCGATGGGGCCCGACGGCTGGTTTCATCTGATTTGGGTGTGGCGCGACACGCCCGACTGCTCCACCAACCACGACCTCTCCTATGCCCGCAGCCGCGACCTGATACACTGGGAGAGCCTCTCCGGCACGCCGGTTCCGCTGCCCATCACCTCGCTTACGGAGGGGCTGACGGTGGATGCCGCGCAGAACGGCGGAGGATTGATTAATATCGGCATCGAGCTGGGTTTCGACGCCGAAAACCGGCCCGTGGTGGGCTACCACAAATACGACGAGCGGGGATACACCCAGCTCTACGTGGCCCGCGCCGAAGACGGGGCGTGGCATACGCAGCGCCTGACCGACTGGGCGTGGCGCTGGGACTTCAAGGGCAACGGCACCATCGTCAATGAGCTGCTCATCGACCGGCCGCGCGTGGCGGCCGACGGACGGCTGACGCTGGGCTATCGTCGCTACGACCCCGCTACGGGCGAGAGCCGGAGCGCCGAGGCCACGGCCGATGCCGCGACCCTCGCTCCGCTCGGGGAGCGTCCGGCCTCGCCGCTCTATCCGGCCTGGGTGACCCGTCCCGAACGGCCGGAGCCGGGCATGACGGTCAATGTGGTGGGGGATGCCGGCGACGGCGGGTACGTTCTCCGCTGGGAGAGCCTGCCGCCCAACCGCGACCTGGAGCCCGAGGGCGAGCTGCCTGCGGCTTCGGAGCTGAGAGTAGTCCGCCTTCCCTAATCGGACAGGATGCGGAGAGAGAGAATGAGAAGAGATAACCTAATTTTAAATCCTATTTGTTTATGAAGAAAATCGTTTTTCTGATGATGGCGGCTCTGCTGGTCGGAGCATGCGGCAATCCGGAGCGGGAGCGCCGCGAAGCGTTGCGTGCCCGGGCGCAGCAGACGCTCGATTTCGCCGTGGAACAGGGACGCCGCATGGCCGAAAGTCTCATCGACCGGCCGGGACGTCTGCCCAAGAGCATCCGCGACGGCAAACTCGAGGAGACGAGCAGCGCCGGATGGGTAAGCGGCTTTTTCCCCGGGGAGCTGTGGTACCTCTACGAGTACAGCTCGGACGAGGAGCTGCGCCGCTACGCCGAGGAGTACACCTCGCGGGTCGAGGACCAGCAGTACACCACCGACAACCACGACGTGGGGTTCATGATTTTTTGCAGCTTCGGCAACGGCTGGCGGGTGACGGGCAACGAGGCCTATCTCGATGTGATTCGCACCGCCTCCAACTCGCTCTGCACGCGGTTCAACCCGGTTACGCGCACCATCCGGTCGTGGGACACCCACTCGTGGAGCCCGTGGAACTATGCGGTGATTATCGATAACATGATGAATCTGGAGATGCTCATGTGGAGCGCCGACCGCTTCGGCGAGGAGCGTTTCCGCGAGATAGCCGTGAGCCATGCCGACGCGACGATGAAGAATCACTTCCGTCCCGACTTCAGCAGCTACCACGTGGTCTCCTACGACACGGTGACGGGAGGCGTGGAGGTGCGCCAGACCTCGCAGGGTTACAGCGACGAATCGGCCTGGGCCCGCGGTCAGGCCTGGGGACTCTACGGCTACACCATGATGTACCGCTTCACGCACGACGCACGCTATCTGGAGCAGGCGAAGCACATCGCCCGCTTCCTGCTCGACCACAAGAACCTGCCGGAGGACAAGATTCCCTACTGGGATTTCGATGCGCCGGACATTCCCGATGCCCTGCGCGACGTCTCGGCGGGTGCCATCATCTGCTCGGCTCTGCTCGAGCTGAGCGACTATGTGCAGGAGCCGCTTCGTGACGAATACATGGCCGTGGCCGAACGGCAGATAGAGGCGCTCTGCTCGCCCGACTACCTGGCCGGCGAGGGCGAGAACTGCAACTTCCTGCTCAAGCACGGCGTGGGCAACCACCCCAAAGGCACCGAAATCGACGTGCCCCTCTCCTATGCCGACTATTATTTCGTGGAGGCGCTGATGCGCTATCTCGAAAAGACGAAGTAGGATTTTCACGAGAAAAGTTTACCGAATCGAAAAAAAAGAGAAGATATGAAAAGACTGATTTTGACAATCGTGCTGGCGTCGGCGACCTTGTTGTGTGCGTCGGCGAACGATGCGGCGGGCAAACGCGGCCGGACCGCTGCCGTTGCCGAGGAGAGCGACCGTGACTATTGGGCCGGCCTGGCCTACCGCATCGCGGCCCCGCTGCTTTCGAACATGAGCCGCGGCGAATTGCAGAAGAACATGATTCCCGAAGTGAGCCCCCGCTGGGACGGCCGCACGGAGAAGGTGACCTACATGGAGGCGTTCGGACGTCTGATGGCAGGCATCGCGCCGTGGCTGGCCCTGCCCGACGACGACACCCCCGAGAGCGCCATGCGCAGCCAGCTGCGGGAGTGGGCGCTCAAGAGCTATGCCAACGCCGTGGACCCCGAGAGCCCCGACTATCTGTTGTGGAAGGGCCACGACCAGGCGCTGGTCGATGCCGCCTACATCGCCGAGAGCTTCATGCGGGCCCCGAAGACCTTCTGGGAGCCGCTGGACGAGGTGACCAAGCAGCGCTACATCGCCTGCTTCCAGGGACTGCGCTGCATCAATCCGCCGTACTCCAACTGGCTGATGTTCGGAGCCACGGTGGAGACTTTTCTCATGCAGGTGGGAGCCGAGTACGATGCGCTGCGCATCTACATCGGCGTGCGCAAGGTCGAGGAGTGGTACGTGGGCGACGGCCTCTACTCCGACGGCCCCAACTATGCGCAGGACTACTATAACGCCTATGTCATCCAGCCCATGTATCTCGATATCATCGAGGAGCTGGTGGCCCGCAAGGCGTGGCGCATCGAGCCCGGGTGGGGCCCCCGTGCGCTGCTCCGCATGCAGCGCTATGCCGAGATTCTGGAGCGGTTCATCTCGCCGGAGGGAACCTTCCCGGCCGTGGGACGCTCGATAACCTATCGCATGGCCGCCTTCCAGCCGCTGGCCCAGCTGGCCTGGCGCCGTCAGCTGCCTGCGGCACTGCCCGGCGGACAGGTGCGGGCAGCCCTGACTGCGGTCATGAAGCGGATGTTCTCCGTGGAGGGCAACTTCAACGAGGCGGGTTTCCTCACGCTCGGTTTCGCCGGACACCAGCCCGGCATCACCGACGGTTACACCAACAACGGCAGCGTCTATCTCACCTCGCTGGTTTTCCTCCCGTTGGGTCTGCCGGCCGACGACCCGTTCTGGACGGATGCCCCGCAGGACTGGACGGCGAAGAAGGCCTGGAGCGGTGCCGAATTCCCGAAGGACACCTCGCTCGAAAAGCGCCGGTAGCCGGCTCGCCGGAAAGACGGGCCGGGACGGAATTTCCGGTCCTCCTCTTCGCGAAGGCCGCACCCTCGTGGGGTGCGGCCTTCGTCGCATATTCATGGGAAAAACGGGCCCGCCCTTTTCCCGGGTCGCAAAAAAATAGAAAAAATTTGCATCTTCGTCTCTTTCCCCGAATTCGGGTTCCAGCGCCGTCAGACCCGGTTTTTTTGTCGAAAACCCGGAAAAACGACCGCCCGTTCCGGGGTTCGGGACGATTTTTTTCGAACGAATTATTTGGGGAAAATAAATTTCTGTGTATATTTGTATAACAGAGAGCCGGTTGGAGGCACGGAAACGACTCCGTCGCAGACCGGAGAGAGGGTTGGATAGGTTCGTCGAGTGTCATTCGAAAGGCTTGCGGCTTGGGTCGCGGGCCGCGGAACTGACCGTCCGACCCGTTGCGGGAACCGGACGCTTTTCGGCGTCTGCGTACCCGACGGCTTTCGGTGAAAAGCGGAAACTCTTTAGTTTCATTATAGTTTGATTGTTTAAAGGTGGGGGGACCCGAACTGTGAAGCTCGGGTCCCTTGTTTTATGCCTGGCTGCGGACCGAGCTGGGGCGAGGGGACAGGGCCGGGACGCTTTTCCGGCTGGGAGTGTTTTTCCTGTCGGTGTGCGGAATAGGGGCGGCCGGATAATTGAAAAAGGAGATTGTCTGAGGTTGGGGGATTGGGGAAGGCGGGAACGAATCTCCCGGAAAGGGGCGGGTGGAAGAGTGCGAAAAGGGCTGCCCGGCATCTGTCGGACAGCCCTTTTCGGGTTTCGGTCGGTCTCTTCTGCGGGGCAGCCCTGCGGAAGAGGAGCCGTGCTATTTCTTATCCAGCGTATGTTTCACTTCGCGGGTGGGGTCGGGACCCGGACCCTGAGGGGCGCGGGGCTGGCCGTTGCGACGGCCCTCGGCGCGTTCGCCCACCACTTCGGGGCGTTCGAAAATCTTCTCGCCGGCGGAGACTTCGAGATTCAGACCCTCGAAGTTCACACCCTCTACGTTGGCGATGCTCAGACCGCGTTCGGCCTTGATGTTGCAGTTCTCGAAGTGGAACGAGTCGGGACCGAACGGCGCATCCTTGAATCCGTACATCGTGCCCACGCTCTTGGCTTCGCCCCGGATGTTGCGGAAACGGATGTTGCGCAGGCGGGTCAGCGGGTCGGCGGCGGGATAGAGGGGCGGAACCATGCGCCACTCCATGTTGATGTCGAAGATGCTGCGTGCGCCCGAGATGTCGATGTCCTCGAAGGTGATGTTCTCCACGACACCGCCTCGGCTGGGCTGGCTCTTGAATCGCAGCGGGCTCCAGTTCTCATTGTCCATTACACAGTTGCGGATGGTGACGTTGCGGATTGAACCGGAAATCTCGCTGCCCATGGCCACACCGCCGTGTCCGTAGGCGAAGTGGCACTTCTCGATGAGGATGTTCTCGCTGGGGCGTGCCACGCGGCGTCCGTCGGTGTCGCGGCCCGACTTGATGGAGATGCAGTCGTCGTGCGCCTCGATGCGTACGCCGGTGATGAGCACGTCGCTCGACGAGTCGATGTCGATGCCGTCGGAGCTGGGGATGTACTCCAGCGCCCGGATGTCCACGCCGTCGATTTTGAAGCCGTCGGTGTAGAGTACGTGCAGGCACCACGAGGCCTGGTTAATCATCTTGAGTCCCGAAATCTCGCCGCCCGGGCAGTTGGTGAAGCAGAGCATGCGGGGACGTCCGGTGCCGCCGAACGGCAGTTTGCCCCATTCGACGCCCTTGCCGTCGATGGTTCCCTCGCCGCTCACGCGCACGCCTTCCGAGTTGTCGAAGTTGAGCAGGGCGCAGCACCATTTGCGTTCGATGCCCTCGAAACGGGTGGTGATGACGGGGAAGTCGGCGCGATTGACGGTGCTGGTGAGCAGGGCGTCCTTCTCCATGCGCAGGTTCACGCCGCGCGGGAAGAAGAGCGCGCCGCTCAGGTAGTTGCCGGCGGGCATCACCACGGTGCCGCCGCCGTTGCGGTAGGCGTGGTCGATGACTCGCTGGATGGCGGCGGTCTCTACGGTGCCGTCGCCCTTGACGCCCATGGCTTTGATGTCGTACTCCGCGGTGCTGCGCTCGATGGTGATGATTTTACTCTCCCAGGGGGCGAGCGTCATGGTCAGACGGCTTTTGTCCGCTTCGACTTCGGCTTTCAGCGGGGTGATTTCGCCGGTCGAGGCGTTCCACTCCCTTACGATGCCCACCTTGTCGAAGTCGGCGGTGAAGGTGCACTCCTTGTCGCCCTCGTTGAAGAGGAAGTAGAGGTCGCCGTCGGGCATGACGCGGCGCGTGTAGCGGATGAAGTCGGTGGCCGGAGCCTCGGGTTTCTCCTGGGGCTGGCCCTGCTGCGGGCGGCGTGCCGGCTGCTGGGGACGCGGCTTGAGGATGGCCATTTCGGCTGCGGGCATGGCGGCGCTTACGGTGGCGCTCCAGCTCAGCGAGGGCTCGTAGTAGGCGGCCGGCATGTCGGGCACGGCCAGCGGCCGGGTAAAGGTCTTGTCGGCCAGCATGGTCGGCTTGCGGCCCCAGAAGAGCACCTTGCCTCCGCGGGCTGCGAACTCCTCGATTTTATTCCAGGCCGAGAGCGAAATCACGTCGGCCGAGGGGATAATGAGCGTGTTGTATCGCTGGCCGCTGCGGTTGGCCAGGTAGCCGGGACCCACGGTGAGCGCTTCGGTGAAGGCGTCGTCGTTCACGTAGTCGAAGTCGCGCTGCTGCTTGAGCAGCTCCTGGGTCAGAAGGGTCAGGTCGTTGAATACGGTCTGGTTGCCCAGCCAGATGGAGGAGGTGGGGTAGTACATGGCGATGCGTGCGCCCGGTTCGCCCTGCGCGAGCAGGTAGGTGGCGCGGTTGGTGTATTCGTTGAGGCCCTTCATGCCGGGGTCTCTCATCCAGCTGTTGGCGCTCTTGGAGCCGCTGGGCCAGAACATGAACTCGAAGAAGTTGATGCCGCGCACCATCTGGTGGTCCACCACGAATTTGGCCTGCGGAATGGTGGGCGAGGTGTAGTAGGCGGCGAAGCTCTCGCTGAATGCGCGCGGTTTGCCGTAGACATGCGCCACGGAGCCGGCCAGCTTGGGGAAGTCGTTCACGGTGCCGGGCCAAATCTGGTTCCAGATGGCGTCCACGCCCGGAACCTGCACCTTGCTCAGGTTACGGAAGAAGTCGCCCTCGGCACGCACGCACACCGGCATGTTGTGCTCGTTGTTCAGGTGGGTGATGTGCGCCACGCCGTTCTCCTCGCACCAGTCGGCCTGCTGCTTGAAGAAGTGGGTGGCGAACAGCTGCGACCAGACGTCCCAGTAGTCGGCCTTCACGCGCTGCTCTTCGGTGGAGAGGGTGCGGGTGAAGAACGAAGCCAGATAGGGGGTGGGGTCGTAGCCCTTGATGCGCACGAACTCCTCGATGATGCGGGGGGTCCAGGGGGTGTGGGCGTAGTCGGGTTCGTCGCCGCGGAAGCCCAGCACGGTGGTTCCCAGCTCGGCACCCAGGTATTTCTTGTACTGCTCGTGGGTCCAGTCGATGAACTGGCGGATGGCTACGGGGTTGAGGTAGTCGCCCAGCGAGTTGGAGGCGTCCTTGCCGCCGGAGGGGTTGTTCACCGCCCGGGTGACGGCGGTGCGGAAGTCGGAGCGCACCAGCAGGATGTCCCATGCGTCGAGTCCGGCGTGGAAGCTGAATTTGCCGTCGGCAATCTCCACGGTGCGGTTCGGGGCGCCGGAGCGGCTGACAGCGACGGCGCTGATGACCTCGGCGGGAACTTCACGGTCGGTGATGACCTCGGCCCGCTCCACGGGCACCGTGTCGCATACCACCAGCGCCTGCATCCGCAGGTCGGGGCGCTCTTTGGTGAATTTGCCGCCTGCGAAACCGCTGGGGTACTTGCCCTCGTCGATAATCCACACCTTCATGCCGCGCTTCTTGGCTTCGAGCACGCCGTTGCGGATGGCCTTGAACCACCCTTCGGAGAGGTACTCGAAAGGAAGACGGTAGCCGGCTTCGAATATCACCGCGCGGAATCCCTTGCTGCGCATGGAGTCGAGGTCGTTCTGGATGGTCTTCTTGTCCATCTCTCCCTCCCAGCCCCAGATGACGTGGCTGGCGAATTCGACGGGCGGCGTCTGAAACTCCGCTTCGGCCTGGGTGAGCGGCGTGCGGTGGATGCCTTCCCAGGAACGGGTCTGGGCCGCTGTGCCCGAAATTCCCGAAATCATCAGGAACGAAATGATTGTCAGTAGTTTTTTCATGTTAGTTTGACGTTTTTGTAAGAGTTGGTTCAAAGTTAGCAAAAAAGCCGCAAACGACCAACGCGAGGGGAAATAATCGTACTCCGGCCGTGCGAATTGCCGGCGGGCGGAACGGCCGGTTTGGGGGTGTATAGGTATAATTCGTTGAAAGACCGGTTCTTGCGGTTCGCGAAAGGCGGAGGAGGAGAGCGTGGGTTCGGCCGGCCTCCGCGGCGGGGAAGGTCTCCCGTGCGAATCGCCGGCCGGCGACGGCGGTGCCTCGGGTCTCTGCGCCGGGGCATGCGCGGGCCCCCTCCGCAGCCGAAGCCCCCCCGCCGGAGCGCTGCATGAGGATTCGTACGTTATGGCCGTGCGGGTCCGCGGCCGGACCGGACTCGGGCCGGGAACCGGAGCGAACGGACAGATTTTGCGGCAGATAAGTTTTATTCGCGCTTCTGTTGCATATTTCGTTTTTTATGGTTAAGTTTGTAGGGAATAAACGTACGATAAAATCGTACCCGCCGATTTCTAACCTATTAACCTGTTTAAATTATGGAGATTTTACAAGAAAAGAAGAGACTCGATTTCGGGCTCACGTTCCGCCAGGCGATGGAAATGGGAGTCAAGAACGCCCCGTCGCTGTTGGGCTGCGCCCTGCTTTACCTGCTGACAATCTGGATTCCCTACATCAACATAGGCACCACGATAGCCATGGCCAACCTGCCGCTCGAAATGAGCAAGGGGAATGTGGTGAACCCCACTTTCATCTTCCAGGCGAAGTGGCGCAGGTACATGGGCGACTTCCTGCTGACCGAAGCCCTCATGATGCTGGGCATCTACGGAGCGATGCTCTTTATGGTGATTCCCGCTTTCGTGCTGGGTCTCTCGTGGAGCCTTGCCATCCTGCTGCTTTTCGATAAGAAATTCACTCCGCTGCAGGCTCTGGCCGCCAGCAACAAGGTCACTTACGGAAGCAAGTGGACGATATTCTTCGTCAATCTCGTCTTCGTCATCTGCGCCTATGTGCTGCTTGCCATCATCGTAATTCCGGCTGCCAAAGCATCCGTATTCCTTGCCGTGCTACTGGTTCTGCTGCTCGGCATACTCTTCTCGACGGTGGGCGTCGCCATCAAGGCGTCGATTTACGGTCAGTTGAAAGACAACCTGAATTGCGAGGAGTAGTCCCGCGCGACATGTTCCGCGAACGGCCCCGCGGGTCGTCTCCCGGAACCGGAGAATGAAAACCGGAGTGCCTTATCCGAGGGCGCTCCGGTTTTTTGTTTGCGTCCGCCCAGTCCGCCCAGTCCACCCAGTCCACTCCT
>JAGBHC010000031.1 GCA_017935625.1 Rikenellaceae bacterium | reverse complement strand
CCGGCTGCTCGGGAATCCCGAGGGATACTCCCTGCCGCTGATTACCTACGTCACAGACCGCGCCGGACACGACCTGCGCTATGCCATCGACAGCCGAAAGCTCCAGCGGGAGCTCGGATGGGAGCCCAGCCTCCAGTTCGAGGAGGGTATCGAGAAAACAGTCCGCTGGTACCTCGAAAACCAGCCCTGGCTCGACAACATCACTTCCGGTGAGTACGAAAAATACTACACCGAAATGTATCTGGAAAAGTAAAGTTTCGCCTTCGTCGCTTTTACACCCATTTCCACACGCATGTTTTTCAAGAGCCTCCGGAATTTCGCACTCCTTGCAGGGTGTGTCTGCTTTCTGGGCGGTTGCTCCGAAGAGAGCGAATCCCCCTCTTTCCGCAAATCCGAAATCCGGTACGGCACCGACGACTTGAACCGCCTCGATGTCTGTACCCCGACAGTACAACCGGACGGGCACCGGCCCGTTTTCATATATGTGCACGGAGGCGGGTGGAACCAGGGCGACAAGTCGGAGTTGCAGGCATGGCAAATCGAGGAGTTCATCGACAACGGATTCTTATGCGTATCCGTCAATTACCGGCTCTCTCCCTACCCCGTCGAGCCGAAAAGGCCGGACCGGGTCCAACATCCCCGTCACATACAGGATGTCGCCCAGGCCGTCGCATGGGTAGTCGGGAACATATCCCGATACGGCGGCGACCCGACCCGTTTAATCCTTGCAGGCCATTCCGCCGGCTCGCATCTGGCGGCGCTGGCCGTCACCAACCAGAAATATCTGCAGGCCGAAGGCGTCGATATCGAATACATCCGGGGAGTCTGCGTATTGGACGGCGGAGGCTATCTGACCATGACGGACGATGTCATTTTCGCGAATTCTACTATTCTGGAGTGCGTATACAATGCGGTGGGCGACGAGTCGAACCGCGACGCATGGTTCGATTTCGCTCCCGGAAACCATATCACGGAAGGGAAATACATACCGCCGATGCTGCTGATTCATTCGGACGACGGCATCCGGGTCGCTTCATACGATTTATTAAAGAGGCGATTGGACCTGTACGACCACCGATACAAGGAGTACACCTTACCCGGATATTCTCACGGAGATGTCCTGTGGAACTTTCCGACATATCCGCTTATCGACATCATTGCAGATTTAAAATCTTTGACAACTAACAATTCACACTGAATATGAAAAGATTACTCATGCCATTCATACGCTTAGTCCGTGGCGAAAGGAAAACACACCGAAGTCTGAATATCATAAAAACGATATTTGTCAATTTCAAAGCCCTTCCTTTTTCTCAAGCCCGGCATCTGCCGATTTTCATCTACTCGGGGACTCGCATCTACCATTTGGGAAAGATTACCATAAACTCTCCCCAAGTAACGAGAGGAATGATTTCAATCGGCAAAATCGATTTCAAAAGTCAGGGACACGGAAAAATATTCAATCTGGGTGAAATCCGGTTCGAAGGGCCGGTCATCATAGGTGGAGGAGTCATTATCGAGAATCTGGGATGCATCATTCTCCACGGACAGAACTTTATAAGTGAAGGCGTAACTCTGCTCATACGGGACAGGCTGGAGATAGGGTGTTTTTCCCGTATCGGATTCAGATGCTTCTTCATGGATTCCGACGACCATTTCACGATAAACTGCAAGGATTTGTCCATAAGGAGAAATAAACAGCCCATTATCATCGGACAATACAACTGGATTGCGGGAAGAACCCACGTCAAAAAAGGAGCCGTCACCCCCGACTACACCATCGTAGCCTCGGCCCACACTCTGCTGACCAAAGACTATTCGAACATCGAAAAGTACAGTGTGCTGGGCGGAATTCCTGCGAAAGTAATAGGACAGGGAATTCGCCGTATTCATAACTGGGAAGCCGAACAACAAATATATAGCTATTTCAATGCCAATCCTGACAAAGACATATATATCGCAGACATCAGCCCCGAAGAAATCGACGATTACTGCCTCTCCAATGCGTTGCACTTCTAAATGACCATGCCTTGAATCCCAATACGCGTATCGCATTAAATACGTCGGTCATCTACTGCCGGTTGATTGTAACGATTTTCGTATCGTTATTCTCTACCCGCTACATACTGCTGGCCCTCGGCGAAACCGATTTCGGCATCTACAATCTCATTGCCGGAGTCGTCGCCCTGTTTTCGTTCATCGCCTCGACCATGGCCGGAACCACCCAGCGATACATCTCCTATCACATGGGGAGCGGAGACATGCAGCAGGTCGGCAACGTATTCTATGCGAGCTGTTTCATACACATCTGCATCGCCGTTATCGTCGCACTGCTCGTCGAGGTCGGAGGCACCTATCTGGTAAATCATGTGCTGTCCATTCCCGACGGGAGGGTGGCGGACGCCCGATTCGTCTTGCATTGCGTCACCATCGGACTGGCCGGCACCATCGTCACGGTACCCTACGAGGCGGCACTGATGGCCCACGAGAACATTCTCTTCATCTCGATAGTCAATCTGCTCAATGCCGTCGTGAAACTCGCCGGAGCGGTCGTTCTGTTGTACATCCATCTCGACAGACTGAGGGTATACGCCGTAATCATGGCCTTGCTGCCTTTTCTCTGTTTCGGATTAGAAGCTCTGTTTTGCAATATAAAATACAAAGAAACCCGAATCCGGCTACATCGAATCAGCGACTTTTCGCTGATAAAAAGCATGTGCGGTTTTGCCGGATGGGTATTAATCGGAGTCACCTGCGGAACCATCCGGACACAGGGCACGGCCATTCTGCTCAATGTCTTCTTCGGAGTGGTGGCCAATGCCGCCAACGGCATAGCCATGCAGGTAAACGGGCAGCTGCAACAGTTTTCGACTTCGATAACCACCTCCATCCGGCCCCAGTTGATGAAAAGCGCCGGCTGCAACGACAGGGAACGGATGCTGACTCTGACCTATGCCGCATGCAAGTACCCGTTTCTGCTGATGGTGCTGTTCGCGGTCCCGCTGATAATAGCAATGCCCGAAGTACTTCACCTGTGGCTGAAGGAGGTACCCGAATATACCGTCGTATTTTGCCGGTTGTTGCTCCTCGCCTCCATGTTCAATCAAATCAGCATGGGGCTGACGATTGCTGCGGAAGCGACAGGCAAGGTGAAACTATTGCATTCGATTATCGGAACCTTACATATCGTCAGCTTACCAGCAGGATATCTGTTCTTCAAGTTCGGATATCCACCGCAGACAATCATGTGGTGCATCGTGACGGAAGAGGTAGTCGCCTCCGTATTGAGACTGATACTTGTGAAACGGATGATTGACATAAATGTTCCCCTTTTCCTGAAAAACGTTGTTCTCCGTTCCTTTTCTGTCGTTTTCTTCTATTCGGTCATTTGCGGCTTCGTATGGAACTCACTCCCCGACAGTTTGCTTCATCTTCTGTTGTTTTGTGCGATAAGTGCAATCGTTTTTTTCCTGACAACGGGAACCTGCGGTCTAACCCTCAAAGAACGACAGAAAATAAAAGAACTGATTCAAGTCGGACTGACAAGAATAAAAGCGGTTCATTCATAAAATGAATACATTATGCTTAAAATTTATCAAGACTCCAAAATTTATATCTACTGTCCCGCCGGAGTGGTAACCGGAGGTGCGGAACTGTTGCATCAATTGGCCGATAAGCTGAATCGTATGGGCCGCCACGCCTATCTCGTATATTTCGGGAACACTCCCCACGACATTCCCGAGGCGTATAAGAGATATGAAATATCGATTGCGGAGGAGATAGAAGAGTGCGAAAAGAACATCGTCGTCGTATACGAAGGCATATTCGAAAAGTCGAGAGAGACGAAACGGTGTCAGAAATTTCTGTGGTGGCTGAGTGTGGACCACTTCTACATGGTAGACCGGGAACACATATCCCTTCGGGAGCTCTTCCGGTGGAACCCGGCCTTAGGAGCCAAAGAGTGGATTAAAAGATGGTGCCGACTCTGCGGGAAGCAGCGGAACCGCTCCGCACATCCGATAACATTCGCAGAACTCATCTCGAAGGGCGACATGCACGGCTACCAGTCCGAGTACGCACAATATTTTCTGCAAGGCAGAGGGGTGAAGAATCTATGCGCCTTGAAAGATTACATCAATACCGAACACTTCGGCCCGATAAACACACAGGGCCGGGAGAACGTAGTGCTCTACAATCCCAAAAAAGGTTGGGAATTTACCCGGAAACTGATTCAGGCGGCTCCGGATATCGTCTGGAAACCGCTTATAGACATGACGCGTGCCGAAATCATCACCACCATGCAAAGCAGTAAGGTCTATATAGACTTCGGATACCACCCGGGCAAGGACCGGCTGCCTCGGGAAGCCGCCATGAACGGCCTCTGCGTCATAACCGGCTACAAAGGTTCCGCTAATTTCTTCGAAGATGTCGCAATCGACAGCTCCTATAAATTCCACCAGCACAACCGCAATATTCCGGAAATATTGACCTGCATCCGGGAGACGATGGCCGCTTACGAAGAACGCATCAAGGATTTCCAATATTACCGGGATTCCATCCGCAGAGAAAAAGCCGAGTTCGAGGCGGAAATCGAACATCTGTTCCAAGTCAGATATTGATATGTCTTTTCTCCACAAATGCGTCAATCGGGTAAAAAGGGAGGCGGAGAAGTTGTATTCCCTCTATAAATCCCGCGAATTCGCAGCCACCGGGCGAAAATGCCGCTTCAGCTATCCCCTGCACCTGCACAACGGCCGGCTCATCGAAATCGGAGACAACTTCCGGTGCGACAGACGGCTGCGGCTCGAGGCATTCGCTGCGGACGGCGATGCGCCCAAAATCAGGATAGGAAACAACGTACACATCACCTGGGACTGCCACATCGGAGCCATAAACCGGGTGGAGATACACGATAACGTACTCATCGGCAGCCGGGTGCTCATCACCGACCACAGCCACGGCGCCATTTCGGCACAGGCACTGGCAACCGCTCCGGAGAAGCGGCCGCTCCGGTCGAAAGGCCCCGTCGTCATCGAAGAGAACGTGTGGATTGGCGAAGGAGCGGCGATTCTGCCCGGCGTAACCGTCGGCCGGAATGCCATCATCGGAGCCAACTCGGTGGTGACCTGCGACATCCCGGCCGACAGCGTGGCCGTCGGTTCGCCGGCACGTGTGATAAGAACTTTGTAAAGCCCCATGAAATTCTGCGCCGTCGTAGTCACCTATTATCCCGACGTGGAGGAGACTGCGCAAAACATACTCCGCTATATCGACGACATCGACCACCTCATCATCTGGGAAAACACGCCGCCCCAGGAGAGGGAGAACTACCGCATCCGCCTGCCCCGGTACGCGGACCGGATTTCCTACATGGGAACCGACCGGAACGTGGGAATCGCCCATGCCCTCAACCGGGCCGTCGAATGGGCCGACCGAAACGGCTGCACCCACCTGATGACCATGGACCAGGACAGCACGTGGGAGAACTTCCCGCTCTACAAAGAGCGCATCGCGGCATGCGGGGAGAGCGACGTGGCGATATTCGCCCCCAGAATCTGCGACCGGAAGCTGGCGAATCTGGTCATCAATACCGAGAATCGCGTCATCACGTCGGGTGCGGTCTCTCCATTGGCCGTTTTCCGGGAAGTGGGCCTTTTCCGGGAGGATTATGTCATCGACTGCGTAGACGACGAATTCTGCTACCGTTGCAGGCGGGCCGGCTATCGTATCGTCGTTTTCGACGACACCCGGCTCCATCACGACATGGTACGCAAGACGAAATTGAAACGCCTGCCTGTTCACATATGCAATTACTCCGCTTACAGATTGTTTTACATCCTGCGCAATAGGATTTGGCTTTGGAAGTCATATCGCGATTTCCTGCCCCGGACATATATTCGCACGGAATTGGTCCAATTCGCAGGCATAAGCATCGTCAAAATCATCTTTTTCGAGAAATCGAAACAATCCAAGCTGAAAGCAATCATGCGAGGGATAAAATCCGGAATTCTCGGAAACGCATAGGACTCTCGTCGCATTTTTCCGAAAAACATCCGATTTACGTTTATCATGCTCCACTCCATCGGGAATATTTCATATGCAAAAACGATGATGAGACTGACAGCTCTCTATTGTTTTTTCGTCATCGTGAATTTGCCTTACAAGGATATCGCTTTCATATTGCTGACAGCCGGCTGCGCATGGACGTACCGCAAAATAGAAACCAGATATGTCCTTCTATTCATATCCATCTACATCCTATTCATTGCGACCTTTCTAATCGGAGTCTCCTCCGACTATTTATACGATTACGGGTTTACGCATGAGCTGTTTCTAAGTTTCACGCCCCTGATACTGTTACTCTGGATTGATAAACTGGATATCGTGCGGGCGATGACATTCCCGGCCGTAATAGTCTCTCTGTTCGTAATATTCATCACATTTGCCATATTCTGGTTCCCCGACATCGAGGCATGGGCCTATCTCTATCTGGACCGGAAAATAGGATTAATCATGATGTCCAACCGATACTTCTTAGGAATAAAGTTCACGAATGTCTTTTACCGCACCCTGCCTCTGGTAATAATTCCATACAGCATTTACTGTTACAAGTATTGGTTCGAGAAGACATCCCGATATAGAAACCTGCTTCTCACCGCGATATTCGCCGCAGCTCTGTTTTTCTCGGGGACCCGGGCCTGCATGTTGTCGGCCATATTGATATTTGCGGGAATGCCGATGCTGAAGCTCCTGAGAATCAAAGGCGGAATGCTGGTCCTATACCCCATCATCAGTCTGTTCGCAATAGGTTTCTGCATCCTGCTCTGGATGTTGATGTCGGAGACGAAAGAGCCGTCCAATCTCGTCAAATACGGACATCTGAAATCCTATCTCGACTTTTTCGATAACAATATGAGCGCCCTGCTATGGGGGCAAGGACCGGGTGGCATGTTCTATACCGAAGGCTGGCATACCTATGTATCGCAGACGGAATGGACATTCATCGAATTGATAAGATATTTCGGCATACCGGGAGCCGTCTGGATATTGGCGATTTTCATCTATCCGTGCATAGTCATCTATAAAAAGAAGAATACGCTGCAATATTTTCTGCCATTCACCATAGGATACATACTCTACATACTGGTTAGCGGCACTAATCCATTATTAATCAGCACAACAGGCATGCTGGCCCTTTTAGCGGCCTATTCCTACGCATCCAATCCCGTATATTGCGAAAAATGAAACGACACCACCTGGCCATCTTAATGGCGACCTACAACGGAGCCAAATACGTCCGGCAACAGCTTGACAGCCTGCTGGCACAAACCTGCCAAGATTTTGCCATATTCATAAGCGACGACGGTTCTTCGGACGAGACATTGAAAATCGTCGGACAATATGCCAATCAACATCCGAAGAAGATATTCATATTGACGGACCCCGTTTTGCACAAAGGAGCCGCCGGCCGTTTCTTCTGGCTGTTGGAGCAGACGGATGCTTCGTATTACATGTTCTGCGACCAGGACGACGTTTGGCTTCCGGACAAAATCGAACGGACCTCGGCTAAAATGTACGAAACCGAAAAATCACATCCCGATATTCCGATAGTCGTACATACCGATTTGCAGGTTGTCGATAGCAATCTGAAAGTCATCCGCCCCTCGCTGTGGAAGATGATGAAATTAAGACCCGACCTGCTTTCCCAGGCGAATTACATCGGAATCAACAACGGCGTAACGGGGTGCACGATGATGATTAACGACAGGGCGAAGGTCCAATCGCTCCCTTTGCCGCCGGATGCGCCCATGCACGATTACTGGATTGCGTATATCGTATCCAAAAACGGACTGGTCGCATATCTTTCTCAAACGACCATCTTGTATAGACAACACGGTTCCAACACCCTGGGAGCACAATATACGAAACTCAACCTCCGTGTCTTTTTCAGCAAGCTGGCCTCTCTCCGCTCCGTATACGACAAAAACAATCGTTTAGTCAGATTCTTCGTAAAGCACGGCTACGGCAGTCCGGCGAAATGGTGGTTCTATAAATTCCTTTATCTCATCAGAAGATAACCATGGTTTCGGTCTGCATGGCAACCTACAACGGAGCACGCTACCTCCGCGAACAGATTGACAGCATATTGGCACAACTGTCAATCGACGACGAATTAATCATTTCGGACGACGGTTCCACCGATGACACGTGCAATATCATCGGCGGGTACGACGACCCCCGCATCCGCCTCCTCCGCAACCGGGGAAAACATGGATTCAGTTCCAATTTCGGAAATGCCCTCTCCCATGCCAAAGGGGATTACGTCTTTCTTTCGGACCAGGACGACGTGTGGATAGCGGGCAAATACGCCGATGTCCTGGCCAAACTGCAACAGTACGATTTGGTCGTGACCGATTCGATAGTCACGGACGAACACCTCAACACCGTCCACCCCTCGTTTTTCGCCCTGTACAAATCGAAGGCCGGACTGCTCAACAACATCGTCCGGCCTGCCTTTTACGGCTCCTGCATGGCATTCACCCGAAGAATCCTTCACTTATCCCTGCCGTTATGCCCGAGTCTCTCCGTCGGTTATGACCAATGGATAGGAATGGTGGCGTGCGTGAGCGGACGCGTGCTGTTCTACGACAAGCCCTACCTGAAGTACCGCCGCCTATCGACATCGGTCACCACCGTCGGCAGTCTATGGACCCGAAGCAAACGTCCGCTGTACAGGAAGGTGTGGGACAGAGCGGTCATGTGCGAGACCATAGCCCTATTCTGGTTCAGCTACCATTTCGGAGCCAAACGCGTCTATCGCAAGCATTAAGACCCGTCTTCAGATAATTCTCTTTTCTAAAACATTCTAATATTTCAACTGACTAATATGGAAACCCGATTAGTTTCTATCGTTACACCCATGTACAAGGGTGCCGATTTTGTCGGAGAAACCATTCAATCCGTACTTGCCCAGAGCTACACCGACTGGGAGATGATAATCGTGGACGACTGTTCTCCGGACCAGGGGGCCGGCATCGCCGTGGTGAACTCCTATACGAAAAAGGACCCGAGAATACATCTGATTGCGAGCAGGGAAAACCGAGGTTCGTCCGGAGCCCGGAACATCGCTCTGAAAGCCGCCCGCGGTCGATATATCGCATTTCTCGACTCGGACGACCTGTGGCATCCCGATTTTCTGGAAAAGCAACTCGCATTCATGCAGGAAAAAAATGCGGCGATAGTCTTTTCCTCCTACCGGCGCATCGACGAAAAGAGCAAGGAGGAGATACTCTCTCCGTTCATCGTTCCGGCCAGAGTGAGCTACAAATCGCTGCTCAAGACCTGCCCGATTTTTCCCTCCACGGCCATATACGACACCTCCAGAATCGAAAAAATCTACTTCAACGAGGCCTTGGGCAGCCTGCGGGACGATTACGTATACTGGCTGTCGATGCTCCGCAACGGGGGATACGCACACGGGAATCCCGAAATACTGGTGGATTACCGGTTGCGCAAAAGTTCCGTAACCGCCAATAAAAAGCGGGTCGTCAAGCCGCAGTGGAACGTGCTGCGCAAAGTAGAGCATCTCTCTCCGATACGCAGCGCCTACTACCTGTGCTGCTGGGCGGTAATCAGCTATTTCAAATATCGGAAATAGCCGGCCCGGTTCTCCGAACATTCCCCCGGAAACCCGATGAGGTTTCCGGGGGAATTCGTTTCAGCCGTTGCACGCAGCACGCGATGCGGCAGCGGCCGCCCGCTACTTCCCGAGCATCTGCTCCGCCCGCCCGAGGCTGTAGAAGAAGTCGCGGATTTCATCGCGCGTGGCCCGGCGTATCAGGCTCAGATGCTCCGGAACGGGACAGCCGTACCGGAACCGGACCATGTCGGAGGTCGCGATGTCCAGAACCACCGCTCCGGCATCGACCCACCGGAACGTACCCCACAGACATCCGGCATCCGACGAGTCCGGCTCCTCCGCCCCGGCGAGCGGAACGCCGGACACAGCGGCAGGCGCACAGGCGGCACTCCCCGCAGCAGCGACGGAATTGGCGGAGTCGCCGCTGCGGCCGGGGTCATCCGCCTGGCCGGAACCGTTCTCTTCGGCGGAGTCATCCGGTCCGGAAGCCGGAGCCGGGAAAAAGACATAGAGTTCGTCTACGATAAAATCGGGAATTACAGAGTTCGTCATCATGATATTTCGAAATTTGGCGGACACAAATCGCATTGTGCCCCGATTAAAAAATGAAAACAGCGCGACAGGAGAGATTCGGCGGCAAAGGGCCGGACATCCCGAGAGGAGGCGCCCGGGGTCGGGGCACTTTACCTCTTCCCGTTTTTTAACGAAATTTAGACAAAAGCGGCCGCAATCTCAACTCCGGACACGAGTATGACGAAACTAATCGGCCCCGCGTACGTTCCCTTCCCCGGGGCAGGAGAAATACCCCGCTGAAAATAAAGCCGGAAAGAGGATGCGTTTTCCGATAATTTTCCTAATTTTGTAGGACGACAACCTTAAAACTATTTTAACGCTATGAAGAAACTATCGACTCTGACGCTCTTCGCGCTCTGCGTCGTGGCGGGGCTCGTCTCATGCACGGCCCGTCCCGACCCGTTCATTCTCGGCGCCGACATCTCGTTCGTACCGCAGGAGGAGGCCCGCGGCACGGTCTACTACGACGGCGACCGGCAGAAAGACATTCTGGAGATTCTCAAAGACTACCGGTTCAACTACATCCGGCTGCGCATCTTCGTAGACCCCGCCGCACCGGGCGGCTACTCGAAAGAGGGTTTCTGCGACCTGGAGCACACGCTGGCCATGGCCCGGCGCATCAAGGCCGCGGGTCTGGAATATCTGCTCGACTTCCATTACAGCGACACCTGGGCCGACCCCGACAAGCAGTTCAAGCCCTCGTCGTGGGAGGGGCTCAGCGGCCGGGAACTCGACCGGGCGCTCTACGACCACACCAAAGCGGTGCTCACCCGGCTCAAGAACGAGGGCGTAGCTCCCGACATGGTTCAAATCGGCAATGAGATAGACCACGGCATGGTGTGGCCCGACGCCCGCATCGACGACAACACCGACTCCGAGGGGTGGGACGCCTTCTGCAATCTCTACAAGGCCGGACAGGCGGCCGTGGAGGAGGTGCTTCCCGACGCGCGCATCATGCTCCATCTGGCCCTGGGCGGACAGAACGCCCTCTGCCGCCGCTTTCTCGACAACATGATTCAGCGCGGAGCCCGGTTCGATATCATCGGTCTCTCCTATTACGACCAGTCGCACGGCACGTTCGACGACCTGAAGGCCAATCTGCACGACCTGGCCGCCCGCTACGGGCTGCCCCTTTCGGTCTGCGAATACGCCGGCCCCAACATCGCGAAGATAAACGACATCGTGCGCTCCGTCCCCGGCGGGCTGGGCATCGGCACCATGTTCTGGGAGCCCACCTACCGCAACCTGATTACCAAAGGCCGCACCACCGACATGATAGCCGTCTACAAAGAGATTGCGGAGCGCTATGCCGACCCGGCCTCGCAGCCCTGCGACACGGCCGTCTACCGCCGTTCGGTCGATTTCGGCGAGCCGGTCATCGGAGCCGACATCTCGTGGGCGGACCAGCAGGAGCAGCGCGGAACCGCATTCTCCGACGGACAGGGGACGCGCGAGGTGATGGAGATTCTCTCCGACAACGGGTTCAACTGGATTCGTCTGCGCCTGTTCGTGGACCCCGCCTCGCCCATCGGCTACTCGAAAGAGGGCTTCTGCGACCTGGAGCACACGCTGGCCATGGCCAAGCGCATCAAAAAGGCAGGCATGAAATTCCTGCTCGACTTCCACTACAGCGACAACTGGGCCGACCCCCAGAAGCAAATCAAACCAGCAGCCTGGGAACGCATGCACGGCGCCCGGCTCGAAGGCCAGGTCTACTACTACACGCGGGAGACCATCGAACGCTTCATCGCCGAGGGCGTCACCCCCGACATGGTGCAGGTGGGCAATGAGATAAACAACGGCATGCTCTGGCCTTCGGGGGCCATCGACGACGGCTCCTACCTCTCGCTGGCCGTCCTGCTGCGCGTGGCCAGCTCCGCGGTCCGCGCCGCCGACCCCGGCATCAAAATCATGCTGCACACCGCCTGCGGCGGCCAGAACGAGGAGTCGGTGCGATTCTTCGACAGCATGATTGCCCAGGACGTGGTGTTCGACGTCATCGGCCAGTCCTACTACCCCAAATGGCACGGCACGCTCGACGACCTGCGCGGCAATCTCACCGACCTGGCAGCCCGCTACCGCCGTCCCATCGTGGTGGTCGAATATCAGGACTGCAAGCGGGAGGTGAACGAAATCGTGGCTTCGCTGCCCGACGGGCTGGGTCTGGGAAGTTTCATCTGGGAGGCCACCTCGCCCCAGTGGGGAGGACTTTTCGACCGGAAGGGACACACCACCGAAGCCATGGCGCTCTATCCCGAAATGAAAGCGCTCTACACCCGATGACACCACGACCCCATCCGCAGCATCCGACGATATGATTGCGACACGACACGACGACAGCGAGGAGCTCTTTCCCGTAGTGGACGAGCAGGGAAACGTCACGGGCTCCGCCACACGCGGCCAGTGCCACGGCGGGAGCATGCTTCTGCACCCCGTCGTCCACCTCCATCTGTTCAACAGCCGCGGCGAGCTCTACCTGCAGCGGCGGCCGGAGTGGAAAGACATCCAGCCCGGCAAATGGGACACCGCCGTGGGCGGTCATCTGGCACTGGGCGAGCGTGCGGCCGACGCCCTCGTCCGCGAAGCCGACGAGGAGCTGGGCATCCGCGGATTCGTTCCGCAGCGGGTGACGGAATACGTCTTCGAATCGGAGCGCGAACGGGAGCTGGTGTTCGTCCACCGCACGGTGTGGGACGGCCCCGTACATCCCAGCGCCGAGCTCGACGGCGGACGCTTCTGGAGCGTGGCCGAGCTCCGCGGCGCCATGGGCAGCGGACTGCTCACCCCCAACCTCGAAAGCGAACTGGTGCGGGTCTTTCCCGACCTGTTCGCTCCCCGCTGACCGCCCCGCCGCTCCCGGAACAGAGGCCGGGAACGGGCACAGACATCGTTCCGCCCCTTCGGGATTCGTCCGGTTCGGACCGGCCCCGAGCGCGACATGAAAACGAGGCGCCCCGACCATGGTCGGGGCGCCTCGTTTCGTATCGGCTGCCGGAAGCAGACCGCAACCGAGGGGAGGGATTCGGGAATCGGGTTTCGGATTCAGGGCAAAGAGCCCGGCGCACTACCGGGGCTTTCCGCTGGCCAGCAGACCCGCCAGCACCGCATCGGAGAATCCTCCGCGCTCCATGGCCTCCAGTCCGCGGAGGGTGATGCCGCCCGGAGTGGTCACCTTGTCCGTTTCGGCGGAGGGCGACGTCCCGTTCCGCTCCAGCATCTCCACGGCGCCCCGCACGGTGGCCACCACGATATCGAGCGCCCGACGCTCTTCGAGTCCCAACGACACGCCGCCCCGCATCGCCGCATCGATGTAGCGGAACGCATAGGCTATGCCGCACGACGAGAGCGCCATGCACGGGGTCATCTCCTGCTCGGTCACGGCAAACACCCTGCCCACGGCTCCGAACAGCCCCTCCACCTGCCGCCGCTGCTCCTCCGCCGCCCCCTGCGCGGCGACGAACGACACGCCCCGGCCGATGGCGATGGCCGTATTGGGAATGACCCGGAACAACGCCGGCACCCGTCCGCCGCGAGAAGTCAGCCAGCGGGAAAGCGTGGAAAAACAGAGCTCGGCCACCACCGAAACGACCGATTGGGTATCGGGGTTTACCGCCTCGCGTATCTTCCCCACGACCTCCTCCGCCATCCACGGTTTGACGGCCAGCACCACCAGGTCGGCCCCGGCGACGGCCGCCGCATTGTCGCGTGTGGTCCGCATCCCCGCAAAGAGCTCGCTGAGTTGCTGTTTCGGATGCGAAACCGTAATCTCATCCCGGCGGGCCACACCCCCCGCCACGGCGCCGGCGGCAATCGCGCCGCCCATGTTTCCGCCGCCCAGAATCGCTATTTTCATCTGCTTTTTCGTTTATCGGGCAAAGATAGGCAAAAAGCCGATACCGCATTTGGGCATCGTAGAAAAATTCGCAAGGGTCTTTCACTCGGCCCTGCAAAAAAATATTTTTGTCGGAAGAATCAGTTACGCCGGCCCCGGTCGGAATCAAAACACTCAAAGCTATGAGTGGAAACATAGGCAACAAAATCAAACAGCTGCGCGAAGCGGCCCATCTGACGCCCGAAGCGCTGGCCGAAGCCGCCTGCATCACCCCCGAGCAAGTGGCGCTCATCGAGAACGAAGGCAAAATCCCCGCCATCTCGACCCTCATCAAATTCGCCCGTGCCATGGGCGTCCGTCTGGGGACCCTGCTCGACGGAGCCGAACAGACCGGTCCCATCGTCACCGAGGCCGCCGCACGCCACCGCACGGTGAGCGTCACCAGCAACAGCAACAAGAACATCAACAACCTCGACTTCTTCTCTTTGGCCGAGGGCAAGGCCGACCGCAACATGGAACCCTACGTGGTGAACGTGGGCCACTCCACCGCCGATGCCGCCAACCGTTCGCAGCACGAGGGCGAAGAGTTCCTCTACGTGCTCGACGGCAAGGTGACCGTCTACTACGGCCAGCAGAGCTACACGCTCGGCAAGGGCGACAGCATCTACTACGATTCGATTGTCCCCCACTGCATCTCCTCCCAGGCCGAAAACGCCACGGCGAAGGTGCTGGCGGTCACTTTCACACCCTATTAACGGTCGAGGAGGTAGCGTCATGGAACTGTTGAACTGCACCCTGGGACAGATGCTCGAGAAGTGGGCCGCAGAGATGCCCGACCACGAGTTTCTGGTCTACTCGGACCGCGACCTGCGGTTCACCTACAAGGAGTTCGATGCCCGCGTCAATAACGTGGCCAAGGGATTGCTCAGACTGGGCGTCACGCCCGGAGCCAAAATCGGCGTATGGGCCAAGAACGTACCCGACTGGCTCACCTTTCTGTTCGCCGCCGCCAAAATCGGGGCGGTGCTGGTGACCGTGAACACCAACTACAAGAAGGCCGAGGTCGAATACATCCTAAAGAACGCCGACATCCACACCATGTGTCTGGTGAACGGCTACCGCGACAGCGACTACGTGCAGATAATGTACGACCTGGTGCCCGAACTGAAAACCACCCAGCGCGGCTCGCTGCACAGCGACCTGCTGCCCGAACTGCGCAACGTGGTCTACATCGGCCAGGAGAAGCAGCGCGGCATGTACAACACCGCCGAGCTCATCCTCATGGGCTCCCATCTGGACGACAGCGCCCTGAACGAAGCCCGCAGCAAGACCGACTGCCACCAGGAGGTGAACATGCAATACACCTCGGGCACCACCGGATTCCCCAAGGGCGTGATGCTCACCCACCACAACATCCTCAACGACGGTCTGGCCACGGGCGACTTCATGGGCTTCACCCCCGAGGACAAGCTGCTCACCTGCGTGCCGCTGTTCCACTGCTTCGGATGCGTGCTGGCCCTGTGCGCCGTCATCACCCACGGTTCGACCATGGTGATGGTGGAGGATTTCGACCCGCTCAAGGTGCTGGCCTCCATTCACAAGGAGCGGTGCACCATTCTCTACGGCGTGCCCACCATGTTCATCGCCGAGCTCAACCACCCGATGTTCGACCTCTTCGACCTCACCTCCCTGCGGACGGGCATCATGGCCGGAGCCGTCTGCCCCATCGACACGATGAACCAGGTGATGGAGAAGATGCACTGCAAGGTCATCAGCGTCTACGGCCTCACCGAGTCGTCGCCCGGCATGACCGCCACCCGCGTCACCGACTCCACCGAGGTGCGCGCCACCACCGTGGGCCGCGAGTATCCCCTCATCGAAGTGCGGGTCATCGACCCCGAAACGGGCGAGGAGTGTCCGGTGGGCGTGCAGGGCGAAATGTGCTGCCGCGGATGGAACGTCATGAAGGGCTACTACAAGAACCCCGAAGCCACGGCCGAGGTCATCGACGCCGACGGATTTCTCCACTCGGGCGACCTGGGCATGAAGGACGAAGAGGGCAACTACCGCATCACCGGCCGCATCAAGGAGATGATTATCCGCGGCGGCGAGAACATCTACCCGCGCGAAATCGAGAACTTCCTCTACAACATGCCCCAGATAAAGGGAGTGGAGGTGGTCGGACTGCCCAGCAAGAAATACGGCGAGCAGGTCGGTGCCTTCATCACCCTCAAGGAGGGACAGTCGCTCACCGAGGAGGAGGTCCGCCTCTTCTGCCGTGGCAAAATCGCCCACTACAAGATTCCCAAGTTCATCTTCTTCATCGATGCGTTCCCCATGACCGCCAGCGGCAAGATTCAGAAATACCGGCTGCGCGACCTGGGCGTGGAACTGCTCGCCGCGGAAGGTGTCGCCATAGAGTAGGCGAACGTAAGGAATATAAGGTTCAGGTTAATGAACGAGGGCCGCATCCTTTCGTGGGGATGCGGCCCTCGTTTTTCAGCCGCCGCGCCGCTCTTTCCGCATGCAGGCGCCTCCCGGGAGCCTCGCCGCGGGCCGGCGGACCGCAGCTACCGGATGTTGCGGGCATTGAGCGCCGCCTGATAGCGGCGGGCATTGGCCAGGTGCCGGGAGTAGTTCTCCGCGAAGTTGTGATAGCCCGAAAAATCCTCCTTGGCGCAGAAGAAGATATAATTGTGCCGCTCGTAGTCCAGCACCGCATCGATGGCCTCTATCGAGGGCATGCAGATGGGCGAGGGCGGCAGCCCCTTGTTGAGATAGGTGTTGTAGGGCGACGGGGTCTTGAGGTGCATGTTCAGGATGCGGCGCAGGGAGAAGTCGCCCACGGCATACTTCACCGTCGGGTCGGCCTGCAAGGGCATCCCTGTCCGCAGGCGGTTCATGTAGACGCCCGCCACGGTGGGCATCTCGTCGCTCTTGCGCGTCTCCTCGTAGACGATGGAGGCGAGGGTCATCGCCTCGAGCCGCGAGAGGCCGGTGCGCTCCAGCTTCCGGCTGCGCTCGCCCGTCCAGAAACGGTCGTACTCCTTCTTCATCCGTTCGACCAGCGCCCCGGGCGCGACCGTCCACCACATTTCATAGGTATCGGGAATGAACATCGAAAAGAGGGTCAGCGTGTCGAATCCCAGCCGGGCGGTCAGTTCGCCGTCGGTGAACGCCGCGACCAGACTCGCCGAATCGGCCTCTATCTGCCGCGAGAGCTTCCCCGCCAGCTGGCGCACCGTCTTCACGTTGTTCATGGAGACGCGCACCGGCGTCTGCAAGCCCAGCTTGAACATGCGCACCACGTCGATGACGCTCATCCCCTCGCGCAACTCGTAACAGCCCGGTTTGAGGGTGCGCTCCAGCTCCAGCCGGTCGGCATAGCGGTCGAAGAACCAGCGGTGGCGGATGCGGGAGCCGCCGGCCTCGAGCGAATCGCACAGGGCGGCGTAGTCGGACCCGGTGGGAATGTAGACCACCCCCGGACGCACGACGCAATTCGAACGGAATCCGTTCCGAAGCAGAAGCGCCGCGGCGCCGCACAACACTGCCAGTACGATGATTATCAAAAATATACGCTTTTTCATATTTTTTCTTTTCTCAATCCTGTTGCAAAGATACGATTTTTGTTTAACTTTGCACTCCGGGTAAGTCTTACACGACCAGCTCCTGCTGAATCCCCCAGGTGCGGAAGCGAGCAAGGGTAGGCGGTTGTAGCGGTGCGATGTAAGTAGCTTACCCTTTTTTCGTACCTAATCCCAAACACCCGCGCATCATGAAAAGACTCGCCCTTCTGGCCGTCCCCGCCCTGCTGCTCCTGCTTCACGCCTGCGGCTCCGCCTCAAAACACTACACCGTCACAGGAATCATGCCCGACTCCTCGACCGACGGCACCCCCGTCTACCTGGTGGACTACCACATCGACAACGGCACGCGGGTGGACAGCACCGTGGTGGAGAACGGCCGGTTCCTTTTCGAAGGCACCGTCGAGGGCGATTCCATCCGCCGCATCAGCGCCGCCTCCGGACGCCTCTACGCCAACTTCATCCTCGAAGGAGGCGATATCACCCTGGAGATGACCGACCCTTACAGCGCCACCGGCACCCCGCTCAACGAAGAGCTCGGGAAGTGGCAGCAGGCGCTCGCAGCCCTCGATGCCCGAACCGACGACTCCATCGCCGCCATGAACGGCGACAGCCGGCTCACCCCCGAGGAGAGGAATCTCCGCATGGAAGCCCTCCGCGACGCATACTATACCGAATGGACCAGCCTGACCCTGCGAACGATGGCCGACAACGACAACGCCGTGGGCACCTTCGCGGCATGGAGACTGGCTCAAGACATCTACGGCTCCGACCTGTTCGACACCCTCTACGGGCAGATGAGCGAACGGACCCGCAGCTTCGGCCCCATCGCCTCGCTCGCCAAGATGCACGACCGCGTCGTCTCCACCCGGGTCGGGAAGCCTTTCACCGACTTCACCGTCGAAAAGGGCAACCCCGACGGCACCGCCGCCTCGCTCTCCGACTACGTGGGCAGGGGCAAATGGGTGCTCGTCGATTTCTGGGCCAGCTGGTGCGGTCCCTGCCGGGCCGAGATGCCCAACCTGCGGGAGGCATACGCCCGGTACGGAGGCGAGCAGTTCGACATCCTGGGCGTGGCCGTGTGGGATACCCGCCAGGCCACCCTCGAGGCCATGGAAGAGGAGCAGCTCCCCTGGCCGTCGATAATCGACGCCGGAGCCGTTCCCGCCGACCTCTACGGCATCAACGGCATTCCCCACCTCATACTCTTCGCTCCCGACGGCACCATCGCCGCCCGCGGCCTGCGCGGCGAACAGGTGCAGCGCAAACTCGAGGAGGTGCTCGCAGAGTAGCCGCCTTTCGGGTCGCAGACCCGGCCACCCGAATCCGGAACCGTTCCGGACACAACCCGGGAGGGCCCGAAACAGGAGACCGGCACATCGCGCTCCCCGGCCGAACCCCAGACCGCTTCGGGAGACGGCCCGCAAGAGACTCCGCAAGGAGCCGCCCGGCCCCAACGCCCCGCAACCTTTGAGACAACGCCCCGTCCGGAACAGTTCCGGACGGGGCGTTTTATCTCTCCAGTGGGCAGAGCGGGCGGCGCTGCCGCCGACGGCCGACGCTAATAGAGGTGGTCATCGCCCTCCATCTCCCGCCGGGTGACGGGAGTGCGGTTCAGGGCCCGCCACGCATACCAGATGTAGGCCGCCACGAAGGGAATCAGCAGCGAAACCACCGACATGACCGTCAGCGTGAAACGGCTCGAAGAGCTGTTGTAGATATTGAGCGAGCTCTGCATATCGACCCGCGAGGGATAGTAGCAGGTGTCGTTCCAGCCGGCCAGGAGCAGCAGCGCGAACACCGTGAGAATCGTACCCGACCCGCTGAACCAGATGGCTTCGCGCCGGCATCTCCACCCTTTCCACACGCCCGCGAGCACCAGCGCCACCCCCGCCGCCAACAGCGCGAGCAGGTAGGGCATCTGCAACAGGTTGTGGAGATATTTGTAGGGCTCCTCGAAAATCATCCCCGTCTCGGGCTCCACGCCGTAGCCCGGCGAAAGGAGAATCCCCGCCAGGAAGACGAGCAGGAAGAGCACGGCCGGCAGCGCCGTGCGGAGCGAGCGCCGTGCGGAGCGGCGGCGAATCGTCTCGTCGTCGATGTTGTTCAGGAAATAGTGCGACGCAAGGGTCTGGGCGAGCAGCATCACCGCCGCACCGAGCGCCAGATTGCGGTAGTCGAGCACCGCTTTCAGTCCGTACCAACGGTCGGCCCACTGCGAGATGACGGTATCGCCGCCGACGTTGGCCAGATTGAGCCGCTCGACGGTGAAATCGGCCCCCGTGAAGAAGGTTCCCACCGCAATGCCCAGCAGCAGCGTGCCGGCCACTCCGTTGATGACCAGAAAGGCGTCGTAGGTCTTCTCGCCGAAGACATTCCCCGGTTTGCGCCGGTACTCGTAGGCCACGGCCTGGATGACGAAGACCAGCAGAATGGCCATCCACACGTAGAAGGCTCCGCCGAAACTGGTCGAATAGAAGAGCGGGAACGAAGCGAAGAAGGCTCCGCCGAAAGTCACCAGCGTGGTGAAGGTGAGCTCCCACTTGCGCCCCAGCGAATTGACAATCATATTGCGTTCGGCGGGGGTGCGCCCCACCCGGTAAAGCTGGGCCTGTCCGCCCTGCACGAAGAGCAGAAAGACCAGAACGGCTCCCAGCAGGGAGATTATCAGCCACCAGTAATGTTGCAGAAAAACATAGGTATCCATACTCTAAATCTCCTCTCCTTCAGGACCTTTTTTAATCTGTTTAACCATAATGGTCACCTCGGCCGCCAGCAGCGCGGTGAATATCGCCAGAAACAGGAAGAAGGTCACCGCCACCGCCCCGCTCTCGATGCGCGATACGGAGGCCACGGTCGGCAGCAGGTTCTGAATCGTCCAGGGCTGCCGTCCCACCTCGGCCACCACCCAGCCGGCCTGCGAAGCCAGGTAGGCGAGCGGAATGCTCCACAGCAGCAGGTGCAGCAGCCAGCGCCGGCGCTCGAGCGTTCCGCGGTACAGCCACCACCCCGTGAGGGCGAAGAGTGCGATGAACAGCACCCCCAGTCCGACCATCACCCGGAACGAGAAGAAAAGCAGCGGCACATTCGGCACCAGCTGCGCGGGCGAGGTGAGATAGCCGTAACCGAACCAGGCGAAATATTCGCTCAGAAACGCCCGCCCCTCGGCCGTGGAGGGGTCGAACAGGGCGGTCACCTCGGCCATCGTCTCCCGGTCGCCTTCGGCCCGGGCGGTGCGGTAACGCGCCAGTTCGCCGATGGCCTTGCGCCCCCGCTCCATCTTCTCCTCGGCCGACAGGATGCCGTGCGCCTCGTTGCCGTAGAGCAGGTCGTTGATGCCGGCCACATAGGCGTCGGCATCGCGGAAACTCATAATCGACAACAGTTGGGGAATCTCGATTTTGAACCGGAAAGCCGTCCGGTCGTCGGTGCGTTCGCCGGCGGGAGCGAAGATGCCCGCCACCACCAGCGGCGCCCCCTCGCTTCCGTCGTAGAGGGCCTCCATCGCCGCCAGTTTCATAGGCTGGCGCTCGGCAATCACGGCGCCCGACGAATCGCCCGTGAAGGCGGTCACGAGCGAAAAGAAGAGCCCGAAGGCCGATGCCACGACCATACTGCGCAGGGCCATCCTCCGCTCGCGGTTGCGAAGCAGATACCAGGCGCTGACTCCCGCCACGAACAGGGCCGCCAGCACGAAGGACGAGGTGACGGTGTGCAGGAACTTATCGACCGCCATCGGCGAGAAGAGCACCTCCGAGAAGGAGGTCATCTCGTTGCGGGCGGTCTCGGGATTGAAGGTCATGCCCACCGGGTCCTGCATCCAGGCGTTGGCCACCAGAATCCACAGGGCCGAGAGATTGGCCCCGACGGCCGTGAGCCACGTGGCCGTGAGGTGGAATCCGCGGCTGACCTTGTTCCAGCCGAAGAACATCACGGCGACGAAGGTCGTCTCCAGGAAGAATGCCATGATGCCCTCGATGGCGAGCGGAGCGCCGAAGATGTCGCCCACGAAATGGGAGTAGTTCGACCAGTTGGTGCCGAACTCGAACTCGAGAATGAGGCCCGTCGCCACGCCGATTGCGAAATTGACGCCGAACAGACGCATCCAGAATTTGGTCGTCCGTTTCCAGAACGGGTCTCCGGTGCGATAGTAGCAGGTCTCCATTATCGCACAGATGATGCCCAGCCCCAGCGTCAGCGGGACGAACAGCCAGTGATAGATGGCGGTAAGGGCGAACTGGGCCCGCGACCACTCCACGACCGATAGTAAATCCGTATTCATTGGCTTATCGAAATTATTGATTGATTGTCGTCAGTTGCTCGAGCACGTAATCGCTCCGCTGCGCCCGGTCGCCGAACCGGGCCAGGAAATCGGGAAAGAAAAAGAGTTTCAGCACGGCGAACAGAATAAAGAGCTTGAGCAGAATGACCGCCCACAGCATGCGCCCGACGGTCATCTCCCGAAACCCGTCGCGATAGAAGCGGAATATGCCTCCGGCCGTCCGCCGAATCCGATTTATGAACACCCGTTTCACCGTTTTACCAATCCGTGCAGATGTAAAGTTAGGAAAATAAAAACGGAACGACAAACCCCGCGCCGTTTTTCTTTCCGTCTCCCCCTCTTTTTCCGCTTTCGCTCCGGCTCCGCCCGCTCCTCCGCGGCCCCGTTTCCCCGCAGCCCCGTTCCCCTGCTCCCCCGGCGGCACGCCGGGCCGGCTGTTCCCCCGGCCAATCGCACAAACGCCCCGCGGCACGAAAAAAAATGCCCGCGGAATTTGCAGGGGGGGGGATTTTCATACCTTTGCGGAAGAAGAACCGCATAAGCACAAAAAAAAATTCCGTTATGAAGAGACTGTTCATCCTGCTAGCCGCCCTGCTGGCGACAACGGCCCTCCGGGCCCAGATAGACCGCCGCGACTCGGTGATATACACCATTCCCCTCTTTTCGGCGGGCGACACCATGACCTATCGCTACACCCAACTCGAATACCGGATAGCCGACGGCGACACCACCCTGACCACCCGATTCGTCCGCCGCTTCACGATGCGCGTCGCCGAGGCCGGCCGCAAAGGCTACCGACTCGAATACACGCTGCTCGACACCGAACGCGGCACGGCCGACTCCGCCGATTTCAAGAGCAGGATGCTCACCGAGCTGGCGCGCCGCAACCGGGGCGCCGTCCTCAGCCTGCAGCTCGACCGCTACGGCCGAATCAAACGGCTCACCGGCTGGAAAGAGCTGAGCAAACGGTTCGGCGGACAGATGCCGGAGCTCGTCGATACCCTCTGCCGCCAGCTGCCGCTGCTCGACTCCCTGTTCGACCGCCGCTCGCTGCAATCGCTGCTGCAGCTCGCCTGCTCGTCGGAGGAGGGCATCCGGGGCACCTTCAGCGAGATAGACCAGCTGTTCGCCTGGCACGCCCGCGCCGTTCCCTTCGCCGAGACGGTGAGCGAATCCTCGCCGGGCGATGCAGCCTACCCCTTCCCCACCACGGTCACCGTCGAGGCCCGGGCGGAGGAGAACGACGACTATTCGATTCGCATGGAATCGGTGCAGACCGTCTCCGAAGCCGAGCTCAAGGCGCTGACCGGGGCCGTGCTCGGAGCGCTCGCCTCCGAACAGCAAGGCGAACGGCTCGCCGACGAACTCGACCGCCAGCAATTCGGTCCGACCCGAATCATCGACCGGGTCGGCAACGACTACTTCCACGACGGCTGGCCCCGCTCGCTGTGCACCGAACGCCTGGCCCGGGCCGCCGGACGGGGAAAAATCATCCGCCGCCTCATCGAATGGGAGGGCGGCACGGCGGGCCGGTGACACCCCCTCGGCCCGAAGACGACACGGGGCGGCGACCCGAAAGCCGCTGCCCCGCATTCCCGGAATAAGGTCAAAGGGGAATTACATCACGTTGCTGATTTCCTCCACCAGTTCGCCGTCGAAGAGGTTCAGCACCCGGTGCGCATAGGAGGAGTCGTGCTTGGAGTGGGTCACCATGATGACGGTGGTTCCCTCGCGGTTGAGCTCCGAGAGCAGGTCCATCACCTCCTTGCCGTTCTTGGAGTCGAGGTTACCGGTCGGCTCGTCGGCCAGAATCAGCTTGGGGTTCGACACCAGGGCGCGGGCGATGGCCACACGCTGCTGCTGACCTCCCGAGAGCTGCTGGGGGAAGTGCTCGGTGCGGTGGCTCATGTTCATGCGCTTGAGGATGTCGCTCACCATCTCCTTGCGTTTGGCGGCCTTCACGCGCATGTAGATGAGGGGCAGCTCCACATTCTCGAACACGGTCAGTTCGTCGATGAGGTTGAAGCTCTGGAACACGAACCCGATGTTGCCCTTGCGGAAAATGGTGCGGTCCTTCTCCTTGAGGCCGGCCACCTCCTTGCCCAGCAGGGTGTAGCTGCCGCTGGTGGGATTGTCGAGCAGACCGAGGATATTCAGCAGGGTCGATTTGCCGCAGCCCGACGGGCCCATGATGGCCACGAATTCACCCTCTTTCACTTCGAACGACACCCCGTTCAGGGCGATGGTCTCGATTTCTTCGGTACGGAAACTCTTCTTGAGATTCTCTACTTTTAACATGCTCATAACTGTAAGTTTTTATTGGTTAATATTCTTTTTTCAATCTGTCATTCGCTTTTGAGCGCCGTCACCGGATTCTCGGTCGCGGCCCGGTAACAGCGCAGGGTGACGGTCGCGGAGGTCAGGGCCGCCAGCAGGGCCAGCCCCAGCGGATAGAGCCACCACGCCAGGGGGGCCTTCTCCACGAACTGCCGCTGCCACGCATCCACCGCCAGATAGGCCGCCGGAGAGGCCAGCACGAAGCATACGACGGCGATGGTCAGGTACCTGCGGTTGAACATCCTCACCACCTCGCCCACCGTCGCCCCGTTCACCCGGCGGATGGCAATCTCCCTGCGGCGGAAGCGGGTCTCGAAAAGCACCAGCCCGAACACCCCCGCCAGGGAGATGAGTATCGAAATTCCCGAACAGGCGGCAATCAGCCCTCCGAGCCGCCGTTCCCGTTCATAGAGGCCGTCGATACGGCTGGAGAGAAACTCCACCCGGGGTTCGCTTTCGGGATAAATCTCCTTGCTCGTTTCGCAGATGAAGCGGAAGACCTCCCCCGCGTCGGTTCCCGGCGCGATGCGGATATGGGCCTGATTCAACGCTGCGGAGTTGTCCGAAACCGCGAAACAGAAGTAGGGCGGCTTGCCGGCGCGGTTGGAGGTCATGCGGAACGGAGCGCAGAATCCCGACACCGAAGCGGGATAGCCGTTCATGACGGTCAGCCGCTGTCCTGCGTAGAGGTCGTGCGCCTGCATGTCCTCGGTCGAGAATATCAGCGAATAGTCGCTGCGCAGGCCGTCGGCCTGCGTGAAGTCGCGCCCCTCCTCCACCGGGATGCCGAGCACCCGCAGGTAGTTGGGCGACACCTGGGTCACGTAGAGCTGCACGTTGTGTCCGTCCACCCGGCCCGCCCAGCCGTTGTAGGTGTCTCCGGCTCCCAGCACCTGGTCGGCATAGGCCACATCGACGATGGCGGGATTGGAGCGCAGCCGCTGGGTGAAGAGTTCGCTGCGGGCCGCCACCTCGCGGTGAATCCGGGCGACCAGCACCTCCTCGCGGTCGAAGCCGCTGCTCATGTTCCGGTTGTAGACGTTCTGGCGCCACAGGCCGAGCGTGGCCACAATCAGCACGGCGGAAATCACGTACTGGAACGACACCAGCGCCGTACGCAGCCTCCCGCCCGTGGCGGAGAGCGCGAACGAGCCCTTGAGCGCGAACGCAGGCGGGAAAGAGGTCATGTAGAAAGCCGGATAGAGGCCTGCCGCCACCCCCGTCGCCAGCGCCGCCGCTCCCGTGAGCAGCAGCGTGGGGAGGTTGCGCACGGCGAACACCTCGACCGAAATCAGGTCGGCGAGCGGAGTGGCCGAAATCCAGGCCACCTCCAGCAGCGAAAGGGCCCAGGCCGCCAGGGCGAAGAGCGCCGATTCGGCCAGCACCGACGCCCGAAGGCTCGTGCAGCCGGCTCCGAACACCTTGTGGATGTTGATTATGCGGATGCGCACGGGAGCCAGCGCCGACGAGAAATTAATGTAGTTGATGACGGCGATGACCAGTATCGAGAGGGTCAGCACCCACATGAGCAGCTCCATGCTGTGGCTGCCCTTCTCCAGCGAATCGTTGCGGTAGGCCGTCGTGTAGCGCAACTCGCGCATCGGGGTGAGCTCCACGGTCAGCTTCTTCTCCGAGTCCCCCTTCGCACGATATATCTCGTTCATCTTGCGTTCGATATCGCTGCGCACCTCCTCACGCGAAGAGGCCGCGTCGAGCTTGACGAAGCACATGTAGCTGCGGTTGTTGCGCTGTGCCTGCCACCGGCTCAGGAGGGGGGTGAAGACCGCATTGCGGAAAACCGAATTGGAGGGGAAATCCTCGTAGACGCCCCCCACTTCGGCTTTCTGCGAATTGCCGAAGTAGCGGTTGTCCTCGATGTCCACCCTCCGTCCCACGGCGCTCTGTCCGCCGAAGCTGCGCCGGGCCAGCGAACGGGGAATCAACACCTTGCCCGGCTCTTCGAGCGCCTCGGCCGTACCCTCGACCATCCGCATCGAGAGGATGTCGGTCAGGGCCGGATAGCAGGGCGAAATCCACTCCGTGTAACCCTGCCTGCCCGTCGGGCTCTCCACCACGAAAGTCGAAGAGTAGATGCTGTATGCCGACACCCGTTCGATGTGGGCCGACGCGGCCGCCGCATCGTCCATGTCGGACTGCGACCAGATGGTGCTGCCGTTCATCTCCACCCGGAAGATGCGGTCGCCCTCGGGCCAGAAACTGTCGTAGCTCCTCTCGTAATGCACCCGGGAGAGCAGAATCACCGCCACGGCGAAAGCCAGCGACATGCCCGCGACATTGAGCGCCACCGAGGTGCGGAACCGGCGCAGAGTGGTCGCTATATTTTTCATTATCCGTTTCATATCTCTTTTTCTTCCTCGACTGTCCCTTTCCTCCAACCGGCTACTCGCGCCGAATCATCTCCACCGGATTGGCGTTGGCCGTGCGCCAGGTGCGCACCGTCTGAATGAGATGGACCACCGCCAGCACCGCCAGGGCGCTCGCCGCGAATATCCACCACCGCAGCTCGATGCGGGCCGAGAACTGCTGCAGCCAGCGCTCCGAAACCCAGTAGCCGAGCGCCACGCCCACCGCCACGGCAGGCAGCGCCACCAGCACGATGTTGCGGGCCAGCAGACGCAACACGTCAGAGGTCCGGGCGCCGTTCACCTTGCGGATGGCAATCTCCTTGTTGCGCCGGCGGATTTCGTCGGCCAGGTAGCCCACCAGTCCCACCACGGCTATCATCAGGGTGATGAGGCTCACGGTCAGCACCACGTTGCGGAAGCTGCGCTGGGGCACGAGCATCCCCTCCAGCTGACCGATGACCGACTCCACCCGATGGTTGTCGGAGCTGCGGTATTTCTTCATCTTCTCGGTCACCGCCTCGATGGCCTCCGGAGTGGTCTCGTGCAGGCGCACCACCGTGGTGGAGCCGCCGTACATGCTGTTCTCCGAACGCATCATTTCGTTGAAGTTGTGAATCACTATCGGCTGGATTTCGCCCGTGACGGCCGTCATCACCCAGTCCTTGACCACGCCCACCACGGTGTACTGGGTGGCGTCGGGCGCGGGAGAGTCCGTTATGAGGTGTCCGACGGGCGAATCGGTCCACCCGCGCATCCGCACGTAGGTCTCGTTCACCAGCACGTCGGTGGGCGGACTCTCCAGGGTGAAGTTCTCGCCCTCGACCAGCTCCATGCCCATGGTCTCCAGGAAGTTCTCGTCGATAAAGTCTATCCGGCAGCTGAAGAGCAGCTCGTGCGTGTTCTCGTCGATGCAGGGCTGTCCGCTGTAACCGCCCCAGATGGGCAAGGCATATCCCGACCCCACGCTTTCGACCTCGGGCATGGCCGACACCTCGTCGGCTATGTTGCTAAAGCCGGCACGCGAGCCCATGAGCGAATAGTATATCAGGTTGTCGGGCCGGTAGCCCCGGTCGCCGCGGCGCAGTTTGTCGTACTGGAGCGAAGTGACCGTCAGGAACGAGAAGACGAGCGTGATGCTGGCAATCTGCACGAAGAGCAGGCTCTGCTTCCAGCGGCGGCGGTTGTCGGCCACCCCTCTGAACGCCGCATGGAGCGGAATGGCCGAAAAGATGCTCGCCGGAATGAGCGCAGCCAGCATGAAGGCGCCCACGATGACCGCCAGCGGCACATAGATGCGCCCGGGGGCGAACAGTTCGGCCACCTCGTAGTAGGTGACACTGCGTATCTGGTCGCTGAAGCAGGCTATCAGCAGCCCCGTCAGCACCAGCGACACGGCCGTGAGCAGTGCGGTCTCCCAGCAGAAGATGGAGAAGATGTCACGCTTCTGCGCCCCGTTGCAGCGCAGCATGCCCACGGTCTTGCTGCGGTTCACCATCGTGGAGATAGAGACCAGCACGTAGTTCAGACAGGCCACGAAGAGGGTGAGCAGCGCCAGTCCCGCCAACATGTAACAGGTCTGCTTCCGCTCGCTGTTCACCATCGCCGACTCGGTGACGGGAATCAGCAGGTGCCGCATGTTCCAGGTGGCTATCTCATCGTCCAGCCCGTGCCGCCCGTAGAAGTCGTCCCACAGGGGCTCTATGTCGCCGACCCGGGCTCCGGGCTTGAGTTTCACGTAGACGGGCCACGAGTCGCCCCCTTCCCAGCCATGGCCGTAGGAGTTGAAAATCAGCTCGACCGAAACCACCGCGTCGAAACGGCCCAGATGCTGATTGACGGGCGGGTCGCGGAAGATGCCCGCCACGACCTTGTCGGTCTCGTTCTTGAAGCGGACGACCTGGCCGATGGGGTCCCGGTCGCCGAACATGCGGCGGGCCATCGACTCGCTGAGCATTATCTGGCCGGGGTCGGTGAGTATCTGCTTGGGGTCGCCCGTTACCACGCCGAAGTCGAGCACGTCGAAAAACGACGAATCGACCGCCAGAAACCGCACGTCATAGGGTTCGTCCCCCACATAGAAATTATAGCGGAACATGCCCTTGGCCACGGTGGCCGCCTCGACGGGCGGCATTTCGTGCGCCATGGCTTCGCCCATCGGGTACCACTGCATGCTGCTCAGTCCCCGGAAGCCCTCCACATCGTAGCTGTTCCACACCTGGTAGATACGCTGGTAATCGGGATAGCAGCGGTCGAAGGTGAGCAGGAAGTTGATGTAGGAAAAGGTCAGCATCCCCACCCCCAGGCCGAAGGTCAGCGACACGATTCGCGTCAGCCGGCCGCCCCGCGACTTGAGCAGATATCTGAAAGCATACTGAAAATTCTTCATAGATTCTCTTTTTAAGTTCTTGTCTGCCGGCATGTCGTGCCAGAATTGTGCCTACCCAATCAATACATTAACAATCAACATCTTTCAAATATACAAAACTTCGCATCTTGTCTAAAAAGTAGACATATCCGTCTCTTTTTTTGACACCGTCGGCCGCGCTATTCGGTCTTAATCGAACGCACGGGGTCCTCGGTGGCGGCATGCCAGCTGCGCACGGTGACCGTCACCACGGTGATGACGCCCACGATGAGCAGAGCCACGACGAACACCCACCAGTAGAGCGGAATGCGCCGCAGGAATCCGGTGAGCCACTCGCTGGTGGCATACCAGCTCAGCGGAGCGGCCACGCAGAAGCCGATGGCCACGATGAGCAGGAACTTGCGGTTGAACATCGTGAGAATCTCCCGCACGGTGGCTCCGTTCACGCGGCGGATGCCTATCTCCTTGCGGCGGTACTGGGTCTCGAAGAGCACCAGTCCGAACACGCCCACCAGCGAGATGACGATGGCCAGCACCGAGAAGAGCGTAATGAGCTGCGCCATGCGGCCCTCCTTGCGGTAAAGCGCGTCGATGGTCGAATCGACGAACTGAATGTCGAACTCCACGGGACTCAGCGCGGTGGCCGTCTTGCGGATGTGGTCAATCGCCGCCGCGGGACTCGCCCCCGCCTTCAGGCGCACGAATGCGTACTTCAGCGCATCCTCCTTGCCCCAGTTCACCGTGCCGGGGACGAAGAAGCAGAAAGGATTCTCGGCGGTGCGGTTGTCCCACACTTTGAGTCCCGGAGCGGTGAAGCCGACGATTTCGCCCCAGCCCATGCCGTCCTTCTCATTGCTGATGACGTCGTTGAGGGCGAATTCGAATTTGGCCTTGGCCTCCTGGTTGAAGATGTAGGTGCCTATGGCGCGCGCGGGGTCCGATTCGAGGAAGTTGCGCCCCTCGGCCACGCCGATGCCCATCACGTCGAGAAAAGCGGGAGTGACCACCAGCACCTTGTAGGAAATATGCTCGCCGCGGAAACGACGGCCCCAGCCCATGTAGCTCTGCTCGGCACCGAAATCCTGACGTGCGAAGGCCACGCGCTCGATGCCCGCGTGGGCCATGAGCTCCTGTTCGAACTGCTCGCTGTGTTGGGCCACCTGCGGCGTGAGCTCCAGCCGCACCACCTGTTCGGTCTCGAAACCGGTTTCGAGCAACGAGGTGTAGCGGTTCTGGAGATTGATGAACAGCGTGACGATGATGAGCGCCAGCGATACCACGAACTGGAAACATACCAGCACGTTGCGATAACGCCGTCCGGAGGGCGACATGCCGAAGCTCCCCTTGACGGCCATAATCGGCGGGAAGGAGGTCATGTAGAAGGCCGGATAGAGGCCGGCCACGATGCCCACCCCCACCGCGATAAGGCCCGACAGCCCCAGCAGCGACAGGTTGGCCGACCAGCTCATGTCGGCATCGATGAGGTCGGCCACACCCGTCCGGGCCAGCAGGCCCACGATACCCAGCGCGACCACCCAGGCCGTCACGGCGATGACCGCCGCCTCGCACACCAGCGCCAGACGCAGCATGGCGTTGCTGCCGCCCATGATTTTCTGGAGATTTATCATCTTCATGCGCATGGGGGTCATGGCCGAGGCGAAATTGACGAAGTTGATGGAGGCGATGACGATGACCAGCACCGAAACCCACAACAGCACGTTGGTGGTGGTGCGGCTGCCGTGGGTAATGAACCCGTCGTAGCCGATTCCTCCGTTGAAATAGACCTCGGGAATGGGCCGCAGGGTGAGGCGGAACGAAGCGAGCTCCTCCTCCTCTTCGGGTGTATCGGCCTTATAGCCGTTGAACTTCATATACTTCTCGCGCATCAGCTGCTCCACCTCTTCCCGGTACGAGGGGTCGTCCAGGGCGAGCAGCAGCATGTAGTTGCGATTGCCGCGCACGTTCCGCCAGTTCTGAGGCAGATAGACGGAGTTGGGGAATATCGAGTTTTTCGGGAAATCGCGATAGACGGCGCCCACCGTCGCCTGGTCGGTCAGACGCTGCCCCACGGCGCTCTGGTCGCCGAAAATCGTGCGGGCCAGCGAAAGCGGCACCACCACCCGCGTGGGGTCGTTCAGCGCCGTGGTGTCGCCCTCCGCGAATTCGAATCCCACGATTTTCAGCAAATCGGGCTGGCAGTAGGAGTACTCCACCTTGAAGATATCCTCGCTGCCGTCGCTGCGCGGTACGGAGATGGTGTTGCGCAGCCAATCGCCAATCTGAAGCAGCGACCACGCCTCGATGTGGGACGAGACGGCAGCCATGGCCTCCATCTCCGGCTGGTCGAAAATGCACTGGCTGTATGTGTTCTGACTCACCTCGACCCGATAGATGCGGTCGGCTTTCGCATGGAACAGGTCGTATCGCTGCTCGAAACGCACCTGCATCAGAATCACGATAAAGGCGGTGAAAGCCACCGAGAGTCCCAATAGATTGAGCGTCACCGACACGCCGAAGCGCTTGAGGGCGGTGACCAGGTTTTTAAGAATGATTTTCATATCCGTTTTTGTTGTAGTTTTTCTTTCGGAGCGATTGCCGGCATCTCTCCTTCCATTCGATTCCCGCACAGGGTTTTCTGCGCCGGGCCGACACGGGATTTCAGGCACCACATCCGTGCCAATTCATTTAATGTGTTATATATCAATATATTACCCCCCCCCCGCAAATTCCGCCGGAGTGTAAAGAAAATAGACGGTGCCGTCTATTTTCTTTACAGCCCCAAGCCGGGGGCGCGTCACGCATCCGCTACCGCTTGATGGAGACCACGGGATTGGTGTTGGCCGCCCTGCGGCTCTGCCAGAACACCGTCGCCAGCGCCACCAGCACCGAGAAGGCTCCGGCCGCGAGGAAGAAGAGCGGCGAGAGCGAGATGCGGTAGACGTAGTGGCCGAGCCACCAGCTGCCGATGTACCATGTCAGCGGCACGGCGATGACCAGTGCGACGAGCACCTGGCGCAGGAAGTTGCCCATCAGACGCGAGAGCACCTCGCCGCTGGTCGAGCCGAACACCTTGCGCACGGCGATTTCCATCGACCGCTGCTGGATGAAGTAGGTGGACATGGCCAGCAGGCCCAGCATCGAGATGACGATGGCGATGAGGGTGAAGATGCCCACTATCTGCGCCATCCGCCGCTCCTGTTCGAACTGGTTGTATATCATCTGCTCGACATATCTGCCCCGGAACTCCTCGCCGCCCGACACCTCCTCGGCCACGGCCCGGATGCCCTCGTAGGCGGCGGTCATGTCGCCGGTGGTCTTGACGCTTATCGACCACGGATAGTAGCTCTTGTAGCAGAGGTCGAAATTGAGCACGTTGCGAATCATGGCCGCCGACTGGTCCTGCAGGATGGAGCCGATGCGGAAGTCCCGGTAGACGCCGCCCACGGTATAGACCTCGTCGTAGTCGGCCCCCAGCTTCAGCACGGGAGAGTCTTCGGGCAGGTCGGCCTGCCGGAAGGCGGCCTCGTTGAAGAACCAGCTCGCCTCGGCCAGCCGGTTGTCGCGCTTCACGTGCATTCCGTAGATATCGAAGAAGGTCGAGTCGCCCACGAACTGCTGGAAGCTAATCATGCGGTCGGGTCCGTAGGAGATGGTGTTGTTGTTGCTGCCGCCCAGGGGCGTACCCTGCGACATGCCCACCTTCTCGACGTAGGGCAGCCCGAGCAGCCGGTCGCGGAAAGTCTGAATCTGGCCGTAGCCGCGGAACTGGTCGGTCTCGATTTCCAGAATATCCTGCGTGTTGAATCCCAGCGGAGCCCGCATCAGATGGCGAATCTGCGCCGCGATGACCAGCGAGCAGGCGATGAGCACGACGGTGACCACATTCTGTATGACGATGAGCACCTTGCTGTACACCATGCTCGTCCGGCGCCGGAAGGTTCCCTTCACCACGTCGATGGGCTGGAAGTTGGAGATGACCGACGCCGGCGCCGCGCCCGACACCACTCCCAGCAGCACCAGCAGCGCCACGGCAGCCGCCAGGGCCCGGCCGTCGATATCCTTGACAATGTTCATATTACTGTGAAGCAGGTCGTTGGCCCACGGCTCCGCCATCACGGCCAGCAGCAGTCCCGCCACGAAAGCCACCGCACACACCAGGGTCGATTCGATAATCAGCCGCAGGAACAGCTCGCCGCGCGAGGAGCCCAGCAGCCGGCGCGTAGCCATCTCCTTGGCCCGGAATCCGGCCTGCGCCACCGACAGGTTGATGTAGTTCACCACGGCGAAGAAGAGGATGGCCAGTCCCACGGAGACGAGAATCGCCACGAAACTCTTCGACCCGTGGCTCAGCTCACCCCGGTTGTTGGGGGCGAAATAGAGTTCGCGCAGCGGAATCAGGCGCACCTCCTTCCAGGAGTTGAACGCGTAGGGCCAGAAGAACTCCTTGAAGTACTCCTTCATGTCGTCGGTCTTGCGGCTGAGGTCGGTACCCGGCTTGTTCATGATGAACAGATAGCAGCTGCCGGCGTTGTTCAGGTTGTCGCTCACCATGCTGGAGTTGTAGTCCCCCACATTCTCCATGCGCATCACCATGTCGATGTCCTCGGGGAAAACCGAGTTGTCGAAATCCTCCACCACGGCGCTCACAATCATCTCCTTCGGCTCTTTGAAAGAGGTGAACCGCACGGTCTGTCCGACCGGATTCCGCGTGCCGAACAGGTTGCGGGCGAACGAGGCGGTCACAATCACGTTGTCGCGCGAACCGAGAGCCTCGCGGCGGTCGCCCTCCGTCAGCCTGAAGGAGAACATGTCGAAGAAGGTCGTGTCGGCGAAGAGTATCTTGGGCGAGAATTTCTGTTCGCCCACCTGGATGTTGGTCTTCTGGAAAGCCGTTCCGCAGGTCTTCTCTATCTCGGGATAGCGGCTCAGCAGGCGGTTGGCGATTTTGTAGGCCGTGCCCGCTATCTCCTCGTTGGCCAGCACCGCGATGCGGTCGCCGTGGACATGCTGCCGGTCGGTGGAGAACTGGCGTACGGTGTAGTCGGCAATCAGGATGACGAACATCAGCGACAGCGACAGTCCGAAAACATTGATGGCCGTGTAGAGTTTGTTACGCCCCAGAAACTTGAGGAACGAGCGCAGGTGAAAAATTTTTGTCATAACAGTTCTGTTTTATTCTCTTATCATCTCCTTCACGAAAAAAAGCCGCGGGAGGTCTCCGCCGGAGGCTCCGCGCCGTCCGGCGGACCGGTTCCCGAAAAATGCCGGTCTCCTTCTCCTTTTAGACGAAGGAGATACCGGCGACGTTACACTATGAAAAACTTTTTTTGATGAAGTGTGTCTGCTTATCGTTGAATGGCATTCGAGGGATTCTCGTTCGACGCCCGCCAGCTGCGCACGGTGACCGTCACCACCGTAATGAGGAACACCACGGCCACCGCCACGGCGAATATCCACCAGCGCATGGCCATGCGGTAGGCGAATCCGCTCAGATAGCGGTCCACGAAGAAGTAGCTCACCGGCAGGGCGAGGACCGTGCACACCGAGACGATGACCACGAACTTGCGGTTGAACATGGCCAGTATCTCGCGCACCGAGGCGCCGTTCACGCGGCGGATGCCTATCTCCTTGCGGCGGTACTGGGTCTCGAACATCACCAGTCCGAAGACGCCCATCAGCGAGATGACAATCGAAAGGACCGAGAAGAGGGTCACCAGCGTGGAGAGACGCTCCTCCTTCTCGTACTGCCGGGCCAGCCGGGCGTCGTAGAACTCCACCCGCAGGTTGTCGTGGTCCACGGTGGGCAGAAACTCCGTCACCGTCCGTTCGATGTAGGCCGTCACCGAGGCGATGTCGGCTCCGGCCTTCACACGGATATAGGCCTGGGCCGGAAGCCACCAGTAGTCCCTGCCGTAGATGTAGAATGCGAAGGGTTCGACCTCGTACTGCAGCGGTTTGAAATTGAAATTCCTGCAAAATCCGGCCACGTCGGTCGCCCCGGCATGTCCCGGCACCTTGTCGGAGAGCTCGATATCGAAATCGTCGCGGGCCCGTTCGTTGAAGATGAAGGTGCCGTTCTCGCGCAGCTCGTCCGAGGGGAGGAAATCGCGGCCATCGGCCATTTCGATGCCCAGCACCCGCAGGAAGTTCCACGACACGACGTAACACTGGAAGGATATCTGTTCGCCTTTGAACCCGCGGCTCCAGCCCATGCGGCTCAGCGCCACCAGGTCGCCCCCGGCATAGGCCACATCCCGGATGCGGGAATCGGATTTGAGCCGGTCGCTGAAAGCGTCGCGGCGCTCGTAACTCTGGTCGGCGATGCCCGAGACATCGACCGTCAGCAGGCACTCGTTATCGAACCCCATGTCGTACTCCATCATGAAACGGTGCTGTCCCCGGATGAAGAGAGCCGTCACGATGAGCGAAATGGAAATCACATACTGCACGCCCACCAGCATATACCTGAGCAGACGCCCCGACCGGGAGGCCTGGAACGACCCCTTGATGACGAAGGCCGGCGAGAAGGAGGTGATGTAAAAGGTGGGATAGATGCTCACCGCCACGCCTGCGACCAGCGCCGCCGCCACCATCGACACGCACAGCGCCGCATTGTCGCCGAAAGCGGTGCTCGTGGAGATGTACTGCGACAGCCCCGCGTCGGAAACCACGGCCACCGCCGCAGCGGCCACCGCCAGCGCGACCGCTATCATCAGCGACGTCTCGGCCAGAAAACCGCGGGCCAGCCTCCAGCGCGAAGCGCCGAAAATCTTGCGCGTATTGACCGCACGGATGCGCACCGGCACCAGCGCCATGAAGAAATTGACGAAATTGATGAGCGCGATGACCACGATGAGAATCGCGATGCCCAGCAGGGTGTAGGTCGTGCTGCGGTTGCCCACCAGGCCGTCGTATCCATCGACGTTGCGGGTGAAGTAGGTGTCGCCCAGCGCCGTGAGGTGGGGTGCGACACGCTTCATGTTGCGCTCGATGCTCTCGTCGCCCATTCCCTGTTTTTTCCAGGTCTCGCGCAGGTTCTCGGCCTTGCTGCGGGCGAATTCGCCGGCATCCACGCCCGGAGCGAGCCGCAGGTAGTGCGTGTGGTTCCACTCGCCCTCATAGGATTTCTCTATGGGTTCCAAGCCGCCGAAGGCATCGACGGAGCCGATGTCGCTGGCCGAAGGGAAATCTTCGAAGAGGGCCACCACCCGCACGGTGGCGGCGTCGGATTCGGCGTTCTTGCCCACGTAGAGCATGTCGCCCACCTCGATTCCGAAACGGCGGGCCGCCGAAAGGCTCACCACCACGTCGTTCTCCGTCACGAAGTCGTCGAGCGAGCCGGCCGCCGCACGCATTCCGAACACATCGAGTCCGCCGCGCGAGGAGGCGCTCAGACGCAGCGCGAGGTTGGTCACCTCGCCGTCGCGCTTCAGGGAGAGATTCTTGTACGCGGAGCTGTACGACTTGATGGCTCCCCACGCCTCCACCTGCGGTTCGTTCTCGAAAAACGACGCGGGCAGCTGACGGTTCCAGTACATGCCGTAACGGCCCTCGTTATACCAGCTGGGATACTCCAGCCGGTAGATGCGGTCGGCATCCGGCACCCGTTTGTTGTAGGAGAGGTCGAAGGTGACCTGCACCAGCATGAGATAGGCCGACGCGAAAGCTATGGCCAGTCCCACCACATTGAGCAGCGTGGCAGTCTTGTATTTTTTAAGCAGGGTTATAAAACTGTTGAACATATTCCATCGTTTTTCAGTCGGCGGAAGAGGATTCTCCTTCCGCCGGTCATTTGTTGAGTATCAATGCGTCGTTGTCGCCGTAATTCTCGTATCCCGATACGATGACCCGCTCGCCGGGGGTCAGTCCCTCGGTCACCTCGTAATACTGCGGATTCTGGCGGCCGATGCGAATCGAACGCTTGTAGGCCTTGCCGCCATCCTCCGAGACCACGTATATCCAGTTGCCGCCGGTGCTCTGGTAGAACGAGCCGCGGGGAATGATGACCGCGTCGGTCGGCTGTCCGAGCTGGAGGTTGAGGTAGTAGGTCTGTCCGGTGCGGATGTTGTCGGGACGTTCGCCGGTGAAGTTGAAATCGGCCTTGAACTGTCCGTTGCGCACCTCGGGATAGACCTTGCGCACCACCGAGGTGAAGGTCTGGCCCTGACGCTCGAAGCTCGCCTCCAGGCCCGCACGCACCCGGTCGATGTTGTGCTCGTCTATCTGGGCCTCTATCTTGTAGTTCGACAGGTCGTTGATTTGGCCTATCTTGGTGCCGGTGGCTATCGACTGGCCCAGCACCACGTCCAGCTGGCCCAGTTCGCCGTCGATGGGCGACTTGATGTGCAGGTTGTCGATGCGCTGGCGGATGAGCAGCATGTTGCGGCGCATGTTGTCGAGGCTCTCCTCGAGCTGCTCGACCTGCACCGAACGGTAAATCGAGTCCTGCACCTGGCGCTCCATCACCAGCGTGCGCTTGCGCTCGGCCAGCTCGTAGTCCTCCTTCGACTCGAGCCACTCTTCGCGGGCGATGAGTTTGCTGCGGTAGAGCTCCTCGTTCTGCTGGAACTTGCGCAGCTTGCGCTGCACGTCGAGGTCGAGCTGCAGCTTCTCCTGACGCAGGTTGAGCTTCTCCTGCTCCATGGTCACCTGGGTGTTGCGCAGGAAGTTCTGCTTCTCGGCCAGCTGGGCCTCGCTGTCGAGAATCGAGAGGTTGAGGTTGTTGTTGCTGAGCACCACCAACACGTCGCCCCGACGGACGGTCGCGCCCTCCTCCACCACGATTTGCTCGACGATGCCGCCCTCCAGCGGGCTGAGCTGCACGGTGGTGATGGGCTGCACCTGTCCCGACACGCGCACGTAGTCGTTGAACTCGCCCTGTTTCACCTCCGCGACGGAGATGGTGCGGGCATCCACGCGCAGGGTCGATGAATGGTCGCGGAACACGAGCCAGAGCACGAAGAGCAGAAATACGCCGCCGGCCAGATAGGGAAGGTTCTTCTTCTGGGAAATTCCTTTTTTCTTTTCAATCTTGATATCCATAATATGTCGTTTTTTGTTTTTCTTCAATTCATTCGCTTCCGGAAACCCCCAAGAGGGTCATCTTATCAGCGGCAGGCCGTTGTAGTAGTCCGCCATGCGGCTCTGGATGATGTACTGCAGCCGGGCGTTCAGACGCTCCGACTTGGCCTGCAGCAGCAGGTTGGCGCTGGTCTGCAACTCGATGGGGTCCACCAGGCCCTGTTCGAACTTGTGTTCGGTCGCCCGATAGGCCAGCTGCGCGGCATTCACCTTCTTGCCGGCCTGCACGTACTGTTTGCCGTAGCCCTGCACCTGCTGGAGCGTCTGGGCGATTTCGTTGCGCAGAGTCCGCGCCGTCTCGATGTTCTCCTGTTCGGCGATGCGCATGTTGTTGCGGGCGCGGTGCACGGCGGTGCGGCGGTAGAGACCGCTGAAGATGGGGATGCTCAGCGAAGCCGAGAAGTAGTAGCTGCGGTTGTCCTTGAACTGGTCCTTGAAGGAGGGGTAGACCGTGTCGCTCGACATGTTCTTGAAGAAGCTGGTCGAATAGCCTCCGCCCACGCTCACCGAAGGGGTGTAGCGTCCGCGGGCGATGGAGTAGCGAATCTTGCTCTGGCGCAGCCGCAGGTCGGAGGCGGCCATCTTGGGATTGTTGCGCACGGCGAACTCCGTCAGTTCGTCGAGCGAGGGGCGCTCCGCGGCGAGGTCCACCTCGATGCGCACCTCCGTATCGACCTCCAGGGGTTCGTCCTCCGGCCAGTTCATCGCCTTGCGCAGGGTGAGCATCGCCAAATCGCGGTTGTTCTCCTGCGACACGAGCTGGTACTCGTCGGCCGCGGCCTGCGATTCGAGCTGCGCCACATCGGCCGCACTCTTCAGTCCGAGCTCCTCGAGCTTGACGTTCTTCTGCCAGTTGCTGCGGCTGGCTGCGGCCTGCTCCGCGGCCATCTTCACGCAGTCGGTGTAATAGACCACGTCGAAATAGGCCCGCATCACCTCCAGCGACACTTCGTCCCGGGCCTGTTCCAGCTGCTGCTTGCCCATCAGCCGGCCCACGCGCGCGGCGCGCAGGGTGTTGATGTTGGAGAAACCGGCGAAAACCGGCATGCTGCCCGACACCGAGTAGCCGTTGCTGAAGGTGGAGGTGGTGGTGTAGGCATTGGTCTCGGGGTCGATGCTTCGGCCGTAGTTGTTGGAGGTGTTCACCCGCGCATCGACCGACGGGAAGAGCGAAGCCAGCGCCTCGGTCACGTCCTGCCGGTAGGTATCGTTGGTAAAGAGCTGTTTATTGACCGCCGTGCTGTGCTCCACGGCATAGCGCATGCACTCGTCGAGCGTCATGGGAGCGGTCTGGGCCATGGCCCCGCAGGCGAACGCCAGGCAAATCGGTAGCAGAAAAATGCGTCTCATATCGTAAGTCTATTATTTTTTGTCGTTTTGCCTCTTTTTCGTGCCAGAACTGTGCCATCGCAATTAATAACATATAAATCAACAACTTGCAAAACAGCGGGGGGGGGTAATGTTGTCAAAATTTTTGACACGGGTGTAATTTTTATTGACAATCCGCGAAAAAACGATACCTTTGAATCCGGAACTTTCAACCACACCCGAAACCGAAACGACTATGACCAAAGAGGGAAACCTGCTCATCGTGGACGACAACCGCAGCATCGTCTCGGCCCTAAGCCTGCTGCTGGGACGTTACTTCGCCAAAGTGGTGACGCTCCCGTCGCCCAACCAGATAGTGACCAAACTGCGCGAAGAGTGCATCGACGTGGTGCTGCTCGACATGAACTTCTCGGCCGGCATCAACACCGGCAACGAGGGACTCTACTGGCTGCGCCAGATTAAACAGATAAACAGCGACATCCAGGTGGTGCTCTTCACCGCCTACGCCGACATCGAACTGGCCGTGAGCGGCATCAAGGAGGGAGCGGCCGATTTCGTGGTCAAACCCTGGGACAACGAGAAACTGATTGCCTCGCTCCAGAACGCCTTCAACCTGCGCAAGTCGCGCCGCGAGGTGAAGCACCTCAAGGAGATAAAGCGCGAGCTCATCAACGAATCGCCCATGTTCTGGGGCCGGAGCGAGGTGATGAAGCGCCTGCACGAAACCATCGACAAGGTGGCCGTAACCGACGCCAACATCCTCATCACGGGCGAAAACGGAACCGGCAAGGAGATGATGGCCCGCGAGATACACAACCTCTCCCCGCGCCGCAACGAGCTGCTCGTGAGCGTCGATATGGGAGCCGTGGCCGAGACCCTGTTCGAAAGCGAGCTCTTCGGCCACGTCAAGGGAGCCTTCACCGACGCCCGCAGCGACCGGGCCGGCAAGTTCGAGGTGGCGCACGGCGGCACGCTCTTCCTCGACGAAATCGGCAACCTGCCCTACCACCTGCAGGCCAAGCTGCTGGCCGCATTGCAGAACAACCGCATCGTGCGGGTGGGAAGCAACACCCCCATCGACGTGGACATCCGCCTGATATGCGCCACCAACCGCAACCTGCACGAGATGGTGGCCCGCAGCGAGTTCCGCGAGGACCTGCTCTACCGCGTCAATACCATCCACATCGACATTCCCCCCTTGCGCGAACGCCGCGAAGACATCGAGGAGCTGGCCGGCCTGTTTCTGCGCAAGTATGCCGCCAAATACCACAAATCCATCCCCGGATTCGACCGCGGAGCCTGCCGCGCCATGGAGGAGCACCCCTGGCAGGGCAACATCCGCGAATTGCAGCACACCGTCGAGAAGGCGGTCATCCTCTCCGACGGAGGCGCCATCACGGCCTCGGCGCTCATGCTTTCGGCCGCCCGGCCGCCGGTCGCGCCCAAAGCCGAGTTCACCACCCTCGAACAGATGGAGCGCGCCATGATTGAAAACGCCATGAAGCGCCACCGCGGCAACCTCTCGGCCGTCGCCTCCCAGCTGGGCATCACCCGCCAGACGCTTTACAACAAAATCAAACGCTACGAATTATGATAAGGTGGAGCATGCTGCCCGTCGGCCAGCTCTGCTGGCTGCTGGGGCTCTTCGCCGGGAGCATCTGCGGGTCGATATGGCTCGCCGCGCGGGGCTACATGCCGCTGCTGTCGATTTCCATCCCGCTCGGGATTTGGGCCGTCTACAAGATATTCGACCTCTTTTACGGCACCCTGCGCAAAGTCACCTTCATGTTCAACGCCATCGAGAACGACGACTACGCCTTCAAGTTCACCGAAGACCCGAACCGCGACGACCACATGTTCAACTCGGTGCTCAACCGCATCCGGAGCATCCTCTCCGATGCCAAGCAGCGGGCCGTCGAACGCGAGAAATATTTCGAGCTGATAATCGACGGCGCACAGACCGGCATCGTCACCCTCGACGAAAAAGGGGCCGTCTACAACATCAACCGCGAGGCGCTCCGCATCTTCGGACTCCCCCGCATGACTCATCTCGAGCAGTTGCGGCCCGTGAGCGGCGAGCTCGCCGAACAGCTCCGCAACATCGAGTCGGGCGAACAGCGCTCGGCCTCCTTCGCCGACAGCCGCGGCGCCACGACCGTCTCGCTGCGGGCCTCGGGCATCAAGGCCAACGGCAAGTCGCTGCGGGTCGTCTTCGTGGCCGACCTGAGCAACGAACTCGACGAAAAGGAGCTCGAATCGTGGAGCCGGCTCATCCGGGTGCTGACCCACGAAATCATGAACTCGCTCTCGCCCATCGTCTCGCTCTCCGACGCGCTCATCGACATCAACGAGGACAAACAGGGCGACCTGGCCCGCGGACTGGAGACCATCGCCTCCACCTCCCGCAGTCTCATCTCCTTCGTGGACTCCTACCGCAAGCTCTCGCGCGTCCCCACTCCCGAGAAGGAGCTCTTCCCGGTGGGCGAATTCCTCTCCCGCACCGTGGCGCTGCACGGCGCTTCGGGCGGCTGCGCCACCGACCTGCGCATCTGCCCCGAGGAGATGCTCGTCTACGCCGACCCCAACCTGGCCATGCAGGTGCTGACCAACCTCATCCGCAATGCCGTGCAGGCCATGGAGGGCAACCCGGCCGACCGGCCTCCCCGCATGGAGATTGCCGCCCGCATAGACCCCAGCGAAAACATCGTCATCGAGGTCACCAACAACGGCGACGCCATTCCGCCCGAAGTGGCCGGCAACATCTTCATGCCCTTCTTCACCACCAAGAGCAACGGCTCCGGCATCGGTCTGAGCCTCTCGCGCCAGATTATGCTGCTGCACAACGGCTCCATCAAGCTCACCGCCAACCGTCCCGGCCGCGTCACCTTCACCCTGGTCTTCGGCGGCTGACACGCCCCGCGGCCTCCGCAGCCGCACGAATCGCGGCGAACCGCCCCTGCGGCCCGCCGCGCACCGTTCTTTCACGCCCCGCAACGACTCCGCCCGCCACCGCGAACGCCTCTCGAAAGCTCGGCCCGGCCCGACCGGCCTCCGGCCCCTGCGGGACAAAAAAAACCGGCCGGCAATCGTTGCCGGCCGATTCGTACCTTCGCCGAGACTCGAACTCGAATCTTAGGTTTAGGAAACCCACGTTCTATCCCTTGAACTACAAAGGCATTCCTTACTGACAGGAGCGCACGCGGAATCCCGCATGCGGAAAAGAGGCACCGCCTTGCGCAAGGCAGAACGCCCGCCGGGGCGGAAAACATTCCGCCGCCCGCCTCTGCTTTGCGAAAACGATTGTCTGGCTACTTGCTGAAGTCGCCTCCGTCGTAAGCCCACTTCACATAGATGGCACCCCAGGTGAAACCGCCGCCGAACGCCGAGAGAATCAGGTTGTCGCCCTTCTTGAGGCGGCTCTCGTAGTCCCACAGGCACAGAGGCAGCGTCGCAGCCGTCGTGTTGCCGAACTTGTCTATGTTTATCATGCACTTCTCGCGGGAGAGGCCCATGCGGTGGGCCGTAGCGTCTATGATGCGCAGATTGGCCTGATGGGGCACCAGGTAACGGATGTCGTCGGCCGTGAGGTGATGGCGCTCCATCATCTCGACCGATACGTCGGCCATCTTCGACACGGCGGCCTTGAAGACCGTCTGTCCCTCCTGATGGACGTAGTGCCATCCGTTGGCCACGGTCTCGGGGCTCGCGGGATAGGCCGAACCGCCCGCCTTCATGTAGAGGGCCTCCGCACCCGAAGCATCGGAGTGGAGAATCGCGTCGTTGATGCCGTATCCCTCGGTATCGGGCTCCAGCAGCACCGCAGCGGCCGCATCGCCGAAGATGCAGCAGGTGTTGCGGTCGGTGTAGTCGATGATGGACGACATCTTGTCGCCGCCGACTACGACCACCTTCTTGCAGGTGCCGGTCTCGATGAATTTGGATGCCGTGGTCAGAGCGAACAGAAATCCGCAGCAGGCAGCCGAAACGTCGTAAGCGAACGCATTGCGGCATCCCGACTTGTAGGCGATGAGGTTACCCGTCGAGGGAAACATCATGTCGGGGGTTACGGTTGCACAAATGACCAGGTCGATGTCGGCCGGGTCCACGTTGGTCTTTTCCAGGAGGTCAATGACCGCCTTGCTGCCCATGTAGGAGGTACCGAGTCCGTCGCCCTTGAGGATGTGCCGGGTCTTGATACCGATTCTCGACATAATCCACTCGTCGGAGGTGTCCACCATCCGGCTCAGTTCGTCGTTATCGAGAATGTAGTCGGGCAAATAGGCGCCAACGCCTGTAATTGCAGCTGTTATTTTTCCCATCTGTCTTTTCTACTTAAATATTGCTTTGAGTTTGTTCCCCACGTCGGCCTTGACAGTCCTTTCGGTCTGGAGAATCATGTTCTTGATAGCTAAGGGAGTGGAGCATCCATGGCCGATGATGACCGTCGAGTCGATGCCCAGCACCGGAGTGCCGCCCACGTATTCGTAGTTCATCCGCCGGATGAATTCGTTGCACAGGCCCGCCTTGCTGGCCGCCTCGTAGAAGCCCTCGGCCTCCTTGAGCACCGTGTTGCCGATGAAGCCGTCGCAGACCACCACGTCGGCGATTTGGCCGGTAAACAGATATTTGGCCTCGATGTTGCCCACGAAGTTGAACATGCCGCATTCGCTCATCATCTCGTAAGCGGCCTTGGTCAGCTGGTTGCCCTTCTCCTTCTCCTCGCCGATGTTGAGCAGAGCCACGCGCGGCGATTCGAGTCCCAATACGCCCTGGGCATAGATGCTGCCGATGATACCGTACTGACAGAGCACCTCCGGCTTGCAGTCCACGTTCAGGCCCACGTCGAGCACGATGGCCGACCCGCCGCCGACCAGCGGAATGACCGACGAGATGGCGGGGCGGATGACGCCCTCGATGGGTTTGACCGTATACATGGAACCGACGAGCATGGCACCGGTGCTTCCGGCGCTCGCGAATCCGTCGATTTTGCCCGCCTTGAGCCAGCCGAAGCCCACCGCGATGCTGGAGTCGGGCTTCTTGATGAAAGTCTGCGCCGGATGGTCCGACATGGTTATCACTTCGGTAGTAGGAACGATATCGAACCCTTCGGAGCCGACGCCTTCGCCGGCGAGAATGGCCTCGATACGCTCTTTATCGCCGAAGAGCACGATTCTGCTCTCGGAGCCGATTTCGCGGGCGGCCATAACGGCCCCTTTCACGGCGGCTTCGGGAGCATAATCCCCGCCCATTGCGTCTACGCCTATTCTAAGCATAATTGTATCACTCGTTTGTTAGCTGTTACGACACGTCCGTCGGGAACAGAACGCTCCGTGCCGCCCCTTTATTGTTCCGTGACCGGAACCCTGCGGAGCCAGCGGTCCGAAGCCGAATCCCGACGACGCCCGTTCTCTGCATGTTACACTACGCCGCACCGCATCTCCCTTCCGGAGCCGGACGGCTGCACGCGTCTCCCCGCGGGGAGAGCGCACGACTACTCGGCCTTCTTCTCGATAGCCAGTTTGCCGCGGTAGAAACCGCACTCGGGGCATACTCTGTGGAAAAGAACCGATGCACCGCAGTTCGAGCAAGTCGCTACGGCAGGAGCTACCGCCTTGTAATTCGTTCTTCTTTTGTCTCTTCTGGTAGAGGAAACTCTGTGTTTAGGATGTGCCATTTCTCTATGTTTATTTTAAGTTTACCTAATCTTTCGTCTCTTTTTCGAGCGACTCCTTCACGGCCTGCAACTTGGCGAAGTCGCCGTTGCCCCGGAGCTTCTCCTCGATGGTCTCGGCATCTTCCGCCATCTGCCGCTCGACGGCCTGCTCTTCGATGCGCTCGAACTCCTGTTCGGTGACGATTCTAAAGCGCGACAGCATCTGCGGGTCGCAGGTCGGCTCTCCGTCGGGCCCCGCGGGATGCACCCGCTGGTAGGGGAGGCTCAGCACCACGCTCTCGTAGATGTACTGCGCCAGGTCGAGCTCCCGCTCACCGGGCTCCAGCCACATCGTCTCTCCGTCGAACTCCTCGCCCTGCTCGGAAAAACGCACCTCCAGCTCGCCGGAAAAACGCACCGGCAGCGTGCAGTCCTCCAGGCATCGGTCGCACTCGACCACCACCTCTCCGCATATCGTCACACGCAACTGCAACGCGGTGTCGCCCTTGGTCATCGCCACGTCGGCCACCGCCTTGCCGTCTTTTATTTCGGCGCTCTCAAACGCCTGGAAAAGAGCGCCATCGACCGGAAACGAATAGTCGTAGTCGCCGTTTTTCAGGCCTTTGAAAGGGATGATATATTCTCTCAAAACATCCATTTCAAGCTAATAATAGGGTGCAAAGTTATACATTTTTAATCTATTTGCAAAGATTTGTGTAAATGTTTGTAACTTTGGCCTCGCAAAGACGCCCCGTTCCGGACGTCGCATCCGTACCGATGAAAGAGCTGAAAAGATACCGTATAGAGCTGGAGTGCGACTACGAAGAGTGGTGGCGCTACAATTTATATATAAGTGCGGCATGTTACGATGCCGACGGAGGGATTGCCGACTACGTCAATCTCTCCGACAAGGTCTACGACATCGGCAGCGGCATCGAATCGCGCACCCGCCCGGCCGGCTACGCCCGCGGTGCGAAGGTGACGCTCGAAACGCCGCCCTGCGTCCGGGCGGAATTCTTCCTCTACGCCGTGGCCAACACCTTCCCCCACTCGGACATCATCCGCAATTCGCCGCCGTTCGCCGCCGCCGTGGCCTGCTACACCGACGGCCGCCTGACCGAGCGGACCGAATACGCGGTCAATCAGTGGGGAGGACTCACCCTCAAGAAGGAACTCGGATAGCCGCCGCACCCGGCCGGCGCCGGCCGGCCGACGGGCCGTTTTATTATAAATATTTGGGTATGAGTATTTGGTTATGATTCCGGGAAATACTATCTTTGCGGTGCGCGGTATGCGCCCCTTCCGGGGACCCATACCCCCTATCAGCAAGAGAATGAACCAATAAAGATACAATACAGTAAGAAAATCTTTAATCAGAAAATGGGAAAGAAGAAATTTATCACGTGTGACGGTAATTACGCCGCAGCCCACATCGCTTACATGTTCAGCGAGGTTGCCGCGATTTACCCCATCACCCCGTCGTCCACCATGGCAGAATATGTGGACGAATGGGCTGCCGGAGGACGCAAGAACCTGTTCGGCGAAACAGTCAAGGTCGTCGAGATGCAGTCGGAGGCAGGTGCCGCCGGTGCGCTCCACGGCTCGTTGCAGTCGGGTGCTCTCTCGACCACCTTCACCGCTTCGCAGGGTCTGCTGCTCATGATTCCTAACATGTACAAGATTGCAGGCGAATTGCTTCCGGGCGTATTCCACGTATCGGCCCGTGCGCTGGCCGCACAGTCGCTCTCCATCTTCGGCGACCACCAGGATGTCATGGCCACCCGCCAGACCGGTTTCGCCATGATGGCTACCAGCTCCGTACAGGAGGTGATGGACCTGGCCGGCGTCGCACACCTCGTGGCGCTCAAAAGCCGCGTTCCGTTCCTGCACTTCTTCGACGGTTTCCGCACCTCGCACGAGATTCAGAAGGTGGAGCTCATGGAAGAGGCCGACCTCGCACCGCTGCTCGACCGCCAGGCGCTCGACGCCTTCCGCAAGCGCAGCCTCAACCCCGAAAGCCCCGTGACCCGAGGCACCGCACAGAACCCCGATATCTACTTCCAGACCCGCGAGGCGTCGAACAAGTTCTACGACGCGGTTCCCGACATGGTGGCCGAGGCCATGACCAAGATTTCCGCCATCACCGGCCGCGAATACAAGCCCGTCACCTATTACGGTGCCCCCGACGCCGAGAACGTGGTTGTCGCCATGGGTTCGGTTACCGAGACCCTCAAGGAGACCGTGGACTACCTCACCGCCCAGGGCCAGAAGGTGGGCGTCATCACCGTACACCTCTACCGCCCCTTCTCCGAGAAGTACTTCATGGCTGCGGTTCCCGCCAGCGTGAAGCGCCTCTGCGTGCTCGACCGCACCAAGGAGCCGGGAGCCAACGGCGAACCCCTCTACCTCGACGTGAAGGATATCTTCTACGGCAAGACCAACGCCCCCGAAATCATCGGCGGCCGCTACGGTCTCTCCTCCAAGGACACCACGCCCGCACAGATGCTGGCCGTCTACAAGAACCTGGCCGCAGCCGAGCCCAAGAACCACTTCACCGTGGGTATCGTGGACGACGTGACCAACCTCTCGCTGCCCGTCGGCGAAGAGATTTCGCTGGCCAAGCCCGGTACCTTCGAGGCCCTCTTCTTCGGTCTGGGTGCCGACGGTACGGTGGGCGCCAACAAGAACTCAATTAAAATCATCGGCGGTTCGACCGACAAATACTGCCAGGCCTACTTCTCCTACGACAGCAAGAAATCGGGCGGCTACACCTCTTCGCACCTGCGTTTCGGCGACCAGCCCATCACCTCGCCCTACCTGGTGACCACCCCCGACTTCGTGGCCTGCCACGTGCCGAGCTACGTGGACAAGTACGACGTGCTGAAGGGTCTGAAGAGCGGCGGCTCGTTCCTGCTCAACAGCGTGCACGACGCCAAGACCACCTGCCAGACGCTGCCCGTACACATGAAGGTCTACCTGGCCAAGAACAAGATTAACTTCTATATCATCAACGCGACCAAGATTGCTGCCGAGCTGGGCCTGGGCAACCGCACCAACACCATCATGCAGAGCGCATTCTTCAAGATTGCCAACGTGATTCCCTTCGACAAGGCCGTCGAGGAGATGAAGCACGCCATCTACAAGACCTACGGCAAGAAGGGCGAGGACATCGTCAATATGAACTACGCAGCCGTCGATGCCGGCGGTGCGGCCGTAGAGAAAGTGGAGGTTCCGGCCGAATGGGCCGCGCTGACCGAGCCCGCGGCCGAGGCCAAGAGCTGCGGCTGCAAGCCCGAGTTCGTGACCAAAATCGTGGAGCCCATCAACAACCTCAAGGGCGACACCCTGCCCGTGAGCGCATTCAACGGCCGCGAGGACGGCACCTGGGACAACGGAACCGCAGCCTATGAGAAGCGCGGCATCGCCGTGAATGTTCCCGAGTGGGCCGTAGACAACTGTATCCAGTGCAACCAGTGCTCCTATGTCTGCCCCCATGCCGCCATCCGTCCCTTCCTGGCCACCGAGGCCGAGGCCGAAGGCGCACCCGCAGGCACCACCTTCAAGCAGGGCCTGGGCGGTACCAAGGAGTACAAGTTCCGCATCCAGGTGAGCCCGCTCGACTGTACCGGCTGCGGCAACTGCGTGGACGTCTGCCCCGCCCCCACCAAGGCGCTGGCCATGAAACCGCTGGAGAGCCAGATGGACCAGGTCGAGAAGTGGAACTACATGCACGGCACCGTCGGCTACAAAGACTCCGTGATGGACAAGACCAAGACCGTCAAAGGCACCCAGTTCGTACAACCGCTCTTCGAGTTCTCCGGAGCCTGCGCAGGTTGCGGCGAAACTCCCTATATCAAGACCATCACCCAGCTCTTCGGCGACAAGATGATGGTTGCCAACGCCACCGGCTGTACCTCCATCTACTCGGGTTCGGCTCCCTCAACCCCCTACTGCACCAACAGCAAGGGCCAGGGTCCCGCATGGGCCAACTCGCTCTTCGAGGACAACGCCGAGTTCGGTCTGGGCATGCACATCGGCATGGAGAAACTCCGCGACAAGGTACAGGCCAAGATGGAACGTGCCATCGCCGAGTGCGCATGCTGCTCCGACGAGCTGAAAGGCGTCATGAAGGAGTGGATTGAGAACCGCGGCAGCAGCGAGAAGAGCGCCGAGGTGAGCGCCCGCCTCATCCCCATGATGGAGGCCTGCGGCTGCGACGCCTGCAAGGAGCTGCTGGAGATGAAGAACTACTTCGTCAAGAAGAGCCAGTGGATTATCGGCGGCGACGGCTGGGGCTACGACATCGGCTTCGGCGGCGTGGACCACGTGCTGGCTTCGGGCATGGACGTGAACGTGCTGATTGTCGATACCGAGGTTTACTCCAACACCGGCGGCCAGTCTTCGAAGTCCACCCCCATCGGTGCGGTAGCCAAATTCGCATCGAGCGGCAAGCGCATCCGCAAGAAGGACATCGGCGCCATCGCCATGACCTACGGTTACGTATACGTCGCTCAGGTCTCCATCGGCGCAAGCCAGAACCAGCTGCTTCAGGTGCTCAAAGAGGCCGAGGCCTATCCCGGCCCGTCGCTCATCATCGCCTACGCACCCTGCATCAACCACGGTATCAAGGGCGGCATGACCCGCACCCAGACCATCGGCAAGCAGGCCGTAGAGTGCGGTTACTGGCATCTGTGGAGATACAATCCTTCGCTGGAGGCAGCCGGACAGAACCCCTTCAAGCTCGACTCGAAAGAGCCCGACTGGAGCAAGTTCCAGGCTTTCCTCAACAAGGAGGTGCGTTACACTTCGCTCATGAAGGCCTTCCCGGCCGAGGCAGCCGAGCTGTTCGCCGCCGCCGAGGAGAATGCCAAGTGGCGTTACGAGACCTACGTCCGTCGCGCCGGCATGGACTACTCCAAGAAGTAATCCGACCGTAACACCCGCGATGCCGGCCCCTCCGGTCCGGCATCGCAACGCATACCGGACAGCGGATTTCCCCGAATAGGGAAATCCGCTGTCTGTTTTTACGGACGTGCCGGGAACACCCCGCGACCGGCGACACGCCGCCTCCACTCTCCGCCCCGGTCCACCGGCCCGCCACCGACCCGCCACCGACCCGATGAACGCTACTCCGCCTACCCGAAGTTCCGCTGCCCCAGAGGGCCCGCTACCCCAGACAGCCGCATCACGCAAAATATCTCCCGAGGCGACAATCCGACGCAGCGATGATTTCAGACACGACGGCTTCAGACAACAGCCATACACAGCCCGCCACAACATGCTCCGGCTCTCCACCCGCTTACCCATTCTATCCGTCTCTCCTGCTTTACCCTTATTCCCCTTTCAGCCACCTCACCTGGTTCTACCCCTTTCTCCACTTCGCCCATTTCCTCCGCTCCTCACACTTCATCCACTCCTCCCGTTCCACTCGCTCCCTATCTTCCGCCCCGTCGAAAATCGCATTCTACGGATAATCAGGGCTGGATAGATAAGATAGGATTAAACACGGCTCGACAACAGACACAACAAGACAGGACATGACGAGGATAGGACAAAACGCAACGGACATAACAGGAGGAAGCAGACCAAACGAAACTAAACAAGATAGGACAAAAACACGACAAGGAGTATGACGAGGACGGGCTAAAGGCAATCGGACGCAAGAGGGAGCAGGGCAAGACTAACTAAGATAGACAGAACGAGACGACACAGCACTTGACCGAACAGAACCAACGAGGCCGAACAGGACAGGCCAAACGAACCGCCTGCGGCAAGTACACTCTCTCCGGAAAAGCACTCCGTCAAAAGAGAAACCTGAAAAACGAAAAACTCCTCCTCCCCCTCTCTCTTTCTCTCTCCCCTCGAAAAAAGAAAACGAGGAATCCGCAATGGATTCCTCGTCCGTCTTCTTGAAAAGTGCCGTCGAAAAACTATTTGGCGGCCTTCTTCTTATCGTAGTGCTTTTGATAGCGGCTCATAAACTTATCAACGCGTCCTGCGGTGTCTACCAACTTCATCTTACCGGTGTAGAACGGGTGAGAGGTGTTGGAAATTTCCATCTTATACACGGGATAGGTTTCGCCGTTCACTTCGATGGTCTCTTTTGTCGAAACGGCGGACCTGCACAAAAACACGTGGTCATTGGACATGTCCTTGAATGCCACCAAACGATAATTTTCAGGGTGAATACCTTTTTTCATTTGTCGTTGTGTTTTGTTATTAATGAATTTCAGTGGGGCAAAGATAGTTCATTTTTCCGAACAAACAAACTTTACCCGCATATTTCTGGCATTTTTGTTCCATCCGCCCCGACTCCCGCGCTCCTGCGCGCGTCCGGGACCGGCTACTTCGAACGATAGCTGATGACCAGCACTTTGGAAAGCTCCCAGAAGCGGGCCGGGTCGCGAATGACCAGCGAAGCCACCGCACCGCTGTCGTCCATCAGCAATTCGTAGGAATCGGCCGGATGATTGGTCACCACCGTCACGTTCCGATGTCCGATTTCCACCCGGTCGAACGTCCGCGTATCCACGGCAGTGAAGTTGTCGAGATTGCGGTTCTCATTGATTTTCAGAGTGCGGCCCACGAATCCGCTCTTGTAGATGATGTGGTCGCCGATAAGCTCTTTCTGCGAACCCACGATGTAGTAGGCCGTGCTGAGCAGGTCGCTCTTGCTCTTCACCTCCTCTTCCAGGCTGGTGCGGGTTTCGGTCAGCAGCTCGATGGTGTCGTTCTGCGTCTCCACGCGCGCGGTGAGGTCCTGCACCTCGATGCTCATCTTCGCCAGCGACTCTTTCAGAGCGGCGATTTCGCTGTTCTTGTTATCCACCTGGGTCTGCAGCTCGGCAATCAGCTTGTTGAGCGAGGCAATCTCCACGTTGGCCGCTTTCAGTTTGGCCGCCGTGCTCTGCAGCTGCGCGATTTTGCGCCGATTGCTCTCCAGCAACTCGCCGATGACGGTGATATCCTCGCTGATTTGGGTCGCGGCGCTCTTCTTGATTTCACCGTTATCGACCGCCGCCGTCAGAATATTTTCCCGGCTCTTGATGGCGTTCAGATTCTCCGTGATGCCGTTCAGCGTCACAAACACACTGTTAATCATCGAATCCTTCTGTGCGACCACCCCCGACAGCGAATCCCGCTGCTCCTGCAGGTGTTCGGCACTTTTCCGGCTCACGCACGAAAACATAGACAATGCGACAAGCGCAAAAATCATCTTTTTCATAGCACTCTACTATTTTGAAATACCGGCTGCAAAGATAGATATATTCTTGCCAAGATGTATCTTCCGTTTCTCGAAAAACCTCATCTCCCCCCTCCGCTCCGGCACCGGCAGAAACCCGGCGCTGACCGCGACGAAACACCCCGGCTCTCCACCGCACCGCCAGTCGCCCGGCCCCTCTCTCCGACCCTCGAATACTCCGGTCCCTGTCCCCCGACGCCCCGATTCGAATCGGTGCCGCTTCCCCGTAGCGGACGCTTCCGGAGAAACTCCGCAGCGTCCGCTACTGCAAACTCCGCGCCTTTCGCAAACCCGACAGCCCCTGCGCCCGGTTCCCGCCCCGCCGCAAACCGGCGAAACACCCGCCGCCATCGAAAAATGCCACATTTTTATCGCTAAATTTGGGAAATTGTCTCCAAATCCCTATTTTTGCACTCACTTTGAAGGTCTTTCCGACCGATTCGAAGGGGCCCATAGCTCAGTTGGTTAGTAGCACCTGACTCATAATCAGGGGGTCGTAGGTTCAAGCCCTACTGGGCCCACCTGAAAAAGAGGCACTTACGGTGACACAAGTGCCTCTTTCTTTGTCTATGTACACACAGTGTACACACGAAAAACTAACGGTTTTTCCGGTTGAACCTACATCCGTGACGGGGCCTCATCGACGGGCACCGAGCCCGGGCCCGGCACTCATCCGCCGGCCTCTCCTGTGCCTGCCGTCCACCGCAAGTACCCCCGGCGGGCTCCTCTCCCCAGCCGCTTATCATCCGGTATACCTCGAAAGGCCCTTCCCGGCGACCATATACGCTAATCCGATGGACGCACCTCTCGTCTGTGTGTTCCGTAACTTCGTTTCGATACCGTGCAAGCGCCTGCCCCAGAGCTTTGTACAGCGCGGCCGCCTCCTCCGGTGTGTACCGTACCGTCTTGTCTCCCCTGCGCCGCAGGTAAAAGGCATGATGCGGGGCCCTGCCCTGCCCGTATTCGGCCTCGTGGAAGACCTCAGTATGCCGCGGCCCGTTCTTCCGTTTCATAGCTTAACCCGTTTTTGATTATGTGACTGGGATTCCTCGCGCGTGGCGGTCGTCTTGAAACCTGCACGACGGGCGTCCCCGGTCGTCCGGTCATCGAGGTACTCCTCCTCGTACCCTCTGAGGACAGCCCCGTCGGGCACCGTTACGTCTATCTGGTCCCGAACGTCCCCGCCTTTCGCGTCTGAAGGAGGTAAAAGGCCAGCGGCACTCAGGACACGGCCAGCCACGTAGAACAGTTCCTTGAGTTCGTCCGCGTCGAGGTCATCCAACTCGATGTTACCCCGGACCGAGACGGAAAAAGTAAGCCGACCGGGCCCTTTCAGTTCGTAGGCGTGCTGTGCATAGACTCGCACAGCCGGTTTTTCTTGTGTGTTCATACTTTACAAAATTTAGAATGTTATTCGCTCCCCGAGACAAAACCGGCCACACCGTCGGCAACTTGTAGCAGCTCGATGAAGTCGGCAAGAAAGTAGGCGCGGTCGTGTTCCTCCGATGCGTCGGGGGCGTACCGTTCGCGCAGGCTGTCCAGCACGGCGGCGGGGTCTTCGTTCTGCATTCTGCGCGAACCCCCTACGCCGTTCTAAATATCGGACAGCATCTCGGAGTAACCGCGCAGAATAGAGGCGAGCCCCTCCACCCATTCGAGCGGGCTACGCACACCGCGCACGACATGCGCCAGCCTTTCAAGGCTGTACCGGGAAACCTCGATGCGCCGGCCGTAGCCGGTCTGTGGCCGCTTGTCGTGTGTGGGCGGCAGTTGCCCGGATTCGACGTATCGCAGGAAGTCGTCGAGCAGTCCCCGTTGCGTAATAAAGTCCCACGCCTGGTTCTTCGCTCGCTTTTCTTTTTCGAGCGCTTCCGCCTCTCTGGCGGTGTTGCGCTCCACAGGTTTGTTTTCCATAGTTTTTTTTTAAGATTGGTTTTTATTGTTCTGGAATTGCCGGGACCCGCCGGAAACATTTCCGCCTCCAGCCGGCCAGGGCACTCCGTTACTGTTTCGTTCATGGAGCGGCTCAATACACGACCACAAAATTCTCGGCCCTGAACGAGCGCCAGCCCTGCGCCTCAACGTCGTAATACCTGACCGTACGCCCGTCGTCGGGACGGCCCGTACCCTTGACCAGCGCCGCCGTGTCTCGGAGCGTTCCTACGGCCTTGCGCAGCGTGCCGTCTGCCTTTTCGTAAGCGAACCGCACCAAGCCGGCCCGCATTTGTTTGGTCAGCCGGTAGAGCTGCCACGACTTCGAGAGGGCCACGGCGAACGCCTTGCCCGTAACCCGGGCAATCTGCCACGCCCGGCGCATGATGGTCGATAAATCTTGTCTTTTCATCGTTATTCTCTCGTTGCGGGGCCCCGACGACCGGCGCCCCTATTCCTGTTAATTCAGTCGCTTAGTGAGCCATTCAGCGGCCTCGGTATCGTCACCCTTTTCGCCATAGACCGTTACGACCTTTATCTCGTCACGCTCGACCCACGAACAGGGCGCCGTCCAGTAGTCGCCCTTGTCATAGCCTATCTCGGCCTTGTACTCGATTACGGCGGTCAGGGTGTCGCCCTCGATTTCGAAAGTAGCGCTTTCGCCGTTCAGCTTCGTGATGTACGCTGCGGCTTCTTTGGCAATTTGCATCAGTTCGGTTTGGGTAGCGGCGGTCATAGTATTTAACTATTATTTTGATTACTGAATACAAATATAAATATCATTTTGATAACACACAAGGGTTTTGAGATAAAAATTTAATTGACATTAAAACTATTTGCCATTTGTGTAAACATTACTATATTTGTAACAAATAACACGTCAAAATGAGAGTCAAAGAATTATTAAAGGAGCGGGGAATGACTGCCAAAGAATTGGCGGCACGTCTTGGAATGACTGAAACGGGGTTAAGCATTGCTATTGGCGACAACGGGAACCCGCCCTTAAAGCGACTGCAAGAAATAGCTGATATTTTGAATGTCGAGGTATCGGAACTCTTTACGCCGAAGTCGAACACGATTGTCTGCCCGAAATGCGGAACGGTGCTGGAGATTAAGGAAAGGGGGTAAAGCATGACACAGAAGCAAGCCATACAATTATTCGAGCAGCGAAAAGTACGTACCGTTTGGGACGACGAGGCCGAACGGTGGTACTTCTCTGTCGTGGATGTAATCGGCGCCCTGACCGACAGCACCAACCCGCAGGCATACTGGCGCAAGCTCAAACAGCGGCTAATCGAGGAGGGAAACGAAACCGTGACAAATTGTCACGCTTTGAAACTGCCCGCCGCCGACGGTAAAATGCGCCTCACAGACGTTGCAGACTCCGAACAGCTTTTCCGGTTGATTCAGTCCATACCGTCGCCCAAGGCCGAACCGTTCAAACAATGGATGGCGCAAGTCGCCGCCGACCGTCTTGACCAGATGCAGGACCCCGAGCTGTCTATCGGCCAGGCGATGACCGATTACAAACGGTTGGGATATTCGGACAACTGGATAAACCAGCGTTTGAAAAGCATGGAGGTGCGCAAGGAACTGACGGACGAGTGGCAGCGGCGGGGAATCGAGGGACAGCAATACGCCACCCTTACCGATATCATAACGATGGAGTGGGCCGGACGGACGACAAAGGCCTACAAGCAATACAAAGGGCTGAAAAAAGAGAATCTGCGCGACAACATGACCAACGTCGAATTAGCGCTCAATACGCTGGCCGAAGCCTCGGTAACTGAGATTTCCAGGCAGCAGAGGCCCAAAGGATTCCAGCAAAACGCAAAAGTCGCGAAAAGCGGTGGCAGTGTCGCAAAGGCGGCCCGGCGACAACTGGAAGCCCAGCTGGGGCGCTCGGTCATATCTCCCGTAAACGCAAAACAGGTGCTGGCAGGTAAGGACGCCCCACAGCTCGAAAAGGCCGGCAAAGAACAGGAATAGGGGCGCCGGTCGTCGGGGCCCCCAAGCGGGCAGAACGGCGAAAACAAAGAGCAGCCTATCTGAGGGGAGGGGCTCCGCTGCGGCGGGGCCCTCGCTGTTTTCGCGCGGGGGTTCGCCACATTTCGGCACGGGCCTGTCGTGCTCGCGCAGGCTTTTCCCACATTAGAGGAGTACACCCCACCCGGTTCCCATTGGATGGGACAATAAATAATAAGGTATCGCCGCCCCTCTTCCCGCCCGATTTCGAAACCCCCGCCCGATGCGGGGCCGGACTTGTCTTGTGTGGTTGGAAATTCGAAAAAAGCCGAAAAAAAAATTATGTTATAAGTATTATATACTTATAACATTTTCCGGGGATGCGGAGTCAGAAGCCGCCGAGTGTGAAGATGCGGTGAAGATAAAAAGGGGCATCTTCACACCTTAACTATCTGTATATCAATTCATGTTAAGATGTGAAGATATTCTACACTTCTACGCGTGAGAAAAAGAAAAAAAAGCAGATAAATAAGACGTAAGAGATAAAACACATATCACTCACGCGTGTATAAAGTATTGAAAATATCTTCACATCTTAACATGTGTTGATTGTCAATAACTTAACCCCCGTACTATCTTCACATCATCTTCACCGCATCTTCACGCTCTCCCACTATCCGTTGTTTTTCAGCACATTACGACAGACAGGCCCGCGACCCCAAGAAAAAAGGGGCCGCACCGTAAGTGCAGCCCCCGTATCCGTTTTCCCGGTGTCACTCGTTTCGGACCCGTACCGCGAAAACGGTACCGTTTCGTGCGTATCTTTTTACCGGGTCTCCGAACTTCTTGACGAGAGCCGCGGAGAGCCTTTTGCGCCGGGACGCGTCGGCGCGTGCCGCGGGGTAGCCCTCCTCCTGGCAATAGGCGTCGTATTCCGCGAGCAGCCCCGACAGCGGCAACACAGCCCCCGGAACATACTCGCACCGCTCCTCGACAAAGGCGTAAAAGCTGTCCGTCTCCATTAGCAGCATGCGCCCGCTCTCTTTCAGCGTCTCGGACGGAGAGTGCAGGCCCTTTCGCCCGATAAGCCCCCGTGCGGCTTCCGCAACCAGAGCGAATACGCCCGGCAGTTCCTTGCGGAGCTTGTCGCGCAGCTGCCGGTCCTGCTCGTGCTCGGGAATACTCTCGGTAAAGGGGAAGACATGCACGCGGCGCCGGGCGGCATTGTCCATCTGCCCCATCCCCCGCAGGCTGTTCGTGCATATCAACAGCCGGGCATATCCGCACATCGTCGCCGGAGTGCCCCCTTTCTTCTCGGCGGCGATACACTCCCGGCTGGCCAGCTGCTTGAATATCTCCAGACTCTTGACACCGTCGAGCTCGGAGCAGATATTCACCAGACAGCCGAGCAGCTCCTTGCGATACCACGACTTCTCCGGGGTCGTAAGCTGCCCCAGCGAGAAAGACGAGGCCAGACCGCCCACCAGGTCTTTCACCAGCTCGGCAAAGGTGCTCTTGCCGTTCGCCCCCTGGTCCCCGTAGAGCACGGGCAGCCGCTCCTGCTTGAACCCGTCGCAGAAAAGCACCGCGACGTGCTCCATTAGAACCAGCTGCGCGTCGGGTTGAGGCAGAACCCGGTCGAAGAACTTCCGGAAAACCGGGCAGCCGGTCCCCGGGTCGTATTCAAAAGGCAGCACGTATCGGAAGCCGTCCGCGGGGTCGTGCTCCTCGAAAGTCTCCCCCCGCTCCGTTATGGTCAGAGTTCCGTTGAGCAGGTTTGCCCGAAAGAAAGCCCCCTCCGGGATACGCATCCGGTCGAACGCACCGGCGCGTTCCGTAAACTGCCGGACGGCCAGGTCCAGCACGGGAGCGGCCCGGCAACAGAGCGGGGGAAACCCTACGGCCCCGGCCGCCCCCGACAGCGCGCGCCGCAGCCAGGCGCCCCCGACACGCTCCCAATGCGTACCGGTGAAGATGACGGGGAACCCGTTCGCCTTGTCTCTTTCGCCCGGCGTCTCCGAATAGTACCGGAAAGGAGCTCCCGTTGCCTCGCCGGCCTTGAGGAGCCATTCCGCCGCCTTGTCGGCGACCAGACGGTCCGACGGTTTGCCCCACGACTCCCGCTCCCCGGAAGGGGGCCGGTCCTTAAAGCACAAGGCACGCTCCAGAGCGGCACGGACGGACGAAGTACCCGCCGGGCTCGTCCTGCCGTCTTCAGCGGGGAACGTCGAATCCGGCTCGCTGCCGAAGTCGGCCAGCGCGGCCCGCACCCGAGCCTTCCAGAGAGCCTCCCGCACGGCCGGTATACTCTCCGCTTTCTCGGTCATAGCCCGGAAGCTGGGCCGCTCTCCCATCCGTGTGCCGTCGGGCAGCCCCTTGTCGAGTTCGCCGAACAGGTGGAGGCGGACCAGGTCGAACGCATTCACCCAATACCCGGTCCTGGCCGGGTCGCTGCTATGGTGGGAGTAGGCCCGCCGCCCGTCCGGCTCCACACACAGGCCGCCCGTCGTAGTGCCGGCGGCGTAGGTGTAGTACGCATCTCCCCTTTCCGGGCAGGGCACGTAGGTTTCGGGCAAAAATTCGGCGATAGCCTCGTGAATATCGAAAACGCCATTAAAGGCCGATATTACATCGTTCCCCTCCGAGTTGATACATTTATCGTCTTTCGAATTTGAATCGATTTTTAAGCCGTTTCCGTGCGAAATAGAGGACATACACGAAGCGAGCACCGCATCGACGTCGAGCGGAACGCAGTCTTCGTCATAGATACGGGGCTCGTAGGACTCCCCGGCCGGTCGAGTCGGATAGTAGAAAAGCCGCTCCGGCTCGTCCAGGCACGTGCGGTCTACCTCCGGGTTCCCCAGCTGCTCCAGAAGCCGCCGCGACAGGCGCCCGTACTCCTCCCGGCTGACCGGGCGGCTGAGCGGTATGACCACGCGAAACCGGTCGCAGGCCGGGGCCCCGTCTTTGGCTATCCCGTGGTTGTGGGAGGGGTAAATCAGATAGGAGTAGGGCAAGCAGCCGAGCACCAAATCTACGTCGTCCATGACCGCCCCGCCGTCGAAGTCGAGAGACAACAGGGACGCGTCGAGAAGAGAGGCCCGGCACCGCTTGCCGTCTTTAAGCCGTGCGCCAACATAAGCCCCCGCCGCGCCCTTGTCTGCAGTTCGGGCTTTCCGGAAACGCCCGACGAACTCCCGCCACGTTACGGCCAGGGGGCGGACGGTTCCCAGGTTCTTCGGGCTTTTGAGTTCCGAGATATGGAGGAGCGCCGCCGGTGCGGCGCTTTTCTCCCCGGTCTGTCCTATAGCCATATCACGCCCCCTCCTCTTAGGTCAGATGGAGTTTTGTGGCCGTCCTCCCAGATGTATAGAGCCTCCCGCGCACCCATCAGCTGGTCGGGCACGCACAGGTCCTGCCAGAAGTCGCGGCGCCACTCCTCGGCCTCCGCCTCGGTGGTATCCCCGTCTACTATATCCCAGCGGTAAAGAACGGGAGCCACGCCCAGTATAGGCGCAATGACTCGCGTGAACTCGACACAGTCGAGGGTTTCGTAGGCCTTGTTCTGTCTGTCCCTCACATTCCAAGTGAGAGGCGGCGGAGCCAGCTGTACGCGTCGTACGGGTTGGCACGGCGAGTCGTCGTCCCGACGGTGGACGGGAAACTCCAGCATGTCCATCTGCTGCAAGAACGGCGAGACGAAGAGAAAACGGCGTACCCGCCCGGGGGCGTAGATGTCTATCAGCCCGTTTTCGTACTCGTCGAAATAGGGGGACGGCTGTTGCCCGTTTGGAAAATTGTCTTTACTTTTGTCGTTGGCTCTGTCGATTACACTTTGCCCGTTTCCGCTGTTCGTCGCGGGGGCGGGCTTTTTTACGTTGTCCATGCTGTTTTTAGCGTTTTAAGTTTGCGTTTTGTGCCAGCCTCAACGCAGCGGCCTTTCTACTTTCGGAGGGGGCTACCATACGGGCATCCACCCATGCCGTAAGCTCCCGGCGGGAGAAAACGAGCCGCCGCCCGTTCTTACGGTACGGAATAGCCCGGTCGGTGGTAAGGTTGTAGACGGTTTTACGCGTCAAGGGTACGCCCAGCTCGTCGAGCAGGCGCAGGGCGCCCTCCAGGTTGAGCACCTCTCGCGCTTCGGGTTGAGGCGCCCGCCCTTTCGGGGACAGGGCCGCCCTGACTTCCTCGCGGACAATGGCGCGAAGGTCATTCTCAGAAGAATTAAAATTTTTCATAGTTTTTTTAACGAGGTTTTTACCGCCACCCAACGTGGGCGCCCGGGGCCTCTTCATAATAAAGATGGGAAAAGCCTATTTCCGTCTTGACCCCGGTACTATCGGGACCTCGCTAATATAAAGACTCAAAAGGGGGCCTTCGAGTCACGTTTTGTTTTATACCACTGGTTATCAAATTATTATCAACAATTAGCATTAAAGAACCGGAGGAAGCAGCAGTTCCGCGTTTTTCTGTCGCTCCTCCCGTTCGAAGCCTGCCAGGTAGTTCTCCGTCGTTTTCAGGTCCTGATGCCCCAAAGACTCCGAAATATAGGCGATATTCGCCCCGGCACGCTTCAGCACGGTGGCGAACGAATGGCGGGCCGTGTAAGTCGAGATACGGCCGATACCGAGTGCGGCCCCAACGGCGGACATGCGTTTGTTTATGGCCCTCGTCAGCTCTTTCGTTTTGCGCTTGAGGGTGAAAGCGTCTTCGGTTCCGTTCAGTATCGGAAACAGAAAGGCGTCCGCATCCGCAGGGCCGCCCCACTTGTCGATGATACGCCGCATAGGCTCGGTGAGGGTAACGCGGATTTCCCTGCGTGCCTTGGTCGTCCGTTCGGTCTTCTGACGGACGAAACATATCTCCCCGTCCCGGATATCCCGGCGCCTCAACTTGATGAAGTCCGCCACGTTAATGCCGTTGCACAGGTAAAGAAACAGCCAGTAATCCCGGTATTTTGCCGTTGCCGGGCTCCCGTCGTCATATTTCGCAATCCGGCCTATCTGTTCGAGCGTAAGGGCCATTTTCCGACCCTCCCCGGATTGTATTTCATACCGACCGCGCCCGAACGGGTACTGCGCCTCCCGGAGTGCCCCGGCCCTTTTGGCCTCGTTGAGGATAGCGCGCAGGTGGCGCAGGTGGATGGCAATCGTCGTTTGGCTCTTGTCTTCGTCTCTCAAAAAGCGCTCGAACCGCTCGAGCCAGCCGGGAGTGATGGCGACGGGCTTTATGCGGCCTCCTCCGAAGCGCTCCAGGTTGTCCAAAACATTTTTGTATACGAGCATACTGCCGACGCGTCCCGCCTTGTTCAGGGCCTCTATTTTGGCCCTGAACATCGTATTGACGGAGTCGGCCGCCCCGCTTTTCAGGCGGCGATTGAGCGCATCGAAAGAAAAACGGCCGGCGGCGGCCAGCTCCTCGACCGTATTACGCACGATTTGGTAGCTGCTCTCCAGGTCCCGGCGCACGTCGAGCATTGTACGGGTCCTGCTGGTCGGAAGTATGGCCCACTGTTCCGGGGCGAGGGTCTTGCCCGTGGGGTAGTATTGCCTTTCCCGCTGGTAGGTAACCCGTATTTTTACCGGGCAAAGTCCGTTTTTTCCGGGCCGTCGGCTGTCGAGCATAACGGCCACCGTTATGCCGTCTTTTGCGTAGTTCATAGTCTGTTAAATTTTTGAATTTTCGATTGCCACCTTCAAATATGTACACACAATGTACACACAAAAGCAAGGAATATCGGGAAAACAACAAAAATAAACGGAAAAGAACTTAATATTTATTACCTTGATTAATTGTTATTTATACACACTTTTGTGTAAAAATAAAATACGCCAAAAAGGAATATATTACGACTCATAATCAGGGGGTCGTAGGTTCAAGCCCTACTGGGCCCACAGCAAAACAGGAGCGCCGGTCGCAAGACTGGCGCTCCTGTTCGTTTCTTTTTCTCGTTCTTCCGGCCGTCGTACCGCCCTCACTCGAATATCCTCAACCGGAAACATCCGCCGCCGGCTTCTCTCCCGGTCCGGAACCTTCAGCCTTAGGCACAACTATCCGACTCAACTATCCGACCGGCATAACTGCCGATGACCACGGCGAGCAGGTGATGGTGGAGATGCTTTCGGATTATCTTTCCTAAACCGTGTAGCAATTCCATCTACCGGAAAACTCTTCCGGCAGTACGACCTGAATACTTCTTTTCCCGATTCGGAATCGGATAAAAAAACGCGGAACCCGGCTTACCAATCCTACAAAGCCAATGTATCAAACAGTCAGCCGAGAACCGCGCATACAGCACAGCCCCAGCTGCTTATCTGTTTGATTGGAAAATTTGGCTTTATGGATTAGATAAACAGCGTGCCCTTTTCATTTCGCTACACCAAAATTAAATATAATTTTGTAAAAATCCAAAGTCAAACGATTTTTTTCACACTTCGTCGTCCGCCGGCGAACACACCCTCCGCAATTCCGGCTGCGACCGGACCGGCAAACCCCTCCGGGCTCCCGAAAATCGGCCCCGGAGGGGTTCTTGCGTTCGGCCGGGGGTCGGGCTTCCGCCACGCCCGACGGCCTCGCGACAGCCTTTGCGACAGCCACAACCTTTGCGGCGGACCGCTACGGTTTCACGGGCCGGTTGTCGAGGCCGAGCAGGATGAAGTCTCCCCCGTCGGGCAGCTGCACTTCGAACAGCGTCTCGGAACACATGGTCACCTCCTCGTACAAAGCCGGTATCACCACCCGGCCGTCGTCCCGACGCATCACGCCCACCTTGCCATCGACCCAGAAGGAAAGATAGTCCGAGAGCGCCTCCGCCATCACCTGCTCGCCGTCGTCATCGGTAGTCATGCCGGTCGGATAGCTGAGCCAGCAGGAGCTTTCGTAGACGAACGGACGGACCACCGCTCCGTCGAACCCGACCTGCCATTGGATGCCGTCGCGACAGAGCAGCATCCCCCGGCCGTCGGGCGCGAACCCGATGCGGTCGTACTCGAGGGGATAGACGAAATCGAGATTCCGGTCCAGCAGCCCGTATTTTCCCTCTTTCTCGACGATTCGGTATCCGTCATGCGGAGTCCCGATGCAATCGTAGAGCGGTTCGACCGCCCAGCGGCCCGCAGTGTCGATAAGTCCGCAGCCTCCCCGGCCGTCGGTCATGGGGCACAGCCCGTCGCGGAAAAGGTAGTCGATGGCGAACTCCCGGTCGGGGAAATCGAACGAGAAGGGCAGTACCGTGCGGCCCGCGGCATCGATGAATCCGATTTTGTCCTCCCTGACCACTGCCGCCAGCCCCTCGGAGAAGACCCACGCATGGTCGTACTGCGCCTGGAGGACGATGCGTCCGTCGTTCGTATTGAGGAATCCGCGCAGGCCGTTGCGGCTGAACACGGTCAGCGAATCGCGTTCGGGCATCGACGCCACCCACTGCAACCGCGGCGTGGTGTAACGCTTCGTGCGGACATCGTAGACACGGTAGGTATTGTCGCGGAAAGCTCGCACCTCCAGATATTTTCCGAGACTTTCGTCGCGGTAGCGCCACCGGCCGCGCACACACCGATAGATATCGCAACCGGCCGACACGACGCAAAACAGCAGAAGCGCTCCGCACAGTCCGGCCACGGTGCGCCAAAGCCGGCGATGTTCTCCCGTTTTGAGATTCCTCCATGCGAGCCGCCCGCTCGCGACAAGCAGCAGACAACAAGCGGCCGCTGCGCCCAGCAACGCCTGGGCAATCCGATTCATGCTTTTCATGACAGTCTCCGTTTTTAGTAGGTTTGTCCGTAAAGAGACTTCATGACTCCGGAATCTATCATGCGGACGGGAAAATTATTCCAGATAATACCGTTGCACTCGACAAACGGTTCTTCTGAATTTAACCGAAGTTTTGATACCCGACAACTCCGTCTGCTCCATCAAACAGAATGAAAGCGGAGAATTCGATTTCAAGATAGACGGGGTTTCACACGTGGGCTGGTTCAGAAAGGAAATGAGTGAGTTTAGAAAAAATTAGATGTACCTACAAAATCGGGATATTAACTTGTAAATCAAATAAAATCGTGATGATTGAATGCCATATCACAGTTTTTTGTATTTTTGTAATTGGATTGAGATAACCTTTCCATAACATATTGAAAATAAGAGACGTTATGTCTTCTTATATGTACGAAGCCTGAGAACCTTCAAATAAATGAAACAAAAGATGATGTAATGGTTTCTACGCATATACGTGGGACTGTTTTCCCTCATCTGTTTCCATAGGTTTTCTCAGGGCCTGTACATAAAGAAGTGTGGCATACAGTTCCGCCTTCCTCTTTTTATTAAGAATTTAAATGATTATGACTGAGAACTTTGTAAAGCAAATAGGCAGAAACTATGATACTGAAACAAATGTATACAATAGCATATTTGAACAGTATGAACGTGTGGTAATACAGAGCCTTATTACATCGTTTGGACTTGACTTCTTAGTACGCGACCAACACGGAGGTGATGTTGATACAATTCATAACGTGCGGCAGATTGGTCAAGATGAAAAAATGAAATATAAGAATCAGCAGAATAAAGAAACTTATAACAAAAGGGGAGAATATAATTATGGTGAATACCATTCTGACCCAAGGTTTGCAACAAAAAAGAGCGAAGCGCGTCAAGAATATAATGAACATGGTACACTATTAAAAGATACTTATACAGGAAAGAATTTGAAATATACCAAAGCGACTGATGTTCCAAAAGATGTAAGAGTAGAATTAGACCATGTTGTGGAATGTAAGGCTATTCATGATGACCGTGGGCGTGTACTTTCTGGGTTAAGTGGAGTTACCCTTGCTAATTCAGATGAAAACTTAGCGTGGACAAATAAAAGTCTTAATGCTTCAATGGGAAGTTGGGCACGGCACAAAAATGACAAGTGGGAACAAAAATATGGCTGTGACGCTCCTCTATCTGAGGTTGATATGGTGGCATATCTTAAAGAGCATCCAGAAATAGATTTGGAAACTAAGAATAGAATGTTAGCTCAATATGAAAAATCACGCAAGGCCTATGACACTCAAATCAATAGAGCTTATTATACCAGTCCTGCTTTCTTTAAAGATACAGCAAAAGCCGCAGGAAAGGTGGGTGTGGCAATGGGATTGCGTCAAGCGCTCGGTTTAGTTTTTAGTGAAATATGGTTCGCAGTTCGTGATGAAATAAAACAAGGTAAAGAGGATGGCAAAGCGTTGTTCAACAGCATTGCCTCAGGAGTAAAAAAAGGTTTTGAAAATGCCAAGCTCAAGTATAAAGAATTATGGCATAAGTTTATAGAAGGTACAGTAGGAGGTATATTGGCTTCATTAACCACAACGCTCTGCAATATATTCTTTACTACGGCTAAGAATGTGATAAGAATTATCCGTCAATCGTGGGCTTCTTTAGTTGAAGCGACTAAAATACTATTGTTCAATCCTGATTTTCTTCTTTTGGGTGAACGATTTAGGGCGGCTGCAAAAATTATAGCAACAGGAGCCAGCGTTGTTGCAGGTACAATGGTTGGTGATTTGATAACCACAACAGGAGTTACAGCAATACCTGTTGTTGGAGACATTGTGCAAACATTTTGCGGAACATTTATTACAGGCATATTGAGTTGTTCATTGTTATATCTTTTGGATAGAAATTCTACTGTTAATCAAATAGTACAAGTGCTTAATTCAATTCCGACCATTGATGATACCGTAGTATATTATCGAGCACAAGCACTGTTGTTGGAAGAATATTGCGCCAAACTGATGGATATTGACTTGGCTACATTCCAAAAAGAAGCACAGTCTTATAGTGAAGCAGTATTCACCTTAGAGAATGCGAACAATGAGCAAGAATTGAATTTCGCCTTGCGGACTGTATGCAAACGATTAGAAATTAATTCACCTATTGATTGCCATAATAACATGAATTCTTTTATGGCTGACCCTAATAGCAAATTAAAATTCTGCTGATGTTTGAATGTGACAAATGCGGAGAATGTTGTAGACATCTGCAAGGTATATCAATTTATGCTGAATTAGACAGAGGCGATGGTATTTGTAGATACCTAAAAGGGAATCTATGCAGTATCTATGAGGATAGGCCGTTGTTTTGTCGGATAGATGATTGCTACGAACAATTCTTCAAAGAAACATATACCTGTGATGAGTTTTATAAACTCAACTATGAAATATGCAACAAACTAAAAAACAAAGAACTATGTTTTTAAATTTACTCACTCCCACAGAAAAGGATAATTTTGTGAAACTTGCTGTGGCAGTAATAAAAGCCGATGGCGTTGTTGAAGAATCTGAAAAGCGGATTTTGTCCGCTTATGCTAGTGAAATGCAGATTCCTATTTGCGACCTTTATGAACAAAATGATGCTGATAATATTATTTTTAGAACTGCTGGCATTGGCGTTTGCTGATGGAAACTATGCCGCTGAAGAAAAGGTATTAGTACAACAGTTGGCGAATGTTTTTGAAATTGATAGAACATTTATAGAACAAGCGATTAATTTAGAAGACGCTTACATTTCAGCTTATATGTCATTAATTAATTTAGTAGAGAAAGGAGAATAACCATGCCATTACCATTAATCTTAGGAATAGCAGCTGCTGTTGCAGGAATTGCAGGTGTTGGATTGGGAGTTCGTGGTGGTGTCAAGATGAAACAAGCCAATGATAAGTTAAAAGAGGCTCAAAAAAGGAATGATTCAAACAATGCTCGCCTTGAAAGGATGAATAAAAATGCTTGTAAAGCTATGGATATCTTGGGTGAGAATGAAATGAAAGTCCTTTCCGAATTTCAACTATTCTCCGATTTGTTTGAACGAATTAAAAATCGACCGGAGTTTGCAGATATAAAAATTGGTAATGTCTCAATACCAAAATTTGAGAGTGAAGAAATCAAGAAAGCATCTGTCGGAGCAAGTGTTCTTGTTGGAGGTTTAGTTGGGGCTGCTTTAGGTACAGCTGGTGGGTTTGCTGCATCAGGTGCAACAACGGCTGCTGTCATGGCTCTTGGTACAGCTTCAACAGGAACTGCAATTCCTGCTTTAAGTGGAGCTGCTGCGACTAATGCAACTCTTGCCGCTCTCGGTGGCGGTTCACTTGCTGCAGGAGGTGGTGGAATAGCTTTAGGTACTACGATTTTAGGCGCTGCGACATTAGGAGTAAGTTTATTAGTTGGAGGTGTCATATTTAGCTGTACAGGTTCTAAACTTTCAAGTAAAGCGGATGAAGCATGGGAACAAATAATTTCTAACGAACTAAAAATCAACAATATATATAGCTATCTCTATGATTTGCAAAGAACTGCTGAAAGATATAATGCTACATTATTGCGTATGCGCTCATTGTATTTGAAACAACTTACTAAGATGCGGAATATTATTGAGTCATATAGTGAAAAACGTATAAATTGGTATAATCTATCAATGGAAGAACGGCTTGTTATAGAAAACATGGTCCTGATTGTAGGGGTGTTGTACAATATGTGTAAAGTGCAATTAGTGCGAAAATCCAACAGTTCAGACCAAAATATCATCAATAAAACAGAAATAAGCAAAGCTGAAAAAGATGCAAATGATGTAATGGAACAAATGAATGCTGTTTAATTAAATAGCAAAAGAGAACCATAAAGAAAAATAGTTATGGCTCTCTTTTGCAAAAAAAGTATTAGCTTTTTCTCATTTTGTGCTATAGCCTCCAATATTTTTCAAACGAGTTACTTGAATAGCAAATCAAGGCAGAACGCAGCAAATGGCATAGTTGCCAAGTCATTACTTCAAAATCGGGTAATTCTCCCAAAGTCCTTTGTATAAGGCACTAACAAAACTTTCCAGAATTACGGAAAAAATTCTATCGTCCGCACCGGCACGCACGGCGGGATTTCGCGCCGGGGAGCAGCGCGGCCGCCTCTTCGATGAACCGTTCGGCCGTCGGCGCTCCCTGCACGAGCCGCAGCGAGCGGTGCTCGTTGCGGTGCATGCAGCCAATCATCCACGCTCCCTCGTCCGACATTTCGAGAGTATAGTAGCGCAAGCGGCGGCGTGCGTCGCGGCAGACCGCTCCGTAGCGCGGTTCGGTCATCCGCTGCGGTTCGGGGAACCGATACAGCAGCCAGCGGCGGCCGTCGGCCGTCTCGCGGCTCTCCGCATGCATCGCGCCCCAGTCGAAATCCACCTCCCGGGAGGAGAGGTATTCGCGCCAGGCGGCGACATTCTCCAGCGCCGAATCGTCCGCTCCGGCTGCCGAAACCGCCTCCACCACCGCGGGAATCCACCGGTATGCCATCTCGTAACTGCTCATCCTGCGCCCGCTGGCGCGCTCATCGACCTTCCGGCCGTTCAAATCGTATCGCTCGTTCATAATCCGTCGAAGTTTTTTCGTTCGTTTCACTTTTGCCTATAAAGAGCCTCCGGCAGCAGAGAATCTATCACCCGCGACGCATTTTCGAACGCAAGAAGCCCGGCGGAACCGATTCCGCCGGGCTTCCGTCCGGTCTTCCCGCAACACCTCCGGGAGTTACTCCTCCGGAGCGAACATGGGGTCCCAGGCAGGGAGCAGCACGGGTTCGCACTCGTCGAGCAGTCCGAGCACGTCGGCCGGCACGTACTTCTTTTCGACCACCAGCCGGAACATGTACTCGTCGAACCACTCGTCGGTCATAATCAGACAGCCCTTATAACCCGAAGCGGCTCCCCAGCTGTTCTCGACCATCCACTTGCGGGGTTTTCCCGCGGCGTCCAAATCGACGGCGATGAGGGTCATGGCATGCGACGAGCCGCTGGCGAAGGTCTGGATGCGGGCCTTCTTGTCCATGGGGAACGAGGTGGCGAAGAGCGACTCGTAGTCGATGTTGGCCACATCGAGCGTCCCCTTGGTGCGGTCGAGGAACTTGCCCACGTCGCAGGAGAAGTACATGGCCGTGTTGTCCTTGATGGAGGCGATGGCCATCTGCTTGATGCGCTCTACGGGCAGATTGACATAGAGCCAGTTCTCGCCGTCGTAGACGTGGCGGTCGTACTCGATTTCGTAGACCTTGCCGTACTCGCGGGTGGGGTCGTTCATAATCATCACGTAGTTGTGCTCCAGGTCTTCGCCGATGTAGCGCTCGTAGAAGCTCCGGGGCGTGTAGCGCTCGGTCGAGACCGGTTCGCCCTGCCTGTCATAGCGCGTCCACTCGAACTCGGCGGGCGGAAGGCCCAGGCACTCGACCAGGATGCGGTAAATCTCGGTCAGCATCTCCGTCTTGCGCTCCGCGGCCGCAGCGGGCTTCGCGCCGCGCAGCTCGAGGGCATACTCGCGCAGTTTGAGCTTGAGGATGGTCGCCATCTGGGAGGTGTTCTCGCTCTGGTAGGTCTCCGGCATCGCCGCCTTGGGCACCACGCCGTACTTCATGATGAGGTTCGACACGCCCGTGAACTGCCCGCCGTCGCCGATGGGATTCTTGAGCAGCCACTCCACCTTGCGGTCGTCCAGCGGCAGGGCGCGGGTGTCGATAACGGCCTGCAGGAAGAGGTTCGACTTTTCGAGCAGGTCGTAGAACGAACAGTAGTTCTGCGAGAACTCGAACTCCGGCAGGTCATATTTCTCAATCATCTTGGCACGCAGCACGTTCAGGCCCGTAAAGAGCCAGCAGCGGCCCGACGACTTCTGGTTGGTGATGCCGCGCGTGGCAACGCGGTCGGAGAAATGGGTGTCGCACATGGCCAGGTTGTCGGCATTGACGGCCAGTGCGGCGATGGGGTTCGATGCCAGTGCGTTTTTGGCGGCCTTCTGCTCCGGCGTCGCCTGGTAGCCCCGGCGGATGCGCGCCAGCATCTGCTCGCTGATGCCGCCCGCTCCGTTCTGGGCCGCGAGGCCGAGCGAGGAGCAGAGGAGAAGGAGAGTAAAAAGAACTTTTTTCATGGTTTTTCGGTTTTAATGGCTGATTGTTTCGGGCGAAGATAACGATTTTCCGGCGAAAAGCCAACACCTGCTCCGCCCGCCGCACGGGAATGCGGCGCAAAAACGAACGGGAGGCCGTCCTTTCGCCGGACCGGCCTCCCGTTCGTTTCGTCTTCCGCACGCCTACTCCGCTTCACGCAGCGGGGTAAGGGTCACGGGACCCATCAGGCCCGAATCCTCTACGGCCCAGCCGGCTGCCGAGAAGTAGCCGTCGGCACCGCGGCTGTCGCGGCCGTGGCTCTGGAAGTTGGTATTGTAGAATATTCTCCACTTCATGTCGTTGCGGTCCATCCACGAGATGCGGTTCTCCATCGAATTCGACACCCGCACGGTGAGTTCGCCGCCGCGGGCCGCCTGTTCGCCGGTGAGCGTCACGGCGAAGGGCTTCGAGAAGAGCGTACCCAGGTATTCGCCGTCGAGATAGAGCGCCGCGCTCTCGCGCACGTCGCCCAGGTCGAGCCTCCATGCGGCGGCATCGCCTGCGAGTGCGGGCAGCTGGGTCTTGTACTCGGCCGTACCGCTGAAACGTTCGAACTCCTCGCCGTATGCGGTCCACGAGCCGAGCTCCCCTACCTCACGGGATTCGGGAAGCGACGGACCGCCCTGGGTGAAGGTCAGCGTCCACGGACCGGTCACCGTCTGCGCCTCGCCCTGCTCCTCGTAGAAGGGATAGGCCTGGCCGGCGTAGCTGCCTGCGAAGGTCTCGAGCAGAAGCGACTGGTCGGGCTCCAGCTTCATGAAGACCTCGGCGCAGCCGTCGGATGCCTGACGCACCCGGCCGTAGCCCAGCCGGTCGGTCATGGGGTCGTAGATGCCGATGGTGCGGGCCGCCGCATCCACGGGAACCCACCCCTCGAACGGCTTGTCGGCGGAGTTCTTCACGAAGTAGTAGCGTCCGCCGTCCGCTTTCACGCGGCTGATGGACTGCAATCCCAGGTCGAACATCCGTTCGCGGGTGATGCCCGCCTTGCCGAGCATGGCATCGAGGTCGTCCGAAACGAGGATGCGTCCCTTGCCGTACGCTGCGACCTGCACGTCCCCCTCGGTGGTGAAGCGGAGCGAATTCTTGAGCTCCGCGAACCGGGCTCTGCCCGCCTCCAGGTCGGCCAGACCGGGAATATCCGCCGGCAGCTCTCCCTCCACCAGAATGGTCGCACCCTTGCGGGCCATCTCCACCAGTTTCTCGAAAGTGCCGTAAAGCATCTTGTCGCACTTGGGCACGATGAGCGTGCCGTAGCGGGTTCCGCCCCGGGTGACGATTGCCCCGCCGTCCACGTCGAGGTCCTCGACCACCATCTTGTCGGTCACATAGTCCCAGGTGTAGCCCTTGTCGTAGAGATAGGTGGCCGATTCGCCGATGGCGCTCTGAACCGGCGTATGCTGGGTCATGTGGTAGAGCAGTGGCTCGCGTCCGCGCTCGGAGAGCAGGTCGGTGGCGTCGAAGAAGAGCAGGATGTCGTTGTCGGGCTTACCGGCCTGCAGGAAGGTCTGGCACCGGGCGACGTATTTGTTGAGGGCCGCGAAATCGCCCCAGAAGCTGTTCGAGGGGTGGAAATGCACCGCCGCATAGAAGAGCCATCCGGGCCACGCCGCATCCTCGGGCGAGAGGCAGGTTCCGTGATAGAAGATGTGGTTGATGCCCGACAGCAGATAGACGTCCACCGCACTCTTCACGTCGCCCAGCGTCGAACGGAAATGGTCGTTGAGCCAGGTCGCCGACTCCGACGAGGTGAGGGGCTTGTCCTTGACGTGCGCGGCCGACGAGGCGGTCTTCATGCCCACGATGCTGCGGCCTTCGGTCTCGGGCACGTCGCTCACGCCGTAGAGGTCGAGTATGTTGGCGGGCGAGCCGTGCGCCTGGTTGCGGATGCCCTTGCCCTGACGTGCCGCCCACTGCTGCCACAGGGTCGAATACTTCTCCAGCAACAGGTCGCCGATGGTCGTGCGGTAGTCGAACACCACCCGGTTCTGGGTCTCCGGGTCGCCGCTCACGCCCAGCAGCTCGGGCATGTGCTTCTTGAGGTCGTATCCGCGACGGGCCTCGAACTCCTCGAACAGATGCTCCGTCCAGTCGGAGTTGCCCCGGGCGTCGTCCACCTCATAGGAGTCGTTGAAGTAGTAGCGCAGGTAGCTCAGGTCGTAGCCCTCGAAAGCCTTGTCGAAGCGGTCGAGATAGCGGGTGATGGCATCGCCCGAGAAGTGGTCGATGACATCGCCCTCTCCGCCGGGGCCCGCACGCTCCACTATCTTGCCGTGCCAGCCGAGGAACAGGGCGCACACCGTCCAGTCGCCCTCGGGGGCGGTCCAGTCGAGCGTGCCGTCTTCGGCCACCTTGTCGGTGAGCTCCACGTATTCGCCGGCGGCGCTGTTGGCCGTGACGGCAATCAGCGGCAGCGACAGGGGATAGCGCACCTGCTCGAAGGCATACTGCTGCATGCTGTCATTGGCCGCGATGGGATATTTCAGCTCCGAGATGTCGGCCTTCTTGCCCAGGGTGCGCACCATGGGGGTCTCGACAAAGACGATTTTCTCGGGAACGCCCTCGCCCCCCTTCACCTGCCACACTTTGGGAGCCAGGTAGCGGCATGCGTAATCGGGAGTCACCCACGGACCGCCGAAGGGCCATCCGGAGGCATTGGCCAGGTCGATGCCCAAATCACGGGCGCGGGCCTGGTCGAGGGTGTAGGAGAAGAGCTTCATCCACTCGGGCGAGAGGAAGTCGATGAACTTATCCTCGGCGCCCTTCACGCCGTAGATGGGGGTTATCTCCAGTCCGCCGAGATTGACCTCGGCATATTTTTCGAGCAGCGCGGCGATATCCTGCTCGGAGGCGGCGCTCGCCGGCCACCACCAGCGCGACCAGGGTTTGGTCTGCTGCGTTATCTCCGGCCATTTCAGCTCGCCGGTCTCGCGCACGGCGTCGCCGCCGCAGCCGACCCACGAGAGAACCGCGAGCAGCGCCACGAATATTGCATAAACGGATTTCCTAATCATATCTTAATCTTTTTCTTGGTGACTGAACCGGGAATTATTTCGCGGCGGTGCCGTTCAAGGCCGCCTGCACGTTGTTGATGGGCTTCTGACCGCGGCCGAAGTTGAAGAGCTCCGATTCGGTGTGCGACTCCTCCATGAAGGCCTCCATTTCGGCCACGATTTCGGGATGCTGCGCCGCCACGTTATTGTCCTCGTGAATGTCCTCGCTGAGGTTGTAGAGCTCGAAAACGGTCTTCTCGGGGTCGCCCACATTGAGGCGCACGCCCTTCCAGTCGCCGTAGCGCACGGCCTGCTTGCCGCCCATCTCGTGGAACTCCCAGTAGAGGTATTTGTGCTCCTGCTGGCCCTCCCTGCCCAGAAGGGTGGGAACGAACGAGAGGCCGTCGGTGGTGATTTCGCCCTGGTAGCCCGCCAGTTCGGAGAAGGTGGGCAGCATGTCCCAGAAGGCCATGATGTGGTCGTTGGTGGTGCCGGCCGCCACCTTGCCCGGATAGCGCATAATCATCGGCATGCGGATGCCGCCCTCGTAGAGGTCGCGCTTGATGCCGCGATAGGGTCCGTAGCTTTTGAAGTAGTCGGGGTTGGCACCGCCCTCGCGGTGAGGACCGTTGTCGGAGGTGAAGATTATCAACGTATTGTCACCTATGCCGAGCGAATCGACCAGGTCCATGATTTCGCCCACGTAGGCATCCAGACGGGTCACCATGGCTGCGAATGCGGCCAGCGGACGCTCGGCGGAGCCGTAAGCGCCCTTGCGCGAAGGATTGTTCTGGATGAAGGCCTTGTCGTCCTCGACGGGGATGACGTTCACATAGTAGTCGTAGACCGAATCTTTGGGCAGAATCAGCTCCGCATGGGGAATGGTATAGGAGAGGAACTCGAAGAAAGGCTTTCCGGCGTTCTCCTTGATGAAGTCGATGGCATGGCTGTGAATCAGGTCGGCCGAGTAGGTCACCTCCTTGTTTTCGTAGTTCTCGGCCAGCTCCACGCGCTGCTTGTTATCCCACAGATGGTCGGGATAGTAGTCGTGGGCCAGGGTCTGGCAGTTGTAGCCGAAGAAGCGGTCGAATCCCACTTCGGTGGGGTCGGACACGGAGCCGGGGAAGCCGAGTCCCCACTTGCCGAAGCAGCCGGTGGCATAGCCGGCACCCTTGAACATGGTGGCCATGGTGAAGGTTCCGGCGGGCATCGCCACCTGGCCTTCGGGGTCCACGCCCAGATTGCCGCGCACGAAGGTGTGGCCGGTGTGGCAGCCCGTCATGAGCGAGGCACGCGAGGGGGCCGAAACGGCGGTACCCGAATAGCACTGGGTGAAGAGCATGCCCTGAGCGGCCAGCCGCTCGAGGTTGGGCGTCTTGATGAGGGTCTGTCCGTAGGGAGTGATATCGCCTATTCCCAGGTCGTCGGCCATGATGTAGATGATGTTCGGAGCGGTCTGTTCCGGAGCTTTCTGCGAGCTGCAGCCGCTCAGGGCCGCAACAGCACCGGTCAGACCGCCGGAAAGATAGAGAAGCTTTTTCGTGTCCATAGGTCTTGAAAGTTTGAGTGAAAAGTGGTCTGTTATTAATTTTGTCGGTATTCCCAATCGTAAAATTCGTGTAAAGGTACCTCTTTTTATCCGATTTTCCGCATTCTTTTCCCGTTTTTTGCCTCTTGCACTATCTTTGCTCGGGGTTTGCGGCGCGACCGGCGCGGCACGAGCCGCCGCAGCCCCCTCTCCGCCGCAGAACCGCAACCGAAAAGCCTATGACCGGATTCCGCTTTACGACCATCGACCTGCCCGACGACTACGAAGGGCGCGTCATCGCCACCCTCATCGAGGCCCATCCGCGCCCGTGCCTGACGCAGGAGCGCCCCGCCGCATGCGACCTCTCCTCTCCGCCCCGCGGCGCCGTGCTCTATCTCCACGGCTATCTCGACTACTTCTTCCAGGAGCACTTCGCCCGCCGCATCCTCGACTCGGGGCGCAGCTTCTATGCGCTCGACCTGCGCAAATACGGCCGCTCCTACCTGCCGGGGCAACACTTCGACTACTGCCGCCGGCTGGACGAATACTATCCCGAAATCGACCGGGCGCTGGAGGCCATGCGTCTGGCGGGGCACGACGACATCACCCTGGTCGGCCATTCGACGGGCGGGCTGCTCGCCGCACTCTACTGCGCGGAGGGGAACTTCCGCGAACGCATCTCGCGGCTGATACTCAACTCCCCCTTTCTGGCCTTCAACGCCGGAGCGTGGGAGCGCCGGGTGATGATTCCGCTGGCCGGGGCGCTGAGCCGCATCTTTCCCTACATGTCCGCCCGAAACCGGCTCAGCGACAACTATTTTCTCAGCATCCACCGCTCCGCCTGCGGCGAATGGGACTTCGACCTGCACTACAAGCCGCGCACCATTCCGCTCTACTTCGCCTGGCTGGGAGCCGTGCGGAGCGCCCAGCGGAAGGCGGCACGCGGACTGGGGCTGCGCCTGCCGGTGCTGGTCCTGCACTCGGCCCGCTCGTCGTGGCACGAAGCGTGGGACCCCGAGGCGCTCTCCACCGACACGGTGCTCGACGTGGCCGACATCGTCCGGCTGGCCCCGCGTCTCGGCTCCCGGGTCGAGACGGAGGCCTTCGAGGGCGGTCTCCACGACCTGACGCTCTCCCGCCCCGAAGTGCGCCGGCGGGTGATGCGCCGCATGACGGAGTTCATGGACCGCCCCCTTCCCGGGGAGGCCTCCCGCCCCAAGGAACGCAGTTGCGTATGTCGCGAAATTGCACTACCTTTGTAGACAAACGGCCGGATTCGGCCCGCACAGCGAGAAAACAACTAAAAACAACCTGTAAACCATGAAATTAACTACGACCCTGCTGGCCCTGCTGCTCTGTCTGCAACTGCCCGCCAAAGAGAAATTCCCCGACGGAACCCCCATTCCCGACTGGTTCCGCGACAATCGCATCGTCGATATCGAGACCCTCGGCACCCGCTACCTCATCACGGACTACGGCGTGACGGCCGGCGACAGCACCCTGCTGCAGACCGAACGGATTCAGGCCGTCATCGACCGTGCGGCCGCGGCCGGCGGCGGAGTGGTGGTCGTTCCCCGAGGCACCTTCCTCAGCGGCGCCCTCTTCTTCAAGCCGGGCACCCACCTCCACCTGCTCGAAGGAGCACGCCTCAAGGGCAGCGACGACATCAGCAACTTCCCCATCGTGCAGACCCGCATCGAGGGACAGAGCCTCAAATACTTCTCGGCCTTCATCAACGCCGACGGCGTGGACGGATTCACCCTCTCGGGCAAAGGCACCGTCGATGGCAACGGACTGCGCTACTGGCGCTCGTTCTGGCTGCGCCGCGCAGTCAATCCCAAGTGCACCAACATGGACGAGATGCGCCCCCGGCTGCTCTACGTCTCCAACAGCAAGGACGTGCAGATTTCGGGCGTGCGGCTGGTCAATTCGCCCTTCTGGACCTCCCATTTCTACCGCTGCGAACGGGTGAAGCTGCTCGACCTCCACATCTACTCGCCGGCCGCTCCCGTCAAGGCCCCCAGCACCGACGCCGTGGACATCGACGTCTGCAAGGACTTCCTCATCAAGGGGTGCTACATGTCGGTGAACGACGATGCGGTGGCCCTCAAGGGCGGCAAAGGCCCCTGGGCCGACACCGACCCCGACAACGGAGGCAACTACAACATCATCATCGAGGATTGCATCTACGGCTTCTGCCACGGCTGTCTGACCTGCGGAAGCGAATCGATACACGACCGCAACATCATCGTGCGCCGCTGCCGCATCGACAAGGCCAACCGGCTGCTGTGGCTCAAGATGCGTCCCGACACCCCGCAGAACTACGAATACATCCTGGTGGAGGACATCACCGGCAACGCCAACAATTTCCTCTACGTCCACCCGTGGACCCAGTTCTTCGACCTGAAGGACCGCAAGGACGTGCCCATGTCCTACTCCTCGCACGTCACCATGCGCAACATCGACCTCGAGTGCGACACCTTCTTCAATGTCTCGACCGACGATTCGCAGTACAGACTTTCGGACTTCACGTTCGAGAATCTCGATATCAAGGCCCGCAAAAACGGCGCCTGCGACACCCAGGCCGTCGAGCGCTTCAAAATCAAGAAGGTCCGCGTCACCGAATAATGCCGGCATCCGGCGCGGCTCCGCCGTGCGGCGGATTCGGCCCGGCCATCCGCAAATCCGAATGTTGCGCCTCTCCCCGCCCGGGAGGGGCGCAATGCTTTTCCCCGGGCGTCCCGTACCGACCCCACTCTTCCCTCTTCCCTCGTCCCTCTTCCCTCTTCCCGCTTCCCTATTCCCTAGTCCCTCTTCCCTCTTCACTCTTCCCTCTTCCCTCTTCCCTATTCACTATTCACTCTTCCCTATTCACTCTTCCCTCTTCCCTATTCACTATTCCCTATTCACTATTCACTATTTCTCGCCTCCTACCCGTCTCTCCGCTCTCCGCCCCGTCTTCCGCCCCCGCGCCCGCCCGCACTGCGGGATGCCGCACGAGGTACGGTTTTTGCGCCGAACCGGTTCCGGCCAAAAGGTTCCGCGCCCGGCTCCGCACGCATCCGTGCGTCCCGGCTCCGCCCCGCCGACAAACAGACGACTCCCATGAAACACAAAGACGATATCTCCTCCTCCCACATCCTCACGCTCGAGCGCCGGCTCCTCTCGCTGCCCTCCGCAGAGCTGCCCCGCGAGGGCATGCCCGCCCACGTCGCCAGCCGGATAATCCGCGAACGCATGCTCGACCGGGGCCCCTCGCTGCACGACACCTCCATCGGGGCGCCGGCACCGGAGATGGAACCCGCGGCCTGCCGGCTGATGGCCGAGCTTCTGCACCGCGAAATGTCGGACGACTCGCCCCGCGCTCCGGAACACGAGCTGGAGCGGCGGTGCGTGCACATCCTGGCCGGGCTGTGGAATGCCCCCGACCCCTCGAAAGCCGTGGGATACGCCGCAGGGGGAGCCGAGCAGGCCGCCATCGCGGGCGGAGCCGCCGCCCTGCTCTCGTGGCGCCGCAGACGGCGGGCCGTGGAGCGTTCGTGCGAGCGGCCCAACTTCGTGGTATCGGCCGCCGGGAACCGCATCTGGCGGCGCTTCGCCGAACTCTTCGACCTGGAGATGCGCGTCGTTCCCCTCTACCCCGGCGCCGCAACCCTCGACCCCGCACGCGCCGCAGCCCTCTGCGACGAACGCACCACGATGGTGGTCGCCACCGCCGGGTCGCCGCTCACGGGACTCATCGACGACATCCTGCTGCTCGACGGCCAGCTCGAACGGCTCGACAGACGCACCGGCTGGAGCATCCCGATTCATGTCGATGCCGCCTTCACGGGGCTGCTTCTCCCCTTCCGCGACTCCCGTCCGGCGTGGGATTTCCGCCTGCGCTGGGTGCACTCCGTCAGCACGGCGGGCGACCGTTCGGGACTCGTCTGCCCGGGACTGGGCTGGACCGTATGGCGCGACGCCGACCTGCTGCCCGCCGACATCAAGGGCGACGGCAGACGCTTCGCCCCGCCCTTCACCTGCCGTCCGGCCGGACAACCGGTGCTCCAGCTCTACCACTTTCTGCGGCTGGGGCGCAACGGATACCGCCGCATCGCCGAAAACCGGTTCGCCCTGTGCCGCTACCTCTGCGACCGGCTCACGGAACTCGGATTCCGGCTGCTGGCAGACCCCATGCCCACCCCCGCAGCGGTCTTCTACCTGCCGGAACGCTCCCTGCGCCACTGGACGCTTCCCGACCTGGCCCGGCACATGCGGCCGCTCGGCTGGCGGATTCCCGTGCGACGGCTGCCGGGGCACCTCCACCGCACGCAGGTGATGCAAATCGAAGTGGGGCCCGACACCGGTTTCGAGCGAATCGAGCGGCTGCTGACCGACCTCGAATACGCCGTTTCGCATCTCGACCGCGAGGAGCCGCGGCTTCCGTTCTCTCCCGCCGGCACCGACCTCGAAAAGGAGGCCGACGACGGTTCCCCGCTCTCCGCCGGGACGTTCCGGCCCGCCGCCGACCGCACCGGGGCGGACGACGAGGAGCCCGCCCCCTTCGACCGCCGCCCGAAAATCCGCCGCGCCGCACGCTCGTTCCTGCACAGGAAACGGTGAGCCCCCTCGCGCCGCCCGTCCGCACGCCGCCCTCCCCGTCCGCACGGGCCCCGTTCCGCCAACCGCCGAACCGTTCTGCCTCCCCCGCCGTCCGTCCGCACTCCTCGCTTCCGCTCCGGAAGCCGCACGGCAGCGCATCTTCGCGCCGCGAAGGTCCGCCCGACAAGAAAAGACGGAAACGAGAAGAGACAAAAAGGGTGTCCGCCCCAGGCAGACACCCTTTGCCGGACCCGCACCGGGTCCCTCTCTTCAAGCGGCACGCCGAGGCGCCCGCCTATTTTTTCACCATCTCCCCGAGGGCGCAGCCGTCGAGAGCCAGCACCCCTTCGACGATGCTCTGCGCATTGCGCCGGGCACCCAGCTCCGAGGAGTGCGTATGGTCGCGCTGGAAGTGCGCAGCGGCCGCCTCGCGCCCCATGGCCTCCATCTTGGCCGCCGAAATCTCGTTCAGGTCGATGAACAGCGCTCCGGTCTGCTCGGCCGCCTCGCGGCTCCAGGTTCCGTAGGTCGAGACGCAACGCTTCACGCTGCCGTCCTCGTTCCACTGGTTGCGCGGCGTGTGGCTCAGCACGATGGGAATCGCCCCCTTCTCGATGGCATCCATGCAGAACTTGCGGATGTACCAGCCGAAGGAGTAGATGACCTGGAAACGTCCCGTAGCCTGCATGAGCAGCACCCGACTGTCGTCGCTGTTGCCCCAGATGGTGCCGCGGGCCTTGCCGGTGTTGATTTCGCTGCCGTCGTTGTGGCCGAACTGGATGAGCACGTAGTCACCCGGACGCAGCGCCTTGTAGACCTTCTCCCAACGTCCCTCGTCGAGGAAGGTGCGGCTGCTGCGGCCCGCCTTGGCCTGGTTGTCCACCGTAATCTTCGAAGCATCGAAATAGTCCTGCAGCACGTCGCCCCAGCCGACCATGCCGCTGGTGGGAGTGTCGTCGATTTTCACGGTCGAATCACCCACCACGAACAATACGGGACGGTCGCCGACCCGGTTCTTGCCCGCCACGGCCTGCGCATCCTCCGCCTTGAGGTAGGAGGCCAGCTCGATTTGGGGCTGCGCACGCAGCCCCTCGACGAACGACTCCACGTTGTTCTTGGCGCCGAAGGCGCTGGTGTGGATGTTGTCCAGATAGAACATGTAGTCCACCTTGCGGCGGTCGAAACGTTCGAACTTATCGGAACTTATCTTGTTCAGGTCGATGAAGGGCACCTGCTGCTCCTCGGCCACCTGACGTATCCAGAGGGTGAAAGTGTCGTCGTAGCGCTGCAACGAGCCGTCCTCGTTCCAGCGGTTGCGCGGGGTGAGCGACACGAGGACGGGATAGGCCCCCTTCTCGCGCACATCGGCCACGTACTTGCGCAGGTAGCCGCCGTAGGTATAGACCCGCTCCTGCGCTCCGGTCTCCTGAATGGTCACGTCGAGGTACTCCTCTCCCGCACCGGGAATCGACGAACGGGCCCGGCCCGAATCGTAGGGGCCGCTGTCGTTGTGGCCTATCTGTATCACCACCCAGTCGCCCGCGCGGACGCCCTTGAGCACATCGGGCCACAAGCGGTTGTAGAAGGTGCGGCTGCTCATGCCGCCGAGCGCCTGATTCTCGACGGTGATGCGGTCGAGGTCGAAATAGTCGGCCACATAGTAGCCCCAGCCCCACTGTCCGTTGTCGCCGTTTCCGCGCGTGCCGGTGCGCATGGTGGAGTCGCCCACCAGAAAGAGCACGGGGTTGTCGCCCTTGCGCGACGAACCCGCCTCGGGGCGCACGGTACGCACCTTATTGAGGCTGTCGAGAGTGTTGTCGATGACGAGGTTGGTGTCGGCCATGGGCGGCGGCACGAACGCTCCGCCCTGCGGACGCTGTCCGCCCGGAGGCGGCGTCATCCGGCCGTTGCCCTGACGCGCCGGTCCCGTGGGAGGATTCTGCTGTTGTGCGCAGGCCGTCCCGCACAGCAGCGCCGCGGCGGCCAACATGGTGAAAAGTCTCTTGGTTTCCATAGTTTAGAAAGTTAGTCTTTCGACAAAGATAATAATAAGCGAGAGCAAAAGCAAACTTGTTTGCATTTTGCCGGGCAGGAATGCGGTATGAGGCCGAAAATCGCGGAATGGAAGCAGCGCAAAGGCAAATCCGCTCGCATGCTTCCCCACGGAAACAGCCGGCACGAAGCCGTGGATTGCGGAATGTGCCAGCGCAAAGGCAAACCCGCTTGCATGCTTCCCCACGGAAACAGCCGGCACGAAGCCGTGGATGCGGGACAAGCGAGAAAAAGCGCAGCGAATGCCGGAGGCCAATCCGGTTCACGGGGTTAGAACCGGCTCTTCGGGCGAGATTCCGTGGGGGAGGTGAAATTCTGCGGAACAGAATCCCTTGGAAGTGAGGGAATTTTCCGCAAGAAAAAATTCCGTGGGAGAGAGGAAATTTTTTCGGGACAGAATCCCATGGTGGAGGGAGGAAAATCCTGCGGAGCAAAATCCCGTGGAGGAGAAGGAAAATTTTGCAAGACGGAATCCCGTAGAGAAGAAAGGGAAATTCTGCGGAACAGAATCCCGTGGAGGAGGGTGGAAAATTCTGCAGAGCGAAATCACGTGGGAAAGAGCGACTTGCATCCGCTCGCCCGGGTGCAGTATGACCGGACGCAGGAGGAACCGAACGCAGGAGGAAGGCCGGCGGCACCGCACCGGGCGTCGCACATACACACAAAAAAAAAGCGACGAACTGAAAAGTCGTCGCTTCGAAGTGCTCCCTCTGGGGCTCGAACCCAGGACCCCAACATTAAGAGTGTCGTGCTCTACCAGCTGAGCTAAAGAAGCATCGTAATGGTTCGCCGTCGCGAGGATATATCCCTGAACAGCGGTGCAAAGATAGGACGTTTTTATGAACCCTCCAAATTTTTCGGCAAAAATTTTACAGCAAAAATCGCACCCGCCTCTTTTTCCCTCCGCCGACGCTCCCCCTCCTCGGAGACTCCGGCGGAAGAGAGACTCCGCGGCAGCCGCAGTGCGACACGCCGCCTACTCCTTGACCAGCTTGCGGAACCGCTCCTTGCCGGTGATGTCGGCCAGCAGCGGAAGCGTCAGCACCGCTCCCACGCCGAAGATGCCGCCCAGGAAGGTGAACGCCACCAGTATCATCCCCCGCTTGGGTTTCGACTTCTCACGCGGAATCGTCACGGGATTGATGACCGTCAGCACGTTGCTCTTCTCCTGCACCTTTATCTTGGCCTGCTCCAGCTGCTGCGCGAACTCGGTATAGAGGGTCATGGCCAGCTGATAGTCGTTGTTGAGCTGCTCCAGACGCATCTGGGCCGAATAGGTCCCCAGGTTTCTGTTGGCATCGAGGAATACGGCCCGCGCCCGCTGCGCCTGTTCGAATTTGCTCTTGGACTCGTCGTACACCTTCTGTATGAAGGCGAGGTTCTCCTGCAGCGCGGCGCTGGTAAATTCGAAGACATACTTCTGCAAAAGAGTCAGCGTAGCCTGCGCCACCTGGGCTGCCGCCAGCGGCTCGGGCATGCTGGCCGTTATGGAGACATAGCCGTTCTTCTCGTCCAGCGACACGGCGACGGCCTGAGACAGAATCATCGCACAGGTCTGCTCCTCCTCCGTAAAATAGGCCAGGCCGTCGGTTCCGCCCCCCGGAAGCAGCATTTCGGGCTCTTCCTGCTTGCCGCGAATCGCATTGAGCAGCACGAAAGGCAACCCGATGGTGTATTTCTTCACCGTCCCCAGCACGCTCGTCTTCCGGTACTCGGGATTGGTGTAGTAGTCGAGCAGCGTAATGGGACGGTCGTATCCGTCGAAATCGATTTTCGTGTTCATCAGCTCCTTGCGGAACGGGACGCTCGACACGATGTTGGAGTAGACCAGCGGCGAGAGCACCGCGGCATCGCCCCCCATGTTGTTCATGTTGATGCCGGCCAGCGAGGCCAACGCACCGAGCGAACCGCCGGCCCGCTTGCCGCCCGCCTGCGGCACCGCCTCGCATCCAGCGGTGAAGCTCTTGGCGCTGAACAGAGCCACCAGCAATCCGAAGACCATGAATCCGAGCGTTATCTTGATTATCAGGCCCCGGTTTTTCCAAAGTTTGCCTATCAGTTCGACGAGGTCGATTTCCTGCTCCCCGGCAGCGTGCCCGCCCGACTGCTTTTCATTCATCTTCTCTTCCATAACGCATTCTATTTGGAGATTGCCGTAACCATGGCCGCCATCGACACCGTGCTGGTCGCCACGCTCATGATATCGGAGAGTCTCACCCCGTTGGTCGGCAGTTTGGCCGGCACGACGATAATGCTGCCGGGGGTCACCTTAGCGTGTTTGCCGGCCGCCATCATGCCGTTCATATATATCACGAACACGCTGCCGCGCTTGGCATTCTGAGAGAAGCCTCCGGCCATCTTCACATACTTTTTCAGCGACATCGCCTCGTTGTACATCACCGTATTGGGATACATCACCGCGCCCTGAATCTTCACGGTCCCGTCGTATTCGGGCACCACGATTCGGTCGCCGTCGCGCAGCACCACATCCCAGTCCGACCCGGGATTGAGCATCGCCATCCGCAGGTCGATGCCCACGGGATAGGTATCCTCCACCTCTATCAAATCCTGCGTGGTGGTGTCCTTGTCCGTCACGGTATGTCTTCTGAGCAGCTTCAACAGCGCCTCGGCCTGCTTGCGCTCGGCCGCGCTGAGCCGTCTCTCCAGATGGGCTCCTGCGGCGTAGGCATCCGGCGTGAGGCCTCCGGCCCGCTTTATCACGTCCGAAAGGCGGTCGCCCCGCTTGTTGAGCGCATAGTTGCCGCCGAAGACCACCTGTCCGCTCACGGAGACGTTGCTCTGTACGGTGTAGCTCGGCGAACGCCGCACGTACACCTGGTCAAAAGGCTCCAGAATGAAGCCCTTGTCCCCGTCGAGGCCGAGGCCGTCCTTGAGGCTCACCGAGAACACCTCGTTGCGGACGTCATTGACCTGCAAGCTCTTGGGGTCCTTAATCCGACGTGCCACGTCGATATTGATTACCGCGGCATCCTCTTTCAGTCCGCCGGCGGCCACAATCAGGTCCTCCACGCTCATGTTCTCGGCGTAGGGATAGGTTCCGGCCTGGCCCACCGAGCCGAAAATCGACACGGTCGGCGTCTCCTGCATGTCGAAATTGGAGGAGATGTAGAGTACGTCGTTGTTGCGCAGCTCGATGTCGTGCGCGGTTCCGTCCATCACGCCCTGCACATCGACCGACACCACCTCCAGCGTCCAGTCGGGACGCTCGCGGTAGAGCACGCCGCGCGACGTGAAGGCATCGGCCCGCAGACCGCTCGCCTTCTCTATCAGCTGTCTGACCGTCTTCACCTCGTCGTCCAGCGCATAGACGCCCTCGCGGTAGACGGCGCCTTTCACCTCCACCCGGTTCTCGAAACGGGGGATGGTGGAACCCACGGTCACCACATCCTTGTCGCCCATCTTGAAGCTCCCGAAGTCACCGCGCGCCACGTTGAAGACCCGGTATTCGTCGCCGCCCATACGCTCCACCGAAACCGTCTCGGGGTTGGCGTCGCCGGCCATTCCGCCCGCATAGCCGATGAGCTTGTCCAGCGACTCGCCGGCCCGCATTTCATAAATCATGGGGCGCTTTACCTTTCCCTTGATTTCCACCAGATTGACATAGGGGCTCACCACCACCACGTCGCCATTGCGCAGCGCCACGTCGGAGGAGGTTTTTCCCGAAAGAATATAGTCGTAGACATCCACGTCGGCCACCCTGCGCCCCGCGCGATAGACCTTGATGCTGCGGAGCGAGCCCAGGTCGGTCACTCCGCCCGCCAGATAGAGGGCATGGAAGAGCGTGGCCAGCGAGGGCATGGTGTAGGTGCCGGGCGTTCTCACCTCGCCCATCACATTCACCTGGATGTTGCGAATCTTGCCCACCGAGACATCCAGCGAGACGTTGCCCGTGTTCAGGCCCTGGTTGGTGCGCTCCAGCTCGCTCATCACCTTGTGGGTGGCGTTCTTCACCGTCAGGCCGGCCAGCATGACGGGGCCCACCTTGGGGATGATGATACGGCCGTCGGGCGAGATGACCTGGCGGACATTGAGCTCCGAATCGCCCCACATGTCGATGAAGACTTCGTCGCCGGGGCCGAGCAGGTAGTTCTCCGGAGTGGCTATGTTGAGATTGGGCTCGAAGGTGAGATTCCGGTTGGTGAACACGTCGTGTCCGAAAATCCGCTTCTCCTCGGCGGCCTGCGGGTCGAACAGGTAGCGCAGCACGCTGTCCCGGCGGACCGCCTCGTTGTCAGGCTCCAGCAGTTCGAGCACGCCCGACGCGGAGACCGACTCCCGGATGGGAGTGGTCGTGCGGAGCCGGGCGGCGGCATCCGCGGTCGCGGTCGCCGCCGCACCGCTCTGCGCCTGTCCGCTGCCGTACTGCGCCCGCAGACGGGCAATCTGCTCCCGGGTCACGCCCCGCTGCAGCAGCGACACCTGCACCTCCTGCTGGGAGAGCCCCTGCTGTTTGGCATTCTGAAGATAATCTATCACCTGCTCGTCGGTCATTTGTGCGAAACAGGCCGCCGAAACCGCCACGAGCATCGCCATCAATGAGAGAAATCTTTTCACGATTTATAAGTCGTTTAAAATTAATATTCCGGTCTGCGGCCGACAAGGCCGCCCTTTAACGTACAAAAATATATCTTTTTTTACGAACAGCCAAAACTTCAGACCCTCTTATCGGAATTCGGGAGCTATTTCATTCACGGAGCCGGATTTCCGCCCCGTCTCCCCTGCCTGCGCGGAGCGGCGGAACCGCCGTCGCCCGCCGCCGGGATACCAACCTTTTTCAGCGACACGCCCCGCCGCTACCGCACCGGGTCGCGCAGCCGCTGCAACAGGTATTCGTCCGCGAACCCCTCTCCGGTGCGCACCCACTCGCGTTTCAGGCCGCAGCGCACGAAGCCCCGCCCCTCGAAAAGAGCCAGGCTGACCGCATTGTCGCTGAGAATGTTGCAATAGAGCTGATGAAGTCCGAGCACCCCGAAGGCGTACTCCGCGAGCAGGTCCAGCGCCTCGCCCGCATACCCCCGTCCTCGGTCCTCGGGACCGTAGACCAGAATCCCCACGCCGGCACGTCCGTGCAGGGGGTCGAAGTCGAAGAGGTCCACCGCGCCCACGGCCACGCCGCCGGCCACGGTCTCGATGACCAGCCGCTGCTGCCGGGTCGCATAGATGTCGAGCTGCTGCTCCTCGATGAAACGGGCCAGCGCATGACGGGAAAAGGGGGCCAGCGTGCCGCTCACGCGCCACACCTGCGGGTCGTTCTCCCACCGGTAGAGCACGGAGACATCCTCCGGCTCCAGAGCCCGAAGCCCCACCGTCTCGCCGCGCATCGCCTGCCGAAAGTTAGAGTCCGATTATCTTGTTGCGTATGAGCATGGCCGCACCCAGCGCGCCCGCCCGCTCGTCCATCTGCGAAAGGCGGAATTTGGTGTCCTTGTAGACCAGGTTGAGCGAATACTTGTTGGTGGCCGACTTGAGGGGCAGCATCATGTAGTCGCCCGCCCGCGACATGTTTCCGCCCACTATCACCAGCTCGGGGTTGAAGATGTTTATCAGGAAGGCGATACTCTTGCCGATTTTCTCGCTCGCCTCCTCGATGAGTTCGATGCTCAGGTTGTCGTCGTTCTTGGCGGCGGCGATGATGTCGTCGATGTGTATCGGTTCGCCGTGCTCGAACTTCTCGCGCAGGATGGTGTTCACGCCGCGTTTGATGAGCGACACGATTTTATCCTCGATGGCGATGCCCGACACCTCGGTCTCCAGGCATCCCTTTTTGCCGCAGGCGCAGATTATCTCGTTGTCGAAGAAGGGCGTGTGGCCGAACTCGCCGGCGAATCCGCTCTTGCCGTAGTAGAGCTTGCCGTCGATGATGATGCCGATGGCCACGCCGCGCCCCAGGTGCAGGTAGAGTATGTTCTTTTCGTCCTTGACGTTGCCCGAGAAGTACTCCGCGTAACACCGGGCCCGCGTGTCGTTCTCCAGCAGCACCTTCACCCCGATGCGCTCCTCGAAAATCTCGCAGAGCGACTTCTCGCTGGAGGTGAAGTACTTGTAGCTGCGGCCCGTATTGGGATTCACCCTTCCCGCCATGCAGACGCCGCAGCCCAGAATCTTGCTGCGGTCCACGCCGCACGTGGCGATGAACTTCTCCATGCTCGAGCAGATTCGCTCCAGCGCACGGGGGGTGTCTATGAGCTCGAAATTGGGCTCGGCATGATGGGTGATGATATTGTTCTTCAGGTCGGTGATGACCAGCGACAGATTGTCGCGGCTCACCTCCACCCCGGCGAAGTAAATCGCCGAATTGGCCAGCCCGAAGATGTTGGGTCTGCGGCCTCCGGGCGTCTCCACCTTTCCGTTGTCGGTCACTATCTTTTCAGCCACCAGCTCCGCCACCAGCTTGGTCATCGTGGGGATGCTGATATGCAGCTCCTTGGTCAGTTCAGCAAGTGTACACTGCCCGTTCACGGCCATAAAGGCGATGATGTTCCGCTTGATAAGGCTGTTCTTGTGAGATATTCCCTTCACCGCGTCGTCCTGATGCTGATTGAAAAAATCCTTTAAAGATGCCATTTCTTTCTACTCCTCGTTACTCCTGATTAACCCGATTCGTCGTTCCGCCTCCGCCGCCGGCACGCATCCGTCCGTCGCACGCCCCTGCCGCAGACCGGGCAGACCGATTCACTGTATATTAAAACTGTATACTAAATATTAAGATATTTCGAAATTCGCGCTGCACGCCGCCGTTTCCGCTTCCCGGGCACCGCCTGCGGGCCACGGCCGCCGACCGTCCGTTCCAGGCCCCACCGGACCGGGCGTTTCCCCGTTCCGGAGCCCCTCCGAACGTCATTACCAGCCACATAACGGCAGCATAATATTAATAATACCGCGCAAAGATATTAATTATTTTTAAGTATTCAATGTTCTTATTGAAATATTTTTAATAAACCGCTCTTTTTCTTCCCCAGACTGCAACCCTCGTGCCGCCGCCCGAAGGGTTCCGCCGGCAGCGGCGCATGCCGGAGGGAGGGAAGAGGCGTCTCTTCTCCACCCGCGGGCCGCCCGCGGTTTCGCCGGAAACGGATGGATTCCGCAAAGACGCCGCCCCCAGCCGCCGCAGCCGACTCCTCCCGGAGAGCGGAGCGGCCGGACTACTCGGGCAGCACCTCCCCGCCCTCCCCGGGGCCGGCGACGCGCTCCCCGAAACGGATGGCCTGCGGCGAGACGGAAACAGGAGCCGAAAGGTCGGAGACATCGACCCACAGATGGGTCTTTCCGTTGCTCAGGGCGAGGTAGCGGGCCCCCAGCACGGCATTGTAGCGCACCGCCTGGGCATACACCTTCGGGGTGAGCTCCACCTCCGGAGCCTTGCACTCCACCACCAGCAGCGGACGGCCGCCGCCGTCCGTCACCACGATGTCGGCCCGCTGGGGCTGTCCGTTCACATCCACGGGATACTCCTGACAGATGCGGCCCGCCGGGGCGCCGAGCCGCTCCAGATAGGCTATCACGTGCCGGCGCACCCACTCCTCCGGCGTCAGCACGAGCCAACGGCGGCGCAGCGGGTCCCACACCAGGTCGCGGCCTGCGCGTTCGGTCACGCGCAGGCGGCAGGGGGGCAGCGAGAGTTCCGGCATTCGTTTCATTGCAGCGGTTCTTCCAATCTTTCCAAAAACAGAGTGCGGAGGCGGATAGTTCCTAAAAAATAATTACCTTTGAGGTGCGGATTATCGCGCGTTCCGTGGCGTAAAGGTACGGAATCGGCATAAAACGACAAAACGGAAACCTCAACAAAACGAACGACGACAGGTGAAAAGATTTTTCAAGACGACCGTGGCGGCCCTTTGCGTCGCCGCGGGCATGACCGCCGGCACGACGGCCGCCCCCCGGCCCCGAAGCGACAAGAACCCCGCCGAGAAACGATACGAAGCCGCGGAGGGGCGCGACCCCGTGCGCGGCAGCCTGATTGGCTACGCCACCGCCGAGGAGGCGCAGGCGGGCAGCCGGGCGGCATCGGCCTACCTCCAGCCGCTCGACTCGCTCTGGAGCGTCTCGCGCGGCGAACAGCGGGTGGTCTACTCGGCCCGCTACAAGATGCCTTTCGCCTGGAGCGACCGCACGGCCATTCTCCACATCGGACATGCCGACTCGGCCTACGAAGTCTACGTGAACAACAAATACGTCGGCCGCAACATGAGCGGCTCCACTCCCGGCGAATTCGACCTCACCTCCTTCTCCCGCGAGGGCAGCAACCTGCTGCGCGTGGAGGTGCTCACCAACAGCCCGGCCCGGGAGCTGGAGAGCGGACGCGACGACCCCTCGCTGCGCCTGCGGGGCGAAGCCTACGTGCAGAGCCAGCCGCGCATGCGGGTGCGCGACGTGGCGGTCGATGCCCGCTGCGAAGAGGGTCAGGGCCTTTTCAATCTGGGCGTGGTGATGAAAACCCACCTGCTCAACCCCAAAACCTACACCGTCTACTATGAGCTCACGGCCCCCGACGGCAGCAAGGTCGCCGAGGGATACCGCGACATCTCGCTGGACATGAAGCGCGAAGACACGGTGCGCTTTTTCGCCAGCCTCGCTTCGGTCCGGCCGTGGAGCCACGAGAATCCGGCGCTCTACACCCTGAAAATCAAGACACAGAACGAAGGCCGCTTCCGCGAGTATCTTTCGCTGCCGGTTGGATTCCGGGCCGCCTCCTACTCCGAGGGCGACAGACTCGAGCTCAACGGCCGCAAGCTCGACCTCACCGGCCGCGAATACTCGGCCGCGAGCCGGGGCGAAGCGCTGCGCCGCGAGCTGGAGGAGCTGAAACGGCAGGGCGTGAACCTCATCAAGGTGACGCTGCCCCAGCCGCGCGAACTCTTCGACTGGTGCGACCGGCTCGGCATCTACGTCTGCGTGCAGGCCGACATCGACACCTCCCGCGGCGGAAGCTCCATCGCCAAAGGGGGCAACGTCTCCAACGACCCGGCCTGGGAAGAGCTCTTCACCGACCGGGTGCTCTCGGCCTACCACGCCACCAAGCGCCACCCCTCGGTGGTGGGTTTCTCCCTGAGCGGAGACTCGCCCAACGGATACAATTTCTACGAGAGTTTCCGGGCCTACAAGGCGCTGGGCGACACCCGTCCGCTGGTTTTTTACCACGCCGGTGACGACTGGAACAACGACGCAGTCGCTCTACTGGCCGACGACTACCGCCCCACCTCGCTGCCGTGGCTGAGCATCAAGAGCGGACGCACCACCAACCGACTCGTCGTTCGCAACAACTACCGCCACACCCCCTTCGCGGGAGAGGTGGTCTACCGGGTCAAGTCGGGCATGAAGACCGTCGCCTCCGGCACGCTGCCGCTCCGCGTCGCTCCCGGCGAGCAGGTCGAGGTGGCGATTCCGCTGACCGGACTGAAACCGGGCAAGAGCAGCCGGATATCGGGCGAAATCACCGTGCCCACGCTGGCCACCGAATATGTGCCCGCTCCCGAAACGCCCGAACCCGCAGACGGGAAACTGCTCACCGCGGTCCGCGGGCTGCTGACGAGCAAGACCCGCGCCGAAGCCGCCGAGCGCCGCGCCTCCGCCACGGCCCGGAGTGCCGAAACCGCACCCGCCGCCGAACCCGTGGTAATCGCCACTTTCGAAGAGAGGGAGGTAAGGGTGAAGTGGCTCCGCACCGTAAAATGACTGCGAAGGTCCGCGCGCCATCCGCAAACCCGCAAACCCGCAAACCCGCCAGAGGCCCGCGAAGCAATCGCGGGCCTCTGACATTTCTCGGAACGAGGGGGGGGGAAAAAAAAAAAACGGAAGCCGGCACGCAGCGGGCCAAGCCGGACCGCGAGCCCCTGACCGCAGGCCGGGGTCATCGCTTCTTTCCGCCGGGACGCACGAAATTGCGGTTCACCCAACGGGGGAAGACCACGGCGCCGACAGCCAGATAGGGATAATAGGTCACCCCGCGCCACAGCAGCGCGATGAGCACCGCCGCGCCGTGCCGCATGGCCGGAGCGACCGTTATCAGGTCGCTGCAATAGGTCGAAAAGATGTATTCGGCGAATCCGCTGCCGCCCGGGGTGGGCATCACCAGCATCATAATCCACATCACCAGCTGACGGGCGAAGAGCAGCAGGTGGTCGCCCACGGAGAACATCGCCATGACCAGCGCGTTGGCGACCAGATAGCGCGAGCTCCACGAAAGGAAGGTCGAGCCCAGCGCCTTGGTCCAGAAGCCCGGGCCGTTATGCCGTATCCTCGCCGAGCAGACCACGATGTCGTCGCCGGCCCGGATGCCCCCGTCGCGCCAGCGGCGCAGCCATCGGAGACCGAAAATCTTCACAATCACCCACTTCAGCCCTCTCGGATTGAAGAACAGACCGTACCCCATAATCGCCACCCACAGCGCCTTGAGGCCGTAGCCCACCAGCGCGAAGGTCATGAGTCCCGTCGCGATGCCGTCGCTCGCGGTCGTTATCTCGAAGAGCTGCCGGCCGCCCACCGCAAGCAGCATCACGGGAAACATCACCAGAAAATAGAGTTCGTCGAGAAACGAGGTGAGCATGACGATGGCCGTGCTCTCGCCCACGCTGATGCCCTCCTTGTGTACGTAGACCACCGCCACGCTCGTGCCTCCCACGGCCGAGGGGGTGACGGCCGAAGTGAACTCCCAGAGCATGATGATGCGGAAAGCCTGCCTCCACGACAGACGTCCTTCGCTGAGCACGCGGATGCGAATCATGTAACCCAGGTCGCGGCCGAACATGCACAGCACGGCCACCGCCAGCCACGCGGCGCTCGCCCACGTGAAGCGGATGCCGCGGAACATGCCGGGTTCGAAATCGCGCACGAACATCCATGCCACGACACCCAGGCCGAAGAGTATGGGCCACACCGCACGGCCCGCACCGATGCCCGCAAACGGGTTATGTCTTCTCTCTGTGCCCACGTGTCCGTTGCTGTGTCGGGTCCGGGGGTCCGCCGTGCGGCTCGTCACTCACCCCGGAGGCCGTTTTACGATTTTTTCTTCGGCTCCCTGCCGGGCTGGCCGCTTTTGATATAGAGGTAACGTTTGATTTTATGCGTCGGGGTCTTCTCGAAATCGTCGTCGTGCTCCTCGACCACCGAGATGCGCGAGAACTTATTGACCTTGGAGTTCACGTAGTTGATGATGTCTTTCTTTATCTCCTCCAGGCGCATGCCGAGCTCGTCCTTGAAATCCTGGTACTTGCGCTCCAGCTCCTCGCGGTTGAACTGCACCATGGCCACCAGCTTCCCCTCCTCGTACTTGACAATCGAATCGGTCACGATGGACAGGCCGTTGATTACGCTCTCGATTTCCTCCGGATAGATGTTCTCGCCGCTGGGCCCCACAATCATGTTGTTGGCCCGCCCCTTGATGTAGAGGAATCCGTCCCGGTCGATATAGCCCAGGTCCTTGGTCCGGAAGTATCCGTCCTCGGTGAAGGCTTCGCGCGTGGCTTCGGGATTCTTGTAATAGCCGACCATGGTGCTGGGGCTCTTGACCACCAGTTCGCCCTCTCCCGACTGGGGGTTCACCCCGTCCAGACGCCCTTTTATCCGGCTCAGCAGCGGTCCCGTCGATTGCAGGTGGCGCTTCATGGAGGGCACGTATCCCGCCAGCAGCGGAGCGGTCTCGGTGAGTCCGTATCCGATGGCATAGGGGAAGTCGGCATCGGCGAGGAACTTCTCGGTCTGCAGGTCGAGTTTCGCGCCGCCTATGCCGAAGAAGCGCAGGCGGCCGCCGAAGACCTTGTAGAGTTTCTTTCCGGCCAGACGGTTGAGCCGCCGGGCGAAGAAAGGCTTGGAATAGCACCACTTGAGCAGGGCGTTGCGGGTGAAAAGTTTGAGCACCTGGCTCTTATAGAGTTTCTCGATAATCAGCGGCACCACCAGCATCAGCGTCGGCCTCACCTCCTTGAGCACCGGCAGCAGCGTGGAGGCCGTGGGCGGGCGGTCGATGTAGGTGACCCGTGCGCCGCTCATGAAGGCGTATATCATGCCGATGGAGCATTCGTAGGTGTGGGAGAGAGGCAGGATGGAGAGGAAGTTGTCGTTTTCGTCGATGGGATAGAGGTCGTGAATCATCTCCATCTGCATGCAGAGGTTGTAGTGGGTGAGCATCACGCCCTTGGGCTTGGATGTGGTGCCCGAGGTGTAGATGATGACCGCCAGGTCTTCGCTCCGGGGTTCGGCCGTCTCGCCGGGCGAAGAGACCCGCTGGGAGATGACGGCCAGGTTTTTGGTCCGCACGACGATGTTGAGCCCCTCGATGACCGGCTTGCCCACCTTCGAAAAGAGTTTGTCGGAGACCAGCAGCGCCTTGGCCTCGGAGTGCGTGATTATCATATCGAGTTCGGCGCCCGTGAAATCGGGAAGAATGGGCACGACCACCATGCCAGCGCTCACCACCGCAAAATAACAGACGCCCCAGTTGGGCATGTTGCCGCTCAGCAGAGCCACCTTGTCGCCCCCCGTCAATCCCGCGCCCACCAGCAGGCGCTGCACCGTTTCGACGCGGTCGGCGAAATCGTCGTAAGTGAGCTCCTCACGTTCGTGCATCGAGAAAGAGGGCTTTCCGGCGAACCGCTTCACACTCTGCTCGTAGAGCTCCTTCAGCGTTGAATACATGTCTAAGTTTTTCTCTCGTTTTTTCACATTACAAAACGCAAAGATAAGGCTTTCTATTATTTAAATGCTATTTTTGCACAAAAATAATGCGATGCTGAGCCTCGAACATACCATCTTTTCCGCCCGCGAGGCGGGATTCGACCTCTGCGGAGCAGCCCCCTGCCACCCGCAGGAGCAAGCCCGCCGACGCTTCGAGGAGTGGCTGCGCGAGGGCTGCGATGCAGACCTGCAATATCTGCGCCGGAATATCGACAAACGGTTCGACCCCGCGCTGCTGGTCGAAGAGGCCCGTTCGGTCATCGTCTGCGCCGTCAATTACAAAAACGACACGAGCCTCGGCTACCCGGCCGGGTGCTCCGCCCCGCGCATCGCCTCCTACGCCCGCACCGCCGACTATCACCGCTCCATCCGGGAGATGCTCCGCGACCTGTTCGCCCTGCTCGAGAAACGCTGCCCCGGATTGCGGGGACGCGCCTTCGTCGATTCGGCCCCGCTGGCCGAAAAGTGCTGGGCCCGCGAGGCCGGACTGGGCTGGCAGGGACGCAACTCGCTGCTGGTCACCCCGCAGTTCGGCTCGTTCGTCCTGCTCGGCGAGCTGGTGGTGAACGCCCCCTTCGACCGCTACTCCGAACCCTGCGCCGAGCAGGGATGCGGTTCGTGCCGGGCCTGCCTCCGGGCCTGCCCCAAAGGGGCGATAGGCGAGCGGCGCACCATCGACGCCCGCCGGTGCATCTCGTGCCTCACGGTCGAAGCGGGCGACGGCCCCCGGGAAACCTGCGGCTGGCTGTTCGGCTGCGACCTCTGCCAGAGCGTCTGCCCCTACAACCGCGCCGCGCCTCTGCACACCAATCCGCGATTCGACCCGCTGTTCGACCCGCGGGAGCTCTCCGACGAGTGGTGGAACGCCCTGAGCGAGGAGGAGTTCGACCGCCGGTTCGCCGACACCCCCATGGCCCGCGGCGGGCTGCCGCGGCTCCGCCGCAACCTCGGTTCCGGAAGATGACCCGCCCGCCCCGGACACCCGCCCCATCCACGGGCCCGCGCCGGCGACCCGCACCTCCCGAAACGGAGCGGAAGCGCCTCCCGAAACGCCCCCAAGCCATCCTCCCGAAACGGAAACGCATCCCCGCCGCCCGAAGCACCTTCCATAAGCGCCCGGTCTCCGACACCCGACCGCCCCAGCCGTCTCCGGCCGGCGGAAAGCCCGGAGAATAGAAAAAAGAAATACATCATTGCCTTTTTCGGACAAAGTTCGGCTGCGGACTTTCAAAGCCGGAGTTATTTTGCTAATTTTGTCGCGTTTTGAGGCGGCCGCGCCGTGCGTCCGCGCAATAAACGCCCCCGCCCCTGCGTTAGGACCGGCGTCGGGCAACGACTGTTTTTCTTAACGAACCGTTTTCTTATGAACTATTTCCGTAAATACGACCTTCTGGTCGGCTGGCTCGTCTTCCTCGCCGCGGCCGTAGTCTACCTGCTCACCATGGAGCCGACGACCAGTCTCTGGGACTGCGCCGAGTTCATCGCCATCTCCTTCAAGCTGGAGGTGGGGCATCCCCCCGGAGCGCCGCTCTTCATGATGATATCGCGTCTGTTCACCATCTTCGCGCCCGGCAACGAGTATGCGGCGGCGATGGTCAATGCCATGTCCTCCACGGCCAGCGCATTCACCATCCTCTTCCTCTTCTGGACCATCACCCACCTGGCCCGCGGCATCTACCGCAAGCGTCCCGAGCAGCTCACCGCAGCGGAGAGCTGGACCGTGATAGGCGCCGGCGTGATAGGCGCCATGGCCTACACCTTCACCGACACCTTCTGGTTCTCGGCCATCGAGGGCGAGGTCTACGCCCTCTCGTCGATGTTCACGGCGCTGGTCATCTGGGCCATGCTCCGCTGGGAGAACGTGGCCGACGAGCCCCATGCCAACCGCTGGCTGGTGCTCATCGCCTACCTCATGGGTCTGTCGATAGGCGTCCACATCCTCAACCTACTCACCATTCCGGCGCTGGTCTTCATCTACTACTTCCGCAAGTCGGACTGCGTCACCTGGCGCGGCGTGGTGAAAGCCACCCTGGCCTCGGGAGCCATCCTGCTGGCCATCTACGCCGTCATCATGCCCTACACGGTGGCCATAGCCGCCTTTTTCGACCGGATATTCGTCAATGTCTTCGGACTGCCCATCAACAGCGGCCTCATCTTTTTCGTCTTCGCCCTCTTCGCCCTGATGGGCTGGGCCGTCTGGTTCACCTATAAGAGAGGGAAGGTGCTGCTCAACACCATCGCCCTCTGCGTCACGGTCATCCTGCTGGGCTACGGCTCCTACGCCTCGGTGGTCATCCGCGCCTCGGTCAATCCGCCCATGAACAGCAACGACCCCGACAACCCCCACGGCCTGCTGCGGCTCATCAACCGCGACCAGTACGGCAGCCAGCCGCAGCTCTTCGGCCCCGCCTACTCGTCGCCCGTCACCTCCATCAAATACCGCGACATCTACTACATCGACGACAACGGCAAATACGCCTCCGACCAGGAGTTCAACGGATACGAATACCCCTCCGAGTTCCGCTTCTTCTTCCCCCGCATGTACAGCTCCGCCAAGGATTTCTATCCCGCCGAGTATCAGAAGTGGGGACAGGTCGAGGGCCGTAAAATCCGCTACGGCGACCAGATGGTCACCGTGCCGACCTTCGGCGAGAACCTGCGCTTCTTCTTCAGCTACCAGCTCAACTTCATGTACTGGCGCTATTTCCTGTGGAACTTCGTGGGCCGCCAGAGCGACATCCAGTCCACGGGTCAGATTACCGACGGCAACTGGCTCTCGGGCATCCGCTTCATCGACGAGCTCTACCTGGGTCCGCAGGACGACCTGCCCGCCGACATCGCCGGCAACAAGGGGCGCAACACCTACTACTTCCTCCCCTTCATTCTGGGAATCATCGGCCTGGTCTACCAGCTCAACCGCGACAAGCGCAACTTCGCCATCGTGCTGTGGCTCTTCTTCATGCTGGGCATCGCCATGGTGCTCTACTTCAACACCCCGCCCGGAGAGCCCCGCGAACGCGACTACGTCTATGCCGGTTCGTTCTACGCCTTCTGCATCTGGATAGGTCTGGGCGTCATGTGGTTCAAGGATATGTTCTCGGCCCTGCGCAAAAAAGAGAGCGGCGTGTGGGGAGCCGTGGCCGCCACCGCCGTATGCAGCTGCGTACCCGTGATACTGGCCGCCCAGAACTGGGACGACCACGACCGCAGCCACCGCTACGTGGCCCGCGACATCGGCTACAACTACCTGCAGTCGGCCCTGCCCAACGCCATCGTGATGAACTACGGCGACAACGACACCTTCCCCCTGTGGTACAACCAGGAGGTGGAGGGCGTGCGCCCCGACATCCGCGTCATGAACCTCTCCTACCTGGGCGGCGACTGGTACATCGAGGAGCAGAAGAGCAAGATGAACGACTCCGACCCCGTGCCCTTCTCCCTGCCGCGCAGCAAATACGTGAACCGCACCAACGAAATGCTGCTGGTGCAGGACCTGGTAGGCGGCGACACGGTGGACATCGCGCAGGTGATGGAGTTCATCCTCAGCGATTCGCCCCGCACCCAATACCAGCTGGACGAGAACAAGTCGGTGGACATCGTTCCCGCCCGCCACATCGCCATTCCGGTGAACAAGGAGAACGTGCTGGCCAGCGGAATCGTCCGCCCCGAGGAGGCCCATCTGATTGCCGACACCCTCTATCTCAACATCACGGGCAACAGCCTGCGCAAAGACGAGATGATGCTGCTCGACCTGCTGGCCCACTTCGACTGGAAACGTCCGCTCTACTTCACGCAGACCCTCTCGCTGGCCAACCTCGGACTCAGAGACTACATGCAGTTCGACGGCGCCTGCTTCCGTCTGGTTCCCATCTACACCCCGCAGGAGCAGGGAACCGTCACCGGAGCGAAGGTGGGGCGCGTGGACATCGACTACCTCTATCCGCGTCTGATGGGCGAGACCCGCAGCGGCGAACCTTTCGAGGCGGCTTTCCGCTTCGGAAACATCGCCGACAAGCGCACCTATGCCGACAGCTTCATCCAGAACAACCTCAACTCCGCACAGGTCCGCCAGGCATTCGCCCGACTGGCCGACGCGCTCTCCGCCGCGGGCGACAAACCGCGGGCCGAGCAGGTCATCGACCGGGCCATCGAGGTCTATCCGTTCGACCAGCTCCGATACACCTATTTCAATACGGTGCCGCTCATCGAAGCCTACTACAACGCCGACGCCATCGAGAAGGGCGACGCCCTGCTGAACGCCTATGCCGACAATCTGATGGAGAAGGCCGACTACTACCTGCGTTTCGGCGGCGCCTTCGCCGAATACGTCGAGGACGCCCTGCAGGAGAATCTGGTGATTCTGTGGGAGCTCTACAAGACTTCGCGCAAATACGGCCGCGACGAAATAGCCGACCGTCTCAACACCTATTTCGACACGCTGGAGGTCTAATCCGGCACTCCGCGCACACGACCGAGAAGAGGCGCCCTTCTTTCGAAGGGCGCCTCTCTTTTCTGCCGGCCACCGCCCCGAATCCTCCCCAAGGCCCGCTTCCAACCCCGCCTCTTTCATCGGTCTCTCTCCAGCCGACTGCCGTGCCCGCTTGCCACGCTACACCACGTCACACTTGCCCCGCCACGCCTGCTCCCCACGCCCGCATTCCGCCCCGCCTCTTTCGTCGGTCTCTCTCCAGCCGACTGCCGTGCCCGCTTGCCACACTACACCACGACGTCACACTTGCCTCCGCCGCGCCTGCTCCCCAAGCCTGTATTCCGCCCTGTCTCTTTCTTCGGCCTCTCGCCAGCCGACCGTCGAATCCGCCCGCCACACTACACCACGACGTCACACTTGCCCCGTCACGCCTGCTCCCCAATCCCCCCAAGCCCGCTTGCTCCCCGCTCCGACACCCGCATAGCGGAAATATCTCCGACGACATTCCTCCGCCATCGGTCTGTTTCCGAATCCCGCTTACTCCCGAAAGCCTCCCTGACGGAACACATATCGCCATATATCAGCGATATGCAGACCGAGCCGCACGCTTCGGGGAAAATCATCCGAAAATAAATTTGTAATTATTTCATATTTATATTAATTATTACTATTTTTGTAACCGAAAACGATACGACCGGATAGCGTTCCGGAACCGGAGCAAAGGCCTCCCCGGCAAACCGCTCCCGGCCGTACCGCAGAATCGAGGAGAAACAAGAGTTAAAAACACGAAAAACAACGACTATGGAAAATCTGAAAGGCACCCGCACCGAGAAGAACCTCCAGGAGGCTTTCGCCGGTGAATCGATGGCACACACCAAGTACCTCTACTACGCATCGAAAGCGAAAAAGGAGGGATACGTCCAGATTTCGGACCTCTTCACCGAAACCGCAAAGAATGAAAAGGAACACGCCAAGCTCTGGTTCAAGCTGCTGCACGGAGATGCGGTACCCGACACCGCGACCAACCTGCTCGACGCCGCCAACGGCGAAAACTACGAATGGACCGACATGTACGACCGATTCGCCGAGGAGGCCCGCAAAGAGGGATTCACCCGAATCGCCGCACTGTTCGAGGAGGTAGGACGCATCGAGCGCGAACACGAAGCGCGTTACCGCAAGCTGCTGGCCAACGTGGAGGGCGACCTGGTGTTCTCGCGCGACGGCGACTGCCTGTGGCAGTGCTCCAACTGCGGCCACATCGCCGTAGGCAGGAAAGCCCCCGAAATCTGCCCCGTATGCGCCCACCCGCAGGGCTATTTCCAGCTCAAGGCCGAAAATTACTGATGCCCGCACACCGCGCGGCCGAGCATGCCGCGCCACTCCCTACGACGAGGGGTTGTCCGGATGAGACGGACAACCCCTCTCTTTCTCTCCTCTCTCCCGGCCGCACCTCCCCCCCCTCCGGGAACAAAAAAAGCGGAAAAGTCAAATAACCTTTCCGCTCCGCTCCTCAACTAGGACTTGAACCTAGGACCCCCTGATTAACAGTCAGGTGCTCTAACCAACTGAGCTATTGAGGAATTTCTATTCCAATGCGAGGCTCTGCCGAAGCAGTTACCGTCTCATTTCGGAGTGCAAATATATAGCATTTTTTCTTTCCGACAAAGAAAAAGAACAAAAAAATAACTCTTTTCTCTCAAATCTTCATTTTCCCCGGCCGGGAAGCCCCCTTTTCGCCCTTCGGCCGGGTGCATTGCGGAGCGCAGACACCCGCATCGGCTCCGGAACCGGGCGGAATATTCCCCTGCGCCCGACCGCGAATCCAGCCTCCGGCAACGGACTCCGAGCACCGGCCGCGGACACCGAAGAGCACCCCGCGCCGCCCCGGACACAGACACGGACACGGACACGGACCGCCGGACTCCGAATGCCGGACTCCGAATGCCGGACTCTGTCCCCGAACGCCAACGTCCGGCTCCAGAACGCCGGGCCCCGAATACCGTTCCCCGACCGCCGGACCCCGAACCGGCCCTCGAACGGGACGTCTATTCGCAGACCAGGTCGCCCACCCGGGCCCCGACGAAGCGGATGAGGTCGGAGGGAGCCACGGCGATTTGCAGGCCGCGCACACCGGCGCTCACATATATCCGCTCCTGCTCTGCGGCGGAACGATGGAAGAAGGTCGGCAGCGTCTTCTTCATCCCTATCGGCGAACAGCCGCCCCGGATGTATCCGGTCAGCGGCAACAGTTCGCGCACGTGTATCATCTCGGCGCTCTTGTTTTCCGAAATGCGGGCGGCCGCCTTCAAATCGACCTCCCGGTCTCCCGGAACGACACAGACGAAAAGTCCCGTCCGGTCGCCGCGCAAAACCAGCGTCTTGAAGACCGAAGCGATGTCCTCGCCCAGCTGTTCGGCCACATGACACGCATCGAGATGCTCTTCGTCCACCCGATAGGGGACCAGTTCGTAGGCAATGCCCGCCCGGTCGAGCAGCCGGGCCGCATTGGTCTTATTTATCTTAGCCATAAACGCAAATCATTTCGACGATTCGCCGCACGCATAGCGGTCGGCAGGATAAGGGGCCCTGAAACAGAGCATCAGCAGATAAGCCGCCACCGAGAAGCCGACTCCCACGGCCGCGGGCCAGGTGTAGTCCATCCCTGCCGCCACGGGCAGGCCGCCGCAATAGGCCCCGATGGCATTGCCCAGATTGAAGGAGACCTGACACGAAGCGGCCGCCAGCATCTGTCCGCCCGCATCGGCGTTGCGGATGACCAGCACCTGCATCGGCGCCGAAAGCGAGAGACCGAGCGCCGCCCCGGTAAGCGTCAGACAAAGCGCCGCAGCCTGCACATGGGTCAGGGCGAACGAACCGGCGAGCGACACGGTGAGCAGTATCAGCAGCAGTCGCTCGGTGCGCTGCGGGGTCAGCCGGTCGGAGAGTCTTCCGCCCAGCAGATTGCCGATGACCATGCCCGCTCCGCCGACCATCATAATCAGCATCTCGCTGTCGGCTCCGAAACCCGCTACGCTGCGCATGGTGGGCATGATGTAGCTGTACCAGCTGAAAAGCGCCGAGTTGCCGAGCATGGTCACCCCCATGAGCACCCACGACGAGGGGAGTTTCAGAAAGCGGAACTGGCTGCGCACGTCGCTTCTGGGCTGCGCCTCCACGACGGGCAGCCACCGGCGGAGAAACCAGAGCGTCACCAAGCCCCACGCCCCCACCATCAGGAAGGTGTAGCGCCACGAGAAGAGATTGCCCACGTAGGTCCCCAGCGGCACCCCCGCCACATTGGCGACGGTCAGTCCGGCGAACATGATGGAGACCGCCTCCGCCGCCTTTCCCTCGTCGGCGAGCCGTCCGGCCACGATGGCTCCCACGCCGAAATAGGCCCCGTGGGGCAATCCGGCCAGAAAACGCATGACCAGCATCGTTCCGTAGCCGGGCGAAAGGGCGGAGAGGATATTGAAAAGCGTAAACATCGCCATCAGAGCGAGCAGCGTGCGCTTGGGCGGCAGATTGCGGGCCAGCAGAATGAGCGTCGGGGCCCCGACGCACACACCCAGCGCGTAGGCCGAAATGAAATGCCCCGCCTGCGGAATGGTGACATGCAGGTCGCCGGCGATGTCGGGCAGCACGCCCATCATCGCGAACTCGGTCATGCCCAGTCCCAAGCCGCCGAAGGCGAGGGAAACGAGACTTTTTTTCATAAACCCAACTCAATTATCAACCTGAATCGTTTTTCGCATCGGCCTCCTGCAGGGAGCCTCGCTAAAAACCGCCGCAAAGATAGCAAAAGAGCGGAACCGCCGCTCTCCTTCCCCCGAAAAAACGACCGCAGCTGCCGATGAACGGACCGCCCCTGCCGCCGGCGGTTTCCGCAAGAACCCGACAGGCGGCGTCACACACGGGAACGGCCCGCCCCAAGGGGAGAGAGGAGGAGTTCGGACGGCCGCGAAACATCGGCGAGGCATCGGCCGCCCGCGAAACCCGGCTTCCGCCCAAGCCAAACGCCGCCCAGCGCCCCCGCCCCGCAAAACACCCGGGCGAGCTAAAGGCCGGGCTGCTCCACGCCCCTCAGCAGCACCCGGCGGACGAGAGGCGACGAATAGGCGTAAGGGATGTAGTCGAGCGAGGGGACCGGTTTGGTAATCACCAGATTGGCGACCTTGCCGGGCGTAATGGAGCCATACTCGTCGCTCAGGTCCATGGCACAGGCGCCGTTCAGGGTGGCGGCGGCCAATGCCTCGCGGGCGGTCATCCGCATGGCGATGCAGCCCAACGACATCACCATCCGCATGTTGCCCGAGGGCGAAGAGCCGGGATTGTAGTCCGAAGCCAGCGCCACGCCCAGTCCGGCATCAATCATCTCCCGGGCCGGAGCATAGGGCATCCCCAGGAAAAACGATGCGCCCGGCAGCAGCGTGGGCACGGTCTGCGACCCGGCCAGCGCCGCTATCTCCGCCTCGCCCGAACGCTCGAGGTGGTCCACCGACAGGGCTCCGCACGCCACGCCCAGCTGTACGCCGCCCGAAAAGTCGAGCTCGTTGGCATGGATTTTCGCCCGCATGCCGTAACGCGCCCCCGTCTCCACGATGCGGCGCGTCTGCTCCACGGTGAAGAAACCCCGGTCGCAGAAGACGTCCACGAAATCGGCCAGTCCCTCGGCCGCCACGGCCGGAATCATCTCCCGGCACACCAGCTCCACGTACTCCTCCTGCCGGCCCCGGTACTCGCGCGCCACGGCGTGCGCCCCCAGAAAGGTGGCCCGCACCTTCATCGGCGAGCTCTCGGCGATGCGGGCTATCACCCGCAGCATCTTCACCTCGTCGCGGGTCGAGAGCCCGTAGCCGCTCTTTATCTCGGCGCAGCCGGTCCCGAAAGCCGTCATCTCCCCCACGCGCTCCATCGCCTGACGGTAGAGCTCCTCCTCGGAGGTGCGCCGCAGCAGGTCCACCGAGTTGAGGATGCCTCCGCCGCGCGCGGCAATCTGTTCGTAGCTCAGCCCCCGGATTTTGTCCATGAACTCGCCCTCGCGGCTGCCCGCATAGACGATGTGGGTGTGCGAATCGCAGAAAGCGGGCAGCACCGCTCCGCCGCCGGCGTCGAGCACCCGGTCGGCACGGGGCTCCCGGCCGGGCTCCCCCACCCCGGCGATGCGGCCCGACTCGACCAGCACCCACCCCCGTTCCATCACGCCGAAGCGCTCCATCTGCGCGCCGCACAGCCGCGGAACGCCGGCCGGGGCGATTCCCGCCACCAGCGCGGCATTGTCAATCAGCAATCTCATACGTGCGCAGGAATCGGACGGCCTGTTCGATGTGGGGATACATCACCGTGTCGTTATCGATAAAAGGTACCCGCTCGCGGAATGCGGCGACCAGTCTCTCGAGCACCGGCGAGGTGCGCTCCGGACGGCGGAACTCCAGCGCCTGTGCGGCATTGAAGAGTTCGATGGCCAGCACCCGTTCGGTGTTGCACACCACGCGCCACAGCTTGGTGGCGGCGTTGGAGCCCATGCTCACATGGTCCTCCTGCCCCTGCGACGAGGGGATGGAATCGACCGAGGCCGGCATGCACAGCCCCTTGCTCTGGCTCACTATCGAGGCGGCCGTATACTGCGGAATCATGAATCCGCTGTTGAGTCCCGGCGCAGCCACCAGGAACTTGGGCAGGTCGCGGGCCCCGGAAATCAGCTTGTAGGTGCGCCGCTCGGAGATGTTGCCCAGCTCGGCCAGCGCGATGGCCAGAAAATCCATGGCCAGCGCCAGCGGCTGGCCGTGGAAGTTGCCGGCCGAGATGACGCTGTCCAGTTCCGGGAAGACGGTCGGATTGTCCGTCACGCTGTTAATCTCCGTAGTCAGCACCCCGGCCGCATAGTCGATGGCGTCTTTCGAGGCGCCGTGCACCTGCGGGATGCAGCGGAACGAATAGGGGTCCTGCACATGCTCCTTGCGGCGCACGGCCAGGCGGCTGCCGGCCAGCAGCTGCCGCATGCGGCGGGCGGTCTCCAGCTGCCCCCGGTGGGGACGGATGGCATGCACCGCCTCCTCGAAAGGTTCGGTGCGGCCGTCGAAGGCATCCAGCGAGAGAGCCCCCACCGCATCGGCCCAGTCGGAAAGACGCCGGGCGTTGAGCAGCGCCCACACGCCGTAGGCACTCATGAACTGGGTGCCGTTGAGCAGCGCCAGCCCCTCTTTCGAGGCCAGTTCAAGGGGCTTCCACCCCTTGCGGGCGAGCATTTCGCCGGCGGGCATCACCGTTCCGTTCCACTCCACTTCGCCCTCGCCTATCAGCGGCAGGCTCATGTGGGCCAGCGGCGCCAGGTCGCCCGATGCGCCCAGCGAACCCTGCTGGTAAATCACTGGAAGAATCTCTTCGTTATACATGTCGCACAAGCGCTGCACGGTGCGGAGCTGCACGCCCGAGTGGCCGTAGCAGAGCGACTGCACCTTGAGCAGCAGGATGAGCCTGACAATCTCGCGCGGCACCCGTTCGCCCGTGCCGCAGGCATGCGACCGCACCAGATTGCGCTGCAGCTCGGCCAGGCTCTCCCGCCCTATCGAGATGTTGCACAACGAGCCGAAACCCGTGGTGACGCCGTACACCGGGCGGTCGTGGTTCTCCATCTTTTCATCGAGATAGGCCCGGCAACGCGCGACGCTCGCCGCAGCCTCCTCGCTGAGGGCGATTCCCAGCCCCCGTTCCAAAATCGTGCGCACCCTCTCCAGCGAGAGGTGCCCGTGGGTGATATGATGAAAGTTCATAAGGTTCTTTTATTAAGGTTTCGAGGTTAATTTCTTTGCAGGGCTTTCCGCACCAGCGCGTCGTCGGCCGCATTGGGGAGGGTCACCTCCAGTCCCGGCGTGCGGGCCATCTCGCGCCGGATGGCGGCCACGGCCCCTTCGTTGCGGGCCCAGCTGCGGCGGGCGATGCCGTTGTTCACATCCCACAGCAGCATGCTTTCGATGCGCCGGCGGGAGTCGTCGCTGCCGTCTATCACCATGCCGAAGCCGCCGTTCACCACCTCGCCCCAGCCCACGCCGCCGCCGTTGTGGAGCGACACCCAGGTCGCGCCGCGGAACGCATCGCCGATGACATTCTGCACGGCCATGTCGGCCGTGAAGGCCGAACCGTCGTAGATGTTCGAGGTCTCGCGGTAGGGCGAATCGGTGCCCGACACGTCGTGGTGGTCGCGGCCCAGCACCACCGGAGCCGAAATCTCGCCCCGGGCAATGGCCTCGTTGAAGGCCAGCGCGATTTTGGTGCGGCCCTCGCAGTCGGCATAGAGGATGCGGGCCTGGGAGCCCACCACCAGCCGGTTGCGCCCCGCCTCGCGAATCCAGTGGATGTTGTCGTCGAGCTGGCCGCGAATCTCCTCCGGAGCCGTCCGCCGAATCTCCTCCAGCACCCCGGCCGCCAGCCGGTCGGTCACGACCAGGTCCTCCTCCCGGCCCGAGGTGCACACCCAGCGGAAGGGGCCGAACCCGTAGTCGAAGAACATGGGGCCCATGATATCCTGCACATAGGAGGGGTAGCGGAACCGGCCGTCCCGGCCGACCACCTCGGCTCCCGCACGCGACGCCTCCAGCAGGAAGGCGTTGCCGTAGTCGAAGAAGTACATTCCGCGGTCGGCGAGCCGGTTGATGGCCGCCACCTGCCGGCGGAGCGACTCCTGCACCCGCAGGCGGAACGCCCCGGGGTCGGACGCCATCATCTCGTTGGCCTGCTCGTAGCTCAGGCCCGCCGGATAGTAGCCCCCGGCCCAGGGATTGTGCAGCGAGGTCTGGTCGCTTCCCAAATCGACCTGCACGCCCTCGTCCGCCAGCCGCTCCCACAGCTCCACCGCATTGCCCTGATAGGCCAGCGACACCGCCTCCCTGTCGCGGCGGGCCCGCTCGATACGCGGCAGCAGCTCGTCGAGCGAGGTGTAGACCTCATCGACCCACCCCTGCGCATGGCGCTTTTCCACAGCCTTGGGATTGACCTCGGCGATGACGCTCACCACGCCCGAGATGACGCCCGCCTTGGGCTGCGCGCCCGACATGCCGCCCAGGCCCGACGACACGAAGAGCATGCCCCCCGGCGAGGTCCGGCCCGCAGCCAGCCGCTTGCGGGCGGCGTTCATCACCGTGATGGTGGTGCCGTGGACGATGCCCTGCGGGCCGATGTACATGAACGACCCGGCCGTCATCTGGCCGTACTGCGACACGCCCAGCGCGTTGAAGCGCTCCCAGTGGTCCTGCGACGAGTAGTTGGGAATCACCATGCCGTTGGTCACCACCACCCGCGGCGCATCGGGATGCGAGGGGAAGAGCCCCAGCGGATGGCCCGAATAGAGCACCAGCGTCTGGCGGTCGGTCATGCGCGAAAGGTACTGCATGGCGAGCAGATACTGCGCCCAGTTCTGGAACACGGCGCCGTTGCCGCCGTAGGTTATCAGCTCGTGGGGGTGCTGGGCCACCGCCTTGTCGAGGTTGTTGTTTATCATCAGCATGATGGCCGCCGCCTGGAGCGAACGGTGCGGATAGTCCCCGATGGGACGGGCGTACATGGGATAGTCGGGCCGCAGACGGTACATGTAGATGCGGCCGTAACGCTCCAGCTCCTCGGCGAACTCGGGCGCCAGTTCGGCGTGATGCCGCGCCGGGAAGTAGCGAAGCGCATTCTTCAGGGCCAGCACCTTCTCTTCGGGAGAGAGGATATCCTTGCGCCGGGGCGCATGGTTAATCTGCGGGTCGAAAGGCTTCGGGGGCGGCAACACCTCGGGTATTCCGCCCGTTATGCAATTCTGAAACTCTTGAAGTGTCATATTTTTCAGGTAGTAGGTTGGTTCTGTTTCGGTTCAGGCGCCGATTTTCTCGTCCACCACGGCCAGCACGGCGGCTTCGCGCATGCGGCACGCCTCGGCCAGGGCGGCCGCTTCGTCCAGCAGCCGGTCGGCCGCGGCGCGGTCCTCGAGTCCGGCGGCGTTTATCTTCACGTTGAGCCAGGCTCCCATCACGGCGCTGCGCGCGGCCAGCGCCCCCACGCCGGCGTCCGACACCGAATTGGGATTGCCCTGGCAGGCCATCGCCTCCACCACGTCGAAGACCTTCATGGCGCTCTTCATGGTCCGCAGCGGCACCTGGGTGGCATAGAGCGTCGCACGCTGCATCGCCTCGGCCCGCAGCGCCTTCTCCTCGTCGGTCGATTTGGGCATGGAGAAGACGGCCATGATGCCATTGAACGCGGCGGTGTCTTCGTCCACCAGCGCCAGCAGCTCCTGCATCACCCGCTGTCCGCGTTCGGCCCACTCGGAGAAGAACTCCCAGCGTTCGTCCCATCCCGCCTTGTGCGAGGAGAGGTTGGCCACCATCGTTCCCAGCGCGGCGCCCAGCGCACCCATGTAGGCCGAAATGGAGCCGCCGCCCGGTGCGGGCGATTCGCTGGCCGTCTCGTCGGCGAATCCGCGGCAGGTCATATCGACCAGCTTCGGGGCCGCAGCCGACTCTTTTTCGAGCAGGTATTCAATCACCTTCTCCTCGGCGACGAAGGGGCGCAGGTCGTCGAGGCCCATCGACCGGATGGCCATGCGCACGATTTCGGACTCGGCAATGCCCGACGAACGGTGCTGCTTGTGCAGGAAATGGCGTCCCGCATCGAGCAGCGCCCGCTTGGGGACCAGCCCCACGATTTCGGTGCCCGTCACCCGCAGTCCGCGTGCGGCGGCCGCACGGCACACCTCGTCGAAAGCCGCATGGAGCGGAGTGACCGAGATGTCGGTCAGATTCATCGACACCTGCGCGATGCCGTACTCGTCGATGTACCAGCCGATGGCCTTGCAGGCCTTGAGCGTACCGGGAATCATCACCGGCCGGCCGTCGGCGTCCTTCACGATTTTGCCCACGATGGGATTGCCCTCCCGACGGGGGCGCCCCTTCTCCCGCACGTCGAAGGCCACGGCATTGGCCCGGCGCGTGGAGGTGGTATTGAGGTTGAAATTGACGGCTATCAGGAAATCCCGCGCCCCCACCACGGTAGCGCCCGTGCGGGCCACCCCCTCGTCGTAGGGCCGGGCCCCGAAATCGGGAGCGCCGTCCGCCGAGGCCAGCTTTTCGGGCAGGGCCTCGTACTCGCCCGCACGGCACACCGCCAGATTCTTGCGCTCGGGCGTGAAGGCCGCCGCCTCGTAACAATAGGTGGGGATGGCGAGCCGGTCGGCAATCCGGCGTGCCAGTCTGCGCGCCAGGGCCGCGCACTCCTCCAGGGTGATTCCCGAAATGGGGATGAGCGGCAGCACGTCGGTGGCCCCCATCCGCGGATGCGCCCCCTTGTGCCGGCGCATGTCGATGAGCTCCGCCGCCCGGGCCACGCCCCGGAACGCCGCCTCGACCACCGCCTCGGGCTCGCCCACGAAGGTTACCACCGTGCGGTTGGTCGCCTCGCCGGGGTCCACATCGAGCACACGCACCTCGCCCGAACCTTTTATCGCCTCCACGATGCGTTCTATCACCTCTCGGTCCCGTCCCTCGCTGAAGTTGGGGACGCATTCTACGATACGTTTCTCCATAATCGAATCTGTTTTTAAGGCGGACCCGGGCCGTTTTCCGCGCCCCTCCCGCCGTCATGGTCTTTTCTACAAATATATGAAAATATTCAGTGAAAAACAAAAGCGTCGCCGCCCCGCACGCCGGCGCACGGCCGCGGGGCGATTCGTCCGAGTCAAACGCGACGGTATCCGACGGGAAACGGAAGCGCAACCGGCCCCGCGCGCACGGCATCCCCCGTCCGACGGCAACCCCTCCGCGGCACGTTTCAGGCGCGAATCCGTCCGCAGACGCTTTTTTAGCAGGAATTTTGCGGAAAAATTCATAACTTTGCAAAACGTATCGTCTTAAAAAAACGAACCGGCCCATGATACGAATAATCAAACATATGTTCCTCTGCTCCACGGCGCTGCTCCTGTCGGCCTGCGCCCGGGGACAAGCCACCATCAAGGAGTTGAAATTCGACCACACGGAGTGGGACTTCGGCACCATCCGGGAAGTGGACGGCAAGGTGTCGCACACCTTCGCCTTCACCAACACGGGCTCGGTGCCCTTCGTAATCGAGGAGATACAGACCTCCTGCGGCTGCACCGTGCCGACCTACTCGCGCACCCCCATAAAACCCGGCGAGAAGAGTACGGTGACCGTCACCTACGACCCCTACAACCGCCCCGGCAAGTTCATCAAGGACCTGCTCATCTGCACCGACGGCCGGTCGCGCCGCCAGCTCATCCGCATCCGCGGCACCGTCGAGGGACGCCCCCGCACCGTGGAGGACGACTATCCGTTCGTTCTGGGGCACGGCGTGCGCAGCGACAACATCCTGCTCGGATTCCGCTACGTGGGCCAGGGGACCAGCGTCAGCCGCGTCATCAACTACATCAACACCTCGGACCGGGAGGTCGCCCTGCACCTGCGCCCCCAAACATCGAGCGGCTACCTCACCGTGGACGCCCCCGCCACGATATGCGCCGGATGCAAAGGCACCATCACCTTCACCTACCAGCTCGACCGCACGCCCCGCAGCTACGGCACCATGAGCGACGTGTTCGTGGTCTCGCTCGACGGTACCCCCTCCAACAACCGCTTCACCGCCACGGCCATCGGGACCGACGACTTCTCGGAGACCAACCTCGCCCAAGCCCCCCGGGCGCAGCTCGACGAGTCGTTCCACAACTTCGAGGAGATTCGGCGCGGAGAGACCTGCACCCACACCTTCACCCTGAGCAACACCGGAGCGCAGCCGCTGGCCATAAGGCGCATCGTCCTGCGCAACGGACTGGAGACCAGTCTCAAGGAGGGCACCACGGTGCCTCCCGGCGGCAGCATCGACTTCACCGTCGGACTGCGCACCGAGGCCTACAACCCCGGACGGCTGTTCGAGACGCTCTCGTTCATCGTGAACGACCCCCGCAAGCCGCTGCGCGACATACGCCTGACGGCCATCATCACCGAATAGACACCGCAGAAACAAAACCTACGACACCATGTACAAGATATTGGAGAAACGCGAACTCGCTTCCGCCATCTGGCTCATGAAGGTCCATGCCCCGCGCGTGGCCTCGTCGGCCCGTCCGGGACAGTTCGTCATCGTCCGCGCCGACGAGTGCGGCGAAAGAATCCCCCTCACCGTGGCCGACTACGACGCCCGCGAGGGGAGCGTGACCATCGTTATACAGACCATCGGAGTCTCCACCAAGAAGATTTGCGCACTCGACCCCGGTCAATGCCTGGCCGACTTCGCCGGTCCGCTGGGACGCCCCTCGGAGTTCGTCTCCGAGGATTTGCAGACCCTGCGCGGGAAAAAGATACTCTTCGTGGCCGGCGGCGTGGGCACAGCCCCGGTCTATCCGCAGGTCAAGTGGCTGGCCGAGCACGGCGTGCGGGCCGATGTCATCGTGGGCGCCAAGAACCGCGACATGCTCATCATGACCGAACAGATGCGGGCCGTGGCCGGCAACCTCTACATCGCCACCGACGACGGCAGCGAAGGGTTCAAGGGGCTGGTGACGGAGGTCATCCGACACCTGATAGAGCAGCAGGGCAGACACTACGACCTGTGCGTGGCCATCGGGCCCATGATTATGATGAAGTTCGTGGCCCTCACCACCCGCGACTACGGTCTGAAGACCATCGTCAGCCTCAACTCCCTCATGGTGGACGGCACCGGCATGTGCGGCGCCTGCCGCGTGAGCGTGGGCGGCAAGACGGTGTTCACCTGCGTGGACGGCCCCGAATTCGACGCCCATCTGGTCGATTTCGACGAGGCCATGCGCCGTCAGGGCATGTACCGCACCCAGGAGCAGCGGGCATTGAAAATCGCCGAGGAGCGTGCCGCAGGACACAAATGCCGCATCGGCCTCGACAAGTAACCACCCTTAAAACCGAAATTCCCGATATGGCAAACAAAATAGCCCGGGTTCCCGTCCGAGAACAGGACCCGCAGAAAAGAGCCGCGAACTTCGAGGAGGTTTGCTACGGCTACGACATAGAGGAGGCTCGCAAAGAGGCTTCGCGCTGTCTCAACTGCAAGAAGCCCCGCTGCGTGGAGCAGTGCCCGGTGTCGATTCAGATTCCCCGCTTCATCTCGCAGGTGCTGCAGGGCGACTTCGCCGCCGCTTCGCGCACCATCGCCGAAGACAGTTCGCTGCCCTCGGTGTGCGGACGCGTCTGCCCGCAGGAGACCCAGTGCGAAGGGGCCTGCATACTGGGCATCAAAGGCGAACCGGTGGCCATCGGCAAGCTGGAGCGCTTCGTGGGCGACTGGGCCCTCGAACACCCCTCCCCCGCAGGCCAGACACCCCCCTCGAACGGACACAAGGTGGCCGTCATCGGCAGCGGTCCTTCGGGACTAGCCTGCGCCTCGGACCTGGCCCGCATGGGCTACCGGGTCAAGATTTTCGAGGCGCTGCACAAGGTGGGCGGCGTGCTCGAATACGGCATCCCCGAATTCCGTCTGCCCAAAGAGCGCATCGTGGCCGCTTCGGTGGAGAACGTCAAGCGGCTGGGCGTGGAGTTCGAGACCGACACCATCGTGGGACGCACCGTCACCATCGACTCGCTCCTGGAGGAGGAGGGCTACCAGGCCGTCTTCATCGGTTCGGGCGCCGGCCTGCCCCGCTTCATGGGCATCCCCGGAGAGAACCTCAACGGAGTGGTTTCGGCCAATGAGTTCCTCACCCGCGCCAACCTCATGAAAGCCTACGACTCCCGCTACGACACACCCATCTACGTAGGTCGCCGCGTGGTGGTGGTCGGCGGAGGCAACGTCGCCATGGATGCCGTGCGCACGGCCAAGCGGCTCGGCGCCGAGGCATTCATCGTCTACCGGCGCAGCGAGGCCGAACTGCCGGCCCGCGTCGAGGAGGTGCACCACGCCCGGCAGGAGGGCATCGAGTTCCGCATGCTCACCAACCCCACCGAAATACTGGGCACCGAGCAGGGCTGGGTGCGCGGCATCCGCTGCGTGCGCATGACCCTCGGCGAACCCGACCAGAGCGGCCGCCGCTCGCCGGTGGTGGTCGAGGGCAGCGAGTTCGAAATCGAATGCGACGTGGTCATCATGGCGCTGGGCACCTCGCCCAATCCCCTCATCGCCGCCACCACCGCAGGGTTGGATACCGACCGGCGCGGATGCGTGGTCGCCGACGGACAGGGAGTCACCTCCCGGCCGGGCGTCTTCGCGGGCGGCGACGCCGTCACCGGAGCCGCCACCGTCATCCTGGCCATGGGAGCCGGACGCAAGGCCGCCCGGGCCATCGACGAATATATCCGCAACAAATAAGAAACGGTCCGAGAACGGAGCGCGACCCGGGAGAAGAAGCGCCCAAGAGGAAACGAGCTCCGGAAGAAGATGCGGTCCGGAAGAGAGGGAGTACTTCTCTCCGCAGAAAAGCAGAAAAGCGGGTGTCCGAACTTTCGGACACCCGCGTTCATTCGCTATCGCCCCGGCCGCAGAAAAGGGGCGGGACCCGCCGCCGCTACAAGCAGAGCACGGCCGCCGAAGCGACCAGAAAGCCGCCTGCGAAACCGGCTGCGACCTGCCACAAGTCGTGGCGGCCGAGCCACAGGCGTGCCGAAGCGAGCAGACCGGCAGCCAGCACGGCCAGGCACAGCACCGCCATCGCATCGGCCACGCCCGACGCGCAGACCAGCGTCAGCATGGCCACGGCGCCGCCCATGGCGGTCAGATGGAGGCTTATCTGCCAGAACACGGTCACTGCCAGCGCCAGCACCACGCACGAAAATCCGGCTATGATGAATTTACGCACCAGAAAGGCGAGCGTCAGGTCGGAGAGCATATAGGCGCAGAGAATGTAGCACAGGGCCACCACCATCAGCGGGACCAGGCGCTCCCGCCGGGTGCTCAGCCGCAGGTCGCCCAGCAGATTGAGCCGGCACATGACGAAGATGGCCACCGCGGGCAGCAGCAGCGTGTCGATGGCCACCACCCCCACCATGTACCACCGCAGGGGGGCCGGCAGCATGGCGACCATGCCGCCCGAAAACAACAACGCCACCGCCATGTAGGTCGGCAGCACGAACGGGTGCAGCAGGAACGAAAGTCCCTGCGCCGCCTTCGATATGTTTCTGCTGGTTCGTTCCTTCATTTTCCGTTTCGTTCCGGTGTAGTGTCAAAAATGCAGTGTCAAATCTGTTTGCGCAGCCGCGCCACGGGAATCCCCAGCATCTCGCGGTACTTGGCCACCGTGCGCCGGGCGATGTGATAGCCCTTGATGTTGAGGATGTCCATCAGCGTCTCGTCGGTCAGCGGTTTGCGCTTGTCCTCATTGTCGATGCACTCCGAGAGGATATTCTTTATCTCGTAGGACGACACCTCGGCTCCGCTGTCGGTCTGCATCGCCTCCGAGAAGAGGGTCTTGAGCGAGAGGATGCCGAACTGGGTCTGTATGTACTTGCTGTTCACCACGCGCGAGATGGTCGAGACGTCGAGCCCCGTGCGGTCGGCGATGTCCTTGAGAATCATCGGCCGCAGCTTGCTCATGTCGCCGTCCTTGAAATATTCGCTTTGGTAGGCCAGTATCTCGTTCATGGTAAGCATCAGCGTGTTGTAGCGCTGCTTGATGGCCGAGATGAACCATTTGGCCGAATCGAGCTTGTTCTTCACGAACTGGATGGCCTCCTTGTCGCCCTCGCTGAGGTTGTAGGTGCCTCCCGAAGCCATTTCGCGAATCATCTCCACGTAGCGTTTGTTCACCTTCACCTCGGGGACGTTGTAGGAGTTGAGACTCAGGTCGAACTTGCCGTCCTGGTAGTCGAGTATGAAATCGGGGATGATATAGGGCATGCTCTCGCTTCCCCCCTCGTTGTAGAGGTTGCCGGGTTTGGGCGAAAGCCGCTTTATCTCGTTGATGGCCTCGCGGAACTCGTCTTCGTCCACCCCCAGACGGGCCATCAGCTTCTCGTAGTGCTTCTTGGTGAACTCCTCGAAATAGGAGGTCAGAATCTTGCGGGCCATGCGCCTGGAGCGGGTGTTCACCTTCCGGCTGTCGAGCTGCAGCAGCAGGCACTCCTGCAGGTTGCGCGCACCCACCCCCGCCGGCTCCAGCTCGTGAATCATCCCCAGGATGCGCTCCAGCTCGGCGGCCGAGGTCTCGAGCCCCACCGAGAAGGCGATGTCGTCGGCCACCGACTCCAGGTCGCGCCGCAGGTAGCCGTCGTCGTCGATGCTCCCGATGAGGTAGGAGGCCAGCGCCGCATCCTTCGCCGAGAGGGTCCGGAATCCGAGCTGCTCCTCCAGGTACTCGTGCAGCGAACGGCCGTTGGAGAGGTAGACCGGACGCTGTTTGTCGTCTTTCGAATAGTTGTTGATATGCGACTTGTAGGACGGGGTGTCGTCTTCCTTCAGATACTCCTCCACGCTAATCTCCTGGGGCGGCTGCTCCTCCTCTTTCTGCTCCGGCGAGATGTCCTCCTCCAGCACGGGGTTCTCCTCGATTTCCTGTTTTATCCTCTGCTCCAGCTGCACCGTCGGCAACTCCAGCAGCTTAATCATCTGAATCTGCTGCGGGGAGAGTGTCGGCGAGAGCTTCTGTATCTGCCTCTGGTTGATATTCGACATAATTATTCCAAGACCTTAATATGAAAGATATGAATTTCCAATCCTAATCTCCGCTATCGGGTCTCCATCTATTTTCAAGTCGGGGGCTGCGTTCCGCGGGGTCCGCAGTTAGAATTCGGCGTTCTTCGGCGTGCGCGGGAAGGGTATCACGTCGCGGATGTTGGCCATGCCGGTCACGAACAGCAGCAGCCGCTCGAAGCCCAGGCCGAATCCGCTGTGAGGTGCCGAACCCCAGCGGCGGGTGTCGAGATACCACCAGACATCCTTCTCGTTCATTCCGAGTTCCGATATCCTTGCACGAAGCCTGCCATAATCGGCCTCGCGCTCCGAACCGCCTATAATCTCGCCGATTTTCGGGAAGAGCACGTCCATCGCCCGCACCGTCTTGCCGTCTTCGTTCTGCTTCATGTAGAACGCCTTGATGTCCTTGGGATAGTTTATCAGAATGACCGGCTTTCTGAAGTGCTCCTCCACCAGATAGCGCTCGTGCTCGCTCTGCAGGTCCACGCCCCACTCCACGGGGAATTCGAACTTCCGGCCGCTCTGCTTGAGGATTTCGATGCCCTCGGTGTAGTTGAGCCGCACGAAATCGTTGTGCACCACGAACTTCAACCGGTCAATCAACTCGTTGTCCCACATCTTGTTCATGAACTCCAGGTCCTCCATGCAGTGCTCCAGCGCATAGTTGATAAGGTATTTGAGGAAATCCTCCGCCAGCTCCATGTTGTCTTCCAGTTCGTAGAAGGCCATCTCGGGCTCAATCATCCAGAACTCGGCCAGGTGGCGCGGCGTGTTGGAGTTCTCGGCCCGGAAGGTGGGGCCGAACGTATATATCTGCGAGAGGGCCAGGGCACCCAGCTCGCCTTCGAGCTGGCCGCTCACGGTCAGGTTGCAGGGTTTGCCGAAAAAGTCCTGGGTGTAGTCCACCCGTCCCGCCTCGTTGCGCGGCGGATTCTCCATGTCGAGGGTGGTGACGGTGAACATGGCACCCGCGCCCTCGGCGTCGGAACCGGTGATGAGCGGCGTGTGGAGATAGTAGAAGCCGCGGTCGTTGAAGTATTTGTGAATGGCGTAGGCCATGGCGTGGCGGATTCTCAGCACGGCGCCGAAGGTGTTGGTCCGGGGACGCAGATAGGCGATTTCGCGCAGGAACTCGAGCGAATGGCCCTTCTTCTGCAGGGGATAGGTCTCGGGGTCGGCGGTTCCGTAGACCTCGATTCTGCGGGCCTGCACCTCCACCGGCTGTCCCGAGCCCTGGCTGGTCACCAGCACGCCGTCCACACGCAGGCAGGCTCCGGTGGTTATGCTGCGGAGCAACTCCTCGTCGAAGCGGGCCACATCGACCACCACCTGTATGTTGTTCACGGTAGAGCCGTCGTTCAGGGCAATGAAGGCCACGTTCTTGTTTCCTCGTTTGGTTCTCACCCAACCTTTTACGACCACGTCGCAATCTCTGTTCCCGGTTTTCAGCAACTCGGCGATTTTCGTTCTTCCTCCGTTCAGCATAACATTCCTATTTTCTAAAAAAATTCTTCTCTTGGGTTAATTATCCTCCCGGGGTCCGCAGGCCCCGATTCGAAAGGCAAATATCGTCATTTTTTTCCAATTATCATAATTCCGCTCCCACAACCCGTGCCCGCTCCCGAAAAAACGAGGAGCGGCCGTCGAAAAGCCGCTCCTCGGTCCGTTGCGCCGGAAGATTCCGTCCGCCGGTCCTATCTTTTCCAAACGATGTTGGAGACCTCTTCGGTTCCGTTGTAGACCACGGTGGCGGTCGCCTTGCAGTCGCTGGCCGAACCGCTCCACTTCACGTTCATGTTGTAAGACTCCCAGCCTTCGATTTCGGCACCCACGAACTCGGCGTATTCGGTACCGCCCACGATGGCGTTGTAGGCGCACTTGGGCACATAGCGCATGCCCATCGACGAATATTCGGTCTGGAGCTTGCAATAGGCCGAGTACATGGTCTTGCCGCGGGCGTCCACGTCGAGATAGAACTCCGAATCGGCCACCTCGTCGTAAACGAACGAAGTCAGGCCCGAAGTGGATACGGTGGCGGACATGTTCCAGTCCGAAACGGCCACCGAAGTGTTCTCCGACTTATAGCCGGTGCACTCCACCTCCCAGTAGCCGGGCATATCGCAGGAGATGGTGTAGGAGTCCGCTCCGCGGGCCGTGGTGGTGAAAGTGTTGTAGCCGTCGGTCTCCGTGTAGACCACCGGATAGGACTCCGGAATGGATACCGTCCAGAATTCGCCGCCGGGAGTAAGCTCCGAAAGGAACTTGCCGCCGGTGTTGATAACGATGCGGCCGTCGGTGCGGGCCACGTCGGTGGCGCTGTAATCCAGCGCGTGGAAGGCGAGCGTATAGATACCCTGACCCTCGCTCGTCACGGAAGCGCCGTTGAGCAGTCTGTCGAGCAGACGCACTTTCTTGTCGCCGATGGTCACCTCGAGCGTGGAGAGGTCGGCTACGTCCACACCCTGCTGCGCAGCCGTTTCGAGCAGAATGTCGAGACGGAAAGCGACGGAGGCCAAGTCGAGCGCATAGGCATTCTGGCCCTGAGCCACACCGTAGATTACCATGCCGGCACTGATGTACTCGGGCTCCGAATTGTCTTTGTCGATACAACCCGCCATGAAGAGCGAACAGAGGGCGGCTGCCATTAAGAAGATTTTTTTCATTGCGTTTTATTATTAGATGATTCTGAAAATTCCGCTTGCGTTCTACAAAAGTAGTGTTTTAGTTCTAATAAGATACCGCCGCCGGCCAAAACGTTGCACGCCGCGGTCATTTTCCGCAAAAAAGTACAAAATTCCTGCAAAACGTCGTCCGCCCCGCCCCGGGGGTTGAAAAATCGCGGACAAAGCACTACCTTTGTTCATTGCACACGGCGGGCACTCCGCAGCGGAGCCCCTGCCGCCAAACGATTTACGCGAACCTTACAAGCATTCAGAACATGACGACATACCGCAAACTGAGCGAAAAACAGCGCACGGCGCTCCGGACACAGGGCTGCTGCGCGGAGAACTGGGACGACATCGAGGTCGCCCCGGAATTCGACACCGCCACGGTGCACGCCACGCGCTTCGCCGGACGGGTGCGCCTCGGCGGGCAGGTGCGGCTCTACGGAGTCGGCCTGCTGAAGAACTATTCGGTCGGCCGCGGAGCCTGCATCGAAAACACCGCCGTCGTGGAGTGCCGCACCCCGAGCGCATTCGGCAACGGCACCGTCGTCCGCCCCGTCAATGAGGCCGGCGGACGCGAAGTGACCATCTATTGCGGGCTGACGGCCCAGACGGCCTACCTCTGCGCCATGTGGCGCCACCGCCCCCTGCTCGCCCCCCGCATCGCCCGGCTGGCGGAGGAGTTCGCCGGCTCGCAGCGTTCGGAGCTGGGCACCGTCGGCGAGGGGGCCACGGTCCGCGGCTGCGGGTTCGTCCGCGAGTGCAGCATCGGCAGCGGCACGACCGTCGAGGGGGCCCTCTGCCTGGAAAACGGCACCGTGGAGGGCGGCCCCGGAGGAGGCGCCCGCGTAGGTTGCGGCGTAACGGCCCGCGACTTCATCATCAGCCGCGGAGCCGAGGTCGGCACCGGAGCCTGCCTCGAACGCTGTTTCGTGGGCGAAGGCTGCCGCATCGGCAAAGGCTTCTCGGCCGTCGATTCGCTCTTCTTCGCCAACTGCGAATGCGAGAACGGAGAGGCCTGCGCCGTATTCGCCGGTCCCTACACCGTCAGCCACCACCGCTCGTCGCTGCTCATCGCCGGCTTTTTCTCCTTCTTCAACGCCGGCAGCGGAACCAACCAGAGCAACCACCTCTTCAAGGCCGGGGCCATCCACCAGGCCGTACACCGCCGCGGATGCAAGTTCGCCAGCGACGCCTACACCATGGCTCCCTGCGTCGAGGCCCCCTTCACCACCGTCATCGGGCGGCACAAGAGCCACCACGACACCGACGACTTCCCCTTCTCCTACCTGCTCGAATCCGAGGGGCGGTCGATGCTCATGCCGGGCGCCAACCTGCGCAGCTACGGCACGGTGAGGGACATCGCCAAATGGGAGCGCCGCGACCGCCGCCGGGCTCCCGAGGCCGAGCGCCGCGACCAGATAATCTACGCCCGCTACAACCCCTACATCGCACAGGGGGCCCTGCGGGCCATCGCCGTCTCGCAGGAGCTGCTCCGTAAGGAGGGCGACACGCTCACCTACAAACACGTGCGCATCAAGAAGACGATGCTCAGGCTGGGTCTCAAATCCTACGACCTGCTACTGCGGGCCTCGCTGGGCGAGATGCTCGGCGCAGAGGCGCGGTCGGAGTGCGACGGCACCGGAAGCTGGACGGACATCGCCGGGCTCTACGCCCCCAAACGCGAGGCGGAGCGCATCGCGGAGGCGCTCGAAAGCGGCGAGGCCGGCCTGGCGGAGGCCGACGCCCGATTCGCCGGCCTGGCCCGCAGCTACCGCGACTATGCCCGCAGCTGGGCGCTCGATGCCCTGGCCCGACGGCTGGGCCACACCCCCTCGGCGGAGGAAATCCGCGCGGCCGTGGCCGACGGAGAGCAGGCCCGGGCGGCGCTCGATGCGGCGACCGCGGCCGACAGCCGCCACGACTGCGGCATGGAGTTCGCCGTCGGCTACGGAACCGACGCCGACCCTGCGCAGGCGGCGGAAATCGAAGCCGACTACCGGGCCGTGCGGGGCGAGCTGTTCGCCGAATGAGCCCTTTTCCGAACGACGCACAACCTTAAAACCGAAAAGATATGAAACTTCCGTATGCAGAACCTTACAGAATCAAGATGACCGAAGCCATCCGCACCTCCACCCGCGAGGAGCGCGAGGAGTGGATTCGCCAGGCCCGTTACAACCTCTTCAAGCTGCGCAGCGAACAGGTGTTCATCGACCTGCTCACCGATTCGGGAACCGGCTCCATGAGCGACCGCCAGTGGGGCGCCATGATGACCGGCGACGAAAGCTATGCGGGAGCCTCGTCCTACTACCGGCTCCGGGAGACCGTCCGCCGCATCTTCGGATTCGAATATTTCCTGCCCACCCATCAGGGGCGGGCGGCCGAGAACGTGCTCTTCACCGCGCTGGTCAAGGCGGGCGACATCATTCCCGGCAACTCCCACTTCGACACCACCAAGGGCCACATCGAGTATCGCCGCGCCGTGGCGCTGGACTGCACCGTGGACCAGGCGGCCGACACCCAGCTGGAGCTCCCCTTCAAGGGCAACATCGACTGCGCCAAGCTGGAACGGGCGCTCGAGGCCCATCCGGCCGAAAAAATCCCCTTCGTCTGCCTGACCGTCACCAACAACACGGCGGGAGGACAGCCCGTGTCGATGGAGAACATCCGCCAGACCAGCCTGTTGTGCCGCCGATACGGAGTGCCCCTGCTGCTCGATTCGGCCCGCTTCGCCGAAAACGCCTACTTCATCAAGACCCGTGAAGAGGGCTATGCCGACCGCAGCATCAAGGAGATAGTCCGCGAGATGTACTCCTATGCCGACCTGATGACCATCTCGGCCAAGAAGGACGGCGTGGTCAATATGGGCGGATTCACCGCCATGCGCGACAAAGAGCTCTTCGACCGCGCATCGGTCTTCAACATCATGTTCGAAGGCTACGTCACCTACGGCGGCATGAGCGGCCGCGACATGGAGGCGCTGGCCGTGGGCCTCGACGAGAACACCGAATTCGAACAGCTCGACGCCCGCATCCGTCAGGTGGCGCTGCTGGGACGCCTGCTCGACCAGTACGGAATCCCCTACCAGCGTCCCGCAGGAGGGCACGCCATCTTCGTAGACGCCCGGCGGGTACTGCCCAACGTGCCCCGCGAGGAGTTTCCCGCCCAGACGCTCGGCGTGGAGCTCTATCTGGAGGCCGGCATCCGCGGCGTGGAGATTGGCGCCATTCTGGCCGACCGCGACCCCGAAACCCGCCTCAACCGCTACCCCAAACTGGAGCTGCTGCGGCTGGCCATTCCGCGCCGCACCTACACCGACAACCACATCGCGGTCATCGCCGCCGCCTGCAAGAACATCTACGACCGCCGCGAGAGCATCGTCCGCGGCTATAAGATAACCTACGAAGCACCCATCATGCGCCACTTCACCGTGGAGCTCGAAAAACTGTAAAAATGAGATTTCACACCGCACGCATTCCGCTCTGGCTGCTGCTGGGAGCCCTGACGCTCGCCCCCGCCCTGGTGCGGGGCCAGCGCCCGGCGGCCCGCCCGCGCAGCGAGTTCATCAGCTACGACACCCGCGAGGGTGCCGAAACGGGCCAGCCCGCCCGCTCGGCCTACTACATCCCCCTGAGCGGACTCACCGCCGAGGGCAACGACTACTCCGCCACCTTCGAAGTGCCCTTCGCCTGGCTCAACCGCGACGTCTTCCTGCATTGCGAGGGGAGCCGCAAGGCTTTCGCCGTCCTGGTGAACGGCCGCCCCGCCGGCACGGGCGAGGACAGCCGCACCCCCTCGGAGTTCCTCATCTCGGACCGCCTCGCGGAAGGGACGAACACCGTCACCCTCCGCCTGCTGCCTCCCGGACCGGGAGCCCGGCTCGAAGGCGGCCTCCCCGACGACGCCCGCACCCCCTTCGCCGGCAGCTACATCTACTCCCAGCCCAAGCTGCGCATCGACGACTTCGTCATCTCCGCGGCTCCCGACTCCACGCGCGACCACGGGGTGCTGGAGATAGAGCTGGTGCTCTCCAACAGCTACAACTCGGCGGAGAAGATAACCGCAGGATTCGACATCTACGACCCGGCGGGCAAGCTCAAGGACTACAACATCAAGGATATGACGGTGGCCGGGAACTCGACCGACACCATGCGCTTCCGTTCGCTCGTATACGGCGCCATCCCCAACCTGTGGAGCGCCTCCTCGCCCAGACTCTACCGGGTGATGCTCTTCATCCGGCAGGGCGGCCGCGTGGTGGAGTACGTGCCGGTGCAGGTGGGATTCGGCACCACGGAGTATGCCGACGGCCGGATTCTGCGCAACGGCGCCCCCATCGAGCCCGTCACGGCCCGCTTCAACGCTCCGGACGACCCCGCCGCAGCCCTCGCCCGGCTGCGGGAGCTCAAGAAGTCGGGCGTCAATCTGCTCTGCGTCGATTATCCGCAGCCGGAGTGGTTCTACACGCTGTGCGACCGTACCGGACTCTATGTCATCGACCGGGCCAACATCAGCATCGCCCCCGCCGAGAACGGCAGCCGCAGGAGCATGCCCGCCAACGACCCCGCCTGGCTCGACCGCTGTCTGCAACGCACCGAAGCCATGTTCCGCCGCAGCCGCAACCACGTCTGCATCGTGGGCTGGTCGCTCGGCTCCCCGCAGAGCGGCAACGGCTACAACATGTACAAGAGCTACCAGCTGCTGCGCGGACTGGAACCCTCGCGCCCCGTGCTCTTCCCGGGAGCCGGAGGCGAATGGAACAACGACGTAACCCTTCCCCCGGCCCGGCAGTAGTGGCCACCGGACAAGCGCCATGAACATCGACCTCATCGTGGTCGGCAAGACCGACCGGGAACAGATAAGCACGCTGACCGAAGAGTACATCCGCCGGGTGGGATTCCACACGCGGACCTCGCTGGTCACGCTGCCCGACGTGAAGAGCAGCCGCAAACTCTCGCCCGAGAGCCAGAAACGCATGGAGGGGGAGGCCATACTCCGCCAGCTCGCCCCGGGCGACCACGTGGTGCTGCTCGACGAGAACGGCACGGAATACACCTCCGTGGAGTTCGCCTCCTGGCTTCAGAAACGGATGAACGGCGGCGTCCGCCGCCTCTGCTTCGTCATCGGCGGTCCCTACGGCTTCTCGCCCGAGGTCTACCGCCGGGCGGACGACAAGGTGTCGCTCTCGCGCATGACCTTCTCCCACCAGATTATCCGCGCCATCTTCGCCGAACAGCTCTACCGCGCCTTCACCATCCTCCGCAACGAACCTTACCACCACGCATAACGCCCGCCGCAAGCCCTTTCAGGTTCCGCGCCCCGGCTCGCACTCCGCACCGGCAGTAGACGCCCAGTCGCCCCGTCCGGCCGGCTGTCGTCCTCACCCTGCCGGCTACCCTCCTCCAAGGCTCGAGACACTCCCCGCGATGCGGGAGAAGGAGCGAAGCCCCCGCCGCAAGCCCCTTCAGGTTCCGCGGCCCGCGGCACACCCGCGCCCCGGCTCGCAGTCCGCACTCCGCACCGGTAGCAGACGCCCAGTCGCCCCCTCCGGCCGGCTGTCGCCCTCACCCTGCCGACTACCCTCCTCCAAGGCACAGGACACTCCCCGCGGCACCGGCGAACACGGAAAAGGCGGCCCGACGAATGTGTCGGGCCGCCTTTCTCCTCTCCGGATTCCGCCGCGGCAAGCCTCTCCGCCCGCCGCGACCTGCCGTCACCGAAATCAGATGCCGGCAATCTTCTTTATTTCGTTGAGTTTGTTGAGTGCCTCCAGCGGCGTGAGCGAATCGATGTCGAGCCCCTTTATCTGGTCGCGAATCTGAATCAGCACCGGGTCCTCGAGCTGGAACATGCTCAGCTGCAGTCCTCCGGCAGCGGCGCCCTCGGAACCGCGTGCGGCACGGGAGCCGGACTTCGCCTCCCCCTCCTCGCGGCGATAGCGCTCCTCCAGCGAAACGAGTATCTTTTCGGCGCGCTCCACCACCTTGCGCGGCATGCCCGCCACCTTGGCGACGTGAATACCGAACGAATGCTCGGTGCCCCCGGGCTCGAGCTTACGCAGAAAGACGATGTTCTTGTCCACCTCGCGCACCGAGACGTGGTAGTTGCGGACCCGCTCGCACACCTGCTCCATCTCGTTGAGCTCGTGGTAGTGGGTGGCGAACAGCGTCTTGGCCCGGGCCGTGGGGTGATTGTGGATGTACTCCACCATCGCCCAGGCGATGGAGATACCGTCGTAGGTGCTCGTTCCGCGGCCGATTTCGTCGAGCAGCACCAGGCTGCGGTCGGAGATGTTGTTGAGGATGCTGGCGCTCTCGAGCATCTCCACCATGAAGGTCGATTCGCCCTGCGAGATGTTGTCGCTGGCCCCCACACGGGTGAAAATCTTGTCCACGATGCCTATCTCGGCACTCGCCGCCGGCACGTAGCAGCCTATCTGGGCCATGAGCACGATGAGCGCCGTCTGCCGCAGCAGAGCCGACTTACCGCTCATGTTGGGACCGGTAATCATCACGATTTGCTGCCGGTCGGCGTCCAGCGAGATGTCGTTGGGCACGTACTCCTCGCCCACGGGCATCAGCGTCTCGATGACCGGATGGCGTCCCTGCCGTATCTCGATGGCCTTGCCGTCGTTGAGCACCGGACGGCAATAGCGGCGTTCGCGGGCCAGGCGGGCGAACGACAGCAGGCAGTCCAGACGGGCTATCGCCGCGGCATCCGTCTGCAAGCGTTTGAGATGCCCGGTCAGGAACTCGATGAGTTCGGCGAAGATGCGGGCCTCGATGGCGAGCATCTTCTCCTCCGCTCCGAGAATCTTCTCCTCGTACTCCTTGAGCTCGGCGGTGATGTAGCGCTCGGCGGAGGTGAGCGTCTGCTTGCGTATCCATTCGGGCGGCACCTTCTCCTTGTGGGCGTTGCGCACCTCGATGTAGTAGCCGAAGACGTTGTTGAAACTTATCTTGAGCGACGGGATGCCCGTGCGCTCGCTCTCGTGACGCTGGATGTCGGCCAGCACCTCCTTGCCGTGCAGGGCGATGCGGCGCAGGTCGTCGAGCTCCATGTCCACCCCGTCGGCTATGACCCCGCCCTTGGCAATCTGGTTGTTGGCCGGGTCGGGATATATCTCCCGGCCGATGCGCTCGCGCACCTCCAGGCACAGGTCGATGGCTTCGGCCACCGCCGAGAGCACCGGAGCTCCGCTCCCGCAGAGCAGGTCGCGGGCCTTCTCCAGCGAGAAGAGCGAATTCTTAATCTGCACCAGCTCGCGCGGAGTCACCCTGCGGGCCGCGATGCGCGAACAGATGCGCTCCATGTCGCCCACCGAAGCGAGCGCTTCGCCCAGCTCCTCGCGCAGCGCGTCGTCGGCCAGCAGGGCCCCCACCGTGTCGAGACGGCGGTTGAGGCGCTCCATATCCTTGATGGGAAGCGATATCCACCGCTTGAGCAGACGTCCGCCCATGGGTGTGGCCGTGCGGTCGATGACCTCGGCGAAGCTGGTCTTGTCGTACTGGCTGTTGGTGGAAAAGAGCTCCAGGTTGCGGATGGTGAACTTGTCTATCCACACGTATTTGTCCTCGTCGATGCGCGAAATGGAGGAGATGTGCTTCACGTCGCGATGCTCGGTGAACTCCAGGTAGTAGAGGATGGCCCCGGCGGCCGAGATGCCGCTGCCCATGCGCTCGATGCCGAAACCCTTGAGCGAACGGGTCCCCAGCTGGGTGCAGAGCTTGTCGCGGTTGATATCCAGCGAAAAGACCCACTCGTCGAGCTTGTAGGTGTAGTAGCCGCGGCCGAAGGCCTCCTCGAACCGCTGTTCGTACCCCCGCTGATAGACAATCTCCTTGGGGGCCAGGTTCGAAAGCAGCTTGTCGATGTAGTGGTCGCTGCCCTCGGCCACGAAGAACTCGCCGGTCGAAATGTCGAGAAAGGCCGCTCCCGTGTTCTTGCCGCCGAAGTAGACGGCCGCCAGGAACGTGTTCTCCTTATTGGCCAGAATGTTGTCGTTGAGCGCGATGCCCGGCGTGACCAGTTCGATGATGCCCCGCTTGACTATCTTCTTGGTGGTTTTCGGGTCCTCGAGCTGCTCGCAGACCGCCACCCGTTCGCCGGCCCGCACCAGCTTGGGCATGTAGACATCCAGCGCATGGTAGGGGAATCCGGCCAGCTCCACATAGGAGGCCGCCCCGTTGGCACGCCGGGTGAGGGTGATGCCCAGAATGGAGCTCGCCTTGATGGCGTCGTCGCCGAACGTCTCGTAGAAGTCCCCTACGCGAAAGAGCAGTATCGAATCGGGATGCACCGCCTTGATGGAGTAATATTGCTTCATGAGCGGCGTCTCCACGTATCTCTTTTCAATCTTTTTTTCCACGATGAGAGTGCTTGTCGTTATCTCGTATAATAAAGTAAAAATGCGGCGGACAGGCCGGCCGGTATCGCTCGCCCGGTCAATAGATTATTGTAAAAACGAACGCCTCGGCAACGCCTTTTCCGGCCCGATAAAGGTACGATTTTTTTATTTTTCGTCAAAGAAACGGTCGTCGAAATTGACCAGATAGAGCTTTTCGGCGGCACGTGTCAGCGCCGTGTAGAGCCAGCGCATCAGGTCGCGCGACATGGTCTCCTCGCCGAAGAGCATCTGGTCCACGAACACCGCGCTCCACTGTCCGCCCTGCGCCTTGTGGCAGGTGACGGCATAGGCGAACTTCACCTGCATGGCGTTGAAATAGGGATTCTCGCGCACCTCCTTGTAGCGCTTGACCTTGCTGCGGATGTCGGCATAGTCCTCGGCCACGGCATAGAAGAGCGCGCTGCTCTGCTCGCGGGTCAGCGACGGCGACTCGGAAGCGAGCGTGTCGAGCAGCAGCTTGCAATCCATCTCCAGCCCGTAGTCGTCGAACTCGAGGGTGGCCTGCGCGAAACGGAACCCGTAGAGCTCCTCGACCCGGCGCAGGCGGCGCAGGCGGGCGATATCGCCGTTGGCGATGAAATCCACGGGACACTCCTTGTCCTGCTCGGCATAATGGTAGTTATTCTTGACAATCATCAACATGTCGCCGCTCTCTATCTCCTCCTCGGCGTAGAGCACCCGCCGGCGGATGCCCTCGTTGAAGCGGTTCGCCCGCTTGTTGGAACGGGTGATGACGATGGTCTGGTCGCGGCCGTAGCGCGAGTAGCACTCCTCCAGCTTCTCCATGAAATCGACCGCCGCAACGGCCTCCACGTCGGGATAGTCCATCGCGAAGCGGGGCGGCGCATAGATGCCGTTCTCGAGCATGCAGCGCACCAGGGTGGCATTGAACAGAATGCCCGAATCGGCCTGCTGGCGCACCACCTCGTCGAGCGTGGCGTACTCCACCTCGCCGTAGCGCCCCATATAGGCGGGGTCGAGGGCCGGGCTGCGGTCGTGCCCCACGGGAGGCAGCTGGGCGTTGTCGCCCACCAGAATCAGTCTGCACCGGAGCCCCTTCCGCACATAGGTTATCAGGTCGTCGAGCAACGAGCCCGACCCGAACACCGTCCCGTCGCCCGAATAGTTGCTCAGCATGGAGGCCTCGTCGATGATGAAGCAGGCATCGTGTTCGCGGTTGAGCCCCAGCGAGAAGCGGGCCTCGAAGGAGGAAGCGCTCTGCTGGAGATAGATACGCTTGTGGACAGTCAGCGCCCGCTGGCCCGAGTAGTGGGCCATCACTTTGGCCGCACGTCCCGTGGGCGCCAACAAAATAGGTTTGATTTTCAGCTCCTTGAGCGTGGCGACGAGCGCCGAAATCAGTGTGGTTTTGCCCGTTCCGGCATATCCGTTGAGAATGAAAATCTTCTCGTAATCGGAATCGCACACGAAAGCCGACAACTTTTCTATTATTATTTTTTGCCCAAAAGTTGGCGTAAATCCAAAATTTGCGTAAATTTGGGTCGTGATATGTTCGTTTAGCATTTTTCGATGACGTTTTACGGGCAATCCATGACTTAAATTGCTACAAACTTAAAACAAAAATTAATAATGAAAAAAGTATTTCAAATTCTTCTTGCAATTGCGATTGTGGGTCTGGGCTACTACCTCTACGATAGCGTGATGACCCCCGTGCGTTTCCAGAATGAAGTCAAGAAACGCCAAAGCGCTGTGGTCGAGCGCATCAAAGACATCCGTCTGGCTCAGCAGGCTTACAAACAGAAATACCAGAGATATACTGGCGACTTCGACAGCCTCATCGATTTCGTCCTCAACGACAGCCTCGTGTTCGTCCGCAGTTTCGGCTCCAAGGACGACTCCGTAGCCGTAGCCAAGGGTCGTTTCAAAGAGGAGTAGTTCATGGTAGCGGTGAAAGACACCGTGTTCGGCGCCAAGAAGCTCTCCGTGGACCAGGTTCGCGAGTTGCCCTACATCCCCTATGGCGAGAACCAGGCGAAATACATTCTGGCAGCCGGCAACCTGATGACCGGCGCCGGTGTGAACGTCCCCGTATTCGAGTGCAAGGCTCCTTTCAAGATGTTCCTCGCAGACCTCGACCGCCAGCAGCTCATCAACCTCATCGACGAGCAAATCAACGTGATGTCGAAATACCCCGGTATCAAGGTAGGTTCCATGACCGAAGCAACCAACGATGCAGGTAACTGGGAATAACATAGATAAACGTTTCAAAGAGGTGTCCATTCAGTTATCGCTGGGTGGACACTCTTTTTCAGAGGCCGGTGCGAACCTCCGTCCCGCCCCTCGGGGCGATGCGGTGCCGCCCGCCCCGGCCCTCGGCCAGCATCCCGCGGTCGCGCTCGACACGCACCGCGTGGCGCTCATTCCGGAAGCGCTCTTCCGGGCGGAGGACGCCGAGGCCTGCCTGCGCACCGACGGACTGGCCCCGGCCGAAGGAGAGCGGACGGTGCTATGCGCCCCGGTGGGCGGCATCGCGGCCGTCGCGGCATTCGACGGTGCCGCTCTCGATGCGGTGCGCCGTGCGGCTCCGCTCGCCCGGTTCGTCTCCCCCCTGCAGCTTCTGGCTGCCGACACCGCCCCCTCGGCGGTGCAGATTTCGGTACAGGGGCCGCGCGTCTATCTGACCGTGCGCGGCGAAGCGCTGCGCTATGCCCACGTCCTGCCGTTCGACGGCGACGCCGACCTGGTCTACTACCTGACGCGGCTCGGCGAGCTCTTCCCGATAAAAGACTATACCATATATATATACGCCGAAGCGCCGACCTGCAAGACGCTCTCCCGCTATTGGCGCAACGTAAAACGAGTGTGAGGTATGAGAATAATCAGCGGCTCGCAACGCGGTCGGGTCATAACGCCGCCGCGAAACCTCAGAGCACGTCCCACGACGGATTTCGCCAAGGAGAACCTCTTCAACGTACTGGGGAATCTGGTCGATTTCGAACGAATCGACGTGCTCGACCTCTTTGCCGGCACGGGCTCCATCAGCTATGAATTCGCCTCGCGCGGAGCGCAGAGCGTCACCTCGGTGGAGATAAATGCCGTACACTACAACTACATCCGCACCACGGCCGCCTCGTTCGGGTTCGACAATCTGTTCGCCGTGAAGGCCAACGTCTTCCTCTATCTCAAAAGCTGCCCCAAGCGTTTCGACCTCATCTTCTCGGACGCCCCCTACGACCTGGCCGGCAGCGAACAGGTGGTGGATGCCGTCTTCGAACACGGCCTGCTGAAGGAGGAGGGGCTGCTCGTCTTCGAGCATTCGAAGAACATGGACTTCTCCGCACATCCCCGCTTCTTGCAACGACGCAGTTACGGCAGCGTACAATTCTCGATGTTCCGCGCCTGAGACCCGCCCCGGAACAGACCGGCGCTGAATACGAAGCCATTCGGCGTTCCTCGGAAACTTCCCCCAAACATGCTCTCCGCCCGCCCCGGTGCCGGGATGATGCCCCCGCACGCTCGCTTCAACCGCGCGTTTCCAAATACAGCCTGAGAACCACCCGGTCACATGCCCGAAAGCCAACCCCGGTGCCGGGATGATGCCCCCTCACACGCTCGCTTCAACCGCGCGTTTCCGGATACGGCCTGAGAACCTCTCTGTCACACGCTCGAAAGCCACCCCGACGCCAGGGCGATGCCCCCCGCACGCTCGCTTCAACCGCGCGTTTCCGGATACGGCCTGAGAACCTCCCGGTCACACGCCCGGTCCCCGGTGCCAACACCGAATCTCAAGGAGAAAGACCCCCATCGAGCCTCCCGATTCCGCGGCTCCTGACGTAAAAGGGCTGCGAAAGTTCCACACCTTCCACCCGTTCGCATCCTTGCCTCAACGCACTTTGACTCCCCCTGCCTCAATACCCCGGCCCCAGCATTCTTTCTCAACGCCTCTATCTCAATATCACTCTCCTGCCCCAGCCTCGGCATCCTTTCTCAACACCCCTACCTCAATATCGCAACCCTTGCCCCCTGCCTCGGCACTCTTTCTCAACGCCTCTACCTCAATATCGCTACCCCTACCCCGACCTCGGCACCCTTTCTCAACGCCTCTACCTCAATATCACACCCCCTGCCCCAGCCTCGGCATCCTTTCTCAACACCTCTATCTCAATATCACACCCCCTGCCCCAGCCTCGGCACCCTTTCTCAACACCCTTGTCTCAATATTCCTTCCCCGCCTCACACCTTTGCCGCAATGACCGCTGCCTCAACACTCTCGTCTTAGCGTCCTTTGCATTAACACAATTAGGTATTAACGATTCGACACATTCAAGGAATCCGGCACAGCCGGCCGGCAATTGGACGCAAAGTGTTTCCCGCTTTTTCGTCCGTTTCAATTTCTCTGAAAATACCAAGATGGGGCAACAAGAGGCGCGACGCAAGCCGTCCTCTGCCATAGAAAGGGAGGTCGAAAAACCCGGGCAATGTCGAATTCACACCCGCCCGATTCTTTTCTTCTCTATTTTATATTTAATTAAGGTATAGGGGCACCGATAAAATGCACGGAACCCGGCCTGCCAATCCTACAAAGCCAAATGTATCAAACAGCAAGCCGAGAACCGCGCATACAACACAGTCCCAGCTGCTTATCCGTTTGATTGAATAAATTGGCTTTTCGGATTAGATAAACAGCGTCACCTTAATTTTATTTTTTCAAAATTAAAAATATTTTCGCACAATCCCAAAAATTAATTGTATTTTTCATACAATCGAATACATTTCGATTGTACAGACCGCCACTCCAACGCACAAAGAATGCACGAAGAGCCGCCCCCCCCGACAACCGTTTTATCCTCCCCATGTCCTCACCTGACAATCGCCGGCAATCGCCCCAACCAAAGAGTCCGCCGCCGCCCGACACTCACCGACAACTGTCCCGGCCAAAGAATCCGTCCCCACCCGACAGCGAAAAACCTCCGCATCGCACCACAACACTCTCGCCACGGCCGCAACCTTGCCGTCCCCAAAGCAACCGCCCCGACAACCGTTTCTCCCTCTCCGCGCCCTCGCCCGACACTCATCGACAATCGCCCCAGCAAAAATCCGCCACCACCCGACTCTCACCGACAACCGTCCCGGCCGAAGAGCCCGTTGCCGCTTGACAGCGAAAAGCCTCCGCGTCGCATCACAACACTCTCGCCCCGTCCGCAACTCGGCCTCCCAAAAAGAAACTGCCTACACAACCGTTTCACTCTCTCCGCACCCTCGCCCGACACTCACCGGCAATCGCCCCAGCGAAAAGTCCACCACCCGACAGCGAAAAGCCTCCGCATCGTACCACAACACTCTCGCCACGGCCGCAACCTTGCCGTCCCAAAAAGCAACCGCCCCAATAACCGTTTTGCCCTCTCCGCACCCTCGCCCGACTCTCACCGACAACCGCCCCAGCGAAAAATCCGCCACCACCCGACACTCGCCGGCAACCGCCTCAGCCGAAGAGTCCGTCGCCACCCGACAGCGAAAAACTTCCGCGTCGCACCACAACACTCTCGCCACGGCCGCAACCTTGCCGTCCCAAAAGCACCGCCCCGACAACCGTTTCACCCTCTCTGCGCCCTCGCCCGACACTCATCGACAATCGCCCCAGCAAAAATCCGCCACCACCCGACACTCACCGGCAACCGCCTCGGCCGAAGAGTCCGTCGCCACCCGACAGCGAAAAGCCTCCGCATCGCATCACAACACTCTCACCCCGGCCCACACCCCGGCCAGCTCAAAAGAAACCGCCCCGACAACCGTTTTATCCTCTTCGCGCCCTCGCCCGACACTCGCCGGCAATCGCCCCCAGCCCAAGAGTCCGCCACCACCCGACACTCACCGGCAACCGCCTCGGCCGAAAAGTCCGCCGCCCGACAGCGAAAAGCCTCGCATCGTACCACAACGCTCTTGCCCCGACCGCACCACAGCCAGCCCAAAAGAAACCGCCCCGACAACCGTTTCACCCTCTCCATGCCCTCGCCCGACACTCACGGCAATCGCCCCAGCGAAAAATTCGCCGTTCGAAAAAAATATGAAATTTTCGGCCCGGAATTTGGTTTATAAAATAAACTACTTTATATTTGCAAAAAAAGAAAGAAGAAAAAAACCGAGACCGCTTCTCCGTCATCCCGAAACCGGACCGGAGAAGTGCCGGAACAACGAACTTCATATCAACCGCTCCCGACATTCGTTCCACGGAATCCGCACACACGGCCGGTGTCCGCCTCCGCAAAACGGAATGCCCGAAAGCAAAAAAAAACGAAAAGTCATGGAAAACTCAGCGAAACACCAACTCATCATGTCTTGGACCCGATTCGTGGTCGTATGCGGTTTCTTGGCCGCAATCAATGCAATATACACCCCGCACCGGCTGTGGTGCCTGTGGATTGTAGCAGGATGGGGTATGGGCCAGATTCTTCAAAGCGTCGATTACTGGTTGAAAGTCAAAAACATCTAACGGAAACCGCATCAACACAGTCCGAAATATGGAAAACAAGAAACTCACCGAACAAGAGAGTCTCGCTCTCATCGCCGAGATGATTCGGCAAAGCAAGAGAAACATGGAGGTCGGACGAGGCAACCTCTTCTTGCTCTACGGCTACTTCACGCCGGCGCTCTCCGTCACGCTCTACCTGCTGATTTCCTGCACCGGCCACGCAGCCTGGTCATGGGGCTGGCTGGCGATGTTCGCCGTGTGGCCCCTATGCGCGGCGTTCAACCGCAGAAACCCGCCCGAAGTGGTCACCTACACCGACAAGTGCATCAAAAACGTATGGCACATCATGGGAGCCCTCTTCTTCGTCTCGTTCCTGTGCCTGTCCGCATTCGCGTTTTGGCTGCCGACAGACATGACCATCATGCTGCCGCTGAGCCTGCTCTATGCCGCCATCGGCGTCTCCATCACCGGCATCGTGTTGGAAGAGAGGTGCATAACCCTGCTTCCGCTGACCGGAGTGTGTCTTGCCCTCTACATGCTGACCGGCCTCTTCTCCGGAGCGGGGCCCCTGCTGGAGTGGTATCTCTGGTTCGGCGTGTCGTTCATCGCGATGATGGCCGTTCCCGGTCATATCCTGAACCGTAAACCGGCGAAGTCATGCTAAAAGAGCTCGACCCGCTGCTGCATTCGCAGCTCCGGCTGGCCGTCGTGTCGCTGCTCATGACGGTGGAAGAGGCCGATTTCGTCTATCTCAGAAAGCAGACCGGCGCCACGGCCGGCAACCTGAGCGTACAAATCGACAAACTCGCCGGAGCGGGCTACATCGAGGTACGCAAAGAGTTCGTCGGAAAGAAAACCCGCACCGCCTACCGCATGACCGCCCGCGGCAGAGAGGCATTCGAGGCCTATGTCTCGGCACTGCAAGCATATATCGCCCCGAACAGATAACGGACGGACACCGGCTGCGGCGGGCCCAATCGGGCTTGCCGCGGCCGATGAGCGGTCCGGGAAAGAGGCGAGCCGAAAGAGGCCGAAGAAAAAATAGCAAAAAAAAGAGCCCGATTTGTTTGGAGATTCTCAAATTTGTATTACCTTTGCACTCGCAAACTAAGGGAAACCCCGGATTGCCTTGAGAGGGGTGGGGGAAGCCGAAAGGCGGACCCAAAGGACAATCGCCGCGCAAGCGGAAACGGGGCCTTAGATTGCAACCGGTGTGGTAGTTCAGCTGGTTAGAATGCCTGCCTGTCACGCAGGAGGTCGCGAGTTCGAGTCTCGTCCATACCGCCAAGGAGATGCAAACGCATCTCCTTTTTTCGTATCGGGCACCCTGCGATAAGGGAGAGCCCCCGCTCTCCAGTCCCTTCAGGCAAACCGTCTCCCCCCCACCGGGCAGAGGAGAGACGGGCATCAGCCGCCGCTTTCCACGCCTCACGTCGGGGAGAGACGGAAAAGACGATACTTCCGCTCCACCCTACGACAAGAAAAATCCGACGGGTCGGCGCTTCCATTACAACGCCTCTCTTTCTCAAAGCCCCCACAACAGAAACACCCGCCCTCGACGCCGAATACCTGCCACAATCCGCCATCCAACCCGCCGGTTCCGCATCCCGACAATCCGAAAAATTTCCCTGCGACAGCCCCAAGCAGCAGGATAAGGGCTCGGCAAAACAAGGCAGAGCAACCGAAACGGAGCACGCCCCCAGTGGATTCGACAAACAGCAAAAGCAGAGGACACACCGAGAGGATTGACAAAACCTCAAAACTGCAAGAGCAAAGCCCTCCCCTCAAAGGTCCGACAAAGCCGGCAGAACACCCGAACCCGAAAGCAGAGCGCCGAGGGGAGAGATTCAAATGGTAGAAACAAAAACGAACAAGAAGATTCCCCCAACCCGACAAACAGCAAAAGCAGAGAACACCCCGAGAGGATTGACAAAAACTCAAAACTGCAAGAGCAAGAGGCCACCCCAAAAGGTCCGGCAAAGCCGGCAGAGCACCCGAACCCGAGAGCAAAGTGCCGAGGGGATTCAAATGGTAGAAACAAAAAACGACACAAGGAGATTCACCAACCCGACAAAAAGCAAAAGCAGAGGGCACACCAAAAAAGGTCCGACAAAGCCGACAAAACACCCGAATCCGAGAGCGAAGTGCCGAGGGGATTCAAATGGTAGAAACAAAAAACGACACAAGAAGATTCCCCCAACCCGACAAACAGCAAAAACAGAGGACACACCGAGAGGATTGAAAAAACCTCAAAGCTGCAAGAGCAAGGGGCCACCCCAAAAGGTCCGGCAAAGCCGGCAGAACACCCGAACCCGAGAGCAGAGCACCGAGGGGGCTCGACAAAATATAGCGAGGCGGCCCGTCCTCAGGGACAGACCGCCTCGCCTCTCTTTTCCGGAAACCTACTCCTCGACCAGCTCCAGGCGCAGATAGTCGTACATGACTCCGTTGTTCACCGGTCCCTCGGGCACGGTCAGCACCAGCGTATTGCGACCGCTGCGAAGCAGCGAGGCGTCGAAGCGCAACTCCCGTTCATACCAAAGTCCCTGCGAACCGTGACGGGCCACGATGCCGTCGCCCATGCCGAGCTCCAGCTCGCCCACCGGCGTTTCGTTCACCGATACCCCGACACTGCGGACGGCCGTACCGCCCACAGCCACACGCAGCACCGCCTGGCCCGACACGGCCTGCGGCAGGTCGAACACCACGCGGAACGGAGTGGCCCGCCCCGGCGTACGCACGCCGAAGAAAGGCAGCGCCCGGGCCTCGGGATTCTCGTTGTGGGGCACCTGAATGAAGAACCAGTCCCGGGTCCAGTCGCTCTCGCCCACCGTAAAGGTCACATCGTCGGGAAACATCTCCGCATATTTGAGCGCGATTTCGGGGTCTACGCGCCGGTCGGCCATATAGAACTCCGAACCGTTGCGGTTGGGCACGCCCACCTCCCAGAGCTGGCGGCCGTAACGCAGCGGCTTCCACTCCAGCGTACCGAGGTCCACCGCTCCGCTTCCGATTTCGACATCGGCCACCTGCAGCTCGCCCAGCACGCCGTCGGCAAAGGCATAGAGCATGTATTTGCCGGGGCGCACCTGCTCCAGCGTGAAACTGCCGTCGGCCCCGCCCTGAGCCCAGAACTGGTAGAACTTGGCGTCGCGCTGCCAGTTCACCTTCACCTGCGGCGCATCTTCACCGCGCGGAGAGACATACTCCGGAGCCGCGAGTCCGACCCACAGATTCGAGAAACCCTCCGCCGGGCTCTCCGGGTCTTCCAGCACCAGCCGGCCGGTCACCGTGGCCCGTTCGGCGGCTTTCGGATAATCGACCCCTGCGACCCACTCGTAGGGCCAGCGGGCCTGCTCGCGCGCCACCTGCGCCCGGGCTCTCTCATAAAGCGCCTCGGGAGCATCGCCCGAAGCGACATATATCAGGAACGGACCTATCACCTTCGTCCAGTGCTCGCCGTCGGCCACCGCCACCTCGGCCCCGCCGTAATGGCTGCTCCGCCAGTAGTTGAGCACGCATCCGGCCGCCGCGGAGTTGGTATCGCGGTGTCCCAGGAACTCCACCTTGGTCGGGCCGCCGCTCATGTACTCCATCGAGGGATTGATGATGTAGAAGCCCACGCTGTCAGTGGTGCTCGACCAGCCGAACGCCCGGTTGCGGGTCTGATTGACCGTATAGACGTACTTGTCGCCCGCATTGTAATCCTTCGGATAGTGGAAATTGCGTTCGTCGCTCACGCTCAGCCAGTCGAACCGGGGAGCCAGCTTGGCGCAGAAACGCGCCTCGCCTATCTGGGTCTGTCCGTAGGAGGGCAGGTGCTCGAAGATGCAGTAGGTGTAGACCCCCGAAGCGCCCTGCTCCAGCGTATAGCGAATCTCGATGTCGGAGACGAACTGGCCCTCCTGCGAGGCACCGGGCCCGGTGCCCATCTTGCGACCGCCCGAGATGCCCTTGACCGAGACTTCGGCCCGGCGTCCGCCGTTCGAGGCGGGGTCGATGGTAACCGTCGCCACGGCCGGCGCCGTTCCGCGCGGACCCATGGCGTCGTGCGACCAGAATCCGTACTGGTGGTCGGTCATTCCGCGGTTCAGTCCGTTGGGATTCGCTCCGGGAGGGTCTTTCTCCAGGTCGGGATTGCCGTTTTCGTCGAGCACGGTGGCCAGCAGCTCACGGCCCTCGTAACGCAGCGAGAGCAGGTCGCCCGACTCCTTGGCCACCATCACCCGCACGATGCCGTTGTCGAGCGTGTAGGTGCGTTCGTCCTCGGAGAGAGTCACCGGGTCGCCGCCGCTGCACGACACGCCTGCCGAAAGCACCGCCGCGGCGCCCAGCAGACTCAGTAGAAATGTTCTGATTTTCATAGTTCGATAGTTTGGATAAAGGTTATTCTCGTTCACGTTCCGCCACGGGGGCTATTCCCATTTGTCGGGCAGCTGGCCCGCCACGGAGACCCGCTCCAGCCGGTGGGCGTAGGGCTCCCGGCTGCCGGCGTGCACCTCGTAGCAGTCGTCCGCCACGGCCCGCACCGCCTCCACCATATATTTATAGGGGCGGTCGGTCACATCCACCAGACCGATGTTGTAGTTCTCGCCGTCCATGCGGCCGAAAAGCTCCTGGTCGTTCCACTGGAAATAGGAGGCGCCGATGAGCGCCGGATGGGAGAACGCCCGTTCGGTGTAGTGACGGTAGGCCACGCCGCGCTCCCGCTGGGAATCGACCTGGATGAGCGACATGCCCAACCCGCGGTCCGCCGTACCGAAATGGTATTCGCCGATAAGCATCGGCAGGCCCGTTTCGGCATATATCTCCGACATGTTCTCCAACGAGGGTTCGATGCCGTAGCTGTTGAAGCTGTACACGTCGAAGAAGTCGCGGCAGGCGGCCAGCACCTCCCGGGAGGGGACTCCCGACCCGAAGCGGATGCCGAGCGCGAGGTGATTGGGGTCGTGTTTCCGCAACGCAGCCATAGTGGCCGACAGGAACTTGCGGAAAGTCTCGAAGACGAACTCGCGGCGATGCTGCGGCGTGTCGCCCCGCATGCCGAGGTACTTCACGAACGCCTGTTTGAGGGGCATCGCGTCGTCCGCCTCGAGAATCAGTTCGCACAGGCGCTCCTCGTGATTGCACCAGGCAGGTTCATTGCCGAAGAAGTAGCCCACCAGCATCGGGTTGTCGCGGTATTTCTCCACCGAGGCCTTCACCGCCCGGTCGTTGTTCTCCACGAAATCGGAGGCATAGACATCGGCCAGCCCCAGAATGCCGTTCTCGATACCCAGACGGCTGAGCGAGAGCATGAAGGGGACCCGGTTCATGTCGATGACACTCCGGTCGGACCAGTTGCCGATGGTGTTCATGCCCCACATCTTCATCCGCCCCACGGTCAGCTCCCGGGCCTTGCGGTCGGCCTCTTCGTCTCCGAAGCGCAGATAACGGTTCCAGGCGCCCAGCGGCACGGCCGACTTCATCATCGCGGCACGGCGTCCCGAGACCTCGCCCTGCGGCTCCGCGGCCACGAACCCCTCGGGCGGCACCATTTCATAGACACCCTCGGGCACTCCGAAAACCGTACCCGCTCCATGGCGCACGATGTTGGCGCCCAGCGAGAGGAACAGACAACCGTCCGGGTCCACGAACCACCACCGGCCGTCGATGAGCTCCGTGCGGAAGAACCCCGTGGCTCCGCGCGTCTTGCGGCTCAGGTCGCCGCCATAGGGCGAGCGGCCGCTGTCGTCGAAAGCGGCGACCGCCGCCTCTTCCTCCGCCCACTCCGCTCGCAGCTGCTCCAGCGACCGGGCCTTTCCCTCGAAGTCGCCCAGCGCCCACTGTCCGAACCGGTCGGCGGCAGGCTCCGTACCCAGATAGGCGTCGCCCGGGTCCTCGACCGCCAGCGAGAACGAACGTATCTCGATGGTGGGGTCGCCTATCGGATAGTGCAGCCGCAGCCCCATGGAATCGACGCCCACCAGCGGCGAGCGGGTTCCGTGCTCGAGGTTGATGAACGACATGGGGCGCTTCTGATTGTAGGTGGCCGCCAGGTCGAACGCGCCGGCAGGCAGCTCCCGGAAATAGGAGAGCGGAATCGCCGTCCGTATCCAGCCGTTGGTGGCATAGAATATCATTCTGAGTTCGTTGTAGCCCTGTTCGGTGTTGAATCCCAGGAACACGCGCTGCGAGGTGGAGCTGCGCAGCTCCAGCACCGCATAGTTGTAGCCGCTCCAGTCGGTGGGCATGGTGTCGCAGAAGCGCGACAGGGCCACCTTGCCGCCGCTCACCTCCTTGCGGCTGTCGAACGAGAACTTCACCCCTTCGCGCGGTGTGCACGCCGCCAGCACGCACGCCGCCGCGGTCATTGCCGCCGATATGAACCGTCTCATGGCTACTCCTCCTTATCCGTCGGGTTCTCCTTGACTGTCAATCGGTCGCCCGAATCGTCCATCTCGATGAACATCGGTTTGCGGAACGGGCGCTCGTCGGCCGGGTCCTCCCAGTGGAGCGACATCATGAGGCGTCCGTCGAAGGTGCGGAACAACATGCCGTGACCGCCGTTGGTCTTGTATATCGCCTCATCCTCCTGTACCCACGGACCCGCGATTTTGCCCGACTCGGAATAGGCCACGCCCATCGCATAGCGCTGCGACCCCCAGCTCGACCAAAGCATACCGAGGCGGCCGGTCTGCGTGCGGAAGACGAAGGGCCCGTCGGTCACGTTGCCGCCCAGGTCCAGTCCGTAGGTCTTCTCCCCTATCGAGAGCATCTCCCGGGACCACGGGGCATCCGACGCATGGAAGAGCGTGACGGGACGTTCGGTGGGGACGCCGAGGTCGTCCGGCAGCCGCACCAGCTCCATGGTGCCGTCCACGGTCTGCAGCCACTCGTGGCAGAAGACCATGTAGGGGACACCCTCCTCGACCCACAGCGTACCGTCGAGCGAAGCCCACTCCATGGGGGTGTGCTGCCGGTTGCCGGTGAAGTCGCGGAACGGTCCGCGAGGCGAATCGGCCACGTAAATCTGCGTGGCCCGGCGCGGAATATCGTAACGGCCCTCGATATGCTCGATGACCTGGTCGTTGTGCGAAGTGGTGAACAGATAATACTTGCCCTTGTACTCATGCACCTCGGCCGCCCAACTCGCAGCGCGGTTTCCCGCCCAGTGCAGCGAATCGAACTCCATCACCACGAACGGTTCGGTCCAATACGCGAGGTCCTTGCTGGCCCGGGCCCGCACTTTGCCGCCACCGCCGGTGGTATAGAGATAATAGGTGCTGTCGCTGGCATCGGCCAGCACGAACGGGTCGCCGCCCCGCACTTTTTCGAGGGGGACCGTGTAATGGTCGGCAGGTCGCCGGACCGTGTCCGACGCCGGACGTCCGCATCCGACGATACTCGACAGAAGCACGCAGACAGCCGGCAAGAGAGAGAAAAGAGCTCTTTTCATGGTCATAAATTCAGGTTAGTTTCTTTTGAGGTAATAGCGAGAGCCGCCGCACGGGAGACCTCGTCCGACAAAAATAAGAAACATTCGCTGAAAATCAAAGGCCCCGGCGGACAAAAGTCGGCACACGGCCGCCCCACGATGCGGCCGGCGCCCCGCCGGGCAGCCTCCGCCGCAGCCACTGGCCGCCGAGTCCTGACCGGCTCGTGCCGGGCGTTCCGCCTGCGGGCGGCAGCCGGCACGCTTCCGGTCTTCGGAATCTCCGACCTCCCTTCACGCCTCCGACCGCCGGAAACCGACGCTCCCGGTCCGCTCCATTCGCCTGATGGTTAATCAGGAAGCCCCTCCGGCCCCGCTCCGACTGCCGATTGAGGCACAGCACTCCGGACACCGCCCCTGCGCGGCAATGCCGTCCGGTTGCCCTTTTTTTGCCCCGGCGCCCCTTCCCGCACCGCTCTCCCCCCGAAAACGCCGCCGGCGGCACCGTCCGCCGCCGACCGACCGCGAAAAAGACGGGCAGCGGATTCGCCTCAGGCGGAATCGGCCGCATTCCGCACGCGAGAACGGGGATATCGCCCTGTTCCGAATATTTTAAGACCGACGCCGCCCGGCAGCCCGCACAGGATAAAAACGGCCGAATTATTTTTTATAATTTTCATAAAAACATTTGCTTGTTTATAAAAAATAGTTAATTTTGTGTTGTTGCAGAATGACCCAAACATCCTTTAAATCGGGCAAAAAAGCCATTTAACGTACGTCTGAGGCCGTTTTTGCAAAAAATACGACTACACCAGACTACTATTTTTAAAATTAAAGAAGAGACCGCATCGACCGTTTTTCCCGGTTTGGTACCTGATTAACCATCAGGGACCATCCATTTTCCAAGGAACCCAAATCAATCTAACAACTATAACCTAATTTTTTATCATGATGAAATGTTTACTTAATTTCAAGAAATGTTTTGCGGCTTTGGCCATGCTCATGATGGTGGGCAGTGTCTGGGCACAAGGCATTACCGTAACAGGTACAGTGAAGGATGCATCGGGCGAACCGATGATAGGCGTTTCGGTGCTCGTCCCGGGCACCACCATCGGATGCGCCACCGGCGTAGACGGCTCCTACTCCATCACCGTTCCTTCGTCCTCCTCCGTACTCAAATTCACCTCCATGGGTTACGTGGAGCAGTCCATCCAGGTCGGCAACCGCAACAAAATCGACGTGGTGATGAACGAAGACGCCCTGCGTATGGACGACGTGGTGGTGGTCGGCTACGGCACCATGAAGAAGTCCGACGTAACGGGCGCCATGGTATCCGTCAATGCCAAGGCCCTGAACCAGAACCCCTCCAACAATGCCGTGGAGGCATTGCAGGGTAAGGCGGCCGGTGTCTACATCACCTCTTCCGACCGTCCCGGTTCGGTGGGCGAAATCACCATCCGCGGCGTCAATTCGATTTCGGCTTCCAACAGCCCGCTGGTGGTCATCGACGGCGTGGTATCGCGAAGCGTCGGCATGGACATGCTCAACCCCCAGGATATCGAATCGATAGAAATCCTCAAGGATGCCTCCGCCACCGCAATCTACGGTGCCATGGGCGGTAACGGCGTTATCCTCGTCACCACCAAGCGCGGTGCCGACGGCCGCTTCTCGCTCAATTACAGCGGTACCGTAACGCTCGAGAAGGTGCACGACGTAGTTCCCATGATGGGTGCGGCCGAGTACATCGACTGGCGTCGCTGGGGTTACTACTACGCAGGTCTCGGCCCGCGCGCCGACCAGCCTACCCTGGAGAACGACCGCAAGCTCTTCACCGCCTACGGCGACGACCCCGTAGCCTGGGGCAACATCCTCAGCGGCTGGGGCCTGACCTACGACCAGTGGCAGAACGGAGCTACCTCCGCCACCTGGGACGGCTCGAAAGTGAAGTCCACCGACTGGACCAAATACACCGACCGCACCGGCATCACCCACGAGCATACGCTCAGCGCCAGCGGCGGCACCGACAAGATGAAATCCTACGTATCGGTAGGTTACCTCGACCAGAAAGGTACTCAGAAAGGTCAGGGCTACAAGCGTTATACCTTCCGCACCAGCGTGGACATCACCCCCGTGAAGTGGTTCTCGATGGGAGGCTCCATCAACGTCCGCCACTCCGAGCAGGAGTACGGTATCGACGCCGGCAACGGCATTGCGAGCTCCATTCCTTCGTCCGTTCACGCCAAGGCGCGCAACATCTTCTCCTATGCGCTTCCCTATGACAGCGAGGGCAACCGCGTGCTCTATCCCGGCGGCGACACCACCATCCCCACCATCGTGGACGAGGTAGGCAAATCCGACATCAACAACCTCTTCACCCAAGCTGCGGGCAGCTTCTACGCCCAGTTCAACTTCGGCGAGATGTGGGCACCCCTCAAGGGTCTGACCTTCAAAACCAACTTCGGTCCCCAGTTCGGCTACAAGCACAACTACCGCTACCTGTCGGCCGAGTCCGTAAACCGCGTTTCGCAGGGTAAGGACTACGTAAGCTCCAGCGCGACGAAAGACTTCTCGTGGACCCTGGACAACATGCTCTTCTACAACCGCTCCTTCGGCGACCACTCGCTGAACCTGACTTTCGTGCAGTCGGCCATGTCGCACATGACCACCGACCTCTACAAGATGAACGGCGACGGCGTCGCCATGGGCATCATGCAGAAGTGGTGGGGCCTGACTCCCACTACCGTGGGCAACCTCAACGCTCCGACCTACAACACCCTCACCGAGCGTACGCTGGCATCCTACACCGCCCGCGTGGGTTACAACTTCAAGAACAAGTACAACCTCACCGCATCCTACCGTTACGACGGCGCTTCGCAGCTGGGCAAGGGCCACAAGTGGCAGGGATTCCCCTCGGTGGCAGCCGCATGGCGCATCGACCAGGAGAACTTCATGAAGAAACAGAACGTCATCGACCAGTTGAAACTCCGTCTGGGCTGGGGTAAGACCGGCAACTACTCCGTAGGCGTATACTCGACCAAGGACAACCTTTCGTCGGATTTGATTGCCTTCGGCAGCCAGGGCAGCACCGTTTACTACACCCCCAGTTCGCTGGCCAACGCCGCCATCGGCTGGGAGACCACCGACCAGTACAACATCGGTATCGACTTCTCGCTCTTCAAGGGCCGCCTGTCGGGTGTCATCGACCTGTTCCAGAACTACACCAACGGCCTTATCTTCGACGTCAGCCTGCCTTCGGTTTCGGGTGTGACCAAGACCAAGGACAACGTGGGCAAGACCTCGAACCACGGTATCGACATCACCCTCAACTCGGTGAACATCAGCAAGAAGAACTTCTCGTGGAACTCGACCCTCAGCGTAGGTTACGCCAAGGATAAGATTCGCGAGCTGCAGAACGGCAAAGAGGACATGATTAGCGACAACCTGTTCATCGGCCAGCCCATCAAGGTGCTCTACGGCTACAAGAGCCTGGGTCTGTGGACCGACTCGCCCGAGGATATGGAGGAGATGGCCAAGTTCAACGCCAACGGCCACAACTTCCAGCCCGGTATGGTACGCCCGCTCGACGTGGACGACAACTACAAAATCGAGTCCAACGGCGACCGCGTCATCATCGGCAACACCCGTCCTCTGTGGACCGGCGGTTTCAACAACACCTTCCGCTTCAAGAACCTGGAGCTGTCGGTATTCATCTACGGCGCCTTCAAGTACACCGCTCAGTCGGGCGAATACCAGGGCGGCCGCGAACCGGTGAAACACATCAACTACTACAACGAGAACAACAAGGTGGGTGCCGAATACCAGCGTCCTTACTTCAACACCGCGGGCGGCGACTCCTTCTCCGGCATCCTGCTGCAGAAAGACGCTTCGTTCATCAAGGTGCGCCAGATTGCACTGGGTTACTATCTGCCCGAAAGAATCGTCAAGAGCATGGGCCTGAGCAACGTGAAGTTCACCGTACAGCTCAAGAACCCCTTCTCGATATATCAGGGAACCAGCTGGATGGATAGCGACGTATGGAACGTATCCTACAACAAGGGTTGCGTATTCAGTCTCAACATCGGCTTCTAACCGTCAAGAAAACAACTCGGTAATTATTGTTCACAACACAAGAAACTAAGCTAATATGAGAATATTTTTTAAGACAATAGGTTGCATCATGATGACCGGAGCCATGGTCTGCACCGTGTCATGCAGCAAAGACTTCCTCGACGAGACCAAGAGAGACGCCATATCCACGAGCTATCTCGAAACTCCCGAGGGACTCCACTCCCTGTCGGAGAGTCTGTACATCCAGTTCAAGTACATCTTCACCAACGAGTCGGGTTACAGCTACACCAACTACGGTACCGACGAGTTCATGGTGGCCGGCGACAACTCCAACGAGATGTGGAACACCTACGATGCCCGTCTGGGTTCCGTCGTTACCCCGCGCGTGAACTCCAACACCCAGGCCATCAACACCTTCTGGGACAACATGTACTCCTACATCGCCCGCTGCAACCGCATCATCAACACCGGTGAGCAGGTAATGGACGGTTACTCGAGCAAGAACGAGGTGATGGGTACCGCCTACTTCGTCCGCGGATTCGACTACCTGTTCCTCACCATGCAGTTCGGCGACATTCCCCTGATACTCGACTACACCACCACTCCCCAGCGCGAATACACGCGCAACGCGCAGGCCGATGTATACGACCGCATCATCAAGGACCTGGAGCAGGCCGTAAGGCTGCTGCCCGAAAGACCGTCGGCAACCAACAAGCTCACCTGCTACGCAGCGGCCCACTACCTGGCCAAAGCCTATCTGTGGAGAGCCTCCGAAATCAACGACAGCTGGAACAGCGCCACCAAGGCCGACGACCTCGTGCAGTGTATCAAATACGCCGAGATGGTCATCGCAGCCCATCCGCTGACCGCCAACTACGAAGACCTGTTCGGTAACTTCGACGACTACGACTCCGCCATCACCGAGAACAACACCGAGGTGGTGCTGGCAGCCTCCAGCACCGGCCACGATGCGACGCTGAGAAAAGCAGGCAACATGATGCTCTGCAACTTCACCGCCTGGTACCAGTCGTTCCCCTTCATGAAGCGCGACATCGCCGGCGCACGCGAATACCAGCGTCTGAAAACCACCCCGTCGTACGCCTACTACCTCTACGACCTGAAGAACGACTCCCGTTTCTGGAAATCGTTCAAGACCACCTATGCCGTAAACGACTGCTACACCAACTCCAAGCGCGGCAGCTCGACCATCACCCTGGGCGACGGCAGCAAGGTGACCGCAGGCGACTACTACGACAGCGACGACGGCAAGTACATGGCCGCCATGTATATCATCAACCGTGAGGACTACGGTCAGGAGTACTACAAGGACGAGGTGAACATCGCCAAGGCTCCCGCCGCCGGCTCCTACACCCGCGTGGACTACACCACCGACAAGTACATCCCCACCATCATGGCGCTGAACATCTACGACCGGCCCGGCGGCCAGATTATCGGCACCAGCATGACCCCCGACTTCAACACGCTGCTCGCTCCGCTGAACAAGTACTTCGACGGTGCGGTACACGCCAACAACCAGGGCAGCGGCTACCGCGACGGTGTGCTGGCCCGTTCGGCCGAGGACTACTTCTTCAAGGCCGAGGCGCTGATTCGCCAGGGTAAAATCGACGAGGGTCTGGCTGTTCTCAAGCCGCTGCGCGACCGCGCCCAGTACAAGGCCGGCGAGAAGCGCGACGAGTACGTGGACGGTGGATTGGCTTACCACTCCAACCGCTACAAAGCCGACCTGAAGGGCTTCACCGCCAACTGCGCATTCTATCCGATGAACTCCTACTACTACTCGCTCGGTCTCGACCTGCGTGCGACCCTCGACGGCACTCCCTCTACGCTGCCCGCCGTAACCAGCGGCAGCTATCCGGCCGAGGACGTAGCCATCATGAACAAGCTGGGCTACACCTCCGAATACGACAAGGCCATGTGCTACCTGCTCAACGAAAAGTCGCGCGAGATGTACGGCGAGCTGCTGCGCTGGATGGACCTGGCCCGTACCAAGACCCTTGCCAAACGTCTGGTGTTCAACGACCAGGCTTACAGCACCGATATCAAGGATATCACCGGCCACAGCGCCAACATCGACGGAACGCCTTACGTCAGCAACTACGGCGGCAGCTTCCGCGAGAACCAGCACTACTATCGTCCGATTCCGCAGACTTTCCTCGATAACATCACAAAAGACGGCAAACCGCTCTCGACTGAAGAGAAGAAAGCTTTGCAGAATGAGGGTTATTAGTATTTTGGTTAGCATTTATTAACTTTGCCGGGGCTGCCTCCTATGTGAATAGGGGGCAGCTTTTTTTTCGGCCCCGCAGCCGCAGGTCCGTAACCCCGCATACCCTGGTCACCTTGCAGGCCCCGTATACCCTGCATACCCACCGCTCCGGCCCGCCTGCGGGACGTCCGCGGCTCATTCCGCTCTTCCTCCGGCCCATCTGCGGGCACTTCCATGTGTGCTTCCACGGATTACGGCATGTCGTTCCACCCCGACGGACCGGGAGCGGATACTCTTTCCCGCGATTTCCACCTCCCGAAGCCGCCCCCTCCCCATGCACCCGCACCCGACACGCCACGCCACGCACTTTCCCGACGCCCCCCCCGTTATCCTCGTTGTCCCCGCCGTTCCGGCCGAAGTCATCTCCGTCTCCGCCGGATATACGGGAACAACCGCCCCGGCACCCCCGACCCGAAATAGAATCCCTGACACAACGCATAATGTTTCTGCCGCCTGCACATGACACTACGAAAAACCGAAGCCGCTGCAAAAGCAAGACATTGCAGAAATAAAACCCCGCAAAACAAGGTTCACGAAAGCAAGACTTTCACCGACAGTCACACAAAAAAATACGGAACAGGGCAACAGCCGCGCTCCGGCCCACCTGCACACAACACTGCGAAAAACAAAGGCTGCCGCAAAGACAAGACACCGCGGAAGCAAACCCCGCCGGCCAATCGACAAGCCCAAAAAACATACGAAAAACGGGCGACGCACTGCGACCGCCCCTGCGAAGACCTGCGCCGTGCGCTCTCCGCAATCGCCTTTGCCGGAATACATCCGTCTTTCTCACAAAAAACTCCCGGCCGTTCCTCAGAACAACCGGGAGTTTTCCTTCACAAGGGGAACCGGAATCGCAAGCCGGGGCGAAACCTCCCCCCCTGCGGCTAACGGATACGGTCCAGCGATTTGACCAGCAGCTCGTCCTTCATGACACCGCGGAATGCGAGATAGGTCAAAATGAAGCAGACCACGGGAATCGCCACGGCGAACGTGAAGTAGCCGTTGTGGGCTTCGACCTGCGCGACGCTTCGGAATCCGCGGACCAGATAGAAGCAGACGAACAGTTCGACGCCGACCAGCAGAATCATCTCCGCCACGCACAACCGCATCTGCACCCAGCGTCTGCGATAGAGGAAGATTGCCACGAACGGCAGAACCGCCGTCACCACCACGATGATGCCCATGTAGACGGTGCTGGCCACCCAGCCCTGCGACACGGTCTCACTCTTTATAAGCTGATGCGGGTCGCCGCTGCGCATCTCCACTCCGCCCAATTCGTGTTCCACGCTCTCGATGCCGAACGCCTTGAGGCGGTACTCCTCCGCACCGGCCGTGAAATGGGCCAGCGGCATGAAGGACATCGCGCACATGAGCCCCGCTGCCAGCAGCAGGTATAAAGTCTGTATTCTCTGTATCATAACTCGTCGTTTTTCAAATTCTTCGGTCTATGTTGTACCGGTTCCGGTCGGAAGAGTTGCGGTTAATGAGCTCTCCGATGAATCCGGCCAGGAACAGCTGCACACCCAGCACCACAGCCAGCATGGCGATGTAGAACATGGGCTGTTCGGTGACCTGCCGGAACGGCAGTCCGTGCCACAACTTATAGAGTTTTTCGGCGATGAGCCACACCGTGGTCACGCCGCCCACCAGAAACATCAGCGTGCCGAGGCCGCCGAAGATGTACATGGGACTGCGTCCGAACCGCGACATGAACATCACCACAATCAGGTCGAGGTAGCCCTTAATCATGCGCTCCCACCCGAATTTGCTCACTCCGTACTTGCGGGCCCGGTGCTCCACCGGCTTTTCGCCGATGCGCCTGAACCCCGCCTTGTAGGCCAGAATAGGGATGTAGCGGTGCATCTCGCCGTAGACCTCGATGTTCTTCACCACCCGGCTGCGATAAGCCTTCAGACCGCAGTTGAAGTCGTGGAGCCGGATGCCGGAGACCCGGCGGGCCGTCCAGTTGAAGAACTTGCTGGGCAGCGTCTTGCCCAGCGGGTCGTGACGCACCTTCTTCCAACCCGACACCAGGTCGTACCCCTGCTGCATGACCATGCGGTAAAGCGCGGGGATTTCGTCCGGAGAGTCCTGCAGGTCGGCATCCATGGTGATGACCACCTCGCCGCACGCGGCATCGAACCCGCAATAAAGCGCTCCCGACTTGCCGTAGTTGCGGCCGAATCCGATGCCCCGGATACGGGAGTCGGAGGCCGCCAGACGCTCCACCACCTGCCACGAGCCGTCGTCGCTGCCGTCGTCCACGAAGATGACTTCGTAGGAGAAACCCTCCCGTTCCATCACCCGCCTTATCCATGCCGACAGTTCGGGCAGCGACTCCTCCTCGTTGTAGAGAGGCACCACCACCGAAATATCGCAACGCGTCCCGGCACCCGAAGCGCCGGCTTCGCGCGTCCGTTCTCTCTGCCTGGTCTCCTCCATGGTTACTTCGCCTCCCCGTCGCCTTCGGGCATATCCGCAAACGGGTCGGGCTTGCGATAGACCAGCGCCGAAGTTATCAGACCGACCACGACTCCCTTCAGGCACATGCCGAACACGCTTCCCAGCACGAGGGCCACGGGATTGAAGGCCATCGCATAGGTCACCTTCTCCATCATCGCGAGCTGGTCGGCGGAGTAGATGTTCTCCATCAGCACGAGCTGCTTCTCGACCAACTCCGCATAGAAATCATGGGCGATGAAATTGGCGGCCACATAGGTGTAGAGGCCGAGGAGTATGCCGGCGAAGACCATCATCGCGGCCACGAAGCCCACGCAACGGCCGTAGGAACAGCCCTTGCGTCCGGCGGTGGCGGCCACGAACCTTTTGGTAAAGAGGTAGACCAGCGCGATGAAAATCACCAGCGAAAGAAAGCCGATTATCCAGGGAGAGCGGCCTTCCTCGTTTCTGAAGGCCATCCCCAGCACTTCGAACAAAATAGTCACGAGGCCGACGACGGTTCCGTACTTGAAAGCCTCGCTCCATAAACTGCGTTTGTTTTCCATAATGCAATACGTTTTTTAATCTCTCTTATTTCAATTCTCCTTTGCCCTGACGGACGACCACCGCTTCGCCCTCGCTCAAATCGACGGTCGTGGTGGGAATGTTGTCGCCGTTGCCGCCGTCCACCACCGCTTCGAGCACCGAGCCGTAACGCTCGAGCATCAGTCCGGGGTCGGTGGTGTACTCGATGAGACGGTCGTCATCCTTGACCGACGCGGTGAGCATGGGACAGCCCAGGGTTTCGACTATCGCGGCGGCTATCGTGTTGTCGGGAATCCGCACGCCCAGGGTCTTGCGTTTGCCGATGACCTTGTCGGGCGTCCGGCTGCCCGCCCGCAGAATGAAGGTGAAAGGTCCCGGCAGATTGCGCTTGAGCACCTTGAACTCCTCGTTGTCGATTCTCACGAACTCCGACATCTGGGCGATGCTGGCGAACACCACCGAGAGCCGCGACACGTCCTTGCCGCAAATCTGCTTGAGTTTCTCCACCGCCTTGGGACAATTAATCGAACAGCCGAACGCATAGACGCTGTCGGTGGGATAGATAATCACCCCGCCCCGCTCCAGCGCATCGACCACGCGCCGCACCTCCCTCTGATTGGGATTCTTGTCATAAATTCTAACCATTACAGCCATAGGCCATCTTCTTCGTTTATCTCTCGTCAGGGTTAATAAAATTCAATCCGTCGGTCCGGCTACCTGCCCATCAGCGTCCGGCCGATGCCCAGCTCCAGTCCCCGGAGTTCGGCCAGTCCCTTGAGGCGGCCGATGGCCGAATAGCCGGGATAGGTCTTCTTGTTCAGGTCGTCCAGCATCTGGTGGCCGTGGTCGGGGCGCATCGGCAGCGAACAGCCGCGGCGGTTCATCACGCCGATGAGGCTGCGCACGATTTCATACATGTCGATGCTTCCCTCCAGATGGTTGGCTTCGTAGAAGTTGCCCAGCTCGTCGCGCTGAGTGCTGCGCAGGTGGACGAAATTGATTCGCTCGCCCAGCCTCTCCGCCATGCGGGGCAGGTCGTTGTCGGGACGGATGCTGAATGAACCCGTGCAGAAGCACAGTCCGTTGCTCTTGTTGGGCACCGCCTCGACCAGCTCCATGAAGTCCGCCTCGGTGCGCATGATGCGCGGCAGGCCGAGCAGCCTGTAGGGAGGGTCGTCGGGATGGATGGCCAGCCGCACGCCCGCCTCGTCGGCCACCGGGGTCACCTCGCGCAGGAAGGCCACCAGATTGGCCTTGAGCTTCTTTTCGTCGATGTCCTTGTACATCTCCAGTCCCTGGCGGATAGCCTCCTCGGTGAAACTTTCGTCGGCGCCGGGCAGGCCCATGAGCAGGCTCTCCACCATCACCCGTTTCTCCTCGTCGCTCATCCCGGCGAAGCGCTTCTCGGCCCGGGCCACCTCCTCGGCCGAATAGTCGGCCTCGGCTCCCGGACGCTTCAGGATGAAGAGGTCGAAAGCCACGAACGCCGCCCGCTCGAAGCGCAAGGCGCGCGAACCGTCGCTCACCTCGTAGGCCACCGACGTGCGGGTCCAGTCGAGCACCGGCATGAAGTTGTAGGTCACCACCTCGATGCCGCACTCCGCCAGATTGCGCAGACTCTGCTTGTAATTCTCGATGTGACGCACGTAGTCGCCCGTGCGGGTCTTTATCTGTTCGCTCACGGGCAGGCTCTCCACCACGGTCCAGGTCAGTCCGGCCTGCTCGAAGAGCTCCTTGCGGCGGCGGATTTCCTCCACGCTCCACACCTCTCCGGGAGCAATCTGATGGAGGGCGTTCACCACGCCGGTCGCACCCGCCTGACGGATATCGGCCAACGACACCGGGTCGTTGGGTCCGTACCAGCGCATCATCTGTTCAAAGCAATATCTCTTTTCCATAATGTTATCGGTCGTTTTTCGATTATACTCCGCTGAAAATGCTGAATCCGCCGTCGATGGGCAGCACGGTGCCGGTGATGAACCGCGAAGCGTCGCTGGCGTAGAAGACCACGGCTCCGTTCAGCTCCTCGGGGTCGCCCATGCGTCCGAAGGGCGTATTGCGCACCACGTCCTTGGCCCGGTCGGTGTAGCTGCCGTCGGGATTGGTGAGCAGCGTGCGATTCTGTTCGGTGATGAAGAATCCCGGAGCGATGGCATTGACCCGCACCCCTTCGCCGAACTTCTTGGCCAAATCCACGGCGCACCACTTGGTGAAGTTGTCGATGGCGGCCTTCGAAGAGGAGTAGCCGCAGACACGGGTAATTATCTGCTGCGAAGACATCGACGAAATGTTTATCACCGAGCCCTTGCTCTGGCGGGCCATCTGCTCGCCGAAGACCAGAGTCGGAATCACCGTGCCGACCAGATTGAGGTCCAGCACCTTGCGATAGGCATCCACATCGAGGTCGAACAGGTTCTTGTCGGGCGGGATGGTCGCACCGGGCATGTTGCCGCCCGCGGCGTTAATCAGCACGTCGATACGGCCCCACTTCTCCACGACCGTGTCGCGCACCGCCTCCAGGGCCGGACGGTCGAGCACATCGGCCTTGCAGAAGAGCGCCTCGCCCCCTTCGGCGCACATCGCCTCCACCAGCGGAAGGCCCTTCTCCTCCCGGCGGCCCACGATGACGATGCGGGCCCCGAGACGCGCCATGCAACGGGCCATCGAGGCGCCGAGCACGCCGTATCCGCCCGTAATAATCACAACTCGTTTACTAATGTCGAACATATAATTCCGTACTAAATATTATTTTTCCAACCGTTTTCCCGCCTCGCTCCGTGCCGGGCGACGCCGGAAAATTCTAATTTACAAAGGTACTATTATTTTGCCAAAGTTCAATTCCGCAAGCCGAAAAAACGACGATTCACCTCCGCCGCACCGTCCGGCACACTGCCGCTCCGGCTCCGGAAGGGCTCCCCGGGCGTTAAAAAACAGACGCAGGAGGGGAAAATATGGAAAAAATTCCGCCCGGTGTTGTAAAAACGGATATTTTTGACCATTATTGTAACTTGGAACAAAGGCCCTCCCCGGGTCATGCGGCCGGGGGAGGCGTTCTTTCGCGCGGAGAGCGCAGACATCGGAATCGAACAACATTAAATACTCAACCCATGAAGAGACTTTTCCTGTTAATGTGCCTGGGGCTGCTGTCGGCCGCCGCAACGGGCCAGCCCGTCCCGGTAACGCGGGCCAACTACGACCTCGCGGAGCGATTCTCGCAGAAGAAAGTGGACAAAATGGTCTTCTCGACCGCCGTGCAACCCAACTGGTTCCGCAATTCCGACAAATTCTGGTACGTATGGCGCAGCCCGCAAGGGACGCAATACTTCGTGGTGGACCCCGTGGCCCGCACGCGGCGTCCGTTGTGGGACATGGCCGAACTGGCCATGAAAATCAGCGAGATAACCCGTGACCCGTTCGACGCCCAGCACCTGCCCGTCGCCAAACTGAAGCTCAAGGACGACCGCATCTTCACCTTCGAGATAACCGGCAGCCAGCTCGTGGACAAGAAACCCGAAGCGGGCAAAGAGGGCGACGGGAAAAAACCGGGCAAGGAGCGCAAGGTGTTCCGCTTCGAATACGACCTCGACAACGGTTCGCTGACCGAGGTGACCGACCGCGAACCCGAGAAGGAGTTTCCGCGCTGGGCCAACGTGTCGCCCGACGGACGCTGGGCCGTATTCGCCCGCCTCAACGACCTCTACTACATGGACAGCGTCAATCTGCGCAAGGCCCGGCTCGACGAGAAGGACTCCACCATCGTCGAACACCGCCTGACCTCCGACGGCAGCGACGACTTCTCCTACGGCGGCCGCCCCGACCGCGACGGCGCCACCAAGAAGGACTCCACGGCCCGCAACCGGCCGAGCATCGTCTGGTCGCCCGACTCGAAGCACTTCGCCGTCACCCGGGCCGACATGTCCGGTGTCAAGGCGCTGTGGGTCATCAACGTGCTCTCCAATCCGCGCCCCACGCTCGAGGAGTACAAATACCAGATGCCCGGCGAACCGGGGCCCCGCTACCAGCTGGAGCTCTTCGACATGGAGAGCCTCTCCCGCAAAACCGTGAAGGCCGACGCCTTCAAGGACCAGACCCTCTCCATCAACCGCCGTCCCGCCCGCAACAGCGACCGCTACGAGGAGAGCTTCAAGACGGTATGGCTCGGCGACAGCAGCCGGTTCTACGTCACCCGCACCAGCCGCGACCTGAAGCGGGTGGACATCTGCACGGTGGAGGTCGCCGGCGACAGCTGCCGCCCGATTATCGGGGAGCGGCTCAACACCTACGTCGAGACCCGTCCCCTGCGGCCGGTCAGCGGAGGCAAAGAGCTCATCCACTGGTCCGAGCGCAACGGATGGGCCCATCTCTACCTCTACTCGGCCGACGGCAGGCTCCTGAACCCCATCACCCGCGGCGACTTCCATGTAGAGGAAATCGTGGAAGTAGACGATGCGACGCGCACCGTCTACTTCACCGCCTGCGGCTACGACAAGAACGAGAACCCCTACTACACCCACCTCTACCGCATCGGATTCGACGGCAGCGGCATGCGCCGGCTCGACACGCCCGACTTCGACTCGTCGGTGGAGATGGCCGACGACGCCAGATACTTCGTGGTCAATTACTCGCGCGTGGACACCGCCCCCGTCAGCGACCTCTGCGACAACACGGGCCGCAAGGTGATGTCTCTCGAGCAGGCCGACCTCTCGCTGCTCTTCGAGGCGGGATACAGGTTCCCCGAACGCTTCAAGGTCAAGGCGGGCGACGGCGTGACCGACCTCTACGGCGTGATGTACAAGCCGTTCGACTTCGACTCCACCCGCATGTACCCCCTCATCGAATACGTCTACCCCGGCCCGCAGACCGAAGCGGTGAACACCGCCTGGAGCAAGGGCATGACCCGCGTAGACCGCCTGGCCCAACTGGGTTTCGTGGTCATCACCGTGGGCAACCGCGGCGGCCACCCCAACCGCTCGAAGTGGTACCACAACTACGGCTACGGCAACCTGCGCGACTACGGCCTGGAGGACAAGAAGGTGGCGGCCCAGCAGCTGGCAGCCCGCCACGCCTGGATTGACGGCAACCGCGTGGGCATCCACGGCCACTCCGGCGGCGGATTCATGTCCACGGCGGCCATACTCAAATATCCCGACTTCTTCAAGGCGGCCGTATCGTGCGCCGGCAACCACGACAACAGCATCTACAACCGCTGGTGGAGCGAACAGCACCACGGCGTTCTGGAGGAGGTGAACGACAAGGGCGACACCACCTTCCGCTACTCCATCGACAACAACCAGTCGCTGGCCAGAAACCTCAAGGGCCATCTGCTGCTGGTGACGGGCGACATCGACAACAACGTGCACCCGGGCAACACCATCCGGGTGGTCGATGCGCTGATTAAGGCCAACAAGCGGTTCGAGATGCTCGTCCTGCCGGGACAGCGCCACGCTTTCGGCGACATGAACGAATATTTCTTCTGGAAGATGGCCGACTTCTTCAGCGAGCACCTTCTGGGCGACAGCCAGCAGTCGGTGGACATCCCCCAGCTCAACAACGACTGACACCGCCGGACCTCGCGTCCCGGCCGCAATACGCGACGAAGGCTTCCGAATGAGTTCGGAAGCCTTCGTCGCATCGAGGGGGGGGGAGTGTTATCTCAATACGTCGCACATGACATCTCCGTAATATTCGCTCACCTCGCCCACGGTAACCGTCGTGCCGCCCATCAGGAAGCTCACCGACATCTCCACCGGCTGCGGGAACCCGTCGCCCGAAAGGGTCAAATCGTACCCTCCGCCCAGCGATATGCCGGGTTGCAGATTACAGAACGTGTACTCCGCCCGGTCGGCCCGGTAATCGACCTTCACCGTGCGGGGCTGTTCGAGCCAGCCGCCCCCGCTGCGGAGCTGCGTGGTGCCCGTTCCCGAAACCTCGTAGCGGACATGCCCTCTCTCCTGCGCTTCGGACTGCAGCGCCACCGAAAGCTCCGCCCCGTAGGCGAGACCCGTCGCCGAGGGCTCCATGACGTAGCTCCAGGTGCAGTCGCCGAGCGACTCGATGGTCGCACGGCCGGCGGTCCACTCATCCTCGGCCCCGTCGGTGTAGCGGGAGAGGGCAATCGTCCACCGGCTTCCCGCCTCGTAGAGCGACTTTCCGTCGGTGTAGAGATGCCACACCCAGAGTTCGTCTTCGGGCTGCGGCCGCCCCACCAACTGCCAGTGGTTCTCCTCCACCTCCGTCATGTAAAAATAGAAGGGAACCTTTTCCCATATCGCCGGACGCTCCGACTCCGAAGCCCCGATATACTCCTCGGTCAGCCGGGCGACATCCATCGCCCGCAGATGGACTTTCCGCATCACATCGTCGGCCGAACAGAATATCCGGTACACCCCCAGGGTGCGTCCGCCGTCGTCGCCCTCCTCCACCGTGCAGCCCGCCATCGCGAGCAGAGACACGAACATTGCAAATAACTTTCTCATACCTTCATCTTCCGTTATTCGTAATTGAACCTGTAACCGATTCCGAGATGGAACCAGCCGATGTTGCTAATCGACATGTCGGCATATCCGTAGACCTTGCGCCCCACGGCGACGCCTATCGGGGTGAGCTGCAGGGTGGGATACCAGTCGCGCAGTTTCGTCCGCTCGCGGCCGAAGCTGTCGTCGTGCCCGAATCCCGCACCGATGCCGATGCCGGTCTGCGAATAGAGCTTCACCCACCGGCGGTCGAGCCACGTGAAACGGGCATAAGGCGTAATGGCCAGGTAGTTGTCGCGCAGTTCGCCGGCACTCGCCCCGGTCAGCCGCACATAGGAGTCGCGCCAGAAACGCGCATAGGAGAGGGTCGCACCCGCCTCCAGCCACCGCCGGAAACGGTAGCCGTAGGCCACGGTCAGCGCCCCCGTCGTGCGCAATGCGCCGAAGGAGTATTTCTCCCGGTCCGCCAGCCAGGCATCGAGCCGGGCCGTGCTCCAGAATTCGTAGTAGTCGCCGTTCAGCACGGGATGAATTCCCACGCCGACCCGGAGTTCGTGTCCGGGATAGAAGGGCCGTTCGCTGCGTTCCTTCCGCTCTTTCCGCTCCCCGTCCGACTGCGCACCGGCTCCCGCCGGAACAAGCAGCGACAGGGCGAGCAGCACCGCCCAAGGTTTCGTTTTCACCATAACATGAATCGTTTTAAGACCGACTGCACCTCCGCTTCTCCGACCACCGGCCGCCGAAAACAAACATCCAATCGCATCGGGTTATACTTTCCGTTCCGCACATCCGGCCGCAAGGACCGGGGCGTCTGTCAGATAAGATGTCCGTCCGGTCCGATACGTTGCACCGCCCGCATAAAAAAAAGCGGGGAAACGCGCCGCCGGCATCCTGCGGGCGGCACGTCCGTGCGCAAAAGACGGGAAACGGGGCTCCGGAAATCCGGAGCCCCGTTCGCCGTTCATCTACGGTCGCCCGCTCAAAGCGCCTTCAGCTCGTGAAGCACGGCGATATTCTTGCGCACCGCCGCAACCGAAGCCTCGAATTTGGCCTTCTCTGCGTCGGTGAGCGCCACCTCGACGATGGCCTCCACGCCCCTGGCGCCGATAACGGCCGGAACGCCGATGCAGACATCCTTCTGTCCGTACTCTCCGTCGAGATAGACGCACGAGGGAATCACCTTCTTCTGGTCCTTGACGATGGCCTCCACCACCGAAGCGGCTGCGGCACCCGGAGCATACCACGCGCTGGTGCCGAGCAGGCCGGTCAGCGTAGCACCGCCCACCATCGTGTCGGCCGCCACCTTCTCCAGCACCTCTTCGCTCAGGAACTCGGAGACGGGCACGCCCTTGTAGGAGGCTTTGCTCACCAGCGGAATCATGGTGGTGTCGCCGTGACCGCCGATAACCATGCCGTCCACGTCGCCGATGTTGCCGCCCAGCGCCTTGCTCAGGTAGCATTTGAAACGCGACGAGTCGAGCGCGCCGCCCATGCCGATGACGCGGTGCTTGTCGAGTCCGCTGCTCATCAGGGCCAGATAGGTCATGGGGTCCATCGGGTTCGAAACGACAATCACTATCGCCTCCGGCGAGTGCTTCAGCACGTTCTCCATCACGCTCTTCACGATGCCCGCATTCACGCCGATAAGCTCCTCGCGGGTCATGCCCGGTTTGCGGGGCAGGCCGGAAGTGATGACCACCACCTGCGACCCTGCGGTCTTGGAGTAGTCGTTGGTGACGCCGGTCAGTCTGGGTCCGCCGTCGTAGAGCGCGCTGGCCTGATACATGTCCAGCACCTTGCCCTCGGCGAATCCCTCTTTGATATCTATCAGCACCACCTCCCCGGCAATGCCGCGGCAGGCGAGCACATTGGCGCAGGTAGCTCCCACGTTACCCGCACCTACAACTGTTACTTTTACCATAACTCTCTCTTTTTCCTTATTCTTAAACTACGGCACACCGACCCGGCCCGGGCACGGACTCCCGCAGGCCGCCGGCCGGCGCCGCGATATATCTTCGCGAAAACAGGCCTCGCGCCCCTATCCGATGAGCTTCTCGTACTCGGCGGGCGAAAGCAGATTCTGCACGTCGGCGCCGTCGGTCATGGCCACCTTCACCATCCAGCCCTCTCCGTAGGGGTCCTTGTTCACCAGCGCGGGGTCGTCGTTGAGCGCCTCGTTGAACGAGACAATCTCGCCGCCCACGGGCAGGAATGCGTCGGAAACGGTCTTCACGGCCTCGATGGTGCCGAACACTTCGCCCTGGGGCAGCGTCTCGCCCACGGTGGTAACATCCACGAATACGATGTCACCGAGCTGGCTCTGTGCGAAATCGGTGATGCCCACATACGCGGTGTCGCCCTCGACACGCACCCATTCGTGGTCCTTGGAGTAGAATAAATTTGACGGTACGTTCATTGTTATACTTCGTTTAACTGTTTGACTGAAAATTCACAAATGCCGGGCCGGAGCACCCGCGCTCCAACCCGACACCAAAGGTACGCTTTATTTTGAAATAAGCATCCATGTCAGTGTGATTTTTTTCACAGAATGGAATTTTCCGCCGTCCGCGCCCCTCCGCGCCGCTATCCGGGCACCTTCCCGGCTCTCTTTCTGCGCCCGGCGGCCGTCCGCTCCCCCTCTCCCTGCGCGGCACGGCGCAGGGGAGCCATCACCCGGTCGATGACCTGCTGCGGCGATATGGAGGTCAGGCAGCGGTAGTCGCCGTAGCGGCACGGACGTTCGCCGTAGACGGAACAGGGACGGCACGGCATGTCGGCCTGCACGATATCCTCCTCGCGCTGCCCGAATCCGTAGAACCCGGCATAGGGATGCGTCGCACCCCACAGCGACACGGCCCGCGTGCCCACCAGCGAAGCCATGTGCATGACGGCCGAATCCATCGTCACGATGGCGTCGAGATTGGAGATGAGGTCCAACTCCCCGCCCAAGTCGCATACGCCCACCGCCGAAACGATGTTGTCGCCGCGACGCTCCATGCGGCAGGCGAACTCCCGCTCCGGCTCCCCGCCGCCGAAAATCACCACGCGCTGGCTGTGAAGCGCCAGCCCCTCGACGAGCTGTTCGGCCAGCGGCTCGGGATAGGTCTTTCCGCGGTGTCCCGCGAAGGGGGCCACCCCTATCCACAGCCCCCGCTTTTCGGGCATCAGCGAGCCCGGCACGCCGTCGAGAGGCCGCGGGCGGCAGGTGCGCACCACCGGCGGCCGGACCTTCAGGCCCAGCTCCAGCAACGTCTGGCAATAGCGGGCCAGGGTCGGCGTCAGCCGCACCAGCAGCTTGTTCTCGGGCCTGACCAGCAGCGCCTTGTCGGCACGCCCCTTGTCGATGACCGAAACCCGGCAGCCGCTCATGCGCAGCAGCGTGCGCAGGACTTTGGTGCGCAGCACGTCGTGCAGGTCGGCCACCGAATCGATGCCCTGCTCCATCAGCTCGCTCCACAGACGCACCAATCCGCGCACCCCGCGGTGACGCCCCTGCAAATCGAGCGGAAAGAAGTCGATGCGGGGAATGTCGCGGAACAGGGGGATGAAGCGCGGACGCGTGAGCACCGTTATCTCCATGCGGGGATAGGCCCGGCGCAACGCCTCCACGGCATGCACCGCGATGGCCACATCGCCCATGGACGAGAGCCGCACCACCAGCAGGTGGTCGCAGTAGTCGGGAACCCCGCCCTTGAGGATGAGTCCCGCGGAGGCGAAACCCGTCGTCATTTGCATCCGGAGTTTGCCGCCTCGACCTCGCCGTAGAGCACGGGGTTCAGGGTGGGGTCGTTGTACATCTTCATCTGCTTGTAGGTCCGCATCACCTTGTCGCCCCGTTCGATGTCGGCAATCAGCTCCTCGAGCGCCTCGCACAGGTCCTCCTGCTGGGTGAGCAGCACGTCGAGCTTGGAGCGGCACCGGGCCCGGTGGGCGGCATCCGCACCGGCGCGTGCGCACTCCTGCTTCATGTGGTATATCTTCAGCGCCAGAATCGAGAGCCGGTCGATGGCCCAGGCGGGCGTTTCGGTATTCTTGCGGGCTCCCGGACGGGGCGTCACCCCGCCGTACCGCTCCATGAACCACTGGTCGATGTACTCCACCAGGTCGGTGCGCAGCTGGTTGGAGGCGTCGATGCGCCGCTTGAGCATCAGCGCCCGCCGCGGGTCGATATCGGGTTTGCGGATGATGTCCTCCAGGTGCCACTGCACGGTATCGACCCAGCATTTCAGGTAGAGCAGATACTCTATCGTCCGTTCCGGATAGGGGTTCCGGGCGCGGTGCTCCGCCTCGTCGCAGGCGTGGTAATCGGCGATGGCACGGCGGAATATGGTATTGGCATTTTCGGTAAACATGGCTGCAATGGATTTTAACATGTCGGGATGAGAAAGTTTCGCAAAAAGTGTGCAAAATATTCGAAGAATAATCGTATCTTTGCTTGTTGGCTTTTTATGGCGGAAGTTTGAGAATAATAACTTCGCGGCCGGGCCCGTTTGACTTGAAAGAGAACCGAGCCGGAGTCCGCGCTCCGGTTCAGACACGAACCTGACTATGAGAAGAACAGCACATCTGACGGTGTGGGCCGCCGCCCTGCTCCTGCTCGGCGCAACGGCTTCGGCCCAGACCCGCACCACCAAAGAGGAGTACATCCGGCGCTTCAAGGCGCTGGCCGAGGAGCATCAGGAGATATACGGCATCCCCGCCAGCATCAAGCTGGCCCAGGGTTTGCTCGAATCCGACAGCGGCAACAGCCGCCTGGCACGCGAAGCGAACAACCACTTCGGCATCAAGTGCAAGCGCGACTGGACGGGCGAGACCATCACCCACGACGACGATGCCCGGGGCGAATGTTTCCGCAAATACGATTCGGCGGAGGATTCGTGGCTCGACCACTCGGAGTTTCTCGACAAGTCGCCCCGCTACCAGGGGCTTTTCGAGCTCGACCCGTCGGACTACAAGGGATGGGCCTACGGACTCAAGGCCGCCGGCTACGCCACCAATCCGCGCTACGCCGAGCTGCTGATAAAGATGATTGAAGACAACCGGCTCTTCCTCATCGACGAAGGCCGGAACTGGAGCGCCGACGCCGTGACCACCCCCAAACAGGAGATTGTGACCAGCGACATCGTAATCGGCGACAAGAACGTGCCCAAGGTCGATGTGGACAACTACATGGTGGCCATGCACCAGATAGGCGGATACAGCATCTACTACAACAACGGCAGCGAATTCATCATCGCGCGTTCCGGCGACACCTACGAATCGATTGCTTCGGCCGTGGGCATCGGCGCCGCCAAGCTGCGCAAATTCAACGATTCGGCCGAGGGCGAGCAACCCGCCGGGGGCGAGATGGTCTACATCAAGAAGAAGGCCAGCCGCTCCAACAACGGCAAGCTGATGCACCTGGTCAAGGAGGACGAGACCCTGCGTTCCATCGCCCAGAGCTACGGCATCCGCATGGACAAGCTGGCCAAAATCAACCGCCGCACCGCCCACTCGAAAGTGCTCGAGGGCGAGATGCTGCGGCTGCAATGACCCCGCACGCAAACGGGGCGGAGCCGACCGCGCCGCCCCCGACAACCGAATACAAACCAATTTAAATCATATATGGACAACGACAACGGGCGCAGGGAGAAGCTAATGGAGAACCTGGCCCTCAAAGCGAATCTTCAGCAACGAATTTTCGACAACACGTTCGCAGTTTTCAACGAATTCAAAGAGGCGCTGCTCGAATTCTCCTCGGAGCTCAACGAAGAGCTCGACGACCGGCTCGACAAGCGGGTGAGAATCGAGTACCGCGACAAAGGCAAGTTCGAAGCCCAGCTCCAGACTGCCGGCGACGTGCTCATCTTCAGCATGCACACCAACGTATTCAGCTTTCCGGAGGGCCATCCCGTCTGGGAGAGCGAATACCTCGCCGCCGACCGCAACAACGCCTACTGCGGCGTCATCAACATATATGACTTCCTGGCCGACTCCTTCAAGTACAACCGCAACGAGGACCTCGGCTACCTGGTGGGACGCATCTTCATCAACCGCGAGATGCAATACTTCGTCGAAGGCGAAGCCCCCGAAGAGCTGCGATACCCGCAGTTCGGCAGCCGCCAGATAACCAAGGAGGCGATACTCAACATCATCGAATCGTCGGTGGACTACTGCCAGCGCTTCGACCTGTGGATTCCCCCCTACGAAAGCGCACGCGAGGTGGCGGTGGAACAGATGAACACCAAGTTCGAGAACTCCAAAATCCAGACCGGCAAACGCCTCGGCTACCCGTCGGCGGAGTGGAAATAGCGCCGGACCGGCCGCGGAACACCGGGCGGCAACGGCTGCGCAGCGCCCGCAACCGCACGCCGCGAACCGGGCCCGCACGCCGCGGCGGGAAGAGAACGAACATTTTTCGGGCAAAAGTTTGGAAATTGAGAAATAATCCCTACTTTTGTCATGTAACATGAGAAGGGTTCCAATTCCTAAAGAGTTGGAATTCTTCGTATTTTTGTCTCATTCGAAAACGAATAAAACGATAGAAAATATGGCAAACATCATCTACCTGACCCCCGAGGGGTACAAGAAATTGAAAGAGGAGCTCGACCACATGCGTTCGGTGGAGCGTCCCGCAATCTCGGCAGCCATCGCCGAAGCCCGCGACAAGGGCGACCTGTCGGAGAACGCCGAATACGACGCGGCCCGCGAAGCCCAGGGGCTGCTGGAGATGCGCATCGCCAAGCTGGAGGACACCATCGCCAACGCCCGCATCATCGACGAGTCGAAAATCGACACCAGCAAGGTGGCCATCCTGAGCAAGGTGACCCTGCTGAACCACAACACCGGCAAGCAGGTGGTCTACACCATCGTCTCCGAGAACGAGGCCAACCTCAAGCTGGGGCGCCTGGCCATCGGCACCCCCATCGCCAAGGCCCTGCTGGGCAAGAAGAAGGGCGAACGGGTCGATGTGACCGTTCCGGCCGGCACCATCCACTTCGAGATTCTCGACATCTCCATCTAAACCGTTCCCCCTGCGGGCGGGAGTGCCGCCAAGCTCCCGCCCCCGGGACGAATCCGCCGCCTGCGGACCGTCGGCAGATACATCCGGGACAGTCGGCCATGCGGCCGGCTGTCCCTTTTTCATCCCGCCGGACATCTGGTTCTGCACCCTTTTTGCCCTCTGCACACCGTGAGCCAACGCAAAATCATACACATCGACATGGATGCCTTCTACGCCTCCATCGAGCAGCGCGACCGTCCGGAGCTGCGCGGGCTGCCCATCGCCGTGGGCTACGACGGCCCGCGGGGCGTGGTCGCCACAGCCAGTTACGAGGCCCGGCGCTACGGCGTGCACTCGGCCCTCTCCTCGGCCAAGGCGCTGCGGCTCTGTCCGGGGCTGCGTTTCGTCCCGGTACGCTTCGACGTCTACAAGGCCGTGTCGCAGCAGATTCGGGACATCTTCTCCCGCTATACGGACAAGGTCGAGCCCCTCTCCCTGGACGAAGCGTTTCTCGACGTCTCGCACGTGCCCTCGGCCACCCTCCTGGCCCGGGAGATAAAGGCCCGCATCCTCGAGCAGACCGGCCTCACCGCTTCGGCGGGCATCTCGGTGAACAAGATGCTGGCCAAAATCGCTTCGGACTACCGCAAACCCGACGGACTCTTCGTCATTCCCCCGCAGCAAATCGACCCGTTCGTCGCGGCGCTGCCCGTCGAGAAGTTCTTCGGCATAGGCAGGGTCACCGCCGACAAGATGCACCGCATGGGCATCCGCACCGGAGCCGACCTGCGCAAATGGAGCGAGGAGGAGCTCGTGGGACACTTCGGCAAGGCGGGACACAGCTACTACGGCTATGCCCGCGGCATCGACCCGCGGGAGGTGGAGCCCAACCGCATCCGCAAATCGCTCGGAGCCGAGACCACCTTCGCCTCCGACACCGACGACCGCACGCGCCTGGTCGAAGAGCTGACCGCCGTGCGGGACGAAGTGTGGGAACGGCTCTCCCGCCACGGGTTCACGGGCAAGACGGTCGTACTCAAGCTCAAGTTCGAAGATTTCAGACAAATCACCCGCTCCAGAACCCTCCCCTCGCCGGTTTCGTCCGCCGAAGGGCTGTTGCAGACGGGCATCGAGCTGCTGAAGGGCGTCGATTTCGGCGGCCGGAAAATCCGCCTCATCGGACTCTCCGTCGGCAATGCCGCCGAACACGCCGGCCTGTGGATTCAGCAGCGTTTCGACTTCGGGGACGACCCGCTGCCCCGACGATGACCGCCCGTCCCGCCGACGCCCCTCGCCGGGCAGGAAAATCAGGACTCCGCCCTCCGGAAACGGGCATCTCCCCGGCGGAAGGGGCGGCCGAAAGCCGCCGGAATCCGTCGGGGAGATGTCGCGAAGATGTCGCTGGAGCGCACCCGGCGCCGCACCGTCAGAAAAAGAATCCTGCACTGAAGGTCCACATATTGTCCTTGCGAATCTTCACCTGCGCACTCTGTCCGGCATAGCTGAACCAGTTGGTGGTCTTTCCCGCATAGGTCGTATAGCGCACATCGATGAAGAACCGGCGGATGTCGAGACCCGCGCCCAGCATCAGCCCGACGTCCGAATCGTTGTAGCGGACGGCGAACGCGTCGTTGTTGCTGCGGACCGTATGGTCGAGCCGGAACACCGGACCGCCGAAGAGTCGCAGCGCCTGGATGTTGAACCCCACGGCCACCGGCAGCTCCAGACGGGCCGTGCGTACCCGGGCATCGCCCCTCGCTCCCCCTTTCGGAGCCACGGTGTAGTGATAGTTGCGTGCCGTAAAGACCATTTCAGGCTGGAAATGAATGAACTTCGGGATAGAGATGCGGGCGACCAGACCCAGCTGATAGCCCGGCTTCGAACTGCCCGGCGTAATGACGGCATCGCCCACCGACACCCGGTCGAACGAATAGTGGTCGATTATCAGACCGCCGCGGACACCGACCCGGAAGGTCTGGGCGCCGGCACCGCCGACCGCAGCCAACAAAAGAATCAATGTAGTCAAAAAAGTCTTCATACGTTTTACATTTTTAAGATTTCGGGAGATTGCTCTCCGTTCAAAGACGCAAAAGAAGATTTCTTCATCTACCGCAGAAATGGGTTCCGCAGAACACGGTTCCCCCGGGGAAGTGCCGGCACAGTAGACTCCTCCGGACCGAACGGACGGACCGGGCCAAGGAGAGACGGCACGGGCCGCGACGCCGCCGCAGGCGGCAGGGGATGAAACGGGGCGAAACGGCCGGAGCTCTCGCAGCCGCCGCGAAAGGGTCAGAGCAGCGGGCTGAGCAGGCGGGCCAGCGCTTCGTAGGCGGCGTGCAGGCTGCTGCGCTTGTCCCACATCTCGGCCGTAATCTCCACGCTGTCGGCCATATCCTCCCGGAACTGCTCCTCCAGGATGCGGGCCGTCGCACGGTCGTAGATGATGGCCGACACCTCGAAGTTGTCCTCGAAGCTGCGGATATCCATATTGGCCGTTCCCACCGAGCTGAACTCGCCGTCGATGATTATCACCTTGGCATGGATGAATCCCTTGCGGTAGAGAAACACCTTGATGCCGGCCTCCAGCAGTTCGGGTATGTAGGAGCGCGTCGCCCAGTAGACCACCTTGCTGTCGGAGCGCGAGGGGATAATCACCCGCACGTCGATGCCGCTCAGGGCGGCCACCTTCATCGCCGTAAGCACCGCCTGGTTGGGCAGGAAGTAGGGCGAACAGATGTAGATGTAACGCCGGGCCTTGCCGATGGCCGCGAAAAAGGCCTGCATTATCGAAGCCCAGTCGGAGTCGGGGCCCGAAGAGGCTATCTGCATCGGAGTCACGGTATCCACCTTCGCGGGCGGGAAGTAGAGCGCCATGTCGAAAAGGCGCTTGCCGCTCACGAAATACCAGTCGGTGACGAATATGGCCTGGAGCATCCCCACGGCATCACCCTCGATGCGCAGGTGCGTGTCCCGCCAGCGGCCCAGCCGCGTCCCGCGCAGGTACCTTTCCGCAATATTTATGCCACCCGTATAGGCTCTTTTTCCATCCACGACCACTATTTTCCGGTGGTTGCGGTAGTTCACGCCGCTGGTCAGCCACGGAAAGACCACCGGCATGAATTTGCCCGTCTCCACGCCCGCCTTGCGCAGCTTGTAGACGAAGCGCGGACTGAGTCCCCAGCTGCCCACATCGTCGTAGATGAGACGCACGGCCACCCCGCTGCGGGCCTTGTCCATCAATATGCGCGCCACCTTGCGCCCCACCCGGTCGTTCTCGAAGATGTAATACTCCATGTGGATGAACTTCTCGGCCCGGCGCAGCGAGTCGAGCAGGTCCGAAAAGGTCTCCTTGCCGTTGTGGAGCACCTTCAGGCGGTTGTGCATGGTGAGGGGCGCCTTGTTGCTGTTCAGCAGCAGGGTGATGATGTCCCGGTTATCGGCGACGGAACGATGGTGCAGCAGGTCGGGATTGGAGATGTCGGTCAGCTGACGCAGACACATTCTGTCCAGCTGTTCGAGGTCGTGCAGCTCCTTGCGGTTGAAAATCTTCTCCTTGCGGCGGTTCCGTCCGAAAATGAAATAGAGGAACACCCCCACCACGGGCAGCAGGGCGATGACCGTAATCCAGGCCAGGGCCTTTTCCGGTTCGCGTTTCTCGTAGATGATGAAAGCGATGACCACGATGATTGCCACCACATAAAATGCGGTGACCACCGACCACACGTCGGCAAAGGTAAAGCCCATGAACATTGCCATAATCGTAGCCATTCAGGCATTGCGCCGGCGCCGCACGAATCCGGCACCGCTCTCCGTAAGCAGGAGAGCGTCCGGAGGGGGCAGCTCCATCCGCAATGCGATTCGTTCGCCCGAAGCAAATATATGAATATATTCGCCCATAAACGGAAGCACGGTCGGCCAAAAGCCTGCTGCCGGTCGCTTTTGCGATTCGTCTAAGACAAATATATGAAATATATTCACCCGTAAACGAAAGCACGGTCCGGCCAAAAGCCTGCGCCGGTCGCTCTTGCGATTCGTCTAAGACAAATATATGAAATATATTCGCTGATAAACGAAAGCACAGTCGGCCAAAAGCCTGCGCCGGTCGCTTTTGCGATTCGTCTAAGACAAATATATGAAATATATTCGCTGATAAACGAAAGCACAGTCGGCCAAAAGCCTGCGCCGGTCGCTTTT
>JAGBHC010000030.1 GCA_017935625.1 Rikenellaceae bacterium | reverse complement strand
GGAAAGCCTGTAACATAATAGGTCATTATTATTTTGAGGTTCAGCGTTTCGCTTCCCCATATCAAAGCCGATGCGGGATTCATAATTCCGCCGTAGATAAGAATGCCGTCTCCACCTGCGTCCACGACAGCCGGGCGTTCTCCCCCTTGCAGATGCCGCGCTTGGTCACGAAGTTGTAGATTCCGCCTTTGCCCTCCTTGTCGCCCGGATACCAGTTCTGCACCGTGGAATACTTCACGTCGGCATCCTTCATCACCACGATTTCCACCACCGCCGCATGCAGCTGGTTTTCGTCGCGTCGCGGTGCGGTGCACCCCTCCAGGTAGCTCACATAGGCCCCTTCGTCGGCCACGATGAGGGTCCGCTCGAACTGTCCCGTACCCGCCGCATTGATGCGGAAATAGGTGCTCAGCTCCATGGGGCAGCGCACCCCCTTGGGAATGTAGCAGAACGACCCGTCGGAGAAGACCGCGGCATTGAGCGCCGCAAAGAAGTTGTCGGTATAGGGCACCACGCTGCCCAGGTATTTGCGCACCAGTTCGGGATACTCCCTTATCGCCTCGCTCATCGAGCAGAAGACGATGCCCATGTCGGCGAGCGTGTCGCGGAAAGTGGTCTTCACCGAGACCGAATCCATCACCGCGTCCACCGCCACGCCCGAAAGCGCCATCTGCTCCTCCAGCGGAATGCCCAGCTTGTCGAAGGTGGCCTTCAGCTCGGGGTCCACCTCGTCCATGCTCTTGTAGCGCGGCGCGGTGCGCGGAGCCGCATAATAGATGATATCCTGATAGTCTATCTCCGGAATGTCGAGATGGGCCCACGTGGGCATCTGCATCGTTTTCCAGTGCGCATAAGCCCTCAGACGGTAAGCCGTCATCCACTCCGGTTCTCCCTTGAGCGCCGAGATGGCACGCACCACCTGCTCGCTGAGACCGCGCGGGATGGTGTCGGTCTCGATATCGGTCACGAAGCCGTATTTATACTCCTGACCGGTAATATCTTCGATTATCTTATTACCCTGTTCCATCGTCCTTGCTTTAAGAATGCAAAATTACACATCCGCGACCGATAGTGCAAATTTTCAGCCATAAAAACATCGTCCCGGCCTCCGCCGCACCCTCCGCGCGCGCTCCGCACCGAATCCGTCCCTCCGCCCCGCCGCCGGAAGACAGAAGGGGCTGTCCGCCGATGCGGACAGCCCCTGAAATTCGTTACCGGACAATCTGCTACAACTGCTCGAGCAGCGCCTTGTACTTGTTGGATTTCTCCAGCATACCCTCTTTCGCATCGCGCAGGCTGAAGCATACGTTCTTCAGCAGCTCGACGGTCGATTTCTCGGTAGGATTGAGCGAGTGAGCCTTCTCCAGCGGGGCAATCGAAGCGGCATAGGCCTCGATACGTTTGTTAATCATCTCGTTGGACTCCTCGATGGAAGCTGCGCTACCGGCCTTCTCGTTGTACATGTCGCCCACCTTGATGTAGAGCAGACCCAGGTTGAAGTTGGTTCCGAAATCTTCGGGAGCCAGCTCCGCAGCGGTGGAGAACGCGCCTACCGCCTCTTCCGGCATGTTCAGCTTGTCGTACACACGACCCAGACCGCTCCACAGCTCGGCATTCTTCGGGTCGTTCTCCACAGCGGACTTCACCACCGGAATCACCTCCTCGGGGTTGTAGCCCTCCGTGGTGGAGTAGAAGCTCACCAGACCCTCCACGAGTTTGTTGTTCTTCGGGTGCTTCTTGAGGCCCTCCTCCAGCGCGTTCTTCGACTTGTCGAACTGCTTGAGGCCGTAATAGCAGTGGAACAGGTAGTAATAGGTGTCGCCGTCGAAGTCGTAGCCAATGGCCAGCGCACCGTTCAGCATATCCAGACCCTGCTGGAAGTCGCCGGCGAAAGTGGCGAGGAAACCGGCGTTGAACAACGACGCGGTGTCGATTTCGTTCACGGCGGGGTGTTTCTTCACCTCGTAGGCCTTGCGGAAGCACTCGGCGGAAGCCTTGTAGTCCTCCAGACCGTACTTGTTGCCGGCCTTCTCGGCATAGTAGTTGGAGAGCTTACGCAGTCCCTCGGCCACTTTGGCCGCCGATGCGGGGTCTACCTGATAAGCCTTGTCGTAGGCCTCGTAGGCCTTCTCGGCGGCACCGGGAATCACCTCCTCGGTGATGTCGAAAAAGACCACCTTGCCGTCCTTCACATAGGCCGAAAGGTAAGGATAGACATACTCGGCCAGTACGCCGTCGCTCAGCTTCTTCTCGCCGACGGTCTTGGGCTCGCCGTACAGGAGCTTGAGAGCTATCTCCTCCATGCCGCCGTACATGCCGCCCGAGGGCTCCGAAGCGGCGTCGCTGAACACTTTGCCGCGCTCCAGCCAGACGGCCGCCTTGGTATTCTTCTTGGGGTTCGCGATATCGAGGTCCGATTTCGCCACCTTCTTCTCCGTCGCCTCCTTGTTTACAACAACTTTGGTTTGTGCATTCGCGAGCGGAGCGCCGATGAGCAACGCCGACATCGCCAGTAAAAACAATCGTTTCATATCAAACATGATTTAAGGTTTTATTCTCTGTTTTCATTTTCGGTAGTCTGCTGTTCCTGTGCGCCCTCGCCGCCTGCGGAGCGTTCCTCCCCCGCCTGCTGCGCCTCTTCGGCGCTCTGCTCCTCCTCGCTCTTGGGCACCGTCATCACCGACGCGATGGCATCGCCCTCGCGCAGGTTGATAATCTTCACGCCCTGCGTAGCGCGTCCCGCCACGCGGATGCTGGAGACGGCCGTGCGGATGGTCAGACCGCTGCGGTTGATAATCATCAGGTCGTTCTCGTCGGTCACGGCCTGTATCGCAATCAGCTTGCCGGTCTTCTCCGTCACCTGAATGGTCTTGACGCCCTTGCCGCCGCGGTTGGTGATGCGGTACTCCTCCAGGTCGGTTCGCTTGCCATATCCCTTTTCGCTGAGCACCAGCACGTTCTGTCCGCTGTCGGGTTCCACGCATATCATGCCGACCACCTGGTCGTCGCCCTCCAGCGAAATGCCCCTCACGCCGGCGGCCGTGCGGCCGATGGGACGGACGATATCCTCCGGGAAGCGGATGGCCTTGCCCTCGCGGGCGGCAATCATCACTTCGGCCCGGCCGCTGGTGAGCTTGGCCTCCAGCAGCTGGTCGCCCTCCTTGATGGTGATGGCGTTCACGCCGTTCTGACGCGGGCGGGAGTAGGCCTCCAGCAGGGTCTTCTTGATGACGCCCTCTTTGGTGCACATGATGATGTAGTTGTTCTCCACGTACTCCCGGTCGTCCAGCCGACGGACATTGATGTAGGCTCTCACCTTGTCGTCGGGTTCAATCTGGATGACGTTCTGTATGGCCCGGCCCTTCGAGGAGCGCGTCCCCTCCGGAATCTCGTATACCTTGAGCCAGTAGCAACGACCCTTCTCCGTGAAGAAGAGCATGGTGTTGTGCATCGTGGCCACGTAGATGTGCTCGATGAAGTCCTCGTCGCGGGTCGCGCTGCCCTTCACCCCGACGCCGCCGCGGTTCTGGGTGCGGTATTCGGCCAGCGGAGTGCGCTTGATGTAGCCCAGGTGCGAGATGGTAATCACCATATCGTCGTCGGCATAGAAATCCTCGGGGTTGAACTCCTCGGCGCTGAAGACGATTTCGCTGCGGCGTTCGTCGCCGTACTTCGCCTTCATCTCCTGCAGCTCCTCCTTCACTATCGCATACTGCATGGTCTCGTCCCCGAGCACCGCCTTGAAATAGTCGATTTGACGGCACAGCTCGTCGTGCTCGTTCTGCAGCTTGTGCCGCTCCAGTCCGGTCAGGGCACGCAGACGCATGTTCACGATTTCGTTGGCCTGTATCTCGCTCAGGGCGAAACGCTCCATGAGGCCCGCCTTCGCAAGGTCGGGACTCTCGGCCGCCCGGATGATGGATATCACCTCGTCGATGTTGTCCTGGGCGATGAGCAGGCCCTGCACGATGTGCAGCCGCTCCTCGGCCTTCTTCAGGTCGAATCGGGTGCGGCGGACCACCACGTCGTGGCGATGGTGCACGAAGTGGCGAATCAGGTCCTTGAGATTGAGCAGCATCGGACGTCCGTCCACCAGGGCGATGTTGTTCACCGGGAACGAAGTCTGCAGCGGGGTGAGCTTGAAGAGGTTGTTGAGCACCACGCTCGCCACGGCATCGGTCTTGAGAATGATGACGATGCGCATGCCGCTGCGGTCGCTCTCGTCGTTGATATAGGAGATTCCCTCGATTTTCTTGTCGTTAATCATGTCGGCAATCTTCTTTATCATCTCGGCCTTATTGACCATGTAGGGAATCTCGGTCACCACGATGCACTCCCGGCCGCTGGCCGTATGCTCGATTTCGGTGCGGGCACGCATCACCACCCGGCCGCGTCCCGTCTCCAGAGCCTCCCGCACGCCCTCGTAACCGTAGATGATGCCTCCGGTGGGGAAGTCGGGACCCTTGACATATTTCGCCAGTTCGCTCACCTCGATGTCGTTGTCGTCCACATAGGCGCAGCAGGCATCCACCACCTCGCCGAGGTTGTGGGGCGCCATGTTGGTGGCCATACCCACCGCAATGCCGCTCGCGCCGTTCACCAGCAGCAGGGGAATCTTGGTAGGCAGCACCGTCGGTTCGGGAATCGTATCGTCGAAGTTCAGCGTGAAATCTATCGTATCCTTCTCTATGTCGGCCATCACTTCGTCGGCGATTTTCTTCATTCTCGCCTCGGTGTAACGCATGGCCGCCGGGCTGTCGCCGTCCATGCTGCCGAAGTTGCCCTGTCCGTCCACCAGCGGATAGCGCATGCTCCACTCCTGGGCCATGCGCACCATCGCCTCGTAGACCGATCTGTCGCCGTGGGGATGGAACTTACCCAGCACGTCGCCCACGATACGGGCGCTCTTACGGTGGGGTTTGTCCGAATAGAGATTCAGTTCGTTACTCATATCGTAGAGAATACGCCTGTGCACGGGCTTGAGTCCGTCCCTGACATCGGGCAGTGCTCGCGAGACGATTACCGACATCGAATAGTCGATGTAGGCGGTTTTCATCTCCTCCTCGATATTAATGTGAATTATTCTTCCTTCTTCTGCCATATTTCTCTAAAAAAACATAAACTTATAACCGTGTAAAAGTACAACTTTTTTTGATAATAACGACAATTCAAGGCCCAAAATTTCACTTCTGAGCCGTTTTTATCGCTTCCCGCCGGAGTGCGGCGCCCCCTGCATCGCGGCCGGAGGCCGCTGAAGGCCCTTTTCAGGCCGTTTCAGGCCACGAATCTTTTTCTGCGACACCCCCTCGGCTTCCGGAAGCGTCCGCCCCCGTTCCGGCCCACCCTTTCCGGTGCGTATGTTCTTCCGTGTGGACAAGAGAACCGAAAGCCACGAGGCCCGCTCACCTCGACTCTTCCTATTTGCACACGTGAGGGGGACCCGAATAGATAGCCCGGCTGCTGCACCGCAACTACTTGTAAAGTAATTTTTAAGTAAACCACGCTTTGCGTGTGCATATGTTCTTTTGTATGGACAAAAGAACCAAAAGCCACCGCCAGGCGAAAATCGCGGGGGCGGACACTTGGCGGACTTAAACGGGCGCCTGACGCGGTTTTGCAAGCAAAACGGCCCCGTTTCTCCGACGGACCGGACGGGGTGTTTTCCTATGGCGAGGGTTACGGCAGGAGGTTTCGAAACACTTCCTGCTCCCGCTCCGGCCCGTCGGTCGCCCTCCTGCGAGTCCGCCCTTGTTTCCACGATTTCCGCAAGGCGGGAAACGAGCGCCCACTCTTTTTAAATTCCCCACTCCTCCGATAATTTTTCCCGAAACCCTTCTTTTTTTGACAACCCTGTTCCCCCCCTGAACACCTCGCTCTTTCAACAGTTCATTCCTTTGATAATCATTTTCGGCAACTCTTTTCCTTGGCCCCTCTCCTCCGACAGCCTTTTTTCAGCAACTCATTCTTTTGACTCCTCACCTCCGCATGCAGGCCGAGAGTGAAGAGCTCTTGAATATTCGTCACTCCCACCGATTGTCTTTTGCTCCGTTTTCACGGGAACATTCTTAATATCCAATAACACGCCCTGCGTGTGTGTTCTTTTGTGTGGACAAAAGAACCGAAAGCCACCGCCAGGCGAAAATCGCGGGGTCGGCCCCTTGTCGGGCTTAAACGGGCGCCTGACGCGGTTTTGCAAGCAAAACGGCCCCGTTTCTCCGACGGACCGGATGGGGTGCTTTTCTTCGACAAGAGTTTCAACAGGAGGTTTCGAAACACTTCCTGCTCCCGCTTCGGCCCGTCGGTCGCCCTCCTGCGAGTCCGCCCTTGTTTCCCCGATTTCCGCAAGGCGGGAAACGAGCGCCCACTCTTTTTACCCCACTTCCCCGACAATTCATTTCCCGAAACCCTTCTTATTTTGACAACCCTATTCCCCTCCTATGAACACCTCGCTCTTTCAACATTTCATTCCTTTGATTCCTCACCTCCGCATGCAGGCCGAGAGAGAAGCTCTTGAATATTCGTCGCTTCCATCAGACTATCTTTTACTTCTCCTCTTACGGAAACATTCTTCCTAATACACGGATAACGACAAGTAGGATGCACACTTTGCGTGTGCGTGTTGTTCTTTTGTATGGACAAAAGAACCAAAAGCCACCGCCACACGAAAATCGCGGGGCCGTCCCCTTGTCGGGCTTAAACGGGCGCCTGGCGCGGTTTTGCAAGCAAAACGGCCCCGTTTCTCCGACGGGCCGGACGAGGTGTTTTTTTTCGGTAAAGGTTTCGGCAGAATGTTTCGGAGTATTTCCTGCTCCCGTTTCAGCCCGAGGAGCAGCCGAGCCCCTGATTTTCTGCTGGCGGCAGCTTTTGGTTCTTTTCGCTGCCGAAAAGAACAGATAAAAATCACACTCTGCGTGCGCTGCCGTAAAAAACAGGGGAAATGTTTTGACGATTTTATCATCGAACCGTGCGGCACGTAAAAACGGGAAAATCATCCAGGGCTGCGGCCCTTCCCGAGACACCGCTAAAACAGCACGGCCCGCAGCAACGGGACCATCAGGGTGGTTATCAGCCCCATGAGGCCGATGGCCAGACCCGACACGGCGCCTTCGACAGCCCCCAGCTCGATAGCCCGGGCCGTACCGATGGCATGGGCGGCGGAGCCCATCGCCAGACCGCGGGCGATGCGGTCGGATACCCCCGTGCGGTCGAGCACGGCGGGCCCCACGATGCTGCCCAGAATCCCCGTAATGACCACCACGACCGAAGTGAGCGCCCCCAGTCCGCCGGCATGTTCGCTCACCGCAATGGCGATGGGGGCCGTCACCGACTTCGGCTGCAGCGACACGGCGACCGCCTCGTCGGCTCCCAGCCACCGGGCCACCAGCACCACGCTGACGATGCCCACCACGCTGCCGACTACCACGGAACTCAGGATGGAGGCCAGCCGGCCGCGAATCTGCTCCATCTGTTCGTAGAGCAGGTAGCCGAGCGCCACCACCGACACGCCCAGCATGAAATCGAGCAGCGCCGTGGCCTGCTGATAGCGGGCATACTCCACGCCGGTGCATTTGAGGAAGACCACGACCATGAGAATCGAGGTCAGCACGGGATTCAGAATCCGCAGTTTGGTAAGACGGAAAAGCCACACGCCCAGCAGATAGGTCGCCACGGTGAAAGTCAGCAGAAAGAGCTGCGAGGAGATGAACTCCTTCATCGTTCGCCTCCTTTCCGTCCGGCACGCCCGTCCCACCACTGCTGCATGCGTCCCACGACCACCAGCACCAGCAGGGTGCTGACGACCGTAGCCACGCTCACGGCCATGAGATTCCCCTCGACCGAGCCGTAGGCATCGACGAGTCCGACCCCGACCGGCACGAAAAAGAGCGCCATGATTCCCAGAATGAACCGGGCCGGAGTCCGCACCTTGCCGGCATCGACCCACCGCAGGCTGAGCGCCGCGAAGAGCAGCACCATGCCTATCACGCTGCCCGGCACCGCACCGCCCGTCAGACGGCTGAGGGCCGTTCCGGCCAGGTAGGCCGCCAGAATATAGAAAAAGCCCGTCACGCTACCGCTTGTCCTTGTTGCCCTCGTAGTAGTTTACGAACGCCCTGTTCACCAGGCGCGTACCGCCCGGTGTGGGATAGTTTCCGGAGAAGTACCAGTCGCCCGGATGGCGGGGGCACGCCTTGTGGAGGTTCTCGATGGTCTGATAGATGACCTTCACCTCGCACTTCACCTCTTCGGGGGTTATCATGCGGGCGATTTTATCGGCAATCTGCGCATCGGTAAACGGAGCGTAGACCTTCTTCACGTAGTTCTCGATTCGGTCCGTCGGCAGACTCTCCGACTCCTTGCACTTGCGGTACACCTCGTCGAGAACCGAAGTGAGGTTGTGCTCCTTGAGCAGTTCGATGGCCGCATTGAAGGCGATGAACTCGCTCATGCGCGACATGTCGATGCCGTAACAGTCGGGATAACGAATCTGGGGCGAGGAGGAGACCACCACAATCTTGCGGGGGTCGAGCCGCGAGAGAATCTTGACGATGCTCTGCTTGAGCGTGGTTCCCCTCACGATGCTGTCGTCGATGACCACCACCGAGTCCTCGCCGGGGACAATCGTATCGTAGGTGATGTCGTAGACGTGGGTGGCCAGGTCGTTGCGGCTGCTGCCCTCGGCGATGAAGGTGCGCAGCTTGATGTCCTTGATGGCCAGCTTCTCGGTCCGAATCTTATGGTTGAGAATGGACTTCATCTGTTCGGCGTCGGCCTGGTGTCCGAGCTCTATCAGCCGGCTTATCTTCAGGTCGTTGAGATAGTTGTTCAGCCCCTCCATCATGCCGTAGTAGGCCACCTCGGCGGTATTGGGGATGAACGAGAAGACCGCATGGTCGATATCGTGGTCTATCTCCCTCAGAATCTGCGGCGTGAGCAGACGTCCCAGCGCCTTGCGCTCCTTGTAGATGTCGCCGTCGCTGCCGCGCGAGAAGTAGATGCGCTCGAAGGAGCAGGGACGCGGATTCTCGGGTTTGGCCACGCAGCACGGACACACCTCGCCGTTGCGGTGGATGACCAGCGCCTCGCCGGCCCCCAGCTCCCGCACCTGGTCGGTGGTGATGTTCATCACGGTCTGGATGACGGCCCGCTCCGATGCCACGGCCACAATCTCGTCGTCGGCATAGTAGTGCGCCGGCCGGATGCCCCACCGGTCGCGGAACACGAAACTCTCGCCGCTGCCCGTGGCGCCCACGATGACGAAACCGCCGTCCCACATCTGCGACACGGTGGAGATGATGCCCTCCATGTCGATGTTGTCCTCGATGCGGGCGCTCAGTTCGCGGCCCCGCAGCCCCTCGGCCTTGTATTTTCGGTAGAGGTCCTCGTGGTGCGAGTCGAGCAGATAGCCCAGCTGCTCCAGCATGATGAACGTGTCGGCGTTGTGGCGCGGATGCTGGCCCTGCGCGACGATGCTGTCGAAAATCTCCTCCACGTTGGTGAGGTTGAAGTTGCCGGCCAGACAGAGGTTGCGGCTGCGCCAGTTGTTGCGGCGCAGGAAGGGATGGACGTAGGAGATACCCGAACGTCCGGTGGTGCTGTAACGCAGGTGACCGATATAGAGTTCGCCGATATAGGGCAGTTCCGGCCCCTGCAGCCCCTCCGCCTTGCCTTCGGCGATGGCGCGGTTCACCTTGGCGAACGCCTCGGAGATGGCCCCGCTGCCCAGGGCGCGTTCACGGAAGATGTATTCGCAGCCCGGCTCCGCATCTATCTTCACGCAGGCCACGCCGGCACCCTCCTGTCCGCGGTTGTGCTGCTTCTCCATCATGAGGTAGAGCTTCTCCAGACCGTAGGTGTAACGGCCGTATTTCTCTTTGTAGTAGGATAAGGGTTTGAGTAATCTGATGAGTACGATTCCGCACTCGTGTTTTATGGCTTCGCTCATAATCGGTACCCGTTATTGAATTACGTCGCAAATATACGACTTAAATTACGATTCCGGAATCGGCTCCGGCAAAAAAAGGGGCAAAAAGAGAGCCGCACCCCATTCCGTCCGGCCGGGCGGACCGGCGGCATCCGCCGCCGTGCCCCGCCAAAGAGCTCCGGCGCCCTCCGCCCCGGGAGAAGGGCTCCCGGGAGGTTCCCCTACCGGGATGCCAGCAGACAATATTTGGCGTATCGGCCCACGACCTGTTCCACGAATGCGGAGGTCTGTTCGATTCCTGTGAAGCGTCCGCTGCGGACCACTTCGTCCCGATAGTATTCGGGCTGGCTCTTGAGCTCCAGATAACGCGCCACCACGCTCCAGTCGTTGCAGTCTTCGCCGTGCTTGACGGCGAGCCTGCGGGCGTCGGAGACATGTCCCACCCCGGCGTTGTAGGCGGCGAGAATGATTTTCATGCGCTGCTGCTCCTCCACCTGCGAAGGAATCCGCAGCGTGCGGTCGATGTCGTTGAGCAACATGGCCGCGAGCCGCACATTGGTCTGAGGGTCCATGATTTCGGTCTCCTCGACCTCGAACTGGCGGGCCACCACGGGCATAATCTGCATCAGCCCCCTGGCTCCGCGCGAAGAGACCGCGTCGGGTCTGAAGCGCGATTCGTGGTAGGCGATGGCCGAAATGAAACGCCAGTCGTGGTTCTCCGCCAGCGACACGTTCCGTATGATGTGGTCGTACTCGGAGATGACCGTCAGCTCCATTTCGGGTTCCGCCGCCGGCTCCTCCTGCACGGGAGCGGGCTGCAAGGCGGGATGAGCCATTCTGCCTGCTATCGCAACGGACAGAACGACGAGAGAAAAACTCAGATAAAGTTTTTTAAACATAAGGAAAACGATTCAGGGCAGCTCGCCCACCGCAATAAGAGACACTTAATCGTAGAAACCCCACGAGAAGGAGAGCTTCACGATTCGCTTGTTGAGCGGGTAGTGAAGCGCCGAAAAATAGCGTCTGCCTCCGATGAGGTCGTCGTTCAGGTGCTGCATCTTCAACAATATGCGCATTCGCTTCCATTTGCATGCCATGAATACGTCTATCATCGGGTAGCCACCTATCTTTTTCTCCCGCTGGTTGTAGAACATCGCCAGCGCCGGGTCGTATCCGAAGGCGTAGTACTTGGTATTGTACCGTCCGTCGAGACCCAGCTGCATTCTGAGCACGTTCTTCACCACGTTGAATTCGTAGTAGTAGGAGAGATAGGCGCTTGCCGCAGGCACGGGAACCACCTCCTGATTGGAACTCCATTGCAGTAATACCCTATGGTCCAGATGAAGTCCGCCGAAGCGGAAATCCTTTTGAGCATACAGACCCGTCACGCTCACGTTGCCCGACTCCTGCGTCATGCGACGGTCGGCCCCCAGATAGATTCTGTCCGAGAGCAGACTCTGCCGGAAACGGACGACCGCCCCGTAGCGGGGTGCCGTAAGCGATATTTCCAACCGGGTCTCAGTCTCCTTGTTCAAAGGAGTGAACCACGCATAGTGGTTCGAGAAATAGTGCTCGCTCCAGTAATCGGGCGAACGTTTTTCGTAGCCGATTTTTCCGGAGAGAGTTACGGGATGTCCCTTGATGAAAGCCGTGGCCGACAACCGTCCGCCCAGGCTCAAATCGCCTCCGCGATAGCCCGACGGGTAGAACTTCACGTCCGCCCCCCAGTCGAGATAGCGCCTGAATTTGCCCTTCACAGCACCGTACACGTGGTAACTCGTCTCGGTCACCCCCTTCTTACGGCCGTCGAGGTATTGCTCCATGCCCATCTGGTAATAGTGGTGGTGTTCGAGGGCGATGCCGCCGTCGATGGTTCCCACCACCCCGTTCCGGTCCCAGGGCTGGAGCTGCACGAATATCCGGTTCGAGAGCAGCGACTCGAAGGTCGAATCGTTGGTCTGCTCCGGATTTATGAACCAGTTTTCATAATAGTCCCGGGTCTGCGCCTCGGGGTCCCACCTGTCGCTGTTCTTGTACTGGGTGCCGGCCCGGGTATCCTCGTAGCGGCGGTACCAGCGGTTGTACTCGAAGGCGTGGCCCACGTAGAGCGACGAAAGGTCGGCCACCGAGAAGTCGTCATCGGTGAGCCGCCGCATCGGCAGGGCATAGGACTGCACCACGTAGAACACATTGTTCTTCAGCACATTGGTCGCATCCTGCAACTTCATCGGCACGTTCGAAGGCAGTTCGTAGACCGTATCGGTCACGTCGCGGTCGTCGATAAGGCCGCCGTTCTCGCGCAGGTCCACCGAATTGTAGATGTAGCCCGCATGTATCGAATAGCGTTTGCCCGTGTGCGAAAAGGCGATGGAGAGGTCCTTGTCGCGCGAGCGCTGCCAGGTGTAGATGCCGCGCGTACCGCGGCTCTTGTAGTTGATGTTGAAGCCGCTCGAAGGCGAGATGTTCTGGGCGTGGACGATGGCGAAGTTCTCCTCCAGATGACGTTTCTGGCCGGCCGAACCGTAGCTGAGCAGCGAGAAAGGCCTCTTGACGTTGAAGAAATCGACGTTCGACACGTCGAACAGATAGGCGTCGAACGCCCGGGTGAAGCTGAAGTTGCGGCCGTCGGGGCGGTCGAAAAAGTCGAGCGGGATGGTCGCTCCGCCCAGATTGCCGAGGTAGACGTCGCCCACGCCCTTTCTCAGGAAGGGATAGTCGATGCGGTAGTCGTAGAGCAGGGTGTCGAGCCCCTTGACCTCGACGTTGTTGGAATAGGGGTCGATATTCCACGCGAAGTTGGGCAGCGCCCTTATCGAATCGCTGAAGAAGTAGGACTCCAGCGGTTTGCGAATCCGCTTGGGCAACGAGTCCGTCCGCTGGTCGTCCTGCTGTTCGTCCTCGTTTTCGAAAGGGTTGGTTCCCACGTCCTTCATGTCGCCGTAACGTCGTGCGGTGGAGGGTACGACCTGCGCCCCGGCCTGCGGAATGCAGAGCACCCCGAGCACGAGCAGCAGCAACATTTGTACGACTTTTCTTCTCATCGCATGAATTTCCGTTCGGCCGACAGCCGGCGCAAAGTTAATACATTTTTCGAAAATCCCCTCTTCCCCGCTAACAATGGTTTGATTCCCGGTTCCTTAACAGCCACAGATGACGCACGGCCGACACCGCGGCATAGAGCGCGATAATCACCGGAACGGCCCCCGCGCTGCGCATCAGCGCCACCGTCGCGGCGGACGCCAGCAGGAACAGATAGCGGAGCCGGTTGTCGCGGAATCCGAATCCGTGGAACTTGAGCGAGAACATCCTCACGGGCGCCACCAGCAGCAGCGACATGACCACGGCCAGCAGCACGATGGCCCAGCGGGGCAGCAGCGAGGGGTCGCCCGCCGACAGATACCCCAGCGAGCCCCACAACATGGCGTTGGCCGGCGTAGGCATGCCGATGAACTCGCTCTTCTGCTCGGTGTCGATGTTGAACCGGGCCAGCCGCAGCGCCGAGAAGGCCGCGATGACCAGCACCGCCGCACCGGCCTGTGCGCCCCACACGCCCTGCTGCGGCGCCGCGCCGTACATCGACCAGGCCGTCACCGCAGGCGCCAGACCGAAGCTCACCATGTCGGCCAGCGAATCGAGCTGCACGCCGATTTCGGACGAAGAGCCCAGCAGACGGGCCGCGAAACCGTCGCAAAAATCGAACACGGCGGCTGCCGCGATAAGCGCGAAAGCCACCCTCGGCTCTCCGTACCGCAAGATACAAACCACTGCCATTGAACCGCAAAGCAGATTCAGCAGCGTTATCATGTTCGGCACGGTATACATCTTTATCTTCATAGTCCTCGAAAATTTTTGCCTCTTACGTCCGGCAAAGTTACGCAATTTTTCGTATATTTGTCTCAAACGAATCGCCTCGCGACCGTGCACCGGCCTGCGGCCGACGACACTTTCGTTTTTCAGCGAATATTTCGATATATTTGTCTCAAACGAATCGCCTCGCGACCGTGCACCGGCCTGCGGCCGACGACACTTTCGTTTTTCAGCGAATATTTTGACATACTTGTCTCGAACGAACCGCCCGGCGACCGCACGCCGGCTTCGGACCGGCGACCCGGGCGACGCGCGAAACAACAATACAAACTTATGATGAGCAACAAATATTGTGTAATCATGGCGGGAGGCGTCGGCAGCCGATTCTGGCCCGTCAGCCGCCAAAGCCGCCCCAAACAGTTTCTCGACATTCTGGGAACGGGCTCCTCGTTTCTGCGCCAGACCTTCGAGCGGTTCCGCCCGCTGATTCCCGATTCCAACTTTCTGGTGGTCACCAACTCCGCCTACCGCGACCTGGTGCTGGAACAGCTTCCGGAACTGACCCCGCGGCAGGTGCTGGGCGAACCCATCGGACGCAACACCGCCCCCTGCATCGCCTATGCGGCCTTCCGGCTCAATGCGGTGGACCCCGACGCGGAGATGGTCGTCACCCCGGCCGACCACTACGTGGGCGACCCGGAGGAGTTCCGCCGCAACATCGACCAGTGCCTCGGATTCGTCGAGGAGCACGACGTGCTGATGACCGTGGGCATCCGCCCCAGCCGCCCCGACACGGGCTACGGCTACATTCAGGTCGAGAGCTCCGGCCCCATCTCCAAGGTCAAGACCTTTACCGAAAAGCCCAATCTGGAGCTGGCCCAGGCCTTTCTGCGCAGCGGCGAATTTCTGTGGAACTCGGGCATCTTCATCTGGAAGGTGCGCACCATCCTGAGCCAAATCGACAAGCACCTGCCCGACATGCATCAGCTCTTCGCCTTCGAAAGCCGCTACTTCGACACGGAGCTGGAGGAGGAGGCCATCGAGCGCATCTATCCCGAATGCCGCGGCATCTCCATCGACTTCGGCGTGATGGAGAAGGCCGACAACGTCTACGTCCGCGACAGCGACTTCGGGTGGAGCGACGTAGGGACCTGGGGCTCGCTCTACCAGCAGCTGCCCCACGACCCGAACGGCAACGCGGTGCCCGACTGCCACCTCGTGTCCGACACCAGCGGCTGCCTCATCCAGGCCCCGGCCGGCAAGATGGTCGTCGCCTGCGGACTCAAGGAGTATATCGTGGTGGATACGCCCGATGCCCTGCTGATATGCCCGCGCAGCCACGAACAGAACATCAAGAGCTTCATAGAGGAGATGCGCTACATGGACGACAACCGCTTCCTGTAAGTGCCCGCCCCGCTGCGACACACGAACGCCCCGGCCGACTCCAATCGACCGGGGCGCGTTTTTTCGGCATCTCTGCCAAGCGGCCTACCTCCGCGCCGCAGCCCGCCGTCACCGGGCCCGCTCCGCCGGCACCTTTCCCGGCTCCCGCTCCCGCCGCCGCTCACCTTCCCCCGCCCGCGGTTTGGCCGTGAGCAGGGTGACATGGTAGCGGAAATCGTCGCTGTAACGGCGATGGGTGGGGGCCCAGCGGTTGTCGTCGTACCGGCCCACGTAGAGCGAATCGACCTGCGACCAGACGCTGCCGGGCAGCACCTCGCCCACCCGCCGGTGGGTCAGCAGCGCACAGGGCAGCACCCCCTGCAGCGCCTCCGCATCGGAGAGATTCAGCGGCCGGATTTTGCGGCCGGCGGCATAGACCAGCTCGATGCGCAGCGGACTCCGCAGGTCATGATAAAAGGGGACTCCGTCGAGCGCCTCCACCTCGCAGGTTTCGGCGATGCTCTTCATCCGGGGGTTGTTGAAAAGCGGGCGCATGAGCGGCAGGGCGAAACACTCGGCCGCCAGGAACAGCCCCGCGACCCACCCCACCGTGGCGAAGGGGCGGAGCCGCACCGCCGCGCGGCCCAGCGCCGAGACCGCCACCGCAACGGCCGCACACAGAAGCACGAACGCCGGCAGCGGAATGTGGCCGGGACGGCGGAGGAAGAGCCATGCGGCCGGCACCGTCGCCGCCACCGCGAGGGTCACCGTCCAGGCATTGATGCGGAACGACCACCGGTCGGCGCCGGAGGCCGTCCCCTGCCGGAACCGCTCGTTCCACCATGCGGCCAGATACCCCATCGCATAGCTCGCGGGAATGAGCACGGGCAGCAGATAGCGGTTCTTCTTCTCGGGCAGCAGGGAGAGCAGCACCAGCATGGCGGCCATCCAGAGCACCGGGAAGAGGTAGTTGCGGTCGCGGCGCACCTCTTTCGCCCACAGCGGCAGCAGCAGGGCCGTGGGCAGAAGCAGCGCCCACACGCCCGTCTCGCCGGGGAAAGTCCAATAGTACCACCAGGGACGCACATTGTGGCTCATCCAGGCGCCCGACTCTTTTCCGGCCACGGCGGCCAGCGTGCCGGGGTCGGAGAGCCACAGGTAGAGGTACCACCACAGCCCCACCGCCAGCATCACGGCCACTGCCACCGCGGCGGCGGCCCGCTTGCCCCGCATCGGCGTGCGGAAACAGAGCGCCCACGAGAGCAGGAACGGCAGCAGCAGGGCGTAGAGCGAGACCGGCCCCTTGCTCAGCAGCGACAGCCCCGCCATGACACCGCCCGCCACGAAATCCCCCCAGCGGCACTGCGGGGCCCGCAGCGCCCGGCTCAGGAAGAAGATGGCGCCCAGCATGAAGGCGTGGCAATAGATGTCCCACGACGCGGTGCGCCCCATGAGCACCAGATTGTAACAGGTGCAGAGCAGCAGCGTCGAAATCAGCGGTCGGGGGAAACGCATCCCGACGGCGAAGGCATAGAAGAAAAAGACCAGCACGACGGCCGCCGCGCCGGCTGCGCCGCGTTCGAGGGCCAGCGACCCCGGAGCCGCCGATTCGGCCAGGGCGGTTATCCAGGTGGGCAGGGGCGGCTTCTCGAGGCGCGGTTCGCCGTTCATGGTCGGCGAGAGCCAGTGCCCCTCCCCGGCCATCTCGCGGGCCGCGACGATGTTGCGTGCCTCCATGATATCGGGATAAATCACCCGGTTATGTACGAAGAATGTGATGATACAGACGACTGCAAGGACAAGAAGGTCGCGACGCGTGTGCGGCCCGGCGTGTTTTTTCATATATTTTACGGTTTGTACGGTCTGACTCTTCCGCAGCAAAAATCGTGTAAAACCGAAGCCCTCCGGCCAAGCGGGCTCGAACGGAGCATGAAAAAGCCGTTTTGCATCCGCCCCCCGTTTTCGAGGCTCCGGGGCTCCGAGTCGCCGGGTCTTCAGACCTTTGGGGCTTCAGGTCCCTGGGGTGCCGGGGTTTCAGATTTCCGGACTGCCTGGCCACCGGGCTGTCGGACCACCGGGCTGCCGGACCGACGGCCGCACGACAACGGACGATGCATTCCGGAGAGCCGGCGGAGTCTTCGGCCGAAATCATCCGGCGACATTTCGAATCCGTTTTATACGTTCTTTTCGCTGCCGCAAAGAACGCACATGAAAAATTATTTCCTATATAATATTTATTACAAATTTGTTACAAAATTGTGAAGCCCGCTTGGCGTATGCGTGTGTTCTTTTGTATGGACAAAAGAACCGCAAGCCACCGCCACACGGGAGCGCGCACCCACTCTTTTTTAATTTCCCACTCCTCCGACAATTATTTTCCGGCAACTCGTCCCTTGGCTCCTCCCTTCACACGCAAACCAAAAGAGAAGAGTACTTGAATATTCGTCGCACCCTTCAGACCGTCTTTTACTTCCGCTCTTACGGGGACATTCCTAATTATCAATATACACGCTTTGCGTGTGCGTATGTTCTTTTGTATGGACAAAAGAACCAAAAGCCACCGCCACGCGAAAATCGCGGGGCCGTCCCCTTGCCGGGCTTAAACGGGCGCCTGACGCGGTTTTGCAAGCAAAACGGCCCCGTTTCCCCGACGGGCCGCGGGGCAAGGTGTTTTTCCACGGCGAGGATTACGGCAGGTGATTTCGAAACACTTCCTGTTCCCGTTTCGGCCCGTCGGTCGCCCTCCTGCGGGTCCGCCCTGCTTCCCCGATTTCCGCAAGGCGGGAGATGCGCGCCTCACTCACTTTATAAAGGAACAGTCTATTCGACTTCCCTCTGAAATGGCGGCACGAAAATCCGCCTTTTGAAAATCAGGGAAGAAGCGAG
>JAGBHC010000029.1 GCA_017935625.1 Rikenellaceae bacterium | reverse complement strand
TGCGTTTCTTTTCGGGGGCGATTCTTTGGAGATAGTTTTGGGGATGCTGCTTCCTGGTTGAGGCGCTTTCTTTCCGGGTGCGTTTCTTTTCGGGGGTGATTCTTTGGAGATAGTTTTGGGGAGAGGGCTGTTTCCTGGTTGGGCCGCTTTTTTCCGGGGGCGTCTCTTTTCGGAATGTGCCGTTCTTCAGGGCAGGTCTTTTTTGAAGAGCCTTGTTTCCCGGGGCGGAGGGGGAAGGCCGGGGGAACGGAAAACCGGCCGGCGGGCGTGCGGCCGGCCGAACAGGTGCGTTCCGAGGGGCGTTTCGGGTCGCGTCAGGCTTCGCCCATCTTGTTGAATCCGAGCGCCATCTGCCCGTCGTCCGCCGACTGGGGCGTATGGACGGAGATGCGTCCGTGGACGCTTTCGTAGTCGGTGATGTTCTCCTGCAGCGAGAGAAGCAGCCGTTTGGCGTTCTCCGGAGTGAGGATGATGCGGCTCTTGACGCGGGCCCGGGGAACATTGGGCATGACGTTCAGAAAATCGACGACGAACTCGGTCGTCGAGTGGATGATGACCGCCAGATTGGCGTATTCGCCCTGAGCGACCTCTTCCGGCAGGTCTATATCGATGTGCATAGGTGTCGTTTCAGCCATGGCATCCGTTGTTGGTTCGGCGCAAAAATAGCGAAAATGGAACCTTGTGGTACGTTTCGGCCGAAGAAGTTATTGTTAGTTTATCAACATTCCGCCTCCCGGCCGCCGTCGTCCGCCGCAAAGAGCTCGCTGCCGATTTCGGCGACGGTGAAGGTGCTGCCGCCGATGAATATCATGTCCTCGGGCGAGGCCAGCTCCCGTGCCCGTGCCACGGCGGCTGCGACGCCGGGGACCGTCTCGCCCCGCAGTCCCGCTTCGCCGGCCCGGCGGGCCAGCTCTTCGGCCGGCAGGGCCCGCCGCACGGAGGCCTGGGTGAAGAGATAGTGGGCGTCGGCGGGCAGCAGGGGCAGCACGGCCGAGAGGTCCTTGTCATTGACCACGCCGAGCACGAAGTAGAGCTTGCGGTAGCGCTGGGCCCGGAGCTGCTCGGCGACGTAGCGCAGGCCGTGGGCGTTGTGTCCCGTGTCGCACACCGTGAGGGGGCGCTCCCCGAGCCGTTGCCAGCGGCCGGCCAGTCCCGTGGTGCGGGCGGCTCCGGCCAGTCCGTCGCAGAGGGCCTGCTCCGGAATCTCTACGCCCGCACGGCGCAGGGCGTCCGCGGCCGTGAGTACGGTGAGGATGTTGCGGTGCTGGTAGATGCCCAGCAGGTCGAGCTGCGGAGTGAGCAGGGCGCCGTCGGCCAGGCGTTCGATGCGGTAGTGTTCGCTCCCCCCTTCGACGTGCGAGCCGAGGTAGCGGTAGCTCCGTTCGGCGAAGGTGAGGGGGGCGCTGCACCGGGCGGCCCGGTCGCGGAAGACGGGGGCGCTCTGGGGCTCCTCTTCGCCGATGACCGCCTCGACGCCGGGTTTGATGATGCCCGCCTTCTCGCCTGCGATGGCGGCGATGGTGTCGCCCAGCAGGGCCGTGTGCTCGAGGCCGATGTTGGTGATGACGCTCGCCAGCGGGGTGATGATGTTGGTCGAGTCGAGCCGGCCGCCCAGTCCGGTTTCGATGACGGCGATGTCCACGCCGTGGCGGGCGAAGCAGTCGAAGGCCAGGGCGGTGGTCATTTCGAAGAAGGTGAGGCCCAGCGAGAGCATCTGCTCGCGGTGGCGTTCGGTGAACTCCGTCACCTCTTCGCGGCTAATCATGCGGCCGTCGATGCGTATCCGTTCGCGGAAGTCGAGCAGGTGGGGCGAGGTGAAGAGGCCCGTTTTCAGCCCGCTTCGCATCAGCACCGAGGCGAGCATGTGCGAGACGGAGCCCTTGCCGTTGGTGCCGGCTACGTGGACGGAGGGGAAGCGGCGCTGGGGGTCGCCCAGCGAGCGGCAGAAGCCGGCGATGTGCTTCAGCCCCGGTTTGTAGGCTCCGGCGCCCAGATTCTGGAAGACGGGCAGGGAGCCGAACAGAAAGTCGAGTGTCTGCTGGTAGGTCATGGGACGAGGTGGTTTTTGCGGCGGATGCGGTAGGCCAGGTAGTAGAGCATGCCCAGCAGGAAGACGAGCAGGGCGATGCGGGCCGTGCAGTCGCCGTATCGGGTGTAGCATGTGATGCGGTCGTTGAGAGGGAGGGCGGCGGTGAGCGTGCCGCGTTCGTCCCAGCCCAGGGTGGGGCCGACTTCGCCCCGGGGGTCTATGAAGCCCGAGATGCCGGTGTTGGCGCTGCGGGCGATGCTGCGGCGGGTCTCGATGGCCCGCAGCCGGGCGAAGGAGAAGTGCTGCCGGTAGCCGGGCGTGTCGTGCCACCAGCCGTCGTTGGTGACCACCAGCAGGAGCTGCGCCCCGCGGGCCGCGAACTCCGAGATGTAGGCGCCGTACACCGATTCGTAGCAGATGGCCACGGCCGAGGTGATGCCCCGCTCGCTGCGGAAGGTCTTGCGGTAGGGGTCGGTGCCCATCTGTCCGGTGGTGCCCCCCAGGTCGATAATCAGGAAGTCGAGCGCCTTCATCAGCCGGGGATAGGGCATCTTCTCCACGCCCACCACCAGTTTCGACTTGTGGTGGATGCCCCGTTTGTCGCCCTCGATGAGGATGGCGCTGTTGTAGACGTCGTACCATCCTCCGCCGCGCAGCGGGCGGGCGGTGGCTGACCGCTCGGCCGGGGCGTATGCGCGGAAGGTGGTGGCGCCCACCACGAGGGTGGAGCCGGGACGCCGGTCGGCGGCGAAGTCGGCCAGCCGCGTCAGCGAGGGCGAGGCGTCGGGATTCTCCTCCCAGATGCGGTCGTCGATGGCCGTTTCGGGCAGGACGATGTAATCGACTCCGGCGGGCGACCGGTCGGCCAGGGCCAGGAGCGTGTCGGCGGTCTGTCGTGCCGAGAGCGAGAACTTCTCACCCCAGGGGTCGATGTTCGGCTGCACCACGCTCACCGTCGCCTCGCCTCCCCGGCAGTCGCCCTCGGCCCGGTGGTAGAGCCAGAAGGAGAAGGCCATGGGCAGCAGAAGGACCGCGAAGGCCTGCACCGCCGCCCGGCGGGTGCGCATGCGCACCCGCCGGTAGAAGAACAGGTTGCAGACCAGCACCCACAGCGAGCCGCCGAAGACGCCCGTGTATTCGTACCACTGCACCGAGCGGACGGAGTTGGCGAATCCGTTGCCGAGCGTCAGCCACGGAAAGGAGACCTCGCCCGTGGTGTACCAGTATTCGGCCGCAATCCATCCGCATACGAACAGCGTGGCGGCCAGAGCCGGCCGGGCGCGTTTGGAGACGTAGTGGTAGAGCATCACCGGACCGCCGCACAGCACGATGGCGATGAGCACCGAGAGGATGGCTCCTATTTCGGCCGCATACCATATCCACCAGGTGCACAGGGCGCTCCAGGCGCCGATGACCAGGGCCGTCCAGCCGGACATTTTCCAGAACGAGCGCCGCGAGGCGTCGTATTCGCCGCTGAGGATGAGCAGGGGGACGAGCGCCACGGTCAGCGGCAGTCCGCTCAGCCCCAGCCAGCCGCAGCTGAGGCAGGCGACGGAGAGCAGGGCGAGTAAGAGTTTGCGTTTCATGTTTCGTTTCCGGATTAGTTCCGGTTCCATTCCGCAAAGATACGGATAAGCGAGCGCAAAGACAAGCCCGCCCCGCTTTTGCCGGGCGGGAGCATCCAAGAGGGAAGCCAAAGATAGGAATAAAAAGAGAATGCCGGTGCGCGGCGAAGGGGGCGGTTCGCGGTCCGGGATGCGAATCGGCATCATAATTGGACGCTTCGTTTGCCGTAGAACCATTCAAAACTGTTCCAAAAAAGCATTCGAGTATGAAAAAAGGAAATCGAAACATCGGTCAGTCCGCCGAATTCAGGTCTCTTTTCGTGGACCTGGTCAAGGATATCTATTGGGCGGAGAAGCATCTGGCGAAAGGGATGCGCAAGATGGAGAAAGCGGCCGCCAACCCCGAGCTGGCAGCCGCCTTCGCCGGCCTCGTCGAAGAGTCGAAAGGCCAAATCGAGCGGCTCGAGGAGGTGTTCGGGCTGCTGGGCAGGCGGCCCCAGGGCAAGAGGTGCGAGGCGATGGCCGGACTGGTCGCCGAAGCGGAGGAGGCCGTCGAGAATACCCCGGCCGGCACCTTCGCCCGCGACGCCGGACTGATTATGGCGGCCCAGAAGGCCGGGCATTACGAAATCGCGACCTACGGCACGCTCCGCTACTTCGCCGAAATGATGGGCGAAAAGGAGATTGCCAAAGTGCTGGGCGCAACGCTCAAGGAGGAGAGGCGGGCCGACGACCTGCTCTCTTACCTGACCGACGTGCGGGCCTACGAGGCGGTGGCGGCCGAATAGGGTCACTCCGCCCCTTGATTCAGTCGCCTCCGGAGTTGCTCCGGGGGCGACTGTCGTTGTCGCCGGCAGGCGGGCGAGTGCAGGTGAGGGTGTAGGTGAAGGTGTGCGGGCGGGACGTGCGTGCGGTGCAGGCGTGGGGGCATGCGGGGCGGGCCGCCCGAAGATTCGTGATTTTATTATCTTGTGTTTCGCGGTAATTTATTACTTTTGCATTCTAATTGGAATGGTATTCATCCGAAGATTTTCGAGACGCCGTGATGGAGATAGACATTTGGATTGTGATGCTGCTGCGGGGCATCGTCGTCGGGCTGCTGGTTTCCATACCGCTGGGGCCGGTGGGGGTGCTGTGCATCCAGCGCACGCTCAGCAAGAACCGCCGCTCGGGATTCGCCTCGGGGCTGGGTGCGGCTACGGCCGACACGCTCTTCGCCACGGTGGCCTTCTTCTTCCTGTCGATGGTGGTCTCCTTCATCGAGAGCAACATGGTGCTGGTCAAAGTGGTGGGCGGCATCTGCGTGGTGATTGTGGGAGTGCATATCTTCATGGCCAATCCGGCGGTGCAGATTCGCCGCAACCGGGCCGGACGAAGCAACCTGTGGCAGGACTACATCTCGGTGCTGCTCATCACGCTGGCCAATCCGGCGCTGGTGCTGGTCTTCGTGGCGTTGTTCGCGGCCTTCGGCATCGACTCGACGGCGGGACTGCCCAAGGGGCTGTTCATGATTGCCGGAGTCTTCGGGGGCGCCTGCTCGTGGTGGTTTCTGCTGACGATGGTGGTGAACCTGGTGCGCAGGAAGTTCCGGCCGCGTCACCTGCTGTGGATAAACCGGGTGTCGGGCGCGGTCATCGTCATACTCGGCGCGGCGGCCATTCTTTCGATTTTTATCAACGTAAACTCAAACGGAAATGGAGTGTTCCACTGACAAGAAGAAAAAGATTATCATCGCCGTGGACGGATTCAGTTCGTGCGGAAAGAGCACTTTCGCCAAATCCATCGCCGCACGGCTGGGCTATATATTCATCGACACCGGAGCCATGTACCGGGCCGTCACGCTCTATGCCATCGAGTGCGGGGCCATCCGCAGCGGGATGGTGGATGCCGACCGGGTCGTCGCCCTGCTGGAGGATATCGCCATCGACTTCCGCTTCAATCCGGTGCGCGGTGCGAGCGACATCTATGTGAACGGCGAACTGGTGGAGGGTAAAATCCGGACCATCGAGGTGAGCAATCTGGTCAGTGCCGTCAGCTCGATTCCCGAGGTGCGGAGCAAGCTGGTGGCCATGCAGCAGCGGATGGGGCGCGACAAGGGCGTGGTGATGGACGGCCGCGATATCGGCACCGTGGTTTTTCCCGATGCCGAGCTCAAGATATTCATGACGGCCGACCCCATGGTGCGAGCCCGCCGGCGCTACGACGAGCTGACGGCCAAGGGCGAGAAGGTCTCCCTGGAGGAGATTGCCCGCAATGTGGCGAGCCGCGACCGGGCCGACCAGACCCGCAAGGTGAGTCCGCTCAGAAAGGCCGACGACGCGCTGGTGCTCGACAACAGCTGCATGAGCGTGGAGGAGCAGATGGAGTGGCTGAACGAAAAACTGAGCCGGCTGGGCGTGGCGTAGCCGGAGGGGAGTGGAACCATGTATATAGAAATCGACGATAAATCGGGCTTCTGTTTCGGCGTGATGGAGGCCATAGGCAAGGCCGAGCGGGCCGTGGCCGGCGGCGGCGAGGTCTATTCGCTGGGCGACATCGTCCACAACGAGGTGGAGGTGCAGCGTCTGGAGCGGAGCGGACTGCGGACCGTGAGCCACGGGGATATGGACTCGCTCCGGGGCAAGCGGCTCTTCATCCGGGCCCATGGCGAACCGCCCGCCACCTACCGGAAGGCGCGGGAGCTGGGCATCGAGGTCATCGACGCGACCTGCCCGGTGGTGGCGCGTCTTCAGAAGCGGGTCGTCGAGGCCCACGAGCTGATGGCTCCCATCGGGGGGCAGGTGGTGATACTCGGCAAGAAGGGACACGCCGAGGTGGTGGGGCTGACGGGACAGGTGGACCGGCCCACCATCGTGGTGGAGAAGATGGCCGACCTCGATGCGCTCGATTACGGCCGGCCGATATATTTTCTCTCGCAGACCACCAAGAGCCTTACGCTCTTCCGCGAGATGCGGGAGGTGATACTGAGCCGGGCGGACGACCCGTCGGCGGTGACCGTGCACGACACCATCTGCCGTCAGGTGGCCAACCGCGAGTCGCACCTCAAGGAGTTCGCCGGCCGCTTCGACGCGATTGTCTTCGTGTGCGGCCGCAAGAGTTCCAACGGCAAGGTGCTCTTCGAGGTGTGCTGCTCGGCCAACAGCCGCTGCTACAACATAGAGGACGAGCAGGAGCTGCGCAGGGAGTGGTTCGAGGGGGTCGCCTCGGTGGGAATATGCGGAGCCACCTCCACGCCCAAGTGGCTGATGACGCGGGTGGCGGAGGCTGTCGGAAAACTCGGCGTGTGAACGACTGAACGGAGTGCGGCATCCGCGACGGGTGCCGCCGCAAACGAAAATAAAGGAGAATGTTTATGGTCAAGTATTTGATTCGCAGTTTGAAGTATCTGCTGACGCTGGTCGTGCTGGTGGCGGCGCTCTATGCGCTGGCCTATGCGACGGGTTCGATGTCTCAGTCGCCGCTGGAGTCCCTCTACGAGGGTTTCGCCCGCAACAGGATGCTGCTGTGGCTGCTGGTGGCGCTGGTGCTGGTCTATCCGGCCATGGGGTATGTGAAGCGCACCGTGCACCTCGACCTGAAGAGCGACCGGGCCACCATCGACGAGGTGATGGAGCGTGCGGGATTCAAGGTGGAGCGCGAGGCGGAGGGCACGGTGACCTATCGCGCCGAGTCGGCGCTGCGGCGGATATGGCTGATGTGCGAGGACCGCATTACGGTCACCTCCGAGGGCGAGGGGTATATTCAGATGGACGGAATCCGCCGTGCGGTGGTCTCCATCGAGTACCGCATGAAGGCCTACTGCGGACGGGAGCAATAAGCGCGCTCCGGAATCCGTTGGTCTGGAAGCGGCGGGTCGGCGGCGAACCGGTCCGGCCCGGGATGGTTTTGTGAAACGGAGCGGCCTGCCCGGAGGCTGCGTGCAAAATTGAAAGTTATGGCTGGAAAAATGAAATGTCTGCTGGCCGCCGCATCGCTTGCGGCTGCGGCCGCGCTCTTCTCCGCCGCCCGGAACGACGATTTCGGATTGGGGAAGAATATCGAAATATTGGTCAATCTCTACCGCGACCTCAATCTCTTCTACGTCGATACGGTCGATGCCGACCGGATGCTCGACGATGCCGCATACGGCATGGTGAGCCGGCTGGACCCCTACACCGAGTTCCTTTCGGAGGAGAAGATGAGCGAGTTCGAGTTCCAGTCTACGGGCAAGTACGGCGGCATCGGGTCGCTCATCCGCCAGAACGGCGACTATGTGCAGATTGCGCGTCCCTACAAGGGCTCTCCGGCCGACAAGGCGGGGCTGAAGATAGGCGACAAAATCCTGGCCATCGACGGCCGCGATGCCAAGGGGTGGACCACCTCCGAGGTGAGCGCGGCCCTGAAGGGCGACCCGGGTACCCCGGTGAAGCTCAAGATTCGCAAGTTCTACGAAGGCACCACCGAGGAGAAGGAGATACTCCGCGAGCGGATAGCCATATCGGGCGTGCCCTGGTACGGGTTCGTGTCCGACAGCATCGGCTACATCCAGCACAACGATTTCACCGAGGCGTGCAGCGAGGATATGGTGAAGGCTTTCATGGAGTTGAAGAATACGGGACGGCTCAAGGGCCTGATTCTCGACTACCGCAGCAACGGCGGCGGTATCCTGCAGGAGGCGGTCAAGATTCTCTCGATGTTCGTGCCCAAAGGGACGACGGTGGTGAGCATGAAGGGCCGCAGGCAGAGCTCCGACGCCGAGTACCGCACCGAGTCGGAACCCCTGGACACGCAGGTGCCCATCGTGGTGCTCACCAACAGCGGCACCGCCTCGGCGGCCGAAATCGTCTCGGGGGCGTTGCAGGACCTCGACCGGGCCGTGCTCGTGGGTTCGCGCACCTACGGCAAGGGACTGGTGCAATCGACCCGCCCGCTGGCCTATAACTCCTATGTGAAGGTGACCACCGCCAAATATTACATCCCCAGCGGCCGGTGCATACAGGCCATCGACTACGCCCACCGCAACGAGGACGGCAGCGTGGCTTCGGTGCCCGACTCGCTGCGCAGGGAGTTCAAGACCCTCGGCGGCCGGAGCGTGTTCGACGGCGGCGGCATCACCCCCGACGTGGAGATGACGCCCGAATACGTGAGCCGTTTCGCGCTGGTGCTCTACGGCAAGGGCTACATCGACGAATTCGGCGACGCCTATGCGCTGGCCACTAAGGAGCGCGAGATTCCGCTGGAGGGATACGAGCTGCCGGACAGCGTCTACGCCGCCTTCGTGGAGTTCATGGCCGACAAGGACGTGGAGTTCGAGTCGAATACCAAGCGGGCCGTGCAGCGGCTGCGCGAGGCGGCCGAAAGCGAGCTCTATCTCGAGGGCATCGAGGAGCAGATAGCGGCCATCGAGGAGAACCTCAAGGACGACAAGCAGAGCAACCTGGAGATTCACCGCAAGGAGCTCGGCGAACTCATCGAGGACGACATACTGCTGCGCAGATACTATCTGGAGGGGGTGACCTCCCACGCCGTGGCCCGCAGAGCAGAGGTGCTGGAGGCAATCGAGCTGCTGGGCGACCGGGCCCGCTACGATTCGATACTGGGCCGCAAGGCGGACGTGCGGGCAGAGAAGGATAACCAACGGTAAGGACGAGGCATTATGGCGGCTCTGAGCGTACCGAAGCGAATCATGTCGTTCCGCAAACGGGTGACCATCATACTCGTGGGCGTGGCCATCGGCGGCGCGTCGCTGCTCTCGACCTACCGCATGGCGTCGCTGCTCCGGGAGAAGGAGCAGTTCGACGTGCAGCTCTGGGCCTATGCCATGGGCCGGGTGGGCGAGTTCGGCAACGACGACCCCCTGATTTTCCGCATCATCAACAGCCGCAACAACATTCCGTTCGTCATCACCGACGACAACCTGCATGTCGAGGCCGCCTATCGCATCTCCGACGAGGTGCTCTCCAATCCCGACCTGTTGCGGCGCAAGTGCGAGGAGCTGGCGGGCATCAACCAGCCGCTGGAGATAAACAACGTCTTCAACGGCAACCGCTACTATCTCTTCTACGGGCGCAGCGCCCTGCTCAAGATGCTGGTCTACTTTCCGGTGATTCAGCTGCTGGTGATTTCGGCCTTCGTGGTTTTCGGTTTCGTGGCGTTCCGCTCCACCAAGCAGGACGAGCAGAACCGGGTGTGGATAGGACTGGCCAAGGAGACGGCCCACCAGCTGGGTACGCCCACTTCGTCGCTGCTGGGGTGGATTGAGTACCTGCGCAACCAGCCCGTGGACCAGACGGCGGTGGAGGAGATGAACAAGGACCTGCAGCACCTGATGAAAATCGTGGACCGTTTCTCCAAAATCGGCTCCCATACCCAGCTCTCCGAAGGAAATATCAATGAGATTGTGAGCACGTGCGTCTCCTATTTCCGCACCCGCATCCCGCGCAACGTGACCCTCGACTACAACGGGCTGGCCATGGCGCCGGTGCAGGCGATGGTCAATGGGGCGCTTTTCGAATGGGTGGTCGAGAATCTGCTCAAGAACGCCCTCGACGCGCTGCAGGGGCGCGGGGCGCTGTCGGTGAAGATTTCCGACGACGCCAATTGCGTCTACATCGATGTGCGGGATACGGGAAAGGGCATCGCCAAACAGAACTGGAAACGGATTTTCGAACCCGGATTCACCACCAAGACCCGCGGATGGGGCCTGGGGCTTTCGCTCAGCCGGCGTATCATCGAGGAGTATCACAAGGGGCGTATTTTCGTGCTCGACAGCGAACCGGGGCGCGGAACCACCATCCGCATCGCCCTCAAAAAACTCTACGGATAGCCCATGATGCCCGCAGCCGATACCCTGGCCCGCATGGCCGACACCCTGGTCCGAAGCACGGCCGACAGCCTGAACTTCGCCGGGGAGCCTATGCCGTGGAGTGCCGTCTGCGTAATGCCCGGGGCCGCGGAGCGGGCGGAGGCTCTGGCGGCGGGCGATACCATGGGGCGGACGGTGGATGCGGCGGCGATGTTCGGCGAGCGTTCGGTGTCGGAGCTGCCGGAACGGATGGGCCTGATGGACGTGATGGGGCATCCGGGAGTCGAATCGCTCTCCGACAATCCCGTTTTTCAGCTGACGGTGGTGGCCATGCTGGTGTGTTATGTGCTGCTGCTCTACTATTTCCGCGGCGAGTGGCTCACCCTGCTGGGCGTGGTGCGCAAGCAGCACGTGAGCGAAAAACTCTTCGATGACCACAGCAACGTGTTCGCCACGTTCGTCGAATTTTCCCTGGCGCTGGGATGCGTCGCCTGCGGGGTGGGGGCGGTGAAGGTGGCCACACTGTTCGTGCCGCCGGCCGAATATGCGTGGCTGCCCCGGTGGGCGGTGTGGGCGGCTGCCCCGGCGATAGCGGTCGCCGCCGCCGGAGTGCTGGTCGTCCAGCGGTTGCTGCTGTGGTGTTCGGGGTCGCTGACCTTCGGCAGAGGGTTCACCGACCGGCTTTTCTTCTTCAAGAAGCTCTACTTCGCGCTCTGTTCCATAACTGTCACGCCCATATTGCTTTTGGTCTCTTTAAGCGACGGTTTGGGCGAGGGGGTGTTTTTTTATTTGATTGTTTGTCAGATTCTTGTGTTTTCACTGGTCTTTCTGGCCAAAAGTTACACTTTCTTTGTGGAGCAAAATGTTTCGATTTTACATTGGTTTTTGTACCTTTGCTGCGTTGAAATATTGCCTGTGAGTACGCTTGTACTTCTGGCCAGGTAGAGTTTGTGTTACGAATTAAAAAACGTCTGAGAGTTGAAAATCGAAAACATATTGGTCTCGCAGCCGGCTCCGGCCATCCTTGAAAAATCCCCCTTTTACGAGATATCCCAGAAACACAAGGTCAATATCGACTATCATCCGTTTATCAAGGTCGAGGGCGTAAGTCTCAAGGAGTTCCGCAGCCAGCGCGTGGAGATACTCACCCACACGGCCGTCATCTTCACCAGCCGGACCACGGTGGACAGCTTCTTCCGCATTTGCGAGGAGGCGAGAATCACCGTTCCCGAAACGATGAAGTATCTGTGCAACACGGAGGCCGTGGCGCTCTATCTGCAGAAATACATCATCTACCGCAAACGTAAGATTTTCTTTGCGAACGGCTCTTTCGTCAATTTCATGGAGCTGATTCTCAAGCATAAGGAGGAGAAGTTCCTGCTCACCCTCTCCGAACCGCACAAGCCCGAACTGCCGGCCACGCTCGAAAAGCTGAAGCTCAAGTTCGACAAGGTGATTCTCTCGCGTGCGGTGAATACCGACGTGTCGGCCATCGACCCTTCGAAATACGACCTGATGGTCTTCTATTCGCCTTCGGAGATTGCGGCCGTGATGAGCGCCTACACCCCCGACCAGCTGCCCATGATTGGCGTGTTCGGCGACGGTACGGTGCGTGCCGCCCTGGCGGCGGGGCTCACGGTCAGCATCATGGCCCCCATGCCCGGAGTTCCGTCCATGGCCAAGGCCGTGGACATTCTGGCGACCAAGGTCGCTGCGGGCGAACCAATCGAGCCCGTGGCCGCGCCGGGTGTGGACAAGAAGACCGAAGAGTTCGTCAAGGCCCAGCAGTCGAAGATTGCCAAAAAGAGCAAAGTGCGCAAAACGACCGCCTCCACCGCCAAAACCGCGGCCAAAAAGTAATAATCCCCCATGACACCCCGTTCGCTTCCCAAGGGTGAGCGCCTCTGCTCTCTGACCGCTATCGGAAGGCTTTTCGCAGAGGGGCGGAGCGGGTTCGCCTATCCGTTCCGCTATGTGATGCTGCCCCGCGGATGCGGAGCGGCGGAGGGTGCGGCGGAAGGAGCTGCCCCGGGACCGGAAGGGGCGGATGCCCCGGCGGCCGGCCTTCGCGAAGCCGAAGCGGCGACGGTGCGGGTGCTCTTTTCGGTGCCGAAGAAACACCTCAAGCGGGCCAACAAACGCAATCTGGTGAAACGCCGCATGCGGGAAGCCTATCGGCTCAACAAGAGCGAACTGGTCGAGACGCTGCGCTCGTCGGGCGGCGGAATGGACGTGGCGCTGGTCTACAACACCCGGCAGGTGGAGGATTACAAGACGATTGAAAATGGGATTCGCAAAATCATATCGGCAATTCCTAAGCGGATGTAAACGGGTGCAGTCGTGGCCGTTTCTGCTCTTGATAAAATTCTATCAGTGCTGCATCTCGCCCTTCACGCCTCCCGTGTGCCGCTATACTCCCACCTGTTCGCAATACGCTGCGGAGGCTATCCGCAAGTACGGCCCCCTAAAAGGGGGATGGCTGGCCCTGCGGCGCATCCTCTCGTGTCATCCGTGGGGCGGAAGCGGCTACGACCCCGTCCCTTAGGGCGGAAGCGGCCTTTCGTGCGCCGTGCGGCTGCGGGCTGCGAATGTCCGGCGGCGGCTTGTTGATTTTACGAAGGATTTTCGTACCTTTGTGCGATATGGATTTCGAGTTGCAATATCAGGCGACGGGCAGCAAGGCCCGTGCGGGGCGGATAACCACCGACCACGGGGCTATTCTCACCCCCATCTTCATGCCCGTGGGCACTGCCGCCAGCGTGAAGGGCATCTTCCACCGCGACCTGGCCGATGAGGCGGGGGCCCAGATTATTCTGGCCAACACCTACCACCTCTACCTGCGTCCCGGCACCGACGTGCTGGAGCGGGCGGGCGGCGTGCACCGGTTCTCGTCGTGGGAGCGGCCCATGCTCACCGACAGCGGCGGCTTTCAGGTCTTCTCGCTGGCCGGATGCCGCAAGCTCGGCGAGGAGGGGTGCCGCTTCTCTTCGCACATCGACGGCTCGAAACACCTGTTCACTCCGGAGAACGTCATGGACACCGAGCGTAAAATCGGCGCCGATATCATGATGGCTTTCGACGAGTGTCCCCCCGGCGACTCGCCGCGCGACTATGCGGCCCGCTCGCTGGAACTCACCCACCGGTGGCTGGAGCGCTGCTTCGAACGGTTCGAGCGCACCTCGCCCCTCTACGGCTATCGTCAGAGTCTCTTCCCCATCGTGCAGGGGTGCACCTATCCCGACCTGCGGGCCCGTTCGGCGGAGTTCGTGCAGCAGTTCGGCGCCGACGGCTATGCCATCGGCGGTCTGGCGGTGGGAGAGCCCACCGAGGCGATGTACGAAATGATTGAGGTGGTGAATGCCATCCTGCCCCGCGAGAAGCCGCGCTATCTGATGGGCGTGGGAACCCCGGTCAATATCCTGGAGGCCATCGACCGCGGAGTGGACATGTTCGACTGCGTGATGCCCACGCGCAACGGCCGCAACGGCATGCTCTTCACCAGCGAGGGGACGATAAATATCCGCAACCTCAAGTGGCGGGACGACTTCTCGCCCATCGACCCCGCCGGCACGGCCTTCGTGGACCGGGTCTACACCAAGGCCTACCTGCGTCACCTGACGATTGCCGGAGAGATGATGGCCGCCCAAATCGCTTCGCTCCACAACATCGCCTTCTACCTGTGGCTGGTCGGCGAGGCCCGCAGACGGATTATCGACGGTTCGTTCGCCGGATGGAAAGAGGAGATGGTGCGGAAACTTTCGCGGCGGCTTTGATTTTGGAAAACAGCGCCCCGACGGGGCGCACAAGAGAGATAACGGAAAAGTGAAGTTCAAAAATCCGGGGTTGAAGATTCTCGACCTCTACATAATCAAGAAGTTCCTGGGAACCTACTTCTTCGCCATCGCGATGATTATCGTGGTCTTCGTCGTGTTCGATTATGTGGAACATATCGACGATTTCGTGGAGCTCAAGGCGCCCGTGTCGAAGATTCTGTTCGACTACTACCTGAATTTCATTCCGCAGTTCATCAATCAGTTCAGCGGTCTGTTCACCTTCATCGCGGTGATATTCTTCACCTCCAAGATGGCCTACCAGACCGAGATTATCGCCATTCTCTCGGCGGGCGTGAGCTTCCGCCGGCTGTTGTGGCCCTATTTTCTTTCGGCGATGGCCATCACCCTGCTGTCGGTGGGGCTGAACATGGTGGTCATTCCCGCCGCCACGCTCCACAAGGTGGAGTTCGAAAAGCAGTTCAACAAGAAGAAGCTCAAGCAGAACACCATGTTCGACAAGAACATCTACCGTCAGATTGACCAGGGGGTGTTCGCCTACGTGCGCAACTATTCGGGCGTGACCAACCAGGCCAGCTTCCTGGCCATCGAGCAGTACGAGGGCAGCACCATGTCCGCTTCGCTCGAGGCGGCGAGCGTCACCTTCAATCCCGAAACCGGGCGGTGGGTGGCCGACAGGTACAACCTCCGCCGTTTCGACGGCGAGCGCGAGATTTTCGAGCAGCGCGAGCGGCTCGATACGCTCATCAATCTCGACGCCGCCGAGCTGGGACGCGTGCAGGACCTGATTAAGACGATGAATATCGGACGCCTCAATTCGTTCATCGCCCAGCAGCGCCGCAAGGGCTCCAACATGATAAACATCTTCGAGGTGGAGCGGCACAACCGTTTCGCCTATCCCATCTCCTCGCTGGTGCTTACGCTCATCGGCGTGTCGCTCTCCTCGCGCAAGGTGCGCGGCGGCACGGGACTTCACATCGGCATCGGCGTGGCGCTCTGTTTCTCCTACATCCTCTTCAGCAAGTTCGCCGAGGAGTTCGCCAAGGGCGGCGTCGTTCCGCCGGCCATCGCGGTGTGGATACCCAATATCCTCTTCTCCGTCATCGCCGTTTACCTCTACAAGAAGGCCCCCAAGTAAAGTCCGGATGCCGATGGAAACCGATACCCGCGCAGGTTCGCTGCTGGCGCTGTCGCCGCTGGCGGTCTTTCTGTGTCTCTATCTGGGAACCTCGCTGGCGGCAGGCGATTTCTACAAGGTGCCCATTGCGGTGGCCTTCCTCTTTTCGTGTCTGTGGGCGGTGGCCGTCACCCGGGGGCTGAGTCTGACGCAGCGCATCGACGAGTTCTGCCGCGGAGCGGCCAACCCGGGGATTCTCGTCATGATATGTATCTTCATCCTCGCCGGAGCGTTCGCCCAGTCGGCCAGGGCCATGGGGGCGATAGACGCTGCGGTGGAGCTGACCATGCACCTCATTCCCGCCCGGTTCCTTCCGGCCGGTATCTTTCTGGCCACCTGTTTCATCTCGCTGTCGATAGGCACCTCGGTGGGGACCATCGTGGCTCTTACGCCCGTGGCTACGGGACTGGCCGAGCAGACGGGGCTCCCGACGGCCATGATGGTGGCGGTGGTCGTGGGCGGCTCGTTCTTCGGCGACAACCTCTCGTTCATCTCCGACACCACCATCGCCGCGACCCGCACCCAGGGGTGCGAGATGCGGGACAAGTTCCGGGTGAACAGTCTGATAGTCGTTCCGGCGGCGCTGGTCACCATGGGCCTCTATCTGTTTACGGCGGTGCCTGCCGCTCCGGCCGTGGCACCCGGACCGGTGGAGTGGGTGAAGGTGACGCCCTATCTGGTCGTACTGGCGCTGGCCGTGGCGGGAGTGAACGTACTGGCGGTTCTCTGGTCGGGGATGCTGCTGACGGGGGTGCTCGGGCTGTGCGGCGGCTCGATGGACCTCTTCGGGTGGTTCGGAGCCATGGGCGACGGCATTACGGGCATGGGCGAACTCATCATCGTCACGCTGCTGGCCGGAGGCATGCTGCGCCTCATCGAATACAACGGCGGCATCGAATACCTCATCGACCGGCTGACCCGCCGCATCTCGGGACGCCGCGGCGCCGAACTGAGCATCGCGGCGCTGGTGAGCGTGGCCAATCTCTGCACGGCCAACAACACCATCGCCATCATCACCGTGGGTCCCATCGCCCGGCGCATCGCTTCGCGTTTCGGGGTGGACCCCCGCAAGAGCGCCAGCCTGCTGGACACCTTCTCCTGCATGGTGCAGGGGCTCATTCCCTACGGAGCGCAGGTGCTCATGGCGGCCGGCCTGGCGGGCGTTTCGCCCATCGAAATCGTCGGGCGGCTCTACTATCCCCCGCTCATGGGCCTTTGTGCCCTGGCTGCCATTCTGTTCCGCTATCCCCGGGAGCGGAAAGCGTGACGGTTCCGTTTTTTTCGGACGGGGCGAGCGGGAACCGCTGTTTTTTCGTATTTTTGTTTTCGTCTAACCCGAATATTTTTTGCAATGAAAACTTTCCGGATATTTACGGCGGCATGGGTCGCGGCGCTGGCAGTGTCGTGCGGGCCGCAGCGCAGCGGCGAAGCGCTCCTCGAGGCACGCATCGACTCGCTTCTCTCGCAGATGACGCTCGAAGAGAAAATCGGCCAGATGAATCAACTCTCGGTGGGCGGACCGCTCGACGAGATGAAACAGGCGGTGCGGGAGGGGCGCGTGGGCTCCTTCTTCAACGGCATCGACCCGGCGACGGTGAACGAACTTCAGCGGACGGCCGTCGAGGAGTCGCGGCTGGGCATTCCGCTGCTGATGGCCCGCGACGTGATACACGGTTTCGCCACCGTATTTCCCATTCCGCTGGGACAGGCGGCCACTTTCGACCCCGAGGCGGTGCGGCTCGGAGCCCGGGTGGCGGCGGTCGAGGCGGCCAGCCGGGGCATCCGGTGGACCTTCGCGCCCATGGTGGACATCTCCCGCGACCCGCGCTGGGGACGCATCGCCGAGAGCCTCGGCGAGGATGTCTTTCTGGCGAAGACGATGGCCGCAGCGATGGTGCGGGGTTTCCAGGGCGAGAGGCTGAGCGACGCGACCTCCGTGGCGGCCTGCGCCAAGCACTATGTGGGCTACGGTGCGGCCGAAGGCGGACGCGACTACAACTCCACCTTCCTCACCGAACGTCAGCTGCGCAATGTCTACATGCCTCCGTTCGAGGCGGCGGCCCGGGCTGGGGCGGCCACCTTCATGACTTCGTTCAACGACAACGACGGCGTGCCCGCTTCGGCCGACCGTTTCGCCTTGCGCACGGTGCTGCGCGGCGAGTGGGGTTTCGACGGGGTGGTGGTCTCCGACTGGTCGGCCATCTCGGAGATGGTCTCCCACGGCTATGCCCTCGACCGGCGCGATGCGGCGGCCAAGGCTCTGGCCGCCGGAGTCGATATGGACATGGTGAGCCTCTGCTATGCCCGTCATGGCGCCGAACTGGTCGAAGCGGGGACGATACCCGTGGAGACGGTCGATGAGGCGGTCCGCAACATTCTGCGGGTGAAGTTCCGGCTCGGACTCTTCGAAAATCCCTATGTCGATACGCTGGCCCCCTCGCCGCTCTACGCTCCCGAACATCTCCGGGCCGCCTACCGTGCGGCCGTGGAGGGGGCCGTGCTGCTCAAGAACGAGGCGGGGGTTCTGCCGCTCGACCCGTCGCGTGTGAAACGGCTGCTGGTGACAGGCCCCATGGCCGACGCCCCGCACGACCAGCTGGGCACCTGGGTGTTCGACGGAGACAAGAGCCGGACGCGCACTCCGCTGGCGGCGATTCGCGAAAAATACGGCAGACAGATGGAAATCGTCTACGAACCGGCGCTCGGATTCAGCCGCGACCGCAACACGTCGCGCATTGCCCGGGCCGTGGCGGAGGCCCGGCACGCCGATGCGGTGCTGGCGTTCGTGGGCGAGGAGTCGATACTCTCGGGCGAGGCCCACTCGCTGGCGGGACTCGACCTGCAGGGGGCCCAGGGCGAACTGGTCGAGGCGCTCGCCGCCACGGGCACGCCGCTGGTGACGGTGGTGATGGCGGGCCGTCCGCTCACCATCGGGCGGCAGGCGCAGCAGTCGGGAGCCCTGCTCTACTCGTTCCACCCCGGAACCATGGGCGGCGATGCGCTGGCCGACCTGATTTTCGGAGTCGTCTCGCCCAGCGGCCGCACCCCCGTCACCTTCCCGCTCATGGTGGGGCAGATTCCCGCGCACTACTCCCACAACAACACGGGCCGGCCGGCCAACGGCCGCGAGCTGCTCATCGACCAGATTCCGCTGGAGGCGGGGCAGACCTCGCTCGGGTGCGAATCCTACTACCTCGATGCGGGATTCGGGCCGCTCTATCCGTTCGGCTACGGACTGACCTACACCACGTTCGAGTATGGCGAACCGCATCTTTCGACCTCCGAGCCCGGCGTGCGGGACACGCTCGCAATCACGACCACACTCACCAACACCGGCTCGCGGACGGCCACCGAGGTGATGCAGCTCTATGTGCGCGACCTGGTGGCTTCGGTCACCCGGCCCGTGCGGGAGCTGAAGGGATTCCGGCGGGTGACGCTGGAGCCCGGACAGACGGCGGAGGTGACCCTGGAGCTGCCGGTGAGCGAACTCGCCTTCTGGAATGCCGCGATGGAGTACGGAGTCGAGCCGGGGCGTTTCAGGCTGTGGGTCGCTCCCGACAGCAGCAGCGGTACCCCCGTGGAGTTCGAGGTGAAATAGGGCGGACGCTCTCCCGGCCGGTGCGGGGGCGCTTTGCGGCGAGGGGCTTCGCAGGAGTCGGAATCGCTGCGGCCGGAACCTTTTGTGGACATATGAACGGGCGGGCCTTTTCAAGTTTTTGAAAAGGCCTGCCCGTCGCGTTCGCTCTCCGGGTGCCGCCTGCGGCGGGAGGGTGGCACCCGGGGAGGATTCTCTATTCGGTCCGTATCTTCAGAGCGGCGGTTTTCAGATTCCTGCCCTTGACGGTGAGCTCCATTTCGCCCGCCCGGTCGGTGCTGCGGACGATGACCACGGCCATGCCGTTGAAGAGCTTTATGGCGGGCAGGTGGAAGAGCTCCGTCGAGGTGGCGTCGCCGTTGCAGACGGCTCGGAACGCGCCTTCGCCGCTCACCGAAAACTCCAGCGCGTTGTCGGCCAGGGGGCAGAAATTGCCCTGCTTGTCCACGGCCCTGACGGTGATGAAGCTCAGGTCCCGGCCGTCGGCCTTCAGCACACGGCGGTCGGCTTCGAGCACCAGGCCGCGGGGAGCGCCTGCGGTGCGAATCTCTTTCTCCGCCACGGCATTGCCGTCGGCGTCGTAGGCCACTGCGCGGAGTGTTCCGGGCTGGTATTCCACTTCGTTCCAGCGCAGGCGGTAGCGGTTCTCGCGCGAGGCGGGGTCTTTGGTCCGCCGGCCCTGGCTCACTCCGTTCACGAAGAGCTCGGCGCTCGGATAGCTGGTGTAGACGAATACGGGGGTCGTCTCGCCTTCGCGCCCCTGCCAGTTCCAGTGGGGCAGGATGTGGAGCGTGGGTTCGGCGGTGTTCCAGCGGCTGCGGTAGAGATAGTAGCGGTCTTTGGGCAGACCGGCCAGGTCGCAGATGCCGAAGTAGGAACTGCGCGAGGGCCACACCTCGTCGTAGGGGGTGGGCTCGCCGAGGTAGTCGAATCCCGTCCAGACGAACTCGCCGATGACCCACTGCTGGTCGTCCTGCAACAGCCAGTCGTCTTCGGGGATGTTCGACCAGTTGCAGGCCTCCAGGTCGTAGGAGGAGCATTGCCCGTCGTCGTACCGTTTGTCCTTGTACTCCTGGACGGGGAATTTGTAGACGCCGCGCGACGAGACGGTCGATGCGGTCTCCGAACCGAGGATGAAACCCTGGGGCAGGGCGTCGTAGGCGGTCCGGTATTTATGGGTGCGGTAGTTGAGCCCCACGATGTCGTGCGTGGCGGCGAACTGGTTGGCGATGGCGGCATCCACCCGGTCCATGCCGTTGGTGACGGGGCGGGTGGGGTCTTCGCGGTGGCAAATCTGCTGCAGGCGGTAGGCCCACTTCTGGCCGTCGCGCGCCCCCTGTTCGGGAATCTCGTTGCCGGTGCTCCACATGATGATGCTGGGGTGGTTGCGGTGGCACCGCACCAGGTTGGTCAAATCGCGCTCGTACCACTCCGCGAAGAAGCGGTTGTAACCGTTCTTGCACTTGGCGTACATCCACTCGTCGAACGATTCGGCCATCACCATCATGCCCATTTCGTCGCAGATGTCCATCTGCTGGGGCGAGGGCATGTTGTGGGCGGTGCGTATGGCGTCGCATCCCATCTGCTTGAGGATGCGTATCTGGCGTCGCAGCGCGGCTTCATTGACGGCCGCACCCAGCGGACCCAGGTCGTGATGCAGGCACACGCCCTTGATTTTGCGCTGCTTGCCGTTGAGTTCGAACCCGCGTTCGGGGGTGAACGAAAGGGTGCGGACCCCGAAGCGGGTGGTGTCGGTGTCCACCAGCCGGTCGTCGAGGTAGACCTCGGTCAGCAGCGTGTAGAGCTCGGGGGTCTCGGGCGACCACAATCTGGGAGAGGGGAGAATGAACCGGGTCCGGTGGCAGCCGCCGTAGAGCCGCACGTCCTGCGAGGAGGCCGAGGTCACCTGCCGGCCGTCGCCGTCGAACACCTTGTTGTCGATTCGCAGCGTCCCGTCGGCCCGGGGACGGGTGAACGCCGTCCGGACCTCTACGCTGGCCCACTGTTCGTCCGCCTCGGGCGTGGTGACGGTGACGCCCCACTTCTCGATGGAGAAGGGCTCGCAGACGGTGAGGTGCACCGGACGGTAGAGTCCCGCGCCCGGATACCAGCGCGACGAACGTTCGAGGTTCTCGAGCCGCACCGCCACCGTGTTCTCGCCGGGAACGACCAGCTCGGAGAGGTCGAACCAGAAGGTCGAGTAGCCGTAGGGCCAGTTGCCGGCCTTCCGGCCGTTCACCCACACCTGCGCGTCGCTCATGGCGCCGTCGAAGGTGATGACGACCCGTTTGCCGGCCTGTTCGGGGGCGAGTCGGAACGAAGTGCGGTACCAGCCCGTACCGATGTAGGGCAGGGCGCCGGTGCGTCCCGTCTTTTCGGTGGGGATGCGCTCCCCGTTTTGTTCGATGGCCACGCGCTGCATGTCGATTTCCTTGTCGAAGGGGCCGTAGATGGCCCAGTCGTGGGGTACGGTGACCTGTTGCCAGCCGCGGTCGTCGAATCGGGCGGCGGAGAATTCGGGACTGTCGTCCCGGGTGAATTTCCAGTCGGTGAGCAGACTCTCTGTACGGGGAGCTGCACCGAGGGCCGTCGCACAGCAGAGCAGGGCGACCAGGCCGGAGAGGATTCGTTTCATCGGTAGGTGTTTTTCGGTTCGTTTCGTAAGACGGGGTGCGCGGCGGCTGCGCGTCGAGGGGCTACTGCTCCGGGCCGAACAGCACGCCGAGGATGGCATCGGTGGCTCCGCGGTGGGCGGTCACGTAATCGGCCGCCGCACGGCCGCGCTTGTCGAGCAGGGTCCGGTCGCCGGCCAGGGCCGAGAACCAGGCCTCGAGTTCGGGGGCCGAAGCGACGCTCCGGGCCGCGTCGCAGGCTATCAGCTCGCAGGCCTCCTTGAAGCGCGAATAGTTGGGCCCGAAGGCGATGGGCAGTCCGAAGGTAGCGGCTTCGAGGGTGTTGTGTATGCCCGCGCCGAATCCGCCGCCGATGTATGCCGCGCGGGCATAGCGGTAGGCCGAGGAGAGGATGCCGATGGTGTCGATTATCAGCACCTGTGCCGAGGCGGGGTCGCTGTCCGCCCGCAGCCGGGTGTAGCGGACGGCTCCGCCGGCGGCTTCGCGTTCGATGCGTCCGATGCGCTGCTCCTCCATTTCGTGGGGGGCGATGATGAACTTCCAGTCGCGGTGGGCGTTCACGAGCGGCAGGAGAATCTCCTCGTCGGGTCCCCACGTGCTGCCCGCGATGAAGCAGGGGGCCTCGCCGCAGAAGCGTTCGATGCACTCGATGCATCGCGCTGCGGCGGCTATGGCGGCCACCCGGTCGAAGCGGGTGTCGCCCGCCACCGTCACCCGGTCGATGCCGATGCCGGCGAGCAGCGCCCGCGACTCTTCGTTCTGCACGAAAAGGCGTTCGAATGTGCCCAGCGCCCGGCGGAACACTCCGCCGTAGGGGCGGAAGAAGATGGAGTTGCGGCGGAAGATGGCCGATACGATGAAGGTCCGGATGCCGCGGCGGCGCAGTTCGGAGAGGTAGTTGAGCCAGAATTCGTATTTGATGAATACCGCCGTCGAGGGACGCGCGATGTCCAGGAAGCGGCGCACGTTGCGCGGCGTGTCGGCCGGCAGGTAGAAGATGTAGTCGGCACCCGGGTAGTCGCGTCGGATTTCGTAGCCCGAGGGGGAGAAGAAGGTGAGCAGTATCCGGTACCGGGGGTGGGCGGAGCGGATGGCCTCTATCACCGGGCGCCCCTGTTCGAATTCGCCCAGCGAGGCTGCGTGAATCCATATCAGCGGGCGGTCGCTCCCGTCGGCGCCGATGCGCTCCTTCATGCGGGAGAAGATGTCGCGGCGGCCTGTCCGCCACGAGCGGGCCTTGCCGTTCCACAGCGAAGCCAGCTTGATGGCCGCCGTGTAGAGGTGTATACCTATATTATATAATACCATCGTCGGGTTACGTAATTTTCGTCAGGGTGCAAAAGTAATAAATCCTGCCGCCATCGCCAAATGCGCCTACCATCGCGGATACATCGCCTCGGGCAGGTAGCGTATCCGGCAGCTGCCGTCGTCGCACAGCTCCACCGCCGCCAGGTCGAACTGGCACTCCATGTCCAGACCGTAGCATTCGATGTAGGCCCGGGCGGCGTGGCACAGCGCCGTGAATTTGGCGCGGGTCATGGCCTGTTCGGGGGTGGTGAGGCCTCCTTCGCGGCGGGTCTTGACCTTCACGAAGTGGAGCCGTTCGCCGCGGCGGGCCACGATGTCGAGTTCGTAGCGGCCGCTGCGCCATTTGAGGTGTTCGATGACGAACCCCCTCTGCCGCAGCCACTCCGCGGCGGCCCGTTCGCCGATGTCTCCCCGCAGGGTGGTGAGTCCCATCGTGCGGTTACATCAGGAAAGAGAGGTCGTCGCCCGCGGAGAGCTCCCGTATCGGTTCGCCCTTGCGGAACAGCCGCATAGGCCGTTTGCCGATGAGTTCCATGCGTCCCTCTTCCACGCGCAGCATGCACCCCTCGCGCAGGCCGACCACATAGCGGTCGGGGTTGGCCTCGATGAACTCCAGGATGCGCTGTTCGCGCGTCTCGCCCGCATGGCCTTCGGGATTGGCGTCGAGGTAGTGGGGGTTAATCTGGAAACCGACCAGGCCTATCGTGCGGAACGATTCGGGCTCCACGATGGGCATGTCGTTGGTGGTGCAGAGGGTGGGGCAGGCGACGTTGCTGCCGGCGCTCCAGCCCACGTAGGGGGTGCCGGAGAGCACCTTCTCGCGGATGGCCTCCATGAGCCCCTGCTCCTGCATGTGCTTGACCAGCGCGAAGGTGTTGCCTCCGCCCACGCAGATGGCCTCGGCCTCGCATACCGCCTGGGCCGGATTGGGGCAGCGGTGCACGGAGCGCACGCGCACTCCTATCTGCTCGAAGCGGGCCCGGACCTTGGCTTCGTATTCGTCGTAGGAGAAGGTCACCGCAGCATAGGGGACGAAGACCACCTCGCCCACTCCCTCCAGGGTCCGGGCAATCTCCGGCATGGGATACTGGAGATAGGGTTCGCCGGCGTTGGTGCTGTTGCTGATAAGTAGTAGTTTCATATCGGGTAAAAGGGTTGGATTGTCGGAAACGGACGGAGCTCCCATCGCCAGCCGTTCGATAATCGGCGGGTAGTGGAGATATTCGAGCCGGTGTATCTTCCGCTCGAGCGATTCGGGGGTCTCGTCGGGCGAGAGCGCCACGCGGTATCGGGCGATGACGGCGCCGCTGTCGTAGCGGTCGTTCACCAGGTGGACGGTGATGCCCGACTCCCGTTCCCCGGCCTCCACCACGGCCCGGTGTACGCGGGCCCCGTACATGCCCTTGCCTCCGTAGGCGGGCAGCAGCGAGGGGTGGATGTTCACGATGCGGCCGTCGAAAGCCTCGGTCATCGAAGGGGGGATGAGCCACAGGAACCCGGCCAGCACCACCAGGTCGATGCGTTCGCGGAGCAGCAGCCCGGCGATTCGGCCGTCGTGCAGCTCCTCGCGGGTGAAGACGCGGCAGGGAACCCCTCTGGAGCGGGCCCGGTCGAGCGCCCCCGCCGTCGGATTGTTCGACAGCAGCAGAGCCACTTTCACCCGGTCGGAGGAGGCAAAATAGTCGATGATTCTTTCGGCATTGGTGCCCGTCCCGGAGGCGAAAATAGCTATTTTCTTCATTTCTAAGCGGTTGATTAAAAAAGTTTGCAAATAAACCTTAAAAAAAATTATGATGTAACAAAAATAATAGAAAAAGTGTTACCTTTGCACAGAATTGTGACAGATTCGGAAAAAATTGTTAAATCAACATATGTTAAACTAAAAACTAAAAGTTATGTCAGAAGTTTCATCAAAAGTAGTTGAAATCATCGTTGATAAGCTCGGTGTTGATGCTGCAGAAGTAAAACCCGAAGCAAGTTTCACTAATGACCTCGGCGCTGATTCGCTCGATACCGTTGAGCTTATCATGGAGTTCGAGAAGGAGTTCGAGCTTTCGATTCCGGATGACGACGCTGAGAAGATTACCACTGTCGGCGAGGCTGTCAGCTACATTGAGGCTAAGAAGAAATAGTCTGCCGAACGGGTAATTTTTTCACACAAAATTCGAGTAGTAATAAAAAGGATTCGAGTATGACAGAGAGAAGAGTGGTCGTTACCGGTATCGGAACTATCAATCCACTTGGTAATAGTATTGAAGAGTACTTCAATAACTTGGAGAACGGAGTTAGCGGTGCGGCACCGATTACCCATTTCAACGCAGAAAAATTCAAAACTCAGTTTGCGTGTGAAGTAAAAAATTACGACTGGGCTCAGCATTTCGACCGCAAGGAGGTGCGTATGTACGACCTGTTCGCACAGTACGCTCTTATCGCCTCCAAGCAGGCCGTCGAGGATTCGGGAATGGACCTCGAGAAAATCGACCGCTCGATGGCGGGCGTAATCTGGGCTTCCGGTATCGGCGGATTGGAAACATTCTATCAAGAAGTTAGGGCTTATGTGGAGGGCGATTTCACCCCTCGATATAGCCCTTTCTTCATTCCTAAGATGATTGCCGATATCGCTGCCGGTCACATCGCCATGAAGTACGGCTTCATGGGTCCCAACTTCTGTACCGTTTCGGCTTGCGCTTCGTCCAACCATGCGCTCATCGACGCTTTCAACTACATTCGCCTGGGTAAGGCCGATATCATCATCTCCGGTGGTAGCGAGGCCGCAGTGAACGAGCCCGGCGTGGGAGGTTTCAACTCCATGAAAGCGCTCTCCACGAGAAACGACGACCCCAAAACCGCTTCGCGTCCTTTCGACAAGGACCGCGACGGCTTCGTCATCGGCGAAGGTGCGGGTGCGCTCGTGCTCGAGGAGCTGGAGCATGCCAAGGCCCGGGGCGCCAAGATTTATGCCGAGGTAGTGGGCGGCGGCATCAGCGCCGACGCCTATCATTTCACCGCTCCCCATCCCGAAGGCAAAGGTGCCATCAAGGCGATGAAGGATGCGCTGAAGGATGCCGGTATCGCTGCCGAGAACATCGATTACATCAACGTGCACGGCACCTCCACTCCGGTGGGCGACCCCGCCGAGCTGAAGGGTGTGATGGAGGTATTCGGCGAGCATGCCTACCGGATGAATATCAGTTCGACCAAATCCATGACCGGTCACCTGCTCGGTGCTGCCGGAGCCATCGAGGCCCTCGCCTGCATCATGACGCTGACCAAGGGCATCGTGCCTCCGACCATCAACGTGCAGGAGCTCGACCCGGTGGTGGACCCCAAACTGAACCTCACTCTCGGCACTGCCCAGAAGCGTGACGTGAAGTATGCGATGAGCAATACTTTCGGATTCGGCGGACACAATGCCACCGTTATCCTGAAAAAGTACGAATAAGTCTCACTCTAACGCCTCTTCGTAACCGTGTTCGGGTTCCTGCTTCGTCCTATACGCAAGAGATTCGGCAAAGACAGGAAATATTACGAAATGTTGGATGAGATATTCGGAATCTATCCGAATAACATCGAATTATATAAGCTGGCTTTGGTTCACAAGTCAGCTTCTATATTATTGTCCGACGGCACCTCCATCAACAACGAACGGCTGGAGTTCCTGGGCGATGCGGTGCTGGAGGCCATCGCGTCGGACTTTCTGTTCATCGAGTTCCCCGGTCAGAACGAGGGCGTGCTCACCAAAATGCGCTCGCAGATTGTGAGCCGTGCCACGCTCAACGAAATCGCGGAGCAGATTGGGCTGGCCGACCACGTGGTCTCCCACTCCAACGGCCTGTTCCAGCACAAACACCTGAACGGCGATGCGATGGAGGCGATGATTGGAGCCATCTATCTGGACAAGGGATACGATTTCACCAACCGGCTTCTCATCAACGAGGTCATCCGGGAGTATATCGACATCGAGAATCTGTCGGCCGCCGAGACCGACTACAAGAGCCGCCTCATCGAGTGGTGTCAGAAGGAGAAGAAGCGAATTCGTTTCCACACCACCCGCAGCGAACGCTACACGGCCAAACACCCCGAGTTCCTCTCCACCATCTTCATCGACGATATCGAGGTGGGACACGGCAGCGGCGATTCCAAAAAGGAGGCCGAACAGAATGCGGCCTTCTCGGTGGCCCATGTGGTGAGCGACGAAACGGGCGATGCCATACTCAACTCCATAGACCGAATCGCCCGCGGGCATTGAGCTCCGACCCTCTGCTGTCCGCCTCTTGCCGGGGCGGCATACGTTCCTCCGTCCGATTTGTTTCGGAACCTATCCACTAACCTCCACTAACCTTTTTTCCTCCCTCCCTCACATGACGACCAATGACGAACTGCGGCAGCGGTTGGTGTCGCGCGGCGCGGAAGCTCTCTCCGACGCCCAGCTCATCGCGCTGCTCTTACAGGAAAACGGCCCGGCGGCGGGTGCGCTCGACACGGCCCGGCGGATACTCGAATCGTTCGGCGGCGACCTCGCGGCGCTGGCTTCGAGCGATGTGGCCCGGCTGCGGATGTGCGAAGGCATCGGCGTGCGGCGTGCGGCGGTGCTGAGCGCGGCCTGCGAACTCGGCCGGCGGGCCGGGGTGGCGGCTTCGCAGGAGGTGACCTCCGTAGAGACCGACGAAGATGTGGTCCGGATTTTCCATCCGCTGCTGGCGCACCTGGCTCACGAAGAGTTCTGGGTGGTCTATCTCACCGCGTCGAATCGCATCATCGAACGGCGCCGGATAAGCCAGGGCGGCGTGTCGGGTACGGTGGTCGATTACCGGCTGGTGGTCAAGCGGGCGGTCGAACTGCTGTGCGGGGCCATGGTGCTGGTGCACAACCATCCCTCGGGCAGCGCCCGCCCCAGCGAGAGCGACATGACCCTCACGGAGCGCATCGTGCGGGCCTCGGCCTTGTTCGACATCAAGGTGGTGGACCATGTCATCGTCTCCTCCTCCGAGAGTTACAGCCTGCTCCGTCACGGGCGGATGCCCGAATGACGTGGAACTCCGGATTTTTTCATTACTTTTGTGAAAGGGCGTCTTCCGTTCGCGCCGGGGCCGAAGAGCGGCCCGCGGTCTGCGGAGCCCCGATTCCCGGACCCTCTCGGGCGAATGCGAACGACGGAAACAGCGGAACGGTTATGATACGGACTCTTTTTACGGCAGTCGTCGCGCTGATGGCGTGGACGCTCCAGGCACAGGAAACAGGTATGCTCACCGACCGGGGACGGCATCGGGAGGCCAACGAGGACCATTGCGATACGTTCGTCGCGGGAACGGGGCGCGTGTGCGTCGTCTGCGACGGCGTGGGCGGAGCGGTAGGCGGAAGTCTGGCATCGGGCGTGGCGGTGGAGACCTTTCGCGACTGGTTTGCACGGAACGAAGTCGGTCCGGGGGTGGGCGACATCGAAGCGGGTCTGAGCGATGCGATGCGGGCGGCCGACGAAGCTATCGCCCGACGCATTGCGGCCGACAGCACGCTGCGGGGAATGGCCACCACCTGCCTGCTGGCATTCATCCGCAGCGATACGCTTTGGTACAGTCATGCGGGCGACTGCCGGCTCTATGCCTTCTCCGGCGGCCGTCCGGTGCAGCTGACCGAAGACGACTCCTATATGGACATACTGATTGCCGAGGGCGAGATTACGCCCCGCGAGGCCCGGCGGTATCCGCTGCGCAGGGCGATTGTCAATGCGCTGGGGGTCGAGGAGATGGTCCCGCACTTCTCCGGCAGCGGATATCCGCTGCGTGACGGGGAGCTTCTGGTGATGTGTTCCGACGGCCTCTACGAAGAGCTGAGCGCGGCCCGCATGAAGCGCATACTCCGCCGCGGGCGGAACGACAGCTGCGATAGGATTGCCCGGACCCTGGTGGAGAAGGCGAACGAAGCGGGCGGCGGCGACAATATATCGGTGATAGTCATCCGGAAATAGCCGGTCGCCGGGGAGACTGCCCGTGGCGGCGGGACTTCTCTGGAAGAGGCGGGAATGTGCGCAGGGCGGCCGGACTTTCCGGCCGACTCTTTCGGTGTTTAGGGGTGGCCGTGGATTCTTCGGCTGGGTTCCTTTGGTGTAGAGAGACGGCCGGAGCTTTTTCGGTTGGGCTCTTTCGGCGGTTTCGGTGCGGCTGTGGCTTTCCTGGCTGGGCTTTTTTGTGGTTAGGGGGGGGCTTCGGCTGGGTTCCTTTGGTGAGAGAGGCGGCTGTGGCTTTCCTGGCTGGGCTCTTTGGCGGTTGGGATGGCTGGGGATTCCTCGGCGGGGTTCCTTTGGTGTAGAGAGTTTTCGGCGGTTAGAGGGGCCGGGCTTTCCGGCCGGGCTCTTTTGGTGGTTAGGGGTGGCCGTGGATTCTTCGGCCGGGCTCTTTGGTGGTTTCGGTGCGGAGGGCTCCGCAGAGCACCCTCTCTCTTCCTGGAAAGGCTCTCTTCCCTTTCGTGCCGCAGACGAGAGTTCCGGCAGCTCCTTTCTCCTCCTTCTTTCTCCTTCTCCTTCTCCTCCCGCAGAAAACAAAAAAGGTACATCCCTCCCGGAATGTACCCTTTTTCCCACTTGCAGGAAGAGCCGTTAGCGAATCTTGGCGCGAGCCTCGTCAGATACGGTCAGCTTCTTGCGACCTTTGGCACGTCTTGCTGCCAGCACCTTGCGGCCGTTGGCGGTAGACATTCTCTGGCGGAATCCGTGTTTGTTGATTCTCTTCCTCTGGTGCGGTTGAAAAGTTCTTTTCATTGCCATATATCTATCCCTTTTATTTGTTTACAACTATGACTTTGCGGAGTGCAAAGGTATAAATAAAAAAACGCGTTTACAAAAAAAACGGTCGATAATTTCTATTTCTTGATAAAAACTACCCGTTTTGTCTCGAAAAATTCCTCGTCGAACCACTTTCCGATGTCGAAAATATCGCATTTGCGGCCGGTGAGGGCCAACTCTTCGGCCAGCTCTCCGCCCTTGAGGTAGAGGATGCCGTTGGGGAGCGACCCCCGCTGTCCCCGTTCTATCTTCGGCCAGACCCAGCCGACGAAGGTGCTCATGTCGGTGACGGCCCGGCTCACCGCATAGTCGAACCGCCGGTCGAGCTGTTCGATGCGGCAGTTGAGGGGGGTGAGGTTTTCGAGTCCGAGCGCGGCGCTCACCTCGCGCACCACGGTAATCTTCTTGCCTATCGAATCGACGGATGTGAAGTGCGCCTCGGGAAAAAGAATGGCCAGCGGGACGCTCGGGAATCCTCCTCCGCACCCCACATCGACGATGCGCGCTCCCGGCTCGAAGCGGCAGGCGCGGGCGATGGCCAGCGAGTGGAGTACGTGTTTGAGGTAGAGACTGTCGAAGTCCTTGCGCGAAATGACGTTTATTCTGTCGTTCCACTCCTTGTAGAGCGGAAAGAGCGCGGCGAACCGCTCCTTTTGCAGGGCGGAGAGCTCAGGGAAATATTTCAGTATCGAATCCATGCTGTTTCAAAGTCGAACGGGACGGCGGAGGCGGGCTACATCATGCCGCTGTCGATTATCAGTTTGCAAAGTTGCTCGCGGGCCCGGTGTATCTGGGTCTTGACCGTTCCGACGGGAATCCGCAGCTCGTCGGCTATCTCCTCGTAGGAGAGTTCCCGAAAGAAGCGCAGCTCGATGAGCGAACGGTAGCGCGGGGTCATGCGCCGCAGGTGGCTTTCGAGCTGGGCACGCTGCTGGAAGGTGATGTAACTCTCCTCGGGGGTGGGGATGGTGGAGGCGGGCGCGACCCATCCCGCGTTGCCGGGCAGGGTGTCTATCGACAGGTCGTCGCGGCGGCGGCGCAGGTAGTCGATGAAGGTGTTGCGGGCGATGGTGTAGACCCACTGTCCGAAGGTGAACCCGCTGTCGTATTTGTGCAGGTTGAGGTATATCTTGACGAATGTCTCCTGAAGGATGTCGTCGGCATCGTCGGCGCTGCCGCCCGTGCGTTGGAGGTAGAGGCGGAAGATGGAGTCGCGATAGCGGTTGAACAGGTGTTCGAACGCCGTCGTGTCGCCGCCCAGGACGAGCGAGACCAGCTGCTGGTCGGTGGAGACCATGTACTCTTCTATCTCCATATTCCGGCACTCGGTTTCCGGTTGCGCACCACGAACATGAGGGCTTCGCTGAGCGGAGCGAAGAGGTCGTAGAGCGGATAGACGAACAGGTAGCCGCGGTCGCCCAGCCGGCGGCCGATGCGCCATACGACGGAGGCGACGAGCAGGTAGCGCAACAGCAGCAGCGCGGCGGCTCCCCACTTGATTTCGACCGGCAGCAGAACGAGCGCCGCAACGGCGGCGGCGAAGAAGAGGCAGCGGCTCCACAGCTCCGCGGCCACGGCGCGTTTGACGGCTCCGGGGTAGTAGCGGAACGCATAGCCGAAGAAGGTGCGCTCCTTGTACCACCAGCCCATGCCGCCCCACACCTTCTGGGTGACGGTGGCCGAGGGGGTCATCACCAGGCTGTAGCTCGCTGCGCGGGAGAGCAGGCGCTGGACGAACAGGTCGTCGTCGCCGATGTTCATGCCCAGGTAGTTGAAACCCCGTACCTTGAAATAGAGCTCCTTGGAGAAACCCATGTTGTGCACCGTGGCCCGGTAGGGCTTGCGGCAGGCGGCCCGGCTCAGGTAGCGCACCGAGTGCATCAGGCGCGAACAGCCGATGCAGCGGTTGATGAAACCGGGTTTGCGTTCCGTGGCGCAGTAGCCGATGACCACTTCGCCCGAGGCGAAGCCCTGGGCCATGAACGAGAGCCAGCGCCGGGAGCGGGGGGCGGCGTCGGCGGTCGTCACCACGATGTCGTCGTAGCGGGCGGCCTTGATGCCGAGGTTGATGGCCATCTTGTTGCTGATGGGGAAGCGCGGGTCGAGTTCTATCTTGGTGACGGTCAGGTTGGCGTGGGTCAGGCAGAGTCCGGAGAGGGTGTCGGTGAAGGCCTCGTTGGACCCGACGTAGACCAGCACCACCTCGAAACGTTCGTAGTCCTGGGTGAGCAGTCGGGGCAGGGTGTTCTCCAGATAGTCGTAGTCGTCGCCCAGCACCGTGATTACCGAGAGCGGGCGCACTCCGCGGTCGGCGGCCTTCATGCTGCCGTTGCGGAACGAGGGGATGCGTCCGTAGCGGAACAGATAGATGTATATCTGTATGAAAAACAGAACCGTAAGAGCTGCCATCAACGCCACGCCTCCGATGCCGTAGCTTCGGGTGAGCTCTTCCCATATGGAGATAATCTGATTCACTTCCCTTTGAGTTTGTGCCGCACAAATGTACAAAAAAAATTGGATTTGGGTTTTCTTTTATTTACATTTGCCGCAGAATTCGGTGCCGCACACGAATGCGGCTGAGAAGGGAATCCCGTGCGAATCGGGAACAGTACCCGCTGCTGTGATTTCCGTCGGAGGATGCGCCGTCGAGGTGCAGGCCGCAGGAACGGAATAAGTCAGAATACCGGCCGGATTCTACCGGATATTCGATGTTGTTTTCGGGAGTTAGAACAATGGCGGAACGGCTCGCAAGAGCCATTTCTCTATCAGTGCGACATCTTTCTGCGTCCCGTAAGCGGCAAACCGAAGCCGATGACGGGATTTTTTATTTTAGTTCAAACATATTAAGTTAAGAAGATGAAAAATTTCAAATTGCTTTGGCTGGTTGCAGCCCTGTCCGTTCTTTCATTCGCGTCCTGCTCCGACGGCGGCAGCGACGAGCCCGACCCCAGTGCGGTCATCACCTTCGAGGGGGCCTCGCTGGTCAATCACACCGGAGGTCTGAGCGTCTACTACGACAACATCCTCTGGGGCAAGGAGTCGGCTTCCGAATCCGATTTCGGTCTGCTCTTCGACGACATTCTCTACACCGAGGGTGCGGCCCAGTTCGGCTCCTATTACACCGATTACGACGGAATGTACGACGTCTGGAACGGATTCGCCGTGTCGTCCAACCGCGACAAGACCACTGCGGGGCTTTCCAATCAGTTCAGCGCCCATGCCTCCGATTCGGGCAAGTTCGCGATAGGCTTCTATTCCGACTACACGGGCGGTACGTACAGCATTCCCACCATCGAGTTCACCTCGCCCCAGACGGTGCTTTGGGCCGATATCGCCAACTCGACCTACACTTATCTCTACTGCCAGGGATGGACGGACAATACGTTCTATCACAAACTGAAGGTGGAGGGCTACAAGAACAGCCTGAAGACCGGCACGCTGACGGTCGATTTGGCAGGCAACGGCACGGTGGCCGCCGACTGGCAGCGCGTGGACTTCTCCGCTCTGGGCGAAGTGGACCGGCTCGTCTTCTCGCTCGAGACCAACGACGCGGGCCAGTGGGGAGCCAACACCCCCGCCTACTTCTGCATCGACAACATCGCGCTCAAGTAACGGGGCGTACGAGATACGTTATTTGCCGATAACCCAGGTGAATCCGGACTCCCGAGACGCGGCGTCCGGATTCGCCGTTCCAAGACCCGGAGCGGCACGCTCCGGGGAGCGGAAAACGCACGACGCGGCGGCCTCATGCGAGGCCGCCGCGTCGCGTATTGCGGGGTGGGGCGCTACGCCTGGGTGAGGGTGCGCTCGATGTACTCTTTGTAGTCCTTGACGACGGGTTCGTACTCCAGTTCGTTGAACAGAGGCGAGGAGATGAGAAAGTCGGCCGTGCTGCGGTTGATGGCCGTCGGGACGTTGTAGAGGGTGGCCAGACGCAGCAGCGCTTTGACGTCCACGTCGTGGGGCTGGGCCGACATGGGGTCCCAGAAGAATATGAGGGCATCGACCTTGCCCTCGGCAATCATGGAGCCGAGCTGCTGGTCGCCGCCCAGGGGACCCGATTTGAGCAGGGTGATGTCGCATCCTGCGTTCTCGCACGACTCGCCGAGGTTCTCGAGCAGCGTGCGTTCCACCATGCGGCCGGTGGTGCCGGTGCATACCAGTTTGTGCTTAAGCAGGTTCGCCCAGTTCCAGGCGACCCATTCGGCCAGGTCGCGCTTCATGTTGTCGTGCGCCACCAGGGCCAGTGTCTTGGTCGTTTTCATCGTTTTTTCCTTTCTTGCGTACTGTGGAGCCCCCGTGCGGAGCTCCGGTATGGTTTCATACTTTCGTTTGTTCGGCGGCAAAGATACAAAAACCAATCCGTATTCGGAACAGCTTCCCGTCGCGCATGCCTTCCGGGGCGGTGCGGCCCGGCGCGCCGCGCGGGAATGCGTCAATATTCCGTCCGGATTTTCAAATATGTGAAAAAAAACATATTTTTGCCTTTTGATATCTATGAACGAATAAATTGACTTGAGATATGAGTTGTTCGAAATTCAAGGAGTACAAAGGACTCGACCTGCCCGAACTGGCAAAGGAGGTGCTCGGCGAGTGGGACCGCCAGGACACCTTCCACCGGAGCATAGAGACCCGCAAGGGACATCCCACATTCGTATTCTACGAGGGACCGCCCTCGGCCAACGGCCTGCCCGGCATCCACCACGTCATGGCGCGGACGATTAAGGACATCATCTGCCGCTACAAGACCCAGCAGGGCTACCTGGTACACCGCAAGGCGGGATGGGACACCCACGGCCTGCCCGTGGAGCTGGGCGTGGAGAAGAAGCTCGGCATCACCAAGGAGGACATCGGCCGCACCATCTCCATCGAAGAGTACAACCGCACCTGCCGCAGCGCCGTCATGGAGTTTACCGGCGTGTGGGAGAAGCTGACCCGCCAGATGGGCTACTGGGTCAATATGGACGACCCCTACATCACCTACGACAACAAGTATATCGAGACCCTGTGGTGGATGCTCAAGCAGCTCTACCAGAAGGGGCTGCTCTATAAGGGATACACCATCCAGCCCTATTCGCCGGCGGCCGGAACCGGACTTTCGAACCACGAGCTCAACCAGCCGGGCTGCTATCGCGACGTGAAGGACACCTCCTGCACCGCGCAGTTCGAGGTGGTGCGCGACGCCGCGAGCGAGCCGCTCTTCGAGCAGGCGCAGGGCACGCTCTACTTCCTGGCCTGGACGACCACTCCCTGGACCCTGCCCTCGAACACGGCGCTGGCCGTGCATCCGTCGGTGGATTACGTGGCGGTCAAGTGCCTGAATCCCTACACGCAGGAGCCGCAGACCGTCGTCCTGGCCGAAGATTTGGTCGCCAGCTACTTCACTCCCAAGATGGAGGGGACCTTCACCGTGGGCGCCCGGAAATGGAAGGGCAGCGAGCTGGCCGGCATCCGTTACCGGCAGCTGCTGCCGTGGGTGAAGCCCATGGGCGATGCGTTCCGCGTCATCACGGGCGACTACGTGACCACGGCCGACGGTACGGGCATCGTGCACATCGCACCCACGTTCGGCGCCGACGACGCCCGGGTGGCCCATGCGGCGGGCATCGCGCCCCTGATGATGGTGGACAAGGCCGGCAAGCGCCAGCCGATGGTGGACAAGACCGGCAAGTTCTTCCTGCTGGAGGAGCTCGACCCCGGATTCGTGAAGGAGTGCGTGGATGCGGAGAAGTACGGCGAATATGCCGGCCGGTACGTGAAGAACGCCTACGACGAAACCCTCTCCGAGAGCGACTCCACCCTGGACATCGACATCGCGGTGATGCTCAAGTCGGAGAACAAGGTGTTCAAAATCGAGAAGCACACCCACTCCTATCCCCACTGCTGGCGTACCGACAAACCGGTGCTCTACTATCCGCTGGACAGCTGGTTCATCAAGACCACGGCGCTCAGGGACCGCATGATAGAGCTCAACAAGACCATCCGCTGGAAACCCGAATCGACCGGTACGGGCCGTTTCGGCAAGTGGCTGGAGGGCCTGGTGGACTGGAACCTGTCGCGTTCGCGCTTCTGGGGAACCCCGCTGCCCGTGTGGGCCACCGAGGACCACAGCGAGCTGAAGTGCATCGGTTCGGTGGGCGAACTCAAGGCCGAGATAGAGAAGTCGGTGGCTGCGGGGCTCATGAAGGAGAATCCCTTCGCCGGGTTCACCGAAGGCGACTTCAGCAAGGAGAATTACGCGAAGATAGACCTCCACCGCCCCTATGTGGACTCCATCGTGCTGCTCTCCTCGAAAGGGGAGCCGATGCGCCGCGAGAGCGACCTCATCGACGTGTGGTTCGACAGCGGCGCCATGCCCTATGCGCAGGTGCACTATCCGTTCGAGAACGGCGGCGAGGCCTTCAGGGACATCTACCCGGCCGACTTCATCGCCGAGGGCGTGGACCAGACCCGCGGCTGGTTCTTCACGCTCCATGCGCTGGCCGTGATGCTCTTCGACTCGGTGGCATTCAAGAATATCATATCCAACGGTCTGGTGCTCGACAAGAACGGCAACAAGATGAGCAAGCGTCTGGGCAATGCCGTAGACCCGTTCGAGGTGATGGACGCCTACGGACCCGACTCGGTGCGCTGGTACATGATTTCCAACTCCCAGCCCTGGGACAACCTCAAGTTCGACAAGGAGGGCGTGGACGAAGTGCGCCGCAAGTTCTTCGGCACGCTCTACAATACATACAGTTTCTTCGCCCTCTACGCCAATGTGGACGGTTTCACCGGCCGCGAGGCGGAGATTCCCGTGGAGAAGCGCCCCGAGATAGACCGCTGGATAATCTCGCTGCTCAACACGCTGGTGGCCGAGGTGACCGAATGCCTGGAGAATTACGACCCGACCCCCGCGGCCCGCATGATACAGGAGTTCGTGGGCGAGAACCTCTCCAACTGGTACGTGCGGCTCAACCGCAAACGCTTCTGGGGCGGCGAGATGAACGACGACAAACTGGCGGCCTATCAGACCCTCTACACCTGTCTGGAGACCGTGGCCATGCTTTCGGCTCCGTTCGCGCCGTTCATCAGCGACCGCATCTTCACCGACCTGAATGCCGTGAGCGGGCGGCACACCGAGAGTTCGGTGCACCTCTCCCTCTTCCCGAAGGCCGACCGGGCGCTCATCGACCCCGAACTGGAGCGGATGATGGCCGAGGCGCAGAAGGTATGCTCCATGGTGCTGGGCCTGCGCCGCAAGGTGAACATCAAGGTGCGCCAGCCGCTGTCGCGGATTGTCGTTCCGGTGCTCGACCCCGATATGGGGCGCCGTATCGAGGCGGCCCGCAGTCTGATTCAGAGCGAGGTGAACGTCAAGGAGATAGAGCTCATCGAAAATACCGCCGGACTGATAACCAAGCGCATCAAGCCCAACTTCAAGACCCTGGGCCCGCGCTACGGCAAGCAGATGAAGCAGATTGCCGCCCTGGTGGCCGCCTTCTCCCAGGAGGATATCGTGCGCATCGAGACGGGCGAACTGACCGCCATCGAGGTGGGCGGCGAATCGCTGAGCGTAAGCCGCGAGGACTTCGACATCACCAGCGAGGACATGCCGGGCTGGCTGGTCGCTACGGAGGGCAAGTTCACCGTGGCGCTCGACATCACGGTGACCGAGGCTCTGCGCCGCGAGGGCGTGGCACGCGAATTGATAAACCGCATCCAGAATATCCGCAAGGAGAGCGGACTGGAGGTGACCGACAAAATCAGCGTCGAAATCGGAGCGTGCGAGCTGGTGAAGGATGCGGTCGCCGATTTTGCGGAGTACATCTCTTCGCAGACCCTGGCACGCGAAGTGACTGTCGTCGAGCAGGCTAACGGTCAGTTCGTCAGTGAGGTAGAGATAGACGAACAGCCGGTTTCGATAGCGATTACCAGATTGTAGGGAAGAGCCGCCCGCAAAAAAGCGTCTCGATTTTTGGTGTTAATAGAATAAATGTTTATTTTTATATCGCAACTTAAAAACGAAAAGCTATGGCAGAGGTTGAAAAAACAAGGTATTCGGATGCGGAACTGGCCGAATTCAAGACCTTGATTCTTGAGAAACTGAAGAAGGCCAAAGCCGACTACGACCTTTTGCGAGCCACTATCACCCACACGGCTGATAACGACACCGAAGATACTTCGCCTACCTTCAAGGTATTGGAAGAGGGCGCATCGACATTGTCCAAAGAGGAGAGCGGCAGATTGGCCCAGCGTCAGTTGAAATTCATCCAGCATCTCGAGGCGGCACTGGTGCGTATCGAGAACAAGACCTACGGCATTTGCCGTGAGACGGGGAAGCTGATTCCCAAGGAGCGGCTCCGTATCGTTCCGCACGCCACGTTGTGCATCGAGGTGAAAGAGAATAATAAATAACATTTCTCTGAAGAAAGCGAGATTGTGCCCGGTCTGGAGACCGGGCACAATCTTTTTTTTGCGGTGTCCGGAGCCGGGATGGCTGCGGCGGGCGGGGGCCGTGCATGCTGGCTGAGTGTCGGGGCCGGGAGTCGGATTCGGGAGTCGGGGCGGGATGGTGCCCCGGAGCGGTCAGAGCAGGAAGAGCAGCAGCACCTGGGCGATGATGACGCGCAGGAACATGCAGACGGGATAGACCGTGGCGTAGGCTACGGCGGGACGGTCGCTGGGGATGGTGTCGTTGGCGTAGTTGAGGGCCATGGGGTTGGCCATGCTGCCGCACAGGATGCCCGAGATGGAGCCGTAGTCCATGCGCATCACCCGGAGCAGGAAGATTGCCATGAGGGCCACGGGAACGAAGGTGACCACGAAGCCCGTCCAGAGCCACATCACCCCTTCGGGGCGCATCACCGTCTCGAAGAAGTGGCGGCCGGCGTCGAGTCCCAGGCAGGCCAGGTATATCGACAGACCGAGCGCCCGGAGCATGAGGTTGGCGCTCAGGGTGGTGTAGGTGACCATGTGCAGGCGCGGACCGAAGGTGCCGATGAGGATGCCCACGATGATGGGGCCTCCCGCCAGTCCCAGTTTTACGGGCGAGCCGATGCCCGGCAGCATGATGGGGATGGCGCCCAGGGCGAGACCCAGCACCAGTCCGAGAAAGATGGAGATGAGGTTGGGCTCCTTGAGCGACTTGACGGCGTTGCCCAGAATCTTTTCCACGTTGTTTATCGCCTCCTGCTCGCCCACGACCGTGAGGCTGTCGCCCAGCTGGAGCGTCAGGTCGGGAGTGGCCAGCAGCTGTACGCCGGAACGCAGCACGCGGCTGATGTTGATGCCGTAGAGGTTGCGCAGGCGCAGCGAGCTGAGTTTCTTGCCGTTGATTTCGGGCCGTGTCACCACGATGCGCTGCGAGATGAGCTGTCGGTCAATGGCGTTCCAGTCGATGTCGTTCTTGTTCCAGTCGCGCTGCCGCTGATGTCCGAAGATGACGGTCAGTGCGCCGACCTCCTCGCGGGTGGTGACCACCAGCAGCCGGTCGCCCTCCTGCAGGGTCTTGTCGGAGGTGGGGATGGAGACCTGCCCGTCGCGCCACAGCCGCGAGATGACGAACCGGTGCTGCGAAAGCGCCGCCACGTCGCGGATGTTGCGGCCGAAGATGCCGGGGTTGGTCACCCGGAACTCGGTGATGAAGGTGTTGCTCCGGTGGCAGGCGTCGGGGTCGGGCAGGTCGGCGGGGCGGACAAAGAGCTTGCGGACGGCCGCGATGGCCAGAATCACCCCGATTACGCCCAGCGGGTAGGTGACTGCGCAGCTCAGGGCCGGGCCGCTGCCGGGAAGTCCGAGTTGTTTGAGGGTCTGCTGTGCGGCACCGAGGGCGGGGGTGTTGGTCGTGGCTCCGCACAGAACGCCTACCATGTCGGGCAGGGAGATGCCGGTGAGCCGGCCGAGCGCCACGGCGGTGAGGGTCCCGAGCAGGACCAGCGCCACGCCCGCCATGACCTGCCGGATGCCGCCCGAGTGGAACGCGCTGAAAAATCCCGGTCCCACCTGCAGACCGAGGGTGTAGACGAAGAGCACCAGTCCGAAACTCTCGGCGTAGTTGAGCATCCGGGGGTCTATCGACAGTCCGAAGTGACCGGCCATGATGCCCACGAAGAAGACGAACGTCACGCCGAGCGAGATGCCCAGAATGCGTATCTTCCCCAGCGCAAGTCCGAGCGTGGAGATGAGCGAGATGACGATGACCGCCTGTATGGCGCTGTGCGATACGATGAGTTCCTTAAACCATTCCATGATATAGCCGGTTCTTTGCCGTCGGGGGTGCAAAGATACGCAATTATACAATTACGTGCCAAAAAAACGGGACCGGACCGGCCGATTTCCGCGGGAACGCCCGAAAAGGCGTGCCGCCGTCTGGAAAAGAGCGGTTCGTGTCTTGGACCCGTTGCGGTTCGTCGCGCTCCTTGGGAGGGGCTTGTCATGGCCCCTCGCGGTTTCGCCGGAGGTTGCCGCACCCTCGTCGCGGTTCGTCGCGCTCCTTGGGAGGGACTTGTCATGGTTCCCTTGCGGTTTCGCCGGAGGTTGCCGCACCCTCGTCGCGGTTTGTTTCGGGGTCCCTCGCGGTTCCGCAAAAACCGTATGGCTGGAGCGGGGGAGGGGATGAAGCGGCGGGGCGGCGACTACAGGCCGGAGCGTTCGCTCTCCAGGCAGCTTATCTCGTTTTGCAAATCGGCGATTCGCGAGGCGGCGTCGGAGGCGTCGCTCTCCGCCGAACGGGCGTCCGAGAGGTAGCTGTCGGCACTCTGTTCGTAGTCGCGGCGCAGGGATTCGTCGTCGGTGCTGCGGGCGTAGGAGAGATAGGTGTCGGCCTGCTGGCGGGCCCGGTCGTATTCGCCGCGGGCGCAATTCAGCCGGTGCTCCTCGCTCGAAAGCTGGCTGCGCAGAACACCGATTTGACGGTCGAGCTCATTGCGGCGGCACTCCCGCTCGTACTCCTCCTCTCTTTGCCGTTCCGCTTTCCGGCGCTCTTCCTCTCTGCGTTCCTCCTCGCGGCGCTCCTCTTCTCTGCGGTCCCGCTCCTGCTCTTCTCTGCGGCGCTCTTCCTCCCTTTCGTCGCAGGGGGCAGGGCGGTGCGGGGTGCCCGAGCGGCCGGCGGAGCGCAGCGCTTCCGGTGAGGCCGCGAACCAGTCGGGCGTGTAGTCCGACACGTCGCATCTGCGGGCCAATGCCCGCCGGGCCTCGTCGTGCAGCTCCTGCCGTTTCTTCCGGGCCGCTTCGCTCTGGTATTCGCTTATCACCCGCGTCTTCATCACCAGCAGAAGCAGAAGCAGTACGGGGCAGACCAGCATGACCGCTATCGCGAGCACCCGCGGGATGCCGAAAAAGCCGAGGTCGCCCACGCGCTTGACGACGAGCACGATGCCTGCGATGAAGAGCAGCAGGCCGCCGGCCCCGACGATGAACTGTCCGAGCAGTTCGTTGTGCTGCATCACCGTCATGCCGATGCCCGAGCACAGATAGAAGAGGGCGAACAGGATGAGCGAACCGACCAGAAAATCCTTGCGGCCGATGGTGCGGTTGCGTGTCAGCCGGCCGAACAGATTGAGCGAATCGTCGTTATCGACCGAATCGCCCCCTTGCAGGTAGAAGGGCAGCGGCTGGGGGTTGTAGCTGTATTTGATTTCTTTGCCCTGGTTGTAGGCGAGCTTCTCGGTGAGACACTCTCCGGTCATGATGCCGTGGTTGCTTACGCCGCAGTCGGCGGTTCCGTCGCCGTGGATGCGTATGCAGCGGGAGTCGTCGAACTTGAGCCACGAGTCGAACCGGCCGATGAGGAGCTTCCCGTCGGGATAGAGGGTGAGGTTGGGTCTGTTTTCGTAGTTGCGGTGGACGAGCGTGATGGCGTTCGTGTAGACAATCATGCCGTATTCGTCGGCACGTCCGGGAGTGCCGAAATAGTCGATGGCGTTGTCGATGGCCGCCCGCATCCGGGGGTGGCGCGTGTTTCTCGACTGCCGTTGCATGATGGCGACGCATTGGGCCATGACCAGGTTCTTATCCAGTTTTCGGGTTGCCATGATGGTGGTTTTTAAGGTAAGGATTGCGTTCGGGTCAGCGAAACGGGCTGTTTATGACAAAAGTATGCAAAAATATCGACGGTTGCAATGTCCGGAGGGCGTGCTGAAGAGGCGTATCGCTCCCGGCGGAAACGAAAAGAGGTCGTGACGACACGACCTCTTTCTTGTGACTCCGACAGGATTCAAACCTGTAACCTCTTGATCCGTAGTCAAGTGCTCTATTCAGTTAAGCTACGGAGCCATGCCTTGAATGCGAGTGCAAAGATAGACATTTTTATTTACACTGCAAATAAAAAATGAAAAAATGTGAGTTTCCCGGAGCGGAAACTCACATTTTCGTCGGATTCGCCCGGATTCGCCGTTTCTCGCCTCCTCTTTTCGGGGCGGCCGGCTGCGGACCGGGTTGTTCCGGGCCGCCGGGGCGGAGCAGTGTCCCGCCGGGGCGGGGCTGAGAGCTGCCGAAGGGGCGTCTCGGGCGCCGGGGGGAGTCGGAAACCGCAGACGGGCTGTCGCGGGGGCGGGAGAGAAGAGAGCCCTCCGCACCCTGCGGGAACGGGGTCAGGCCACCTGCTTGCCGGCCAGGTTGGATTTCTCCACCTGGCTGCGGGCGTAGTCGAGCGTTATGCGGCACTCCTTCCGGCCGTCGGTGGGGATGCGGTACATGAGGTCCGTCACGATGGCCTCGCATATCGAGCGCAGGCCGCGGGCACCGAGTTTGTATTCGATGCTCTTGTCCACGATGTAGTCGAGCACCTCGTCGTCGAAGGAGAGCTCCACGCCGTCGAGGCTGAAGAGCAGCTTGTACTGCTTGATGAGTGCGTTCTTGGGCTCGGTGAGTATTTTGCGCAGCGCTTCGCGTCCCAGCGGTTCGAGGTAGGTGAGCACCGGCAGACGGCCCACCAGCTCGGGGATGAGCCCGAACGACTTGAGGTCCTGCGGCATGATGTACTGCATGAGGTTCTTGCGGTCGATGGGGTCGGCGTTCAGGCGTCCGTAGCCCATCGCGCGGGTGTTGAGGCGCTGGGCTATCTTCTTCTCGATGCCGTCGAATGCGCCGCCGCAGATGAACAGGATGTTGGACGTATTGACCTGGATGTACTGCTGGTCGGGGTGCTTGCGGCCGCCCTGGGGCGGAACGTTCACCACCGTGCCCTCCAGAATCTTGAGCAGCGCCTGCTGCACCCCTTCGCCGCTCACGTCGCGGGTGATGGAGGGGTTGTCGCTCTTGCGGGCGATTTTGTCCACCTCGTCGATGAAGACGATGCCGCGCTCGGCCAGCGCCACGTCGTAGTCGGCCACCTGCAGCAGCCGCGAGAGGATGCTCTCCACGTCCTCGCCCACGTAGCCCGCCTCGGTGAGCACCGTGGCGTCCACGATGGTGAAGGGGACGTTGAGCATGCGGGCGATGCTGCGGGCCAGCAGCGTCTTGCCCGTGCCCGTCGCGCCCACCATGATGATGTTCGACTTGTCTATCTCCACCATGTCGCTCTTCTTGCCGTCGGCGTGCATCAGCCGCTTGTAGTGGTTGTAGACCGCCACCGACATGTAGCGCTTGGCCGCATCCTGACCGATGACGTACTGGTCGAGGAAGGCCTTTATCTCGGCCGGTTTCTTGAGCTCCTCCAGCTTGATGGCGGGCAGGGGCTTGCTGTTCTTGGGTTTGTTCTCCTGGCAGATGCGGTAGCCGTTCTCGATGCAGGTGCTGCAGATGTGGGCTCCGTTGCTGCCCGAGAAGAGTATCTCCACGTCGTCGCGCTGCGCGCCGCAGAACGAGCAGCAGTCCATCTGCGGATAGTGGCCGTTGCCGTTTCCTGAGTTAGTGTTCTTTGCCATCTTTTCCCTGTTTTCCGTTCGTTATTTCTTTTCGCGTTTGACCAGCACCTCGTCTATCAGGCCGTAGTCGCGGGCCTCGGCCGCCGAGAGCCAGTGGTCGCGGTCGGCGTCGCGTTCGATTTTCTCTATCGGGGCGCCGGTGTGGTGGGCGAGTATCTCGTAGAGCTCGCGTTTGGTCTTGGCTATTTCGCGGGCGGTGATTTCGATGTCCGAAGCCTGGCCCTGCGCCCCGCCCAGGGGCTGGTGTATCATCACGCGGCTGTGGGGCAGCGCCGAACGCTTGCCCGGGGCGCCTGCGGCCAGCAGCACGGCCCCCATGCTGGCGGCCAGTCCGGTGCAGATGGTGGCCACGTCCGAATTGATGAGCTGCATGGTGTCGTAGATGCCCAGTCCGGCGCTCACCGAGCCGCCGGGCGAGTTCACGTATATCTGAATGTCCTTCTCCGGGTCTACCGATTCGAGAAAGAGCAGCTGGGCCTGGATGATGTTGGCCGCGTCGTCGTAGATGGGCACTCCCAGGAAGATGATGCGGTCCATCATCAGGCGCGAGAAGACGTCCATGGTGGCGACGTTGAGCTGTCTCTCCTCGATGATGGTGGGCGAAATGTAGTTGTCGGCCAGCGATGCGAAGTCGTGCAGGCGCAGGCTGCCGATGCCCAGGTGCCGGGTGGCGTACTTTTCAAATTCACTCTTTGCCATTGTCCAATCCTGTTTTAAATTAGGTTACGTTTCGTGCGGAGTCTCGCATAATAAAGACTCCATAAGCCATTGATTCTTGCAAAAATCAATCCTTACGGAGTCTTGAGGCGCCGAAAAAGGGGTTTCGGACTATTTGTTTACGCTTTCGAAGGCTTTGCCGAACTCTTCGGTGGTGACGCTCTTGGTGGATACCTTTATCATACCCTTCACGGCCTCGACCACTTTGTTCTCGTAGAGCTTCTCGTAAATCTTGCGCGACTCCTCCTTGTTGCCGAGGATGTTCTTCGCGTAGCCGGTGAGCATGTCGTCCGGAGCGGCGGGCATGCCGTACTGTGCGAACTGCATGGCGGTAAGTGCCTTGGCCTCGTTCATGGCATCCTCTTCGGTGACGGTCAGACCCAGCTTCTCGGTGTAGTGCTTCTGGATGATGTTCCAGCTCATCATCTTGAGGAACGAATCGAAGTCCTTCTCAATCTCCTCCATGGTGAACTTGCCCTCGTTGATGGTGTAGAGCCAGCGCTTGAGGAAGGCCTCGGGCAGCTTCAGCCCGGCTTTCTCCATGAGCAGGTTGCGGACCTCCAGGGTGAACAGGAAGTCGGCCTCGCGCTGCAGCTCGCCGGAAATCTGGGCGTCGATGAACTTGTCCAGCCCGGCCTCGTCGGTCACCTCGCCGGCGGGGAAGGCCGTCTTGAAGAACTCCTCGTTGAGCTCCGGCTCGGCGAACTTGCGGATTTTGGTGACGGTGAGGTTGAACTTGGGGTCGATGCCCTCCAGCTCGTTCTCCTTGACCTGCAGGATGGCCGCACGCTGGGCGGGATTCTTGTAGAGTTCATTGACATCCACCTGCATGCTGTCGCCGACCTTCTTGCCCTTGAACAGCGCACGCTCGGCCTCTCCCATGGAGATGAGACCCACGTAGGCGTCCTGGACGTTCATCTGCTCGTTGTCGAGGGTGACGGTCAGCGCCTCGTCCGCGGTCACCTCCTCCACGTCCACCAGCTGGCCGAAGCGGCGCAGGAAGTTGCTGCGGTAGCCGTCGTGCATCTCCTTGGATATTTTGAGCTTGTAGTAGGTGACCTTGTCCTTGTCGCTCAGCTCGATTTCGACGGCGGGCTTGAGTCCTATTTCGAACATGAACTCGTGCTCGGTATTGTTCTCGAAGTCGAACGGCTTCTGCTCCTCGCTGGGGAGCACGTCGCCCACGAATTCGATTTTCTCCTTTTCCAGATGGCTGAAGCAGGCGTTCGAAGCCATGCGGTAGGCCTCTTCGGCGATGGCTCCCTTGCGGTACATTTTGTTGATGATTCCCATGGGCACCATGCCGGGGCGGAAGCCGGGAATGTTCGCCTTGCGGCGGTACTCCCGCAGACTCTTGTCCACTGCCTGCTGATAGTCGGCCTCACCCACCGTAACCTTTACGAGTGCGGTCAGGTCTTCGCGTTTTTCTACTACGATATTCATTTCACGTATGTTTTTATTGTTTCGTTCGTGTCGGGCCCGCGCAGGCGCTGTTTCGTCCCCGGCGTCGGGCCATAAGGGCTACAAAGATAGAACATTTATCTCAAATAGACAAAAAAATGTCGGCATCGCCTCTCCGGAGACGGTTTCCGCGCGGGGACCGCCCGCCCGCGGACGCCCGGAAAAGGGCGCGGCGCAAAGCGCCCCGGCTTCGGCGGAGGGGCGCAAAATTCACAGTCCGAGCGTAAAAAAGCGGTCGCGGGCTTTTTTTTAGAAAATAAAAATTTTATCTTTGTATGCTTTAATCGTCGGGATGCGACGGTTTTTGCCGATAAAACGAAAATAGAAATCTTAAAATAACTTTATTTATGAATCTGAACAACCCCGAGGTGTGGTTCGTCACCGGCAGCCAGTACCTCTACGGAGAGGAGACGCTCCGTCAGGTGGCCGACCATTCGCAGAAGATGGTCGAGCAGCTCAATGCCACCGCAGGCTTCCCTGCCAAAATCGTATTCAAAACCGTTGTCAAATCCTCCGAGGAGGTGGCCAACGTCTGCTCCGCCGCCAACTCCGAGCCCCGGTGCGTGGGCGTTGTCACCTGGATGCACACCTTCTCCCCGGCCAAGATGTGGATTTCGGGCCTGAAGATTCTTCACAAGCCCCTGTGTCATTTCCACACCCAGTTCAACCGCGAGATTCCGTGGAGCGAAATCGACATGGATTTCATGAACCTCAACCAGAGCGCGCACGGCGACCGGGAGTTCGGCCACATCGTGAGCCGCATGCGCCGTCCGGTGAAGGTGGTCGTGGGCTACTGGCAGGAGAAGCCGGTGCAGAAGCGAATCGACACCTGGATGCGCGTGGCCATCGCGTGGGCCGATGCGCAGGGGATGAAAATCGCCCGCTTCGGCGACAACATGAACAACGTGGCCGTGACGGACGGCGACAAGGTGGAGGCCGAGTACCGGCTGGGCTACCATGTCGATTACTATCCGGTGGGCGACCTGGTGAGCTACGTGCAGCGGGTCTCCAAGTCCGACGTGGAGGCGCTGGTCGAGGAGTATGACAAGAGCTACGAAGTGGCGCCCGAAGCCCGCAGGGGAGGCAAGGACCGCGTGTCGGTCGAGGAGGCCGCCCGCATCGAGCTGGGGCTGCGTGCGCTGCTGAGCGAGAACGGCATCAAGGCTTTCACCACCAACTTCGACGCGCTGCACGGTCTGCACCAGCTTCCCGGTCTGGCCGCCCAGCGTCTGATGGCCGAGGGCTACGGCTTCGGCGCCGAGGGCGACTGGAAGACGGCGGCCCTGCTGCGCACCATGAAGGTGATGGCCCGGGGACTGGAGGGCGGAACCTCTTTCATGGAGGACTATACCTATAACTTCAAGGGCGAGGATTCGGCGATTCTCCAGGCCCACATGCTGGAGGTGTGCCCCTCGATTGCGGAGGGCAGGCCCCGTCTGGAGGTGCATCCGCTGGGTATCGGAGGCAAGGCCGACCCGGCGCGTCTGGTCTTCGGCACGGCTCCCGGCAGCGGCATCGCCGCTACGCTGGTGGACATGGGCAGCCGTTTCCGCATGATAGTGAACGACGTGGAGGTGGTGCGGACCGAAGCCGCGCTGCCCAAACTGCCCGTGGCGCACGCCTTCTGGAAGCCGATGCCCAATCTGGAGGTCGGCGCCCATGCCTGGATTCTGGCCGGCGGAACCCACCACACCAGCTTCTCGCAGGCGCTCACCCGCGAATTCATGGAGGACTATGCCGAAATCGCCGGCATCGAGATGCTGTCAATCGACAGTCAGACCACCATACGTAACTTCAAGAACGAACTCAAACTCAACGAGGTATACTACATGCTCTCGAAAGGATTCTGATGCTTTCGGGCTGCGGGCCGCTCCCGGAAACGGGGGCGGCGCTCCCCTCGGACAACTAATCTAAATTACTAAAATAAAATGAACGCAGGATTTACATTTATCGACTATGCGGTCTTCATCGTCTATGCCGTCGTCATCGTGGGCATCGGACTTTGGGTGTCGCGCGACAAGAAGGGCGTGGAGAAGAACTCCTCGGACTACTTCCTGGCCAGCCGCTCGCTGACCTGGTGGGCCATCGGAGCCTCCCTCATTGCCGCCAACATTTCGGCCGAGCACTTCATCGGCATGTCGGGTTCGGGCTTCCGCATCGGACTGGGCATCGCCGCCTATGAGTGGATTGCCGCCATCACGCTCATCGTGGTGGCCAAATATCTGCTGCCGCTGATGATAGAGAAGAAAATCTACACCATGCCGCAGCTGCTCAACGACCGCTACGGCAAGGGTGTGTCGCTGGCATTCTCCATCTTCTGGCTGCTGCTCTACCTCTTCGTGAATCTCACCTCGGTGGCCTGGCTGGGCGCCATGGCCATGGAGCAGATTATGGGCATCCCGATGATGACGGGCGTGGTGGCACTGCTCATCTTCTCGGGCATCTACTCGATTTACGGAGGTCTGAAGGCCGTGGCCTGGACCGATGTGATTCAGGTGGTGTTCCTGGTGGGCGGCGGTCTCATCACCGCCTATTTCGCCCTCAAGGCGGCCGACCCCACCACCACCGACATGGCTTCGGGCAGTGCGCTGGAGGGCTTCCGGAACATCTACCAGACCATTATCGGCACCGCGGGCGACAAACACTTCAACATGGTGATTCCCGAGGGTACGCTGGTCAGCGACCCCGCCACCGGCGAACAGTTCGACATCTACAAGGACCTGCCCGGCCTGGCCCTGATTTTCGGCGCCATCTGGCTGACCAACATCGGTTACTGGGGCTTCAACCAGTATATCATTCAGAAGGGTCTGGCCGCCAAGAACATCCACGAGGCCAAGAAGGGTCTCATCTTCGCGGGCTACCTGAAGATTCTCATCCCCATCATCGTGGTCATTCCCGGCATCACCGCCTACGTGCTCTTCACCCATCCCGAAATCTCGGAGGGCCTTTCGGGCACCATCGCCAAGGCCGACAACGCCTATCCGTGGCTGCTGCGCAACTTCGCCCCGGTAGGCATCAAGGGCCTGGCCTTCGCGGCGCTGGTCGCAGCCATCGTGTCGTCGCTGGCTTCGATGCTCAACTCCACCTCGACCATCTTCACGATGGATATCTACAAACAGCTCATCAACAAGAAGGCCAGCGAGAAACAGCTGGTGAAGGTGGGCCGCATCGTGGCGCTGGTGTCGCTGCTCATCGCCATGGTGGCCGCCAAGCCGCTGCTGGGCGGTCTGGACCAGGCGTTCCAGTACATTCAGGAGTATTCGGGATATATCTATCCGGGAGTGGTGGTGGTGTTCGGCATGGCGCTCATCTGGAAAAAGGCGACCAATGCCGCCGCGCTGTGGACCTCCATCGCGACGCTTCCGGCCGGCATCCTCATCAAGTACATCTTCCCCGACATGGGCTTCCAGCTGCGTATGGGATATGTCTTCATCATCCTGGTGGTAATCGCCGTGACCATTTCGCTGCTCGACAAGGCGCACAGCGTGAAGGATACGGACGAGAGCCCCGCCGTCAAGGCCAACCTGGTGAAACACTCCTACGGCATGTTCGCCGCCGCTGCGGTGTGCACGGTGCTCGGCATCATCTACTCCGGCGAGTATGCCCACTATGCCTTCGAGGCCATCTTCGTGATGGCGGTGCTGCTGGCGTTCGTCGGACTCATACTCTACACCAACGGAAAGAGCAAGACCAAGGACGAAAAGGCCTACGACTACGACCCCAAGATTTTCGACATGAATCCGGGGCTGGTGATGGGCTCGATAGGCATCGTCGCCATTCTGGTGGTGCTCTATGCCGTGTTCTGGTAGAAAGCGAAGTTTAACGTAATTTTCAAATTATGCTCGAACAACTCAAACAGGAGGTCTTCAAGGCCAATCTCGACCTGGTGAAACACGGTCTGGTGATTTTCACCTGGGGCAACGTCAGCGGAATAGACCGCGAAAAGGGGCTGGTGGTCATCAAACCCAGCGGCGTGGGCTACGACGTGATGAAAGCGGAGGACATGGTGGTGGTGGACCTCGAGGGACGTGTGGTGGAGGGAGAACTCAATCCCTCCTCCGACACACCCACCCATCTGGAGATTTACAAGGCTTTCCCCGAGGTGGGAGGCATCGTGCACACCCACTCTACCTATGCCACGGCCTGGGCGCAGGCCACGACCGACCTGCCGGTGACCGGAACCACGCATGCCGACTACTTCTACGGCGAGGTGCCCTGTACCCGCGACATGACCCGCGAGGAGGTGGAGGGCGACTACGAACGGCAGACCGGCACGGTCATCGTCGAGCGTTTCGCCGGTCGCAATCCGATGCACACGCCCGGGGTGCTGGTGGCCAACCACGGACCCTTCACCTGGGGCAAAACCCCCGATGAGGCGGTGCACAACAGCGTGGTGCTCGAGGAGGTGGCCCGCATGACCTTCATCGCCCGGACCATCAATCCGGCCATGACCATGAATCCGCTGCTCACCGAAAAGCACTACAACCGCAAGCACGGCAAGAACGCCTACTACGGACAGAAGAAGAGATAAGGCTATGGCAAAATATGTAATAGGAATAGACTACGGCAGCGACTCCGCCCGTTCGGTGGTGGTCGATGCCTCCAACGGCCGCGAGATGGCGTCGGCCGTCATGAATTATCCGCGCTGGAGCAAGGGGCTCTACTGCAATCCGGTGGAGAACCGCTACCGGCAGCATCCGCAGGACTACATCGACGTGATGATATACGTGGTGCGCGAGGCGCTGGCCCAGTGTCCGCCCGAAGTGGCTGCGGGGGTGACCGGCATCTCGTTCGACACCACGGGCTCCACGCCCGTGCTCACCGACCGCGAGGGCACTCCGCTGGCGATGCTGCCGGAGTTCGCCGAGAATCCCGATGCGATGTTCGTGCTGTGGAAGGACCACACCGCCGTGAAAGAGGCGGCCGAGATAAACAGGCTGGCCAAAATCTGGCAGACCGACTACACGCAGTACGAGGGCGGCATCTACTCTTCGGAGTGGGTGTGGGCCAAGATGCTGCATATCCTGCGCAGCAACCGGCAGGTGCGCGAGAAGGCCTATTCGTGGATTGAGCACTGCGACTGGATGACGGCCCTGCTCACGGGCATCGTCAAACCCAAGGAGGTGGTGCGCAGCCGTTGTGCCGCGGGGCACAAGGCCATGTGGCACGAGAGCTGGGACGGACTCCCCTCGGAGGAGTTCCTCACGGCGCTCGACCCGCTGCTGGCCGGCATGCGCGGCCGGCTCTACCGCGACACCCGCACCAGCGACTGCAAGGTGGGAACGCTCACGGACGAATGGGCCCGGCGTCTCGGCCTGAGCACCGACGTGGTGGTGGGCGTCAGCGCGTTCGACTGCCACATGGGCGCCGTGGGCGGTGAAATCACCCCCAACGTGCTGGCCCGTGCCATCGGCACCTCGACCTGCGACATCCTCATCGCGGATTACAAGGCCGTCGAAGGGAAACTGGTGGCCGGCATCTGCGGTCAGGTGGACGGCTCGGTGATTCCGGGATACATGGGTCTCGAGGCCGGACAGTCGGCCTTCGGCGACATCTACGCCTGGTTCAAGAACGTCATCGGGTGGGGCATCAGCGAGCTGCTGCCCGAACGCACCGATGTGCTGGGAGAGATTATTCCCCGTCTGAGCGAGGCGGCCGCGCAGATTCCGGTGGAGGAGTCCACCATCGTCGCGGTGGACTGGATGAACGGACGCCGCACCCCCGATGCCAATCAGGAGGTGAAGGGAGCCATCGCCGGTCTGACGCTCGGCTCGTCGGCTCCGCGCATCTTCCGGGCTTTGGTCGAGGCTACGGCCTACGGTTCGCGTGCCATCGTCGAACGTCTGCGGCGCGAGGGCGTGCAGGTGGAGGGCGTCATCGGACTGGGCGGCGTGGCCAAGAAGTCGCCCTTCGTGATGCAGACCATGGCCGATGTGATGAACATGCCCATCAAGGTGGCCCGCACCGACCAGACCTGCGCTTTCGGCGCGGCGATGTTCGCAGCCGTGGCTTCGGGCATCTATACCAATGTGGAGCAGGCGCAGCGGGCGATGGGGCAGGGTTTCGACCGTACCTACACTCCCGACCCCGACCGTGCGGCGGCCTACGACAAACTCTACGAGAAGTACGTGGCCCTGGGACGGTTCACCGAAAAGGAGGGGTTCTGACCCGCGTCTCGAAAAAAGAGGAAGAAACAGCAATAAAATCGTATCCCGACGGGTTCTTTTATGCGGAACGCCCGAAGGAAAGGAATTTGAGAATAGTATGAAAAAGATGATTTTAACGGCCTTTGCGATGCTGGCGCTGGCCGCCTGCACGCAGAAGGCACCCGAGAGTGCGGTGGAACTGTTCGATGCCGCGGCTTTCGCAACCGAGATAGACGGCAAGCCGGTGTCGCTTTACACCCTGGCCAACGAGAACGGAATGACGGTGCAGGTCACCAATTACGGCGCCCGCGTGGTGGACATGTGGGTCCCCAATGCGCAGGGCGGTTTCACGGACGTGGTGTGGGGCTATGAGAATATCGAAGGGTATCTGGGCTCCAACGACCTCTTCTGCGGCCCCGTCGTGGGTCGTTACGGCAACCGCATCGGCAAGGGACAGTTCACGCTGGGCGAGACCCTCTACCAGCTCGACGTGAACGAAGGGGAGAACACCCTGCACGGCGGAAGCAAGGGCTTCTACAACTGCGTGTGGGACGTGAAGGAGGCGACCGGCGAGCGCCTCACCCTCTCCTACCTTTCGCCCGACGGCGAGCAGGGATTCCCCGGCAACCTCTCCATCGAGGTGACCTATGCGGTGACTCCCGACAACTCGTTCACGGTGACGTACCGTGCCACGACCGATGCGCCCACCGTGCTGAATCCCACCTCGCACTGCTATTTCAATCTGCACGGAACCAATGCCAAAAGCACCGATTCGCACATCCTGATGATTGACGCCGACAGCTTTACGCCCACCGATGCGGCGCTGATTCCCACCGGCGAGATTGCCGGCGTGGAGGGCACGCCGCTCGATTTCCGTACCCCGACCGCCATCGGCGAGCGCATCGACGCCGATTTCGAGGCGCTGAAGTTCGGCAAGGGATACGACCACAACTGGGTGCTCAACAAGCGGTCGCGTGAGCGGACCCCGGTTGCGGCCGAGGTCTACGAGCCCTCGACGGGCATCGTGATGACCGTCCGCACCGACCAGCCCGCCCTGCAGTTCTACAGCGGCAACGCCTTCGCGGGCAAGGATACCGGCAAACGCGGCGAGAAGAACACCTTCCGCACGGGCATCGCACTGGAGACGCAGAACTTCCCCGACGCTCCCAACCACGAGAACTTCCCCAGTTCGGTGCTGGAGCCGGGACAGACCTATACGCAAATCGCAAGCTACACGTTCGGCGTAAGATAGAGAAGAAGCATGTCCCGCGGGGCGGGACGAAGGAGGAGACGGAATGGTAAAGGAGATGACGGCGGGTTCGCCGCTGCGGCTGATTTTCAATTTTTCGATGCCCCTGATTCTGGGCAACCTGTTGCAACAGACCTACAACCTTATCGATGCGTCGATAGTGGGGCGTTTTCTGGGAATCCGCGATTTGGCGGCCGTGGGGGCGAGTACCTCCGTAACCTTTCTCATCATCGGATTCTGCCTGGGATGCTGCTGCGGGTTCGGAATCCCCGTGGCACAGACTTTCGGAGCGCATCGCTACAAGCAGATGCGCTCCTTCGTCTATAACGCCCTCTGGCTGGCGGTCATCATCTCCGTGACGCTCACCCTGGTCACCGCGCTCTCGTGCGGCCGGATACTGCGCTCGATGCAGACTCCCGACGAGATATTCCGGGGTGCGTACATCTATCTGCTGGTCACCTTTCTGGGTATCCCGTTCACCTTTCTCTACAATCTGCTGGCCGGCATCATCCGCGCGCTGGGCGACAGCAAGACGCCCTTCTGGTTCCTGCTCTTCTCGACGCTGCTCAACATCGTGCTCGACCTGCTCTTCATCCTGGTGTTCGGGTGGGGCGTGGGCGGAGCCGCCGTGGCGACGGTCACCTCGCAGGGGGTTTCGGCCGTGCTGTGCCTGGTCTACATGTTCCGCAAGTTCGACATCCTGCGCATGGAGCCCGACGAGCGGCGTCTGCGCCGCCAGTATGCGCTCCGGCTGCTGGGGATGGGGATTCCGATGGGACTCCAGTTCTCGATTACGGCTATCGGAAGCATCATGCTCCAGAGCTCCAACAATGCGTTGGGAACCGCGTGCGTGGCGGCCTTCACGACGGGCATGCGCATCAAGATGTTCTTCATCTGCCCCTTCGAGAGTCTGGGTATCGCGATGGCCACCTACTGCGGACAGAACCTGGGGGCCGGACGCCTGGAGCGTATCGGCAGGGGATTGAAGGCCGCTTTCTTCATGGTGGTGTGCTACTGCGTGTTCTGCTTCGCGGTGCTGCACCTCTATGCGCGGCCGCTGGCGATGTGGTTCGTCGAGGCGGGCGAGACGGAGATTCTCGATAAGGCCTGCCAGTTTCTCTACATCTCCTCCACCTACTATGTACCGCTGGGCACCCTCTGTCTGTTGAGGTACAGCATTCAGGGGCTGGGATTCAGCCGGCTGGCCATGCTCTCGGGCGTGTTCGAGATGGTGGACCGTGCGGCGGTCAGCCTGTGGATAGTGCCGGCGATGGGCTATACGGGGGTCTGCTACGGCGACCCTTCGGCCTGGTTCGCGGCCTGCCTGTTCCTGATTCCGGCCTATCGGTGGGTCATCCGGCGGCTCAGGAGCCGAAGCCGGAAGGGCGGTCCGGCGATTCCGGCCGCAGCCTGATTCCGGGGAACTGAAAAGGGCTCCGGGTCTCTGTGTCGGAACCCGTTGGGCGGCTCCCGTGCCCGAGCTTTATGTCCGGATTCCGTGTCCGGGCCTTGCGGACTTCGACCTCCGCGGCCGGGGAGACCGTGTCGTATGGTGAAAGTCGGATGCGCTTTCGTTTTGAGCGAGCGGGGATATTTGCTTCCGACGAATCGCGGAGCGCACGCGCATCCTCCTTTAGTCGGATGCGCTTTCGTTTTCAGCGAATATATTACTATATTTGTCCTGTGATGGAACAGGAACGACTATATTGGTTTGCGGCCATTACCCGCGCCCGGCAGGAGCGGGCGATAAAAACCCGGCTCACGGAGCTGGGAATCGAATGTTTCGTGCCGGTGCGAACCGAAATCCGGCAGTGGAGCGACCGCAGGCGCAAGGTCGAAGTGCCGGTCGTTCCCAATCTCGTATTCCTGCGCGCCACGCGCGAGCGGGCTTTCGAACTGGCCGGGGCCATCGGCTACACGCTGCGTTACATGCGCAATCTGGAGACGGGCAAGGTGCTGGTCATTCCCGACAAGCAGATGGCCGATTTCATCTTCCTGATGGGCTTCGACGACGACCGGGTGGAGGTGGATACCACCATGGAACGCGGCGACAGGGTGCGTATCCTGCGCGGCGACTTCCGGGATGTGGAGGGCGAGCTCATCCGCGTGGACGGCCGGACGAAGGTGGTCGTGCGCCTCGAGGGCATTGCGGCCCTGGCGGTGGAAATCGCCCGTTCGTCGGTCGAAAAGATAGATGCGCGGCAGCGCTGCGTCGTGTGAGCGGGGCGGGACCCCGCAGAGGGGTGCTCCGTGCCGGCCGAAGCCGGTTCAATGGACGAACTTGAGTCCGATGACGGAGACGATGAGCGCCGAGAGGAAAAACAGACGGCCGAAAGAGACGGGTTCCCTGAAGAAGAGAATCCCCACCAGTACGGTGCCGACGGCTCCGATGCCGGTCCAGACGGGATAGGCGGTGCCGATGGGAATCGTGCGTACGGCCCGCTCGAGCAGGAACATGCTCATGCCGAGCGACAGCAGAAAGCCCGCCAGCCAGAGCCAGTGCCCCGTGCCGGTGCTCTCTTTGGCCTTGCCCAGGCAGAAGGCGAATCCGGTTTCGAAAAATCCGGCGATAATCAACAGTATCCAGTTCATTTTTTCACTCTTTTTTCGGGACGATGTTTTTTCGGGGCGCGAACCGGGAGTCCCGTTCGCCGGCCGTGCGATTCCGCTTCGTCTCTTCGTCCTTGTCCGCGAAGTCCGGACCGGAACCCTATTCGTGCTCGCCGACGACGACCGTGGTGAACTCTTCCGGAACGAGATACCGCTCCGCCAGGGCCCGTATCTGTGCGGGCGTAATCTCCCGGATGCGGGTCATGAACTCCTCCAGGTAGTCGTTGTCGCGTCCGTTCTGGATGTTCTCGATGGTGACGTCGGCGATGCCGAACGGGCCGTCGAGAATGCGCATCACCTCTCCGTGCAGCATGTGCCTGACGATGCGGAGCTCCTCGTCGGATACGGTCTCGGTGCGCAGCCGGTTCATCTCGGCGAATATCTGCTCCACGGTGTCGGCCGTGGCATCGGCCGCTACGTCGGTGGCGACGGCCAGGTAGCCGCAGCGGTCGAGATTCACCATCGTGGCGAAGACGCCGTAGGTGTATCCCCGCTCCTCGCGCAGGTTGCGCACCAGCCGCGAGCCGAAGTAACCGCCCAGCAGCGTGGAGGTAACCTGCATGCCCACGAAGTCGGGATGCGAACGGGGAAAGAGCAGCCTTCCCACCCGGACGGCCGACTGGACGGCCCCCTCGTGCCGCAGAAAGGCGTGGGGAGCTCTCTGCGGTGCGGGCATCGAAAGCGGCCGGTCGTCCGTGCCCCCGGGCAGTGCGGCCAGCAGGTCGGCGACGCCCGATTCGATGCGCTCCGAGAGCTCGCCGCTGCATACGGCGAAGCAGTTCGCGGCCCGGTAGCGGCGGCGGTAGAAGCGCTCCAGGTCCTGCCGCCGCAACTCGTCGTAGCGGCTCTCGGGCGAGGAGATGCCGTAGGGGTGGTCCGCTCCGAAGAGCGTGCGGGCGAAGAGCTCCCGGGCCTGCACCGACACCTTGGCCCGCTCCACGGCCAGACTCTCCCGGCGCTTGTTGCGGTAGGTCTCGACCTCCGCCTCGGGAAAGGTCGGGGCGAGCAGCACCTGCCGGGCTATCTCCAGCGTGGGCTCGAAGAAGCGGCCGAGGGTGCAGAAGGTGATGACGGCATAGTCGCGGTCGATGGTCACGTCGAAGTACGAGCCGTAGAAGTCGAGCCGTTCGGCCACCTGCTGGGCCGACAGTTCGGCCGTTCCCTCGCTGAGCAGGTTGGCGGTCGCCGAGGCCGAGAAGGGAACCTCCTGCCACACGGAGCCCGCCCGGAAGACGAAGCTCATGCGCACCACCCCGCTGCCGGGAACGTCGAGCGCGTAGAGTGCCGAGCCGTTGCCGACGCTCAGGCGGCGGGCGGCGGGCAGGCTGAGGCCGCCGGGAAGCGACACGGCGGGCTGTTTTTTGTCTATCGGTTGCATAAAGGTCCGTATATGAGGGTGGAACATCTTTCGGGGCGGAATATCCGGCGGGCGGTCTCCATAATCTCTTCGGGAGCGATGGAGCGGTAAACGGTCACCTCGCCGTTGAGCAGCGACAGGTCGCCGAGCAGGGTGTAGTAGCCCAGATTCATGGCTTTGTTCATTACGTTGAGTTCGCCGAAGAGGGTGCCCGCCTCGAATTTGTTTTTCACCTTTTCGAGTTCGTACTCTCCGGCGGGTTCGTTTTGCAGGCGGTGCAGTTCGCGCCACATGGCCTCCTCGCCGCGGGCGAGCTCCGTGCCGGGGCTGAGGCGGCCGGTGAGCACCACGGTTCCCGGGTCCATGTCGCCCGAGATGTAGGCATTGACGCTCGAAAAGAGCCCCTGCTCGCGTACCAGCGAACGGTAGAGCCGGGCCGACTGGCCGCCGGCCAGCAGGTCGGTCATCAGGTCGCAGAGGTAGTGGGTGCGGCTGAGGCGGCCGCCCGGCATGAGGAACGCGAGGGTGAGGGTGCGTGCGGGCACGTCGCGGGCTATCTCCAGCCGCCGGGCTTCGGTCTGGGGCGGTTCGGCCGGAAGCGGGTCGGGCGCGGTGCCGCGGTCGGCGATATCGCCGAACCAGCGCTCGGCCAGAGCGAAGATGCGCTCGGGCTCCAGGTCGGCCGAAACCGAAAGAATGGCGTTGGAGGGGGTGTAGTAGCGGCGGTAGAAGGCGCGTACTTCGTCGAGCGAGGCGCCCGCGATGTGGTCGGGGGTGAGCCCGATGGTGGACCAGCGGTAGGGGTGCACCTTGTAGACCATTTCGCGCAGCAGCATCCATTGGTCGCCGTAGGGCTGGTTGAGAATCCGCTGGTTGAACTCCTCGATGACCACCCGTTTTTCGGTTTCGAGCACTTCGGGGCCGATGTCGAGTCCCGTCATGCGGTCGCTTTCGAGCCACAGGGCCGTTTCGACGTTGTCTTTGGGGAGGGTGATGTAGTAGTCGGTGTAGTCGTTGTTGGTGAACGCGTTGTTGTCGCCGCAGGCCATCTGCACCGGCAGGTCGAAATCGGGCACCTGCCGCGTGCCGCGGAACATGAGGTGCTCGAACAGATGGGCGAAGCCGGTGCGCGAAGGCTCCTCGTTGCGGGCCCCCACGCCGTAGAGCATATTGACGGCGGCCATCTGCGACGTCCGGTCGCGATTGACCGTCACGCGCAGTCCGTTGGAAAGGGTATGGGTACGATATTCTATCATGTGGCTAATCGGGTCGGGAGTGTCTTTCGGGCGGAACGGCGCGCGGAGGAGCCCTTCCGGCGGAGGAGACCGACCGGAAGGCAAAATTACGAAAGAAATGCGAACTTTTCCAAAAGTATTTATATCTTTGCTGCTTAGACGATTAACTTTTAATACGGAATATGGAACGCATAGCGCTTTTCCCGGGGTCGTTCGACCCGTTCACATTGGGTCACAAAGCCATTGTAGACCAGGGTCTTAGGTTTTTTGACCGCATCGTGGTGGGGGTCGGAGACAACAACGAGAAACGGGGGATGATGACCGACACGAACCGCGCCCGGCTCATCCGGGACATCTATGCCGACGAACCCCGTGTGGAGGTGTGCGTCTACGGCGGACTGACGGGCGACTATTGCCGCAAGCACGGAATTCTGTTCCTGCTCCGTGGCATGCGCAATACGGTCGATTACGAGTACGAGCGAAGTATGATGCTCATCAACCAGAAGCTCTATCCGGAGATTACCACGGTGCTGCTCTTCACGCCGCCCGAGTTCGTGGCCATCTCCTCGAGCATGATTCGCGAATTGGTCTCCTACGGTGGCGACCCCACGCCGCTCATGCCGCAGAATATCGATATCAAGAACTATTTGTAACGGAAAAGATACCATGATGGAATTTTCAGCAGAGATGATTGCCGCCCAACTCTCGGGAGAGGTGGTCGGCGACAAGCAGGTCAAGGTCCATACGCTGGCCAAAATCGAAGAGGGACACCCCGGAGCGCTTTCGTTTCTGGCCAACCCCAAATACGAACACTATCTCTATACGACCCGTTCGTCGATAGTGATTGTGAACCGGAGCTTCACTCCGGCCCATCCCGTGGCTGCCACCATGATTCGGGTGGATGATGCCTACGGCTGCTTCGCCAAGTTGCTGGAGCTCTACGTGGCCGGCAAACCCCGCAAGACGGGCATCAGTCCGCAGGCGGCCATAGACGAGTCGGCGAAGCTGGGCGAGAACTGCTACGTGGGCGCCTTCGCCGTCATCGACCGGGGCGCGACCATCGGTGACAACTGCCGGATTTATCCGCAGGTCTACATCGGCGACGGCGTGAAGCTGGGCGATAATGTGACCGTCAATGCCGGCGTGAAGATATACGAGGGCTGCGTGGTGGGCAACAATGTGGTCATCCATGCGGGCAGCGTCATCGGTGCCGACGGATTCGGATTCGCACCCAATGCGTCGGGCAGCTTCGACAAGATACCTCAGGTGGGCAACGTGGTGCTGGAGGACGACGTGGAGATTGGCGCCAACACCTGCATCGACCGTGCGACGATGGGCTCGACCCGCATCCGCCGCGGCGTGAAGCTCGACAACCTGATACAGATAGGCCACAATGTGGTCATCGGCGAGAACACCGTGGCGGCGGCTCAGGTGGGCATCGCCGGCTCCACGAAGGTGGGGCGCAACTGCATGTTCGGCGGCCAGGTGGGCATCGCCGGCCATCTGACCATCGGCGACGAGGTGAAGGCCGGCAGCCAGAGCGGCATCGACAACAACGTGGCCGACCGGGAGACGCGCATGGGAACCCCTTCGCTGCCCGGTCTCAAGTTCCACCGCTCCAATGCCGTGTTCCGCAACCTGCCCGAGCTGAGCCGTCAGGTGCGGGAGCTCGAAAAACAGCTGGAGGCCCTGAAAAAGGAGATGAAGTAGAAGCGGAAACGCACACGCCCCCCGGAGATGGAACGCAAGGTGATTATGGGTATCGACCCCGGTACCAACTGCATGGGATACGGCCTGGTCGAGCTGTGCGGCCGGGAGGTGAAGCCCCTGCTGCTGGGAGACATCGACCTGCGCAGACAGCCCGACGCGTATGCCAAGTTGCGCTACATTTTCGAGCGGGTGAGCGCCCTTATCGAGGAGTACCGGCCCGACGAGGTGGCGCTCGAGTCGCCCTTTTTCGGACAGAACGTGCAGAGCATGCTCAAGCTGGGACGGGCCCAGGGAGTGGCCATGGCGGCGGCGCTGCACAAGGGGCTGCCGGTGTTCGAATACGCCCCGCGGCGTATCAAGCAGGCCATTACGGGGAACGGCGCGGCGGCCAAGGAGCAGGTGGCGGCGCTGCTCAAAAGCATGCTGGGGGTGGAGTACGACCCGCGCCGCCTCGATGCGACGGACGGCATGGCGGTGGCCGTGTGCCATTGCTTTCTGGCCGGGGCGCCCATCGCGCAGGCTGCGGGCGGCGAGCGGAGCAAGTCGCTGGGCGGCGGGCTCAAGGCGCTCTCGGGACGCGGCAGCAGCAGCTGGGAGGCTTTTCTGCGCGAGCATCCCGACCGGGTGTCCGAACCGGGCGGAGGAAGAAAAACGAAGAAATAATACAGAAGAGAGATAATGAAAAAGAGTTGCATTTCGATTGTCGCGGCGACGATGTTGTTGTGCGGATGCCGCGGAGGTGATACTTTTACGGTCGAGGGTGTCGTTGCCGATTTCCAGGGGACGCACGCCGTACTCTCCTGGGTGGGAGAGGACGGAGACTACATAGGGCTGGACACCTGCGAGGTGACGGGCGGACGCATTTCGCTCGCCGGCCGGGCCGACGGGCCCCGCCTGGGTGTCGTGTACGACAACGGGCTCAGCGAGGTGGCCACCTTCATCATCGAACCGGGCCGCAAGCACCGCCTTTCCGGCCGGTTCGACGGAACCGGTTACCGTGCGGGCGTGCAGGCCGGCCGGGAGAACAAGCTGTATACGCAGTACCGGAACCGGATAAACGAGCTGCTCGGCATATACGACAACGGCGAGCTGTCGCTCGAGGAGCGCATCGAGGCTTTGGCCCGGGCCAACCGGACGCCGGAACTCTTTGTCGAACAGTACGGCGACCGTCCGGCCGCCGTGTGCGAGCTCTATCGCAAGACGCTGGTGGAGAATGTCTCCGACCCGGAGCAGATACGCGCCTCGCTGGGGCGGCTTTCGGCGCGGATGCGCGACTCCTATTACGGACGTCTGCTTGAGAAGCGTGCCGCGATGTTCGAACGCACGATGTCGGGCGCCATGTTCTCCGATGCGGAGCTGACCGACCGGCAGGGTGCGGTGCGCCGTCTTTCGGAAGCGGTCGGCACGGGAGTGCCGGCGGTGCTGCTGTTCTGGACCTCGGAGGCCGAGAGCATATCGCTCGATATGGTTACGGTCAATCAGGCGTTCGAGCAGTACGGCGACCGGGTGCGGTTCGTGGCCGTATCGCTCGACAGCGACCCCGAAAAGTGGGCCGGCGGCATCGAACGCTACGATATCGCCTATCTCAATCTGCGTTCCGCGGAGGGATGGGACGGTCCGGTGGCGGAGCTCTACAATGTGAAGCGGGTGCCGGTGTGCTATGTGTTCAACCCCGACGGGACCATTGCCCAGAGAACCCGGGCCGCCCGTATCGTTGAGGAGCTCGCGAAGATGCCCTCCCTGGCGGCCGAATAGCGGCGGACGGGATTCGGCACGGAAAAGAGAGATTCAATCCATTTTATAAATCAAAGACAAGATGAAGAAAGTTTTATTTCTCGCAGCGGCTGCCGCAGCAGTGTGCAGCTGCTCGGCTCCGTCGGGTGTCAGCTACACGGTGAACGGAACCATGCCCGCCGACGCAGGCGACAGCGTGTACCTTTTCGTAGGACGGGAGACCGTGGGGTCGGCCCCCGTCGTGGATGGCAAGTTCACCATCGAAGGCACTATCGAACAGCCGCAGTATGCGATGCTGAACTCCAATACCGACGGTTTCCGCCAGGGACTCTTCCTGGAGCAGGGCGTTATCGCGGTCGATACGACCGGTGCCTCGGGTACGGCCAACAACGACCGGCTGAGCGCTTTCCAGAAACGGAACTCCGAAATCGTGCAGGAGTATTATGCCATAGCGCGTGCCGAGATGGCGGCCGCCCGCGAAGAGGGCCGCGAACCCGATAAGACGAAAGCCGATTCGGTGATGACCGTCTACGAGCAGTTCAACGCCGAGACGCTGGAGGCGAATATCGACAACCTGCTGGGGCTCTACCTGGTCTCCTCTTCGATGTACGATATGGAGCCCGAGGAGTTGAACGGCTATCTGGGCCGTTTCGCTCCGGAGTTCGCCGAACACCCCTACACCGTCCGCATCAAGGAGTATGCGGATGCACTGGCCAAGACCGCCGTGGGACAGCCCTACATCGACTTCACCTGCCCCGACATGGAGGGCAACGAGGTGGCTCTGTCGAGCGTAGTGGGCGAGGGCAAGTACGTGCTGCTCGATTTCTGGGCATCGTGGTGCGGCCCCTGCATGGGCGAGGTTCCCTATCTGGTGGAGGCCTATGCCGAGTACGCCCCCAAGGGTTTCGAGATTTTCGGCGTATCGCTCGACCGTGACGGCGACGCCTGGAAGAAGACGGTCGAGGAGAAGCAGATGAACTGGAAGCACGTGAGCGACCTGAAGTTCTGGGAGTGCGCTCCCGCGGCGCTCTACGGTGTGAAGAGCATCCCCACCAACCTGCTCATCGGCCCCGACGGCGTTATCGTGGCCAAGAACCTGCGCGGCGAAGGCCTCAAGGAGAAGCTGGCCGAGCTGCTCGACTAATCGGGAGCGGGCGCATGAATCGCCTTACGGGCGGGAGACCTTCTCGGGTGTCCCGCCCTTTTTTTGCGGCCGCCGGGCTGGGAGCGGGCCGGACGGCCGCGGGAAGGGGTGCAAAGCGAAGCCGCCGGATTCTGAGAAGAATCCGGCGGCTGCCTTTGAACGGAGAAAAAAGTTCCGTTATTTTCCGAGCATCTGCTTTACCTCCTGGTAAACGGCTGCGCCGGAGAATCCGAACTTCTCGTCCAGCACCTTGTAGGGAGCCGAATAACCGAAGTGGGTCATGCCGTGGATGAGGCCTTCGGCACCCACCAGGCTGAGCAGGGTCACGGGCAGACCGCTGGTCATGCCGTAGCGCTTCACTCCGCAGGGGAGTACGCTCTGCTGGTATTCGGCGCTCTGGTCGCGGAACAGACCCTCGCTCGGGGCGCTTACCACGCGCACCTTCACTCCGTCGGCCTTGAGCAGTTCGGCACCGTCCACCAGGGTCGATACTTCGCTGCCGCTGGCTACCATCACCACGTCGGGCGTGCCCTCGCAGTCCATCACCACGTAGGCTCCCTTGTCGAACTGTGCGCTCTCCTCGCGGCGCGAAGCCCGGAGGGTGGGGAGGTCCTTGATGTTCTGACGGCTGAGAATCAGCGCTACGGGGCGCTCCTCCTCGACGGCTTTCTTCCAGGCCGCGATGGTCTCCAGGCCGTCGGCCGGACGCAGCACGACGGTCGAACGTTCGCCGTGGTGGTTATGCAGGTGTTCCATCAGGCGCAGCTGAGCCTCGTGCTCGATGGGCTGATGGGTGGGGCCGTCTTCGCCCACGCGGAACGAGTCGTGTGTCCAGATGTAGATGACGTGCAGACGCATGAGGGCCGACAGACGCAGGGCCGGTTTCATGTAGTCGCTGAATACGAAGAAGGTTCCGCAGGCCGGAATCACGCCTCCGTGGAGCGCCATGCCGTTCATGACGCAGGCCATGGTCAGCTCGCTGACGCCCGCCTGGAAGAACTTGCCCGAGAAGTCGCCCTTCTCGAACGCTTTGGTCTTTTTGAGGAATCCGTCGGTCTTGTCGCTGTTGCTCAGGTCGGCCGAAGCGACCACCATATTCTCGATTTTCTCTGCGAAGTAGCCCAGCACGGTGGCCGATGCGGCACGGGTGGCCACACCCTCCTTCATGGCAATCTCGTTGTAGTCCAGAGCGGGCACCTTGCCGCTGAGGAAGAGGTCGAGTTTGGCGGCCAGTTCGGGATTGGCCTCTCTCCAGGCCTTCTCCTCGTCGGCTTTCTTGGCGTACCACAGGCGCAGTTCGTCGCGGCGCGATGCGTAGAGTTCGATGCTCTCGGGGAAGAGCGCGAAAGGCTTCTGCGGGTCGCCGCCCAGGTTGGCCACGGTGGCGGCGTAGTCGGCGCCTGCGGCAGACAGGGGCTGTCCGTGGGTCGAGACCTTGTTCTCGTAGCTCGAACCGTCGGCGGCCACGGCTCCGCGGCCCATCACGGTCTTGCCGATGATGAGGGTGGGGCGCTCGGTTTCGGCGTTGGCGGCCTTGAGTGCGGAGCGGATTTCATCGGTGCTCGAACCGTCGCAGGTGAGCACGTTCCAGTTCCATGCCTTGTATTTCGCAGCGACGTCCTCGGTGTCCACTTCGTCCACGCGGGTCGAGAGCTGGATGTTGTTCGAGTCGTAGTACATGATGAGGTTGCTCAGGCCGAGGTGACCGGCGATGCGGCCCACGCCCTGGGAAATCTCCTCCTCCACGGCGCCGTCCGAGATGTAGGCGTAGGTCTTGTGTGCCATCCATTCGCCGAAGCGGGCCGCCATGAAGCGTTCCGCGATGGCGGCGCCGAGAGCCATGGCATGGCCCTGTCCCAGCGGACCGGAGGTGTTCTCCACGCCGTGCGCGAGGTCCACTTCGGGGTGTCCGGGGGTTACGCTGCCCCACTGGCGGAAGTTGGCCAGGTCGTCCATCGTGTAATAGCCGGCCAGCGCCAGTACCGAGTAGAGCATCGGAGACATGTGTCCCGGGTCGAGGAACATCCGGTCGCGGAACGGATATTTGAGGTCGTCCGGATTGTAGCGCAGAAACTCCGAGTAGAGTACGTTGATAAAGTCCGCACCGCCCATTGCTCCGCCGGGGTGTCCCGATTTGGCCTTCTCGACCATGGAGGCGGCCAACACACGGATATTGTCGGCTGCTCTCTTCATAAGTTCGTCTTTCATAAGTTATGTAGTTTAACGTAAGTTCGAATAATCCTTACAAAATTATGAATTTTTTTCAAAAGGATGCCTATTTGCGGGAAAAAGAGCCTCGTCCGGAGTTTTTTCGGCTGCTGCCGCTCTCCGGGGTTCAATCGGGGCGGGCCGCCGCGGCAGGGGCTCCGTTCCCGGGGCGGGGCCGGCCTCGGCCGAAACGGGGGGAAGCGCGGTCGAAAAGGTAATGGGATGGTGATGAAAATCAGAGGTCGTAAAATCTTTTCCGCCTCGTATTCAGTTGATTGCGCCGGTTTTCGGGTTACGATTAGGAAACGCCGCTTGTCCCTTTCCGCTTCCGAAGGGCGGAACGGCCGCAAATCGTAATTCGTATGTGCCGCATAATGAGCGGTTTGTAAATTCGGGCGCGCAAGCCGAAAAAGGCTTGCGTTTTTATTTTAAAAACATTCAAAAATTAAGTTGTATGAGAAAAATTGTACTATTGGTTTTTGCAGTTTTGAGCATGTGTTGTCAGGTCGCTGCTCAGAACAGGCAAGTGACGGGTACGGTTACAGACCCTGACGGTCAGGTGCTTGTCGGGGCATCCGTGTTTGTCAAGGGGACCACGACCGGAACCTCCACGGACTCCAGGGGCAAGTATTCCCTCTCGGCTCCGGCCAACGGAACGCTTCAGTTCAGTTATCTGGGATACGAATCCAAAGAGGTGCCCGTGGCCGGAAAAACGGTTGTCGATTGCATGCTCGAATCTTCGGCGACCGGCATCGACAACGTGGTGGTCATCGGTTACGGTTCGGGTTCCAAGGTCGGAACCACGGCCGGTTCGGTAGTCCGGGTCAAGGGCGAGAAGCTGGAGAACAAGCCTTCGGTGAACGTGACCGATGCCTTGCAGGGCCAGGTCGCCGGTCTGGAGGTCTACACCTCTTCGGGCGAGCCGACCACGGCATCGTCCATCCGTCTGCACGGCGTGGGCTCGCTGACCGCCAGCTCCACACCCCTCATCCTGCTGGACGGAACCCCCATCGATGCGGGTACGCTCGTCTCTCTGAACCCCAATGATATCGAGTCGTTCAACGTGCTGAAAGACGCCTCGGCCACCTCCATCTACGGTGCGCGTGCCGCCAACGGCGTCATCTATGTGACCACCAAGCGCGGTGTCCGCGGCGAGAACGCCACGGTGCGGGTGAATGTGCAGTACGGTTTCTCGCAGCCCGCGTCGAGCAAGTACAGCGTCATGACGGCGCAGGAGCTGCTGGACTACCAGCGGGAGTTCGTACCGAGCTGGATGACCCAGTCGAGATACGACGCCTATGTGGAGTCGGGTGTCGATACCAACTGGCGCAAGTACCTCTACCGCCAGCACGCTCCCACGCTGAATGCCGACCTGTCGGTTTCGGGCGGTTCGGAGAAGACCTCCTACTATCTCTCCGGCTCCTATGCCAACCAGCAGGGTACCGACCCGCGTTCGGGTGTCAAGAAATACACCGTCCGCACCAACGTGGACACCAACGCCAACAAGTGGCTGAAGGCCGGCATCAACCTCGGCATCAGCTACGACGACCGCCAGCTGGCTGCCGCGACCGAGTCGCTCAGCACCTACCGCAACAACATGGCGGCCAACTCGGCATTCGCCGCCATTCTCTATCCCTCCTACGTCTCTCCCTACGAGTACAACGAGGAGACCGGCCGATATGACGGCCCCATGGCGACCATGCTCTCCAACGGCCGCGTGAATCCGCGCTACTGGAACCAGATGCACAAGTTCTCCGCACAGAACTGGCAAATCAATGCCGATGCCTACGTGCAGGTCGAACTGGTCAAGAACCTGCGCCTGAAGAGCAAGGTGGGCGCCGACTCCTACATCTACAACCAGACCGGCAAGGACATGCCCTCCTATCTCTACGGCAGCGGCGAAGGCTATGTGGGCCGCGAGCACTCGAACGGCGCCACCGTGTCGATAACCAACACCATCGACTATAACTTCCAGCGGGGGAACCACACGTTCTATCTCCTCGGCGGACAGGAGAGCACCCGCTACAACTACACCTACTTCTACGGCTACCGGGAGGGTCAGACCGACGACCGTCTGATGATGATGGGTACGGGCACCTCCACGCCGGGTGTGGGCGACGAGCGTTCGGCCTACGCCTTCAACTCGCTGTTCGCCCGCGCCGAGTACGGCTACGCGAACAAATACGTGGTGGACGCTTCGGTGCGCCGCGATGCGTCGAGCCGCTTCGGCAAGAACAACCGTGCGGCGGTCTTCTATGCGTTCGGCGCCATGTGGGATGCCAAGAAGGAGCTCTTCCTGGCCGACAACAGCACCGTGACGGCGTTGAAGTTCAAGGTCAGCTACGGTACGCAGGGCAATGCGGGCATCGACAACTACGCGGCGCTGGGTACGGTGACCACCACCAAGTACGACGATACCACCGGCTGGATTCTCAACACGCTGGCCAACGACAACCTGGGCTGGGAGACCCAGAAGCTCTTCACCGTGGTGGGCGACATCGCCCTGTGGGACAGAATCCGTCTGACGGCCGAGTTCTACAACCGCGTGACCGAGGATATGCTCATGAACGTGCCTTATCCCACCACTTCGGGTTATGCGTCGGGCTACAAGAACATCGGCGGCATGCGTAACCGGGGCATCGACCTCACCTTCGGCGCCGACATCGTCAAGAGCAAGGACTGGTACGTGGGTGTGAACATAAACTTCAACTACAACAAGAACGAGGTGACCAAGCTCTTCAACGGCTATCGGAACTATCCGCGTCCCAGCTACATGCTCTGCTACACCGTCGGCCGCGACGCGGGCGAGCTCTATATGGAGGAGTGGCTGGGCGTAGACCCCGAGACCGGACGTTCGTTCTGGAAGACCGTGGACGACCAGGGCAACGAGGGCACCACCAGCAACTTCGCCAATGCGACGCCCGTATTGACCGGCAAGTCGCGCTATGCTCCCTACACGGGCGGTTTCGGCGTGGAGGCGCGTTGGAAGGGGCTGTCGATGAGCGCACAGTTCTCGTGGAACAAGGGCAAGTACATCGTGAACAACGGCCGCTACTTCCTGCTCGCCTACAACAACTACTCCTTCAACCGCGACAAGACCCTGCTCAACACCTGGCGCCAGCCGGGCGACGTGACCGACGTGCCCCGCTTCGGAGAGCCCATGCAGTTCGACACCCGTCTGCTGGAGGACGCTTCGTTCCTGCGTCTGAAGAACCTCACCGTGGCCTACTCGCTGCCGGCCTCGCTGCTCGGGAAGAGCGGATTCATCAAGGGGCTGAACATCTACTTCACGGGCCGCAACCTGCTTACTTTCACCAAGTACACCGGTCTCGACCCGGAGATGGACACCAACCTTTCGCTGGGCAACTATCCTCAGAGCCGTCAGTTCGTAGGAGGCATCCAGCTCACGTTCTAAACAGTTAATTCAACAAAAAACGACAAGAGATATGAAAAAATATTTAAGCATACTGACGGTTTCCGCTGCGCTGCTCTTCGTCTCCTCGTGCAATCTGGACAAGTATCCCTACGATGATTTGGAACAGGGCCAGGCACTCAAGAGCATCGAGGACGCACGCAATTTCGAGATTGGAGCCTATGCGCGTTTCAAAGCGGTCTTCCGCATGGACAACATCATTGCGGGCGACCTCCAGGCCGACTATGCCAATGCGGTGTCGGGCTTCACCAACACCTACGGTCCGCTGCACCGCTGGTCGCTGACGCAGGCCGACTACCAGACCACCGACACCTGGGACTATGCCTACCTGGCTATCGCCCAGTTCAACTTCATCATCGACAATGTTCCCGGTCTCGCGCTCAACGACGCGCAGGAGCAGGCCGAAGCCGACATGATTGTGGGCGAAGCCTATCTGATGCGGGCCATCACCGCCCACATGCTGGCCCTGAAGTTCTGCGACAGCTACACCAACGGCAATGTCGCGGCCGAACATTCGGGCCTGCCCAAAGTGGACAAGTACGACCCGACCGACATGCCCGAAAGAAGCTCTCTGGAGAGCACCTATGCTCAGATTCTCAGCGATATCGGCGAGGCCAAGAGCCGCCTGGCCGGTCTGACCGGAGCCGCCGGCTCCACCTATCTCACCGAGGACTGCGTCACGGCTCTCGAAGCCCGCGTGCTGCTGCACATGGGCAACTATCCCGAAGCGCTGCGGGTGGCCAACACCCTGATAGGCAGTTCGAAGTATTCGCTGGCCAAGACGCAGGAGGCCTTCACCGACATGTGGACCTACGACCAGGGACCGGAGGTGATATTCGTCTTCGCGGCCAGCAAGACCAACCTGCCGTCGCAGTTCGGCTACTATTTCATCGCCGACCGCAACAGCACCGACGACGACTTCCTGCCCGATTACATCCCCACGCAGGCGACCGTGGACATGTACGACGACGCCGACTTCCGCAAGGAGGCCTACTTCCTGAAGACCGGGGGCGACGATTGCGAAATCGGAGGAACCTTCATCTCCACGCCCGTCTACCTGCTGAACAAGTATCCGGGCAATCCCGACCTGAAGACGGCCACCGTGAAGAAGAACTACTACAATGCCTTCAAGCTGTTCCGTCTTTCGGAGATGTACCTCATCGCGGCCGAGGCGGCCGTGCAGAGCGGCGGCGACGCCAAGACCCCGCTCAATGCCCTGCGCCAGGCCCGCGGTCTGGAGGGGCTGGGCAGCGTGACCCTGGCCGATGTCAAGGCCGAGCGTTTCCGCGAGATGATTTTCGAGGGCAACCGCATCTCCGACCTGCGCCGTTGGGGCGACCCCTGCGTCCGCGGAGCGGTGCAGACCGGCAAGAATGCGGCCGGAGAGGATTTCGGACTGGTCAGCCTGGGCGACGAGTTCGACAAGCTGAACGTGCAGGCCGGCGACTTCCGCATGGTGTGGCCGATTCCCGAAACGGCCATCTATGCCAACCAGAAGCTCAAGGACCAGCAGAATCCCGGCTGGAACCGCTTCTGACGGCTCGGCTCACGACAAAAAAAGAGAGTTCCCTACGAAGGGAACTCTCTTTTTTTGTGCCTTTTACCGGGCATCAGGGGTTCTGATTGTCCTGGCCGATTTCGGGGTTGTTGTCGATTTCGGCAGCCGGCAGCTGATAGAGGAAGAGCAGGTCGGTCTGCTCGACCTTCATTTTCGCGCTGACATAGTGGTTGCTGCCATCGACGGTGCGGTCTACGGGGATGTTCAGACGGCGGTTGTCGATGTACTCCAGACCTTCGCCCCAGAACTCTACTCGCTTCTGGAAGATAAGCTCCTCGATGAGAGCGGCCTTGTCGGTGAGCGTGCAGTCGTAGTTCGGGTCGCGGGTCTGCATGAAGGCGTTCAGTACGTCGCGGCCTTCGGTGAGCGAAGTGCCGCCCTGCTGAATCAGTGCCTCTGCATAGCTCAGGTAAGCCTCCTCGGAACGCAGGTAGATGTAGTCGCCCAGCTCCCAGCCTTCGCCGTAGCCGTCTACCACATTGCTGCGGCCGGCGCCGACGAACTTGGCGCTCTGGTAGTAGTGGGTGAGGCTCGCGGGCTGTCCGCCGAACTCGGCAATCAGTTTGCTGAAGTTACGCGGAGACCAGAACCAGTCGAGACGGACGTCGCTGTCGGAGATGCGGTCTACCAGCGGTTTGAAGCCCACGCGCGACACGCCGATTCCGGCATAGCCGTCGCCGAACATATCCATCTGCGAGAACCACGAAGCGTAAATCGAAGTGTTGTCCGAAGTGATATCGCAGCCATAGACGATGTCGCCGAGCGAAAGCGAGCTGAAGCCCTGGAGAATGTCGGCCTTGGTCTTCAGTACGTCGAAGTTGTCCATCACCACCTTCGCATATTTGGCGGCGTTGGTCCAATCCTGCATTGCCAGGTAGGCACGATAGAGGTAGGTGGCCGAAACGCAGCCGTCGAAGTCGGTCGGGTCGGCGGTCTTGGTCATGCCGATTTGCTCGAAAATACGGCAGGACTCCTCCAGGTCGCCGGTGATGCGCTCGTAGTTCTTGGCCAGGGTGGCACGGGGCTGGTTGCCCACGCTCTGCTCGGTGACGTCGGGTACGCCGAGCTCCTGCGAGTAGTCGCCCTTGCCGCCTACGCCCCACTGGTTGTCGGCTACGCCCACTTTGTAGGCATACTGGTAGAAGTAGGTGAGGTAGAGGTAGGCATAGCCTCTCATACCGAGCGCCATGGCCTTGTACTTGAGTACGGAGGGCGAAGTGGCGTCCTCGGGGATACTGTTGAGTATCTCGTTGGCGGAGGTGATGATGCGGTAGTAACCGCGCCAAACGTTGCTGGTGGCGACGAGGTCGTAGCCGCGATAGTCTATCACGTGGTCCCACCAGCTCATCGCAAATTTGTTGGTCATCACCACGTCGTTGCCCATGAGGGCGGTGCGGTAGTCGAGACCTTTCTGTCCGAAATAGTTGTGCGAGCTCTGCGTGTAGTACCAATACTGGATATCGGACTGTATACCGGCAATCTTGGAGGACAGCATTTTATCGGCGTCTTCCTGCACCATCTCGTCGTAACGGTCCTGGGGGAGCATGTCGGTCTGCTTGGTATCGAGGTCGTCCGAGCAGGAAGCGAAGCCCACGGCCGATGCGGCCATCAAAAGATATAATATTTTTTTCATAAGTCTTGAACTCTCCTTAAGTTATTAGAAGTTGAAGTTTATACCGCCGGTGATGGTCCGAATCTGACCGTAGCCGCCGTAGTTGCGGATATCGCCGCTCAGGGTGATACGCGGGTCGAGACCCTTTCTCTTGGAGAACATCGCTACGTTGTCGGCCGAAACATAGATGCGGATGCCGTCGATACCCAGTTTCTTCATGAACTTGGCGGGCAGGGTGTAACCCAGCGTGATGTTGCGGATGTTGAAGTACGAAGCGTCGGTCAGCCAGAGGTCCGAAGTGGCGGTCATGCCCGAAGAGTTGGCATTGGAGTTCCAGATAGGATACTTGCCGCTCTGGGTCTCGGGATTCCAGGTCTTCCAGAGGTCTTTGTGGTGGCCTACGTAGTAGCTGGAGCTCATCGAGCCGGTGTACTCCGAGTCGTAGATGTAGCCGCCGATTTGGAACGAAGTCTGAATCGAGAGGTCGAAGCCCTTGACATAGAGCGAGGTGTTGAAACCGCCGGTGAAGTCGGCCAAAGCGCTCTTGTCGAGCAGATATCTGCTGGCCTCGTTGTAGTCTTCGGTCACTACGTCCTTCTTGACCTCTTTGCCGTACTTGTCCAGTACGGGCTTGCCGTCGTTGCCCATGACAGTCTCCTGCTTGTACCAGGTCGGCTTGCCCTCTTCGGTCATGCCTGCATAGCGCTGGATGAACCAACGGTAGCGGTCGGAACCCTCGACGAATTTCTGAGTGCCGTTGATGATACCGTCTACGCGGTTCTCTTCGGGCAGACGCAGAATCTTGTTCTCGTAGTGCGAGCCGAGCAGGGTCAGGGTCCACCGTACGTCGCGGCGGTTCACCACGTCGTAGTTCAACTCGATTTCGATACCCGAGTTGCGCATGGCGCCCACGTTCTCCCAGTTGTAGGGACGGCCTCCGGAGATGGCCAGCGTCTTCTTGAAGAGCATGTCGTCGGTCTTGCGGTTGAAGTAGTCGATGGTACCGTAGAACTTGTTCCACAGACGGAAGTCCAGACCTACGTCCACGGTCTTCTGGTTCTCCCAGGTCAAGTCGGGGTTGCCGTAGAAGATGGTGGAGGTCGAAAGCGAGGTACCGTCCCAGCTTACGCCGTACTGGTCCTGATAGAGCACGAAGCTGTTGTAGGAGGTGCTGCTGAGCACGTTCTCGTTACCCTGGGTACCGTAGCTGGCGCGGAGCTTCAGCTCATTGACCCATTCGGCGCTCTCCATGAACTTCTCCTGTGCGATACGCCACGAACCGCCGACGCTCCAGAAAGTACCCCAGCGGTGGTCGGGGTGGAAGCGCGAGGTGCCGTCACGACGGACGTTGGCGCTCAGGTAGTACTTGTTGGCGTAGTTGTAGTCGCCTTTCAGGAAGTAGCCCTCCATCACGTGCGAGTAGTTCGAACCGGTGAAGTACTGGATGGGACCGCCGTTGTCGGGCTGCGGGTTGGTCAAATCGAAGAAGTTGGTCTTCTGACCGCTCTGCGAGTCGTAGATGTACTTGTAGTACTCGTGGCCGGCCATGAGGTTCAGGGTGTGCTTGCCCCACTGGTTGTCGTAGGAGAGCAGCTGGTTGAAGTTGGTCACCGAAGCGAAGCCTGCGCTCTTGGTGCCGCGGCCGTTGAACGACTGTCCGTCGCCCACGGTGGGGGTGTAGTAGGTCAGACCGCGCGAAGCACGATAGTCGTATGCGTAGTTGGCCGTTGCGGTGAAGTGCTTGAGGAAATCGACGGTCACGTAAGAACGGGTGGTGATGTTGTTACGGTTGGTCTTGCGGATGTCCTCCTTCATGCTGGCGATGACGTTCTGGTTGGTGGCGGTAATACGGCTCGAAGTGCCGTCGGTCTGTCCCAGACCCACGTCGTAGAGGGGATTGCCCTTCGAGTCGTACTTCAGGTTGCCCTGTGCGTCGTAACCGTGAACCGGGAAGATGGGAGCCCAGCTGCGCGCTACGCTGAATGCGTTGGATGCTTTGCCTGCATCCTCCATTACACCGTTGTTGGTGATGCGGCTGTAGTTGATGTTGGTACCTACCTTGAGCCACTTCTTCAGACGGGTGTTCACGTTCACACGGGTGGTGAAACGGTTGTAGTCCGATGCCAGCACGTAGCTGTCGTCGTCGAGGTAGCTCATGGAGATGTAGTAGTCGCTGTTGTCGTTACCGCCGCTGGCGCTCACCTGGTAGTCCTGGTGCAGCGAGTTCTTGAAGAGTGCGTCGGCGAACGAGTCGTCGTAGCGGAGTTTGGCATTGGGATTGAGCTTGCCGTCGGTACCCACCAGCGCCTCTCCGTCGGGGATGATGAAGGCGTTGTAGCCGCTCAGCTCGCCCAGCAGGTTGTCGGAGGCGTACTGGCTGGCCTCGGCCAGGCCCATGCCCGAAGCGACCTGGGTGTTACGGATGCCGTACCAGGTCAGCTCGTAGAATTCGCGCGAGTTGTCGGCCATATTGTAGTCGGGAATACCGCGGGTATTGACACCCCACGAAGTCTTCACCGAAATCTTGGGAGCGGAGTTGCGGCCGGTCTTGGTGGTCACCAGCACCACGCCGTTGGCGGCACGCGCACCGTACAGCGAGTTCGATACGGCGTCCTTCGATACCACGAGGCTCTCGATGTCGGCGGGGTTGATGTCCGAAAGGCTGCCGTTGTAGGGCACACCGTCCACTACGACGAGGGCGGTGTTGTTGCCCGACATGGAGCCGATACCGCGCACGTAGATGGCGGCGTCGCTACCGGGCTGACCGGTCGAGGAGAGCACCTGCATACCGGCTACGGCACCCTCGAGGGCCTTGGTCACGGAGGAGGTGTTGGAGTTGGCGATGACCGAAGACTTCACCTTCGATACGGAGCCTACCAGGTCTTCCTTTCTCTTGGCACCGTAGGCCACCACCGTAACGTTCTCGATAGCGGTGGCGGTATCCTCCATCGTCACATTGATGACGGTCTTGTTACCAACGGCTTCGGCCACGGTTTCGTAGCCGAGGAATGAGAATCTCAGCGTCGCATCGGATGCAGCGGAGATTGAATACTTGCCGGCAGCGTCGGTGGAAGTACCGCGAGTGGTACCGTCCACAGTTACGGATACTCCGACCAGCGCATTACCTGCAAGGTCGGTAACCGTACCTGTTACTTGCCTGTTCTGAGCAGCGACCTGACAACACATGCTCAAAACCGCAAAAACCAATAGTACAATTTTTCTCATACAACTTAATTTTTGAATGTTTTTAAAATAAAAATCTGTGAGGCAAAGGTAGAAATAATTTTATCTATAAACTAATGCGTTATGCTTTTTTTGCTCCGTTGTGAGACATTTACGGGATATTAGATTTTTTCATTACGATTTAAAACTTAAAACCGATTTTTAGTTTCTATTTGGTTGTAATAAAAATTAACAAAATGTGTGTTTTCGCTCATTTTTGCATTTTTTATATCCGAAAAGTGAGACCGAAAACACCGAAACGATGAAAAAAACGTTTTACCAACCCTTCTCTTTGCGTATTCTGCGCGAGAGCAGGTCGAGGTCGTGGCTCAGCTTCTTGTCGGTGATGCGGGCGTAAATCTGTGTGGTCTTGATGTTTGTGTGGCCCAGCATGCTGCACACCGATTCGATGGGCACGTCGTGCGAGAGCAGGACGGTGGTGGCGAAGGTGTGCCGCGCCACGTGGAACGTGACGGCTTTCCGCAGGTCGATTTGCTGCGACAGCTGCCGGAGGACCCGGTTGCAGGTGGCGTTGCTCGGGAGGGGGAAGACGTTGTGGCCGGTCGAATGCTGTCTATACCTATCTATTATAGATTTCGGAATGTCGAGCAGCCGCACGCGGAAATCGGTGCCGGTCTTCTTCCGTTGGGAGACTATCCAGAGATGGTTGTCGAACGACTTGGATATGTGGTTGTGCGTCAGATTTTTGACATCGGAGTAGGAGAGTCCCGTGAAGCAGCAGAAGAGAAAAACGTCCTTGACGACGTTGAAGGTGTCGATTTCGCTCCGGTAGTCTATCAGCCGCTCCAGCTCGCGTTCGGTCAGGTAGTCGCGCTCTTTGTGGCAGAACCGGGCATGGTAGTCGCCCGCCGGATTGGAGCTGAGGTAGCCCCGGTTGCGGGCCTGGACGATGATGCGTTTGACGGGCATCATGTATATCCACACCGTGTTGTTGCTCAGCAGGGCCGTCTCGCGCAGGTAGAGGTCGAAATCGGGAACGAAACGTTCGTCCAGTTCCTTGAACATCAGGTCGGTGCGATTGTATTTGTGGAGGATGTAGCGGCACAGGTGGTCGTAGACGGCCGCATACTTGTTGTAGGTCGAGCGGCTGCGGGTGTAGCCGATGTTCTTGACGAACTCCTGGTTGTGCTTGCGGAACAGGGCGAGTATGGTGTTGTATTTCTCCTCCAGCCCTAGCAGCAGGTTCTTGACGCGCAGGGGCGAAACGTGATGTTCCGTGGACAACAGATTGTTGTAGTGGTTCATGGCATTGCACCGGATTTTGTTGAGTTCGGCGTTTATGGTCCGTGAACGCTCGCTGCGCCCGTAGGCCGAACCGTACTCCACGCTCCACTTGTCGGGCGTTATGGCCAGGCGCGTGGCGAACTGCGCCATCTCTCCGTTGATTGTGATGCGCCCCATGATGGGGGCGGTGCCGTCCTTACGCAGTGCGGTGCGCTTGATGTAGAACAGGACGCTGAATGTACTTCTCATAATTCAAATTGTTTAGAGGGTTTGTATTCAGTAAGTTATCCGTGTCGGAAGGGCGCGGGGCCCTGCCGGGGCCCTGCCGGACGGAAGTAATGATTTGGCAAGGGCGTGCGAAGGTTTCTGCGGCGGACAACTCTGTCTGTCAGTCCGGTATGACGCTGTTCGGGTAACGGTTTGGAGACACGGAACGTCGTCCGGGGGGCCGAAAACCGCCGCGGGAAAAGCGTCCGTTTTCCCAGACCATTGGGGCGCAAGATATTTCATTCGGGTCGAATCGGGCCTGTCGGGACCCTATTTTTATTTTAAACACATTCAAAAATTAAGTTGTATGAGAAAAATTGTACTATTGATTTTTGCGGTTTTGAGCATGTGTTGTCAGGTCGCTGCTCAGGACAGGCAAGTGACGGGTACGGTTACAGACGGCGAGGCGCAACCCCTTGTCGGCGTGACCGTATTGGTCAAGGGCAGCACACGCGGTGTCTCCACCGATGCCTTCGGAAAGTACGCCGTTTCGGTGCCCTCCGGCGCCACGCTCCAGTTCTTACATCTGGGGTATGACCCGCTGGAGGTCGGAGTCGGCAACAAAAGCGTGTTGAATGTCGCGATGACCGAAAATACGACGGCTCTGGACGATGTGATTGTCGTGGCGTTCGACATGAAACGGGGTGTCCATGAGCGGGTCAGGCAGACCCTGAGGACCCTCGAGAATCCGGGGCGCCACTACGCCCGACTATTCGCAGATTTACGACTACGGTTCCTGGCAGCAGGGAAATGAATGCCACTGTGGTCGCCCTGCGCCGCGTGGACCGGAACGTCTGCGCCGGCATCGCGCACAACAAGAAAGGGATTCTCTCGCTGTCCGAATCGAAAACCGGCGACGCGGGCGGCTGCCAGGACAGGAGGTATTGGTACGGCGTGGGCAAGTCGATGTACAACAAGTATGTCGCCACCTGCGCGGGCCCGACGAGTAGGGCCAGGCCGCTTTCTGCGGATTCGACTTCCCGGGGAGCTTCGGCTACCAGCTGGGCGGACACATCTACGACAGTGCCTACGCTTCGTTCATGGGTGACTCCACCGGCAGCGGCGGCCGTGCGAGTTACCGTGGCGTATGGGAGTCATGGTCTCTGCGGAACACCTCCGGCCGGATTCCCCGCTACCAGTACCTGGACGATTGCACCTCGGCCCGGAGCCCGCGCGTATGCCTGGCTATCGGGAACGTGGTTTCTTCCGCAGCCGGCTGCGGAAGCGTGCGGGGAAACGGATGGCGGCGCACCGGTGGGGAGGGGGAGTCTTTCGGAAGGCGTGTGTGGAGAAAGGGGAATCCGGTTGCGCCTCGGGTGATAGGCGTGCGTTACGGTATTCGCGAAAGCGTGTGCTGGGACAGCCGGCGGATTTTCGCGGCGTGCGTGCGGACCGGGGTTTGGAGGCCGATGCTGGAAACAGCGGAAGCGCACAGCAGGCGGTGCGGTGCGTCGGCAGACTTTCGCGGAGGCGTAGGACCGGGGTTTAAAGGCCGGTCCCGGGAGCGGCGGATGCACGCAGCAGGTGCAGGTCGGCCAGGCCGATGGCGACGGCCGCTTCCACGACCACTCCCGCACGCAGCGCGATGCAGGCGTCGTGGCGCCCTTTGACAATCAGCGGCTCCACGGCTTGGTGTCCGGTGTGCCAGGTGCGTTGTTCGCACGAGATGCTGGGGGTGGGCTTGACGGCCACGCGCACTGTCAGTTCGTTGTTGTTGGTGATGCCGCCGCAGATGCCGCCGGCGTGGTTGGTCGCGGTGTGCCCCTGCCGGTCTGCGATGGGGTCGTTGTTTTGCGAGCCCCGCATGCGGGCCGAGGCGAATCCGGCGCCGAATTCGACCCCCTTGACGGCAGGAATCGAGAAGAGCAGGTGGGCCAGTACGCTCTCGGCACCGTCGAAGAAGGGTTCGCCCAGTCCCGGTTCCACTCCGCGGACGCGGCATTCGACCACTCCGCCCACCGAGTCGCCGTCGCGCAGCGCGTTTTCGACCGTCTCCGCGAACCGCTGCGGGTCGCAGCATCCGCCCACCTCGACCAGCGACGTGCGGAACTCCGCGCCGGAAAGTATCTTCTTGGCCACCGTGCCTGCGGCCGTGAGGGGCAGGGTGAGCCGGCCCGAGAAGTGTCCGCCGCCGCGGTAGTCGTTGAAGCCTCCGTATTTGAGTGCGGCCGTCCAGTCGGCGTGGGAGGGCCGGGGGTGGATGCGCAGGTCGGCGTAGTCGCCCGAGCGCCGGTTCTCGTTGCGGAAGAGTACGGTGAGCGGCGCTCCGGTGGTGCGTCCCTCGAAAAGGCCCGAGACGAGCTGTGGAGAGTCGCTCTCCCGGCGCGGCGTGGTGCCGCGCGCTCCGCTCTTGCGGCGGGCGAGGTCGGCGAGAAACTCCTCCTCGCAGAGCGCCATGCCGGCCGGCACGCCGTCGATGACCGCACCGATGGTTTCGCCGTGCGACTCTCCGAAAATAGATACCCTGAATATGCGTCCGAAACTGTTCATCTCCGTTTTGTTTTCCGTTGGAGGCCGCTCCCTTCGCGCCGAAGCGGAAAGGAGGGACCGTTATTCTCTGACCGTGATTTTCTCGAGGTCGCGCCAGAAGTCGGGGTAGGACTTGGCCACGCACTCCGCTCCGCCTATGACGACCGGCTCCGAAGCATTGAGCGCCGCGACGGCCTCGGCCATGGCCATGCGGTGGTCGCCGTGGCTCTCGACGTCGGCGCCTTGGATGGCTCCGCCCCGTATCTTCATGATGTCGGGCGTGCGGATATCGACCTCGATACCCATCTTGCCGAACTCCGAGGCGATGGCCTCGGCCCGGTTGCTCTCTTTGTGGAGCAGGCGCCGGGTTCCGTGCAGCGTGGTGATGCCCTTGCAGTTGGCCGCCAGCGCCGCCAGCGCGGGAAAGAGGTCGGGACAGTGGGTGGCATCGAACTCGAAACCGCGCAGCTCCTTGCGGCGGACGGTGATTTCGTCGCCCTCGATTACGATTTCGGCCCCCGCGTGGGAGAGTGCCTCGATGACGGATGTGTCGGCCTGCCGCGAGAGCGGGTTCAGGTTGCGCAGGGTCACCTCTCCGGCCACGGCTCCGGCCACCATCATGATGGCGGCTCCGCTCCAGTCGCCCTCCACCCGATAGCTGCGGGGGGTGTAGCTCTGGGAGCCGGGGATGTAGAATTCGCGGTAGTCGCAGTGGTCTATCTCCACGCCCCAGCTGCGTACCAGGTCGAGCGTCATATCTATATAAGGTATGCTTTTGGGCTCCCTCACCTTGAGCTGCGTCTCCTGCGGGGCCAGGGGCAGGGCCATGAGCAGACCGGTGATGAACTGCGAGCTGATGCTGCCGTCCACCTCGATTTCGCCGCCGCGCAGAGGCCCCTCCACCATAATCGGCAGCACGCCGCCGTTGTCCCACACCTGCACGCCCAGCTCACGCAGGGGGCCGCACATCATCGAGACCGGCCGGTAGCGCATCGTGCCGCGGCCCTCGACCCGGATGCGGCGGCCGCACAGCGAGGCGATGGGGGTGAACAGGCGGGTCGCCAGGCCCGACTCGCCGATGTCGATGACCTCGGTGCGCGGGTCGAGTCCGCCCGTTACGGCGAAAGTGTGCTTGTCTATCTGCCGCACCGCGGCGCCGAGCGCCTCGATTACGCTCAGTGCGGCGCGGGTGTCCTGGCACAGGTCGATGTTGCACAGGCGCGACTCGCCGCGGCTGAGCAGCGCCGCGGCTATCGCCCGCTGGGCGTAGCTCTTGGAGCTGGGAGGGGTGATGCGTCCGCTCACCCCGGCTTTGCATATCGTTTTGTCCATGTCTATCGTAACTGGAAGTCCTTGCCGAGGTAGACCCTGCGCACGGTTTCGTCGTTGGCGAGGTCTTCGGCGGTGCCGGCCTTGAGGATGCGCCCCTCGAAAAGCAGGTAGGTGCGGTCGGTGATGGCCAGCGTTTCGTGTACGTTGTGGTCGGTGATGATGACCCCGATGTTCTTGTTCTTGAGCGTGCCCACGATGCTCTGGATATCTTCCACGGCGATGGGGTCCACTCCGGCGAACGGTTCGTCGAGCAGAATGAAGCGGGGGTTGATGGCCACCGCGCGGGCGATTTCGGTGCGGCGGCGCTCGCCGCCCGAGAGCTGGATGCCCAGGCTCTTGCGCACTTTCTGGAGCCGGAACTCCTCGATGAGGCTTTCGAGCCGTTCGCGCTGGTACTCTTTGGTGAAGTCGGTCATCTCCAGCACGCTGCGGATGTTGTCTTCGACGCTCAGGCGGCGGAACACCGAGGCCTCCTGCGCCAGATAGCCCACGCCCATCTGGGCGCGGCGGTAGACGGGCTCGGCCGAGATGTCGGTGGCGCGGCCCTGGTCGTCCTCCAGAAAGATGGCTCCGTCGTTGGGCTTTATCAGTCCCACAATCATGTAGAACGTGGTGGTCTTCCCGGCGCCGTTGGGGCCCAGCAGACCCACTATCTCTCCCTGATTGACATCCACCGACACGTGGTCCACCACGGTGCGCGAACCGTATCTCTTGACGACATCTTTGGTGTATAACCTCATTTTTTGAAAAATTTTGTTACAAAGTTAGCAACTTTCGCAAAAAATATATACTTTTATGTTACGAAATAGGTCGTTTGCCTGAAAACGGCCTGTTCGTGTTATCGACATAAAGTGTAAGACCGCATCTGCAGGCTGCGGAACCGGCTCTGCGAAGATGCGGAAAAAGCGGAGTAAACGATGAGCGACAAAGAAAAGGAGACATTGCTGGGGCAAAAGCTGAAGGAGTACTTCGGATTCTCTTCTTTCAAGGGGAATCAGGAGGCGGTGATTCGCAACGTGCTGGAGGGGAACGACACATTCGTACTGATGCCGACGGGTGGAGGAAAGTCCCTTTGCTACCAGTTGCCTGCGCTCATCATGGACGGCGTGGCCATCATCATCTCCCCGCTCATCGCCCTGATGAAGAACCAGGTCGATGCCATGCGCACGTTCAGCGCCGACGAGGGCATCGCCCACTTCCTCAATTCGTCGCTCAACAAGACGGCCATCAACCAGGTGCGCAGCGACGTGCTGGCGGGCAAGACCAAGCTGCTCTACTTCGCGCCCGAGTCGCTCACCAAGGAGGACAACATCTCGTTCCTGCGCAAGATAAAGATTTCGTTCTACGCCATCGACGAGGCGCACTGCATCTCGGAGTGGGGCCACGACTTCCGTCCGGAGTACCGGCGCATACGGCCGATAATCAACGATATCGGTCACGCCCCGCTGATTGCCCTGACGGCTACGGCCACCCCCAAGGTGCAGATGGACATCCAGAAGAATCTGGGGATGCTCGACGCCAAGGTCTTCAAGTCGTCGTTCAACCGTCCCAACCTCTACTACGAAATCCGGCCCAAGCACGATGCGGCACGCGATATCATCAAGTACATCAAACAGAACCCCGGCAAGTCGGGCATCATCTACTGCCTCAGCCGCAAGAAGGTGGAGGAGCTGACCGAACTGCTGGTGGCCAACGACATCCGGGCCAAAGCCTACCATGCGGGCATGGATGCCGCCACGCGGGCCAACAACCAGGACGATTTCCTGATGGAGCGGGCCGATGTCATCGTGGCTACCATCGCTTTCGGCATGGGCATCGACAAACCCGACGTGCGCTATGTCATCCATTACGACATCCCCAAGAGTCTCGAGGGGTACTATCAGGAGACGGGGCGCGCCGGACGCGACGGCGGCGAGGGCCATTGCATCACCTTTTACAGCTACAAGGATATCCAGAAGCTGGAGAAGTTCATGCAGGGCAAGCCCATCGCCGAGCAGGAAATCGGCAAACTGCTGCTGCTGGAGACGGTCTCCTATGCCGAGAGTTCGATTTGCCGCCGCAAGACGCTGCTCCACTATTTCGGCGAGGAGTACACCGAGGAGAACTGCGGCAACTGCGACAACTGCCGTCATCCCAAACCCAAGGTGAAGGCGACGGAGCAGACGGTCATGGCGCTGGAGGTGCTGCGTGCCATCGGCGACAAGTTCAAGATGGACTATCTCATCAACGTGCTCATCGGCAAGACCACGGCGATGATAAAGTCTTACAGCCACCACAAGAGCGAGTGGTTCGGCGCGGGTGCCGAGCACAACGACCGCTTCTGGGGGGCTGTCATCCGTCAGGCGCTCATCCTGGGGCTCATCGACAAGAACATCGAGAACTACGGCCTGCTGTCGGTGAGCGAAAAGGGACTGGAGTATATCGAGAAGCCGTTCCCCGTGATGATAACCCTCGACCACGACTACGACGAGGAGGAGCAGGAGGAGGCGGCCGTGGCGCCCATGGGCAAGGGAGGCGGAGCGGCCGACGAGGAGCTTTTCGCCATGCTCAAGGATTTGCGCAAGAAGGTGGCCCGCGAGCACGACCTGCCGCCCTTCGTGGTGTTCCAGGACCCGTCGCTGGAGGATATGTCGATTCAGTATCCCGTGACCATCGAGGAGCTGCAGAACGTGAGCGGTGTGGGTGCCGGCAAGGCGAAGAAGTTCGGCGCTCCGTTCGTGAAGCTCATCAAGTCCTACGTCGAGGAGAAGGATATCATCCGGCCGCAGGACATGGTGGTCAAGAGCGTGGTGAACAAGAGCGGCAACAAGGTCTTCATCATCCAGAGCATCGACCGCAAGATGGACTTCGAGGATATCGCCCGGGCCAAGGACCTCGATTTCGACGAGCTGCTGACCGAGATTGAGGGTATTGTCAATTCCGGAACCAAACTCAATATCAACTATTTCATCGACCAGTACATGGACGAGGAGAAGGCGGAGGAGATTTACCTCTACTTCAAGGAGGACGCCGAGAGCGACTCGCTGGACGAGGCGGTGCATGAACTGGGTTCCGACTTCACGGAGGAGGAGATTCGCCTCATCCGCATCAAGTTCATCTGCGAGCAGGGAAACTAACCGGCCGGCTTTTTCGACGGGTTCCCGTTTCGGGACCGGCGCTGCGGGCGATTCGTCCGAGCCGTCGGGCGGAGCGGTATGCGGGAAACATCGTTGCGGTCGTTTCGCTTTTTTCGTCTCTATTCATTCGGATTATCCGGCTGCCGTGCGATTCTTCGGTCGTAGCTCTGTGGGCTGCATTTCCGGGGATTGGGCGACGGATGGCGGAGCGGCGTCCGGGTTGTTCGCCCGGATGTTTTTTGTGCGTGGCGCAGAGCCGTGTGTTTGTGCTTTCGTTCGGGGAACTTTCGGGACACGAGTGCGAAGCGGTGTCCGGTGTCGTCCGTTCGGGGAGGGCTTCGAGTGTGGTGCGGAGCGGTATGCGGGAAACGCCGTTGCGGTCGTTTCGCTTTTTTCGTCTCTATTCATTCGGATTATCCGGCTGCCGTGCGATTCTTCGGTCGTAGCTCTGTGGGCTGCATTTCCGGGGATTGGGCGGCGGATGGCGGAGCGGCGTCCGGGTTGTTCGCCCGGATATTTTTTGTGCGTGGCGCAGAGCCGTGTGTTTGTGCTTTCGTTCGGGGAACTTTCGGGGGCACGGGTGCGAGGCGGGGTCCGGTGCGCTCGGGAACTTTTCGAGTGCGGTGCGAAGCGGTGTCCGGTGCCGTCCGTTTGGGGAACCTTCGGGGGCACGGGCGCGAGGCGGTGTCCGGAGGCGTCCGTTCGGGGGTTCTTCGAGCACAGGACAGTGCGGACCAGGAGATGGGGGAGGGCGGAAGACTTCGCGGGCGGGGGCTTTTCGACCCGGATGCGTGGCCCGGGGATATGAAAAGAGCGCCGGATATCTTATCCGGCGCTCTTCGTGTAGTCGGTACGGGATTCGAACCCGTATGTCATGCGTGAGAGGCATGTATCCTAGCCCTTAGATGAACCGACCGATTGGCTTGCCTTGCCCGGTTTTCCCGGAAAGGCGTTGCAAAGATATAACAGATAATCGGTTTTCCAAAATTTTCGGCGAAAATAATCCGTAAAAAAGTACGATTCGTATCGGACGGGGTGCCGGAGGCGGGTTCGGGTCCGGTACCGGCGCTCTGATTGTGAATGCGATAGGCGCAAAAGAAACGAATCCGCCCTTTTCGGGGCGGATTCGTTTTCGTATCGGGATGCCGTTCTGCTATTTGTCGGCCATATCGGGCATCGGCTTGTTGTATTCGCCGGCTTCGAGTTTGCCGCGGATGGAGGAGAAGCAGTTGAGCGTGTACTCCACGTCCTCGAGCGTATGGACTGCGGTGGGGATGATGCGCAGAATCATCTCGCCCTTCGGGATGACCGGGTAAACGACTACCGAGCAGAAGAGGTTGTGGTTCTCGCGGAGGTCCACCACCAGGTTGCAGGCCTCGGGAATGCTGCCGTTCAGGAAGACGGGGGTCACGGGCGAGTTGGTGGCGCCGATGTTGAACCCTCTCTCGCGGAATCCGTTCTGGAGCGCCCGGGTGATGGTCCACAGCTTCTGCTGGAATTCGGGGTGGTTGCGGATGAGGTCCAGACGCTTCAGGGCACCCATCACCATCGGCATGGGCAGGCTCTTGGCGTAGGTCTGCGAGCGCATGTTGTAGCGGAAGAAGTCGATGAGCCATTTGTGCGACGAAACGAAGGCGCCGATGCCGGCCATCGATTTGGCGAAGGTGTTGAAGAGTACGTCCACGCCGTCGGTCACGCCGAAGTGGGAAGCCGTACCGCGGCCGCCCTCGCCCATGGTGCCGAAGCCGTGGGCGTCGTCCACCAGCAGACGGAAGCTGAACTCCTTCTTCAGGGCCACAATCTCGTCGAGCTTGCCCAGGTCGCCCTTCATGCCGAATACGCCCTCGGTGATGACCAGAATGCCGCCCTTGGTCTCCTCGGCCAGCTTGGTGGCGTGTCCGAGCTGCTTGCGCAGGCTGTTCATGTCGTTGTGGCCGAACACGAAGCGCTTGCCGCGGTGCAGACGCAGACCGTCGATGATGCAGGCGTGGGCCTCGGCGTCGTAGACCACCACGTCGCTCGGGGTGAGCAGACAGTCGATTATGGAAATCATGCCCTGGTAGCCGTAGTTGAGCAGGAATGCGTCCTCCTTACCCACGAAAGCGGCCAGTTCGCGTTCGAGCTGCTCGTGGTATTTGGTCTGTCCGCTCATCATGCGGGCACCCATGGGGGCTGCCATACCGAAGTCTGCGGCGCCTTTGGCGTCGGCCTCGCGCACCTCGGGGTGGTTGGCCAGGCCCAGGTAGTTGTTGAGGCTCCAGTTGAGCACCTCCTTGCCGCGGAACATCATGCGCGGACCGATGGGGCCTTCCAGCTTGGGGAATGAGAAATAGCCGTGGCTGTATTTCTGGTACATACCGATGGGGCCGCCGGCGTTTTTCTGTAATCTTTCAAAAATATCCATAACTATAAATTCGTTGTTGTTTGAGTTTCAAAACCTCTCGTGTCGAGCCGATGGGGGCGCCGTTTTGATTCACGAACCGGACTTTTCGGCTTTTCGCAATGCAAAATTAATCATAATATTTCGTATTGGTTTTAAAAAAATACAATTTATTTTTCCTCGACACGTTGAAAATATATAACTTTGCAGAAGTTTTGCTTTTGCGCTAAAGGCGATGGAAAGAATGAGTAGAAAGATTTTGTACCGGGCCGCTCTGCTTTGCACTCTCGCAGTGCTCTGTTCCTGCGGAGGTTATAACCAGATTTTGAAGAGCCGGGACAGCGAGCTGAAATACCGCACCGCACTCGAGTACTTCGACCAGAAGAAGTATCAGAAGGCGGCCAACCTCTTCAGCGACGTGGCCGAGGATTTCGCCGGTACCATGCGCGAGGATACGGTGGTGTTCTTCACCGCGGCATCGTTCTACTTCATGGGCGACCACGACACCAGCGGTTCGCTGTTCGACGATTTCCGCCGCCGCTACGGACGCAGCCCCTTTCTGGAAGAGGCCGAGTACATGTACGCCATGGGCTACTACTACTCCTCTCCCGCGCCGGAGCGCGACCAGACCAACACCACGCTGGCGCTGATGGCCATCGACACCTATCTGGAGCGCTATCCCAACAGCGACAAGCGCGAGGAGATGCTCGCGCGCATCGGCGAACTCACCCAGAAGCTGCACGACAAGGCCTATCTCAACGCCAAAACCTATTACGACACCGGAAAGTACAAGGCGGCCGTGGTGGCGCTCAAGAACGCCATCGACCGCTATCCCGAATCGAACCATCGCGAGGAGCTGATGTTCCTGGTGCTGAAGTCGGGTTTCGAGCTGGCCGAGAATTCGATTGTGATTCTCCAGCGCGACCGCTACCAGAAGGCGTTGGACTACTATTACAGTTTCGCGAGCGAATATCCCGAGAGCCGCTACATCAAGGAGGCCGACAAGATGGAACGCAAGGCGCAGCAGTTCCTCGCACGCTTCTCCGAGGACGAAAATGCGAATTCAACTGAAAATTCAAATACAGATGGAGATTAAGAAAAGTAACATTCCCAACAACACGGTGACCCGTAAACTGTCGGATTTGGATGCTCCCACCGGCAACATTTACAAGTCGATTGCCGTTATCTCCCGCCGGGCCAACCAGATTTCCGCGGAGGTAAAGCAGGAATTGACCCGTAAGCTGGCCGATTTCTCGAGCACGACGGATTCGCTGGAAGAGACCTTCGAGAACCGCGAGCAGATTGAGATTTCGCGTTACTACGAACGCCTGCCCAAACCCACTATCGTGGCGACCGAGGAGTTCCTCGACGGGGAGGTTTACTTCCGTGACGGCCAGCCGAATCAGGAGTAGGGAAGGGACCGCGCCCGCAGCGCCGGGCGGCGGAACGAAATGTACGGGACGGCGGAAACGATACGTTTTGCAGGTAGAACCCCGTCGGGTTTTTCAGAAACGGTAAAACCGTCCGAAAATTTGTATAGCAGCAGAAATGCTGCTATATTTGTCTCCGGATTGGCAGCCCGTCTCCCGATGGCCGAATCCCCCTGCGGTGCCGCTCGGCGGTGCCGAACCGCTGCCGGAGACGGAGCGGGGAGAACGCCCGTTCCGGTCGTGGACGGCAACGTACGGACAACGGTGCGCGTGCGCCGCCCGTCGGATGAAGGCCGAGTGCGGGAAGACCTCGCCGTCTTTTTCGAAACCTCTTTTTTTGTAACCAAAAACGTGTAATCATGCTCCGCAGACTGACGGTTGAAAATTATGCTCTCATAGAGTGCTTGTCGTTGGAACTCAGCCCCTCGCTCAATATAATCACGGGTGAAACCGGAGCCGGAAAGTCCATCCTGCTGGGTGCGCTGGGGCTGTTGCTCGGCGCCCGGAACGACGGGGCGGCACAGAAGGACCCCGCCCGGAACTGCGTGGTGGAGGGGGTGTTCGACATCGGCGACTACGGACTGGAGGAGCTGTTCGAACGCAACGACCTCGACTGGCAGCGCGAGACGGTCATCCGGCGCGTGGTGACTCCGGCGGGCAAAAGCCGGGCCTACGTGAACGACCTGCCCGTGCAGCTGACCGCCTTGCGCGAGCTGGGGAGCCGCCTGATTGACATACACTCCCAGCACCAGAGCCTGATGCTGGCGGACGAGGGTTTCCGCATCGCCGTGCTCGACAATGTGGCGGGCCTCGGTGCGCAGCTGGGGAGCTACCGTGCGGCCTATGCGGCCATGCGCGAAGCCGGGGCGGAGCTGGCTGCCGCCTGCCGGCGAATCGAAGAGGCGGGCCGCGACCGGGAGTGGCTGCAGTACCAGGTGGAGCAGCTCGATGCGCTCAATCTGCGCGAGGGCGAGCAGCAGGAGCTGGAGGAGGAGCTGCGGCTGCTGACCCATGCCGATTCCATCCGGGAGGCGATGGGGATGTCGCTGGAGAGCCTGGAGGATGAACAGACGGGCGTCCTCTGCCGGCTGAAGGGCGTGGAGCATGCGTTGGCGAAGGTGCGCGAGGGCTACGGCAAGGCGGGAGAGCTGGCCGACCGGCTGCATGCCGTGATGCTCGAACTCAAGGATATCGATTCGGAACTGGCTGCCGAGGGCGACCGGGTAGAAGCCGACCCCGGCCGGTTGCAGTGGGTGAGCGAGCGGCTCGACGCCATCTATTCGCTCCAGCAGAAACATCGGGTGGCCACCTGCGGGGAACTCATAGCCCTGTGGAATGAGTTCCGCACACGCCTGCAGGCCATCGCCACCGGCGAGGAGACCCTGGCCGAACTGGAGCAGGCGGTGGAGCGGAGCCGCGGGGAGGCCGAAGCCGCCGCGGCCGTGCTGACCGAGGGACGCCGGCGGGCGGGTGCCGAACTGGGAAAGGGGGTGGATGCGCTGCTGGCGGAGCTGGGGATGCCCGGCGCCGAGTTCCGGGTGGAGGTGGCCTCCGCGCCGCTGTCGCCGGGTGGAGGCGATGCGGTGCGCTACCTGTTTTCGGCCAACCGCAAGATGCCCCTCCAGCCTGTGGAGAAGACTGCTTCGGGCGGAGAGATTTCGCGGGTGATGCTGGCGCTCAAATCGCTGGTGGCCCATCGTTCCAAATTGCCGACCATCATTTTCGACGAGATAGACACCGGTGTCAGCGGCCGCATCGCCGATGCCATGGGCGGCATCATCTGCCGTCTGGCGGAAGACATGCAGGTGGTGAACATCACCCATCTGCCGCAGGTGGCCAGCAAGGGCGACACCCATTTCTTCGTCTACAAGGAGGAGACGGAGCAGGGAACCTCCAGCCGCATCCGTCGCCTGGATTCCGAGGAGCGGCGTTGGGAAATCGCCAAGATGCTGAGCGGCAGTACGGTCACCGAGGCGGCGTTGGCCCAGGCCCGGGTCTTGTTGGAAAACAACTGATTGCACGTCGAAAAAGCCTTTGGGTGTCGTATAAGGGACCGCTTTTGCGATGCCGTTTTGCGGGGCGGTCGTTACCTTTGCAAAGGCAATTCAACAGGTGTGTTCCATGGGCGACGACAATCGCATATATCTATTCGACACCACCCTGCGCGACGGCGAGCAGGTGCCGGGGTGTCAGCTCAATACCGTAGAGAAAATCGAGGTGGCCAAGATGCTCGAAACGTTGGGCGTCGATATCCTGGAGGTGGGTTTCCCCGTCTCGAGTCCCGGCGATTTCGAGTCGGTGCGCCAAATCTCCAAGGTGGTCCGCGACCCGGTCATCTGTGCGCTGACGCGGGCGGTGGAGCACGACATCGAGGTGGCCGCCGATGCGCTGAAATATGCCCGGTGCCGCCGCATCCATACGGGGCTGGGGGTTTCCGACTGCCACATATTCCGTAAGCTGGGCTCCACGCGCGAACAGGTGCTGGAGCGGGCCGTGGCTGCGGTGCGCTACGCCCGGCGCTTCACCGACGACGTGGAGTTCTATGCCGAGGATGCCGGGCGGGCCGACGACGAATTCCTGGCCCGGGTGGTGGAGGCCGTCATCGGGGCGGGAGCCTCGACGGTCAATATTCCCGACACCACGGGCTATTGTCTTCCCGAGGCGTTCGGGGCCAAAATCCGCTATCTGAGGGAGCATGTGCGCGGCATCGAGCGGGCGGTGCTCTCCGTGCACTGTCACGACGACCTGGGCCTGGCGACGGCCAATACGCTGGCCGGTCTGGCGGCCGGGGCGCGTCAGGCGGAGGTGACGGTGAACGGCATCGGCGAACGGGCGGGCAACGCCTCGCTCGAAGAGCTGGTGATGACCCTCAGGTGCCATCCCGAGCTGGGATTGCGGTGCGGGGTGGACACCCGGCAGATTACCCGGGCGAGCCATCTGGTGTCGAGTCTGATGAATATGCCCGTACAGCCCAACAAAGCCGTCGTGGGGCGCAACGCCTTCGCCCATTCGTCGGGCATCCATCAGGACGGAGTGCTCAAGGACAGGAGCAGTTACGAAATCATCGACCCGGCCGAGATAGGGGTGGACGAATCGACGATAATGCTCACCGCCCGGAGCGGCCGTGCGGCCCTGAATCACCGGCTGGAGGTGTTGGGCTACAACCTGCGCGGTGCGGAGCTCGATACGGTCTACGCCCGTTTCCTGAGGCTGGCCGATGCGAAGAAGGAGATACGCGACGACGACCTGCTCTACCTGGTGGGCGACATCGAGGGGGTGAAGGAGCACCGCATCAAGTTGAAATACCTGCAGGTGGTGACCGGCACGGTGATACCGGTCGCGACGGTGGTGGTCCGTTTCGGCGACCGCGACCACACGGCCACGGCCCGCGGCAACGGTCCGGTGGATGCGGCCGTGAAAGCCATCAAGAGCATGATTGAGCAGCAGGTGTCCATCACCGAATTCGTGGTGCAGGCCATGACACGCGGGTGCGACGATGTGGGACGGGTGCACGTCCGGATGCAGTGCGGCACGAAGAGTGTCCACGGTTTCGCGGCGCATACCGACATCACCCGGGCCTCGGTGGAGGCCTTCATCGACGGACTGCGCCGGCTGGAGGTGACCGAACGCCGCGAAGAGGAGAACGGGTGACGGTGCTTTCGTTTTTCATCGAATATTATTATATTTGTCTCGAATGAATCGCTGAATGCCTTCGACCTGTCGGGCTTCCGTTTTCAGCGGATATGTTATATATTTGCTTCGAACGACTTGCCTGGCGGCCGCGCATCGTCCTTTGGACGATGGGGCTTTCGTTTTCAGCGAATATATCACTATATTTGTAAAAAATTTGAAAAGATGAATTGCAACGATAAGGATAAAAACGGCGACTGCTACCTCGACATGGGGCGCGGATGCCGTTTCTGCAACTCCGGTGCGGATGCCGAGGCACGGCCTGTGGAGGGGTGCTTCAAGCTGCATGAAACCGACTGGCTGGCCGGCTATCCCGACAACGCGGAGTCGGATATTTTCGAGGTGCGCTTCAAGAACACGCGCCGCAGCTACTACCGTAATGTGAACGGGCTGAAACTCAAGCGGGGCGATATCGTGGCCGTGGAGAGCTCGCCGGGACACGACATCGGCATCATCTCCCTGACGGGCGACATGGTGGCGCGGCAGATGAAGCGCGTGGGATTCAATCCCATGAACGGCGAGTTCAAGAAGATTTACCGGCTGGCCCGCCCCTACGACATCGAGAAGTGGCAGGAGGCCATTGCCCTGGAGCACGAGACGATGATTCGCAGCCGCCGCATCGCCGCCGACATGGGTCTCAACATGAAGATAGGCGACGTGGAGTATCAGGGCGATAAAATCAAAGCCATATTCTACTACATAGCCGACGAGCGTGTCGATTTCCGCGAACTGATAAAGGTCTTCGCCGAGCAGTTCCGCATCCGGGTCGAGATGAAGCAGATTGGCGCCCGTCAGGAGGCGGGGCGCATCGGCGGCATCGGTCCGTGCGGCCGGGAGCTGTGCTGCGCTTCGTGGATGTCGAGTTTCACGTCGGTGGTCACCACCGCGGCCCGCACGCAGGAGATTTCGCTCAAGCCCCAGAAACTGGCCGGCCAGTGCAGCAAATTGAAGTGCTGTCTGGCTTACGAGCTCGACTCCTATATCGATGCCCGGAAGGACTTCCCGCGGGTGAACCATCCCCTGCAGACCATCGAGGGGGATTATTTCCTGGTCAAGAGCGACATACTGGCCCGCACGATGAGTTTCAGCAGCAGTCCCGATGCCATCGCCGGATTGGTGACGCTGCCCATCAAGCGCGTGAAAGAGATTCTGGAGGCCAACCGTCAGGGACGCAAGGTCGATTCGCTGCAGGGCAGCGATTATGCGGAGCCGCAGGCCGAGGAGCCCGGATTCGTCAATGTGATAGGCGAGGAGAGCATCACCCGTTTCGACAAAAAGAAAAAGAGCCGTTCGGGTCGCAACCGCAATCGCGGCGGCAACGGTGCTAACGGCAACAGCGGCAATGGCGGCGGCGGGGCCAAATCCGCTCCGCAGTCCGAGGCCGCGGGCGGCCGGGGTGCCGGCGAGGAGCGTGCGGGACAGCGGAACCGGGGACGGGCCGACAACCGTCCCAACCGGGAGGCCCGCGGTGGGGAGCCGCATGCCGACCGCAGTGCTGAGAAGCCGTCGGGAGGCGAACCGGCTGCGGCAGCGGCGCCGGCTTCGGGAGCGGGAGGCAACCGCAGACGTCAGGAGCGCGGCAGGCAGCCGGGGCGGGGCGGAAACGGTTCGGCACCGCGTGAGAACGGCGGCGCGAAAGAGCCGCAGCAGGATGCGGGACGCGGGGCCGGAGAGCCGCGCGAACCGCGTGGCAGACGCGACCGGCGTCCGGGCGACCGCCGTCCGAAAGAGGGCGACGGGAATCGTGCCAAGGGAGGTGCCGCAGAGGTGAAACAATCGTAGAGGAGGAGTTGCGGGATGCGTCCGAAGGAGAGGTGCGGCGGCGGATGGCATGCCGTGTTGGCGGCATTGGCGGCGGTGTTGGCGGGGTGTATCTCCGACCACCGTTCCGACGTGGCGCCGGTGAATCCGGTGGAATGGAGTGCCGGTTCTTCGGCCGTGGTGGAGATTGACAACGACGATACGCTCTCCATGCGCGAACTGTGGCTGCTGGTACGGCACAACGACGACCTGCCGTCGGGACGTTTGATGCTCACCGTGCGGACCGTAGCGCCCGATTCGACGGAGTATGCCGAACGGGTGGCGCTGCCCGTGCGCAAGGAGACCGGTTTCAGCCGTCCGTGGTCGGAGACCGAGGCGCTGTGGCGCAGCGGGGCGGTGCTCTCGCAGCGGGGCACCTATCGCTTCGCGATTACGCCGGTCGAGACGGTGAAGGGCGTTCGCGGCGTGGGGGTGGAGATGAAATAACGGCGGCTCCGGCCGGCGGAGGGCCGGAACGGAGGCGCAGCAGATGCGAAACGGATTGAAAAAGCCAAAAGGGATTCATGGGTAAGGATAAACTGAAAAAATTTCGGGAGAACCTCACGTTCAGGAATATGATACAGCCTGAGTTCGAGGATATATTTCACAAGGACCATCCGTTGAAGGGACGCTGGCGGGAGGAGTTCTTCCGTAACGGGGCTCCCATCGTGCTGGAGCTCGGCTGCGGCCGCGGCGAGTATACCGTGGCGCTGGCGGAACGCTGCCGCGACAAAAACTTCATCGGGGTGGATATCAAGGGGGCGCGCATGTGGCGCGGCGCCAAGACGGCCACCGAGAACGGCATGGACAATGTGGCGTTTCTGCGCACCCGCATCGAGTTCATCAATTCGTTTTTCGGTCCCGGCGAGGTGAACGAAATCTGGATAACTTTTCCCGACCCGCAGCTCAAGGCGGCGCGGGCGAAAAAACGTCTCACCTCTCCGATATTTCTCGAGTATTACCGCCGGTTTCTGGCGCCCGGAGCGAAAATCCGGCTCAAGACCGATTCGAAGCATCTGCACGAGTATACCAAAGCCGTCGTGGCGGCCAATGCTCTGCCGGTGGAGGCGTGTTGCGACGATATCTACGGCACGGGGATGGCCGATGCCTCGCTTTCGATAAAGACGGCCTACGAGAGCATGTTCCTGGAGCAGGGGCTGCCCATCACCTACATCGGGTTCGGTCTCGGCGATTCGACCGCTCCGTTCGTGGAGCCGGAGTTCGACGAGGAGCCGGGACTGGTCGAAAAGGCGGAGCGCAGCGGCCGGCTGGTGGGGGCATGACGGCCGGCGGAGCACAGCGGCGGTTTCCGTCGTACCCAGTCGTCGGGCTTGCATAAGAGAGCCGAAGGCGTCCGGATTTGCCGGGCGCCTTCGTTTTTTTTGAGGTGTTAGTTTTTTTGAGGTGTTGTCTCTCGAAGCGGTGCTGCCGGAAAAAGTCGTCCCGGGAAAGGGGCGGCGACGGCTTTCGGTTTGCGGGGGCGGTTTCTCCCGGCCGGTCCGACAGCTCGGCATCCGGCCGGCCCCGTCAGTGCGTTTGCAGGGGGCGGTTTCTCCCGGCCGGCCCGGGTCAGATTTCGGTCCGGGCGAAATAGTAGAAGTCGTTGTCGGCTTTCATGACGGCATAGACGGTCCGTCCGTCAGAGTCGAGGCAGAGAGCCGGAATACTTTTGCACCCTTCCATGCGGATTCGTTTTATGGGATGACCGTCCCAGTCGAAGACGCAGAGGTTGTTGTAAATCTTCCGGTCGGCTTTTTCGGTGAAATCGTCGGTCGCGGCGACCACGAGTTCGTTGCCCGCATAGACGCTGAGAAACCCTCCGGTGCATTTTTCGAAAGGCCAGCGCTGGCTGTAATCGACCGGGCCGCTGTGCAGTTGTTGCGAGCGGGGGGCGATGTGCGTCTTGCCGATGTCGAATGTTTCGAAATAGGTGTGTTGCATCACGGTGCCCATGGCCAGTTTGGTGCGGTCGGGCGAGAGGGAGGCCCTGCGCTGCTGGTAGATGATGAAATTACGGTTCCGGACCGTATCCATGATGGGAAACTCGTTGTAGACCGCGGTTTTGGTACCGTCTTTCCGCAACACGGAGAGACGGTCCGGAACACCGTACATCGTGCTGACATAGGTGACCAGGTGGTCGTGGAGCGTGTGCTCCCGGTCGAGTTCGAAGACCTGGTAGGTGAAGGGTGCCGCCGGTTTTCTGGCGGCTTTGAATCGGCCGGCGATGAAGTCGTCGATATTGAACGAGAGTATCTGGTGCGTATCTCCGTCCACGATGGTCATGGTTCCTGTCTGCGGGTTGAGGTCGGCGAATTCGGCGCCCACCAGTTCGCCGGGACCGCGTCCGCGGGGAATTCCGGAGCAGACGATGGCGCCGCTCTCCTTGTCCACGACCTGTACGAATCCGCCGTAGAAGTGGCCGAACATCACGATGTACGATTCGTAGGGGAATATCATGAATACGTTAATCGCCTCGATGTCGTGCGTGGTGACATAGGTGAACCGTCCGGTGGTGTCGAGCGGATATTCGGGTTCGCCGACCAGCAGGTCGGCGGGCGGCACGGTGCGGCTGCAGCCTGCGCAGAGCAGCAGGCCGAGCAGCAACCGCAGCGAAAGATTCCGGGTCATATCGGGGGCTATTCTGTAATGTCGGTGAGGACGGATTTGCAACGATTGCACTCCACGATATAGTCTCTGAATCTTCCGTTCAGCATCTCGAACGTGTCGTCATCGACAGGGGGCGCTATGTAGATTTTATTGCCACAATGCGGACAGGTTATGTGGCAGGCTAATTCGTCTCCCCGACATGTCCCTTTGGTAATCCAGTTTTGTACGGATTCGGGGGTTCGGGCAGGGGGAACGGAGCCGGTGCTTCCGGATGGAGTGATTGACAGAGAGGCCGATACCGACAAAACCATCAGAAGAAGGGCGATGAAAAGAGAGGTCTTTTTCATGGGATGAAGATTTTTTAAGTTAGTAATATATCCTTCTTCAAAATTAAAATAATTTTTTCGTATTTCAAAATTTCGGGGGCCGGATTTTTTTGTGTTTGAGCACGGAATCCGGCGGGGCTGGAATCCGGCGGACTTCTGAATCCGACGCAATGTCGGGTGCGGGTCGCGGTGCAGGAGCGGCGGCTGCCGGCCGGAGGGTTGTGGAATGCCGGTTGCGAGAGTGGAATCGTGGGGGTACCGGTGGCCGGGGAGTAGTTGTCCGGCGGTCGTGTCGGGGGCAATGAAAAACGAGTGCCCGACTTTCGGGCACTCGTTGGAACGATTGACGTGGCGGAGCCTATCGTCTCGGCATCGGGGGCGCGGGTTTCAAATCCTTGAGCGAGGGAACCTTGTCGCCGGCCAGCTCCATGAGCTCGATGGCCTCGAGATTCCACTGGGCGGCTCCGTTGGTGCCGACGCTCGGGCTCTCGAGGAAGGGAGCCAGCGCATCGGTGCCCTCCACCTGCTTCGGATTCACCAGGTCGCGCGGCTGGCCGTCGGGGCCGATGACGCGCTGCAGGAAGAGATTCCAGGCCACCTCCTTGAGGTACTCTTCGCCCAGCCGCTCGCCGGCGAAGGCGCCCATGCGCGAGGTGTTCCAGTGTCCCCACCAATCCTTGTATTTGGCATTCTCGGGCTTGTCGCGCAGCGGGTCGTCCTGCGGCAGGGCGTAATATTTGGCGTACTGGAGGTAGGTGTCGTTGAACTTCTTGTTGCCCACGCCGTCGAACACCTCCATCATCACCTCGACGCCGCCCATGAGGTTGGCCAGGTGGTTGGTGTGGTCAATCCACTCGGGGTCGCCCTCGTAGGTGAGCTTGCCCGTTTCGGGGTCGTAGCCGAAGGGACCCTTGCCGGTGAAGAGGCCGTTGGGCATGGCGGCGATGCTCTCCATGCCGGTGATTATCTTGTCGAGATACTTTTTGTTGCCGGTGCGCTCCCACTCGGTGTACCAGTTGCCGACGAAGGCAATCCAGTCCGGACCCCAGCGCAGACGCGTGGGCTGGGCGGTGGGATACTGGCTGCGCGGCTTGGCGATGCGCAGGGGGTCCCACTTGAGGGTGGTGTAGTCGGCATCCACGGCGTCGTGCATCAGGTCGCCCATGCGGTCGTCGGTGGTCAGGTAGTAGTAGAAGCGTTTCCACCATGCCTGTCCGATGCGGGCCTCCTTGGCGCCGCAGCCCCAGTGCGAGACGTTGTGGCGCGAGCCCAGACCGGCCATCTCGCCGATGTGGTACATGTCCACCTCGGAGGTGTGGCGGGTCATGGCGGTGGCCATGCGGAAGATGTCGGCGCGGCCCGAACGGATGAAGGCGTACCACAGCCACAGGTCGGGCGAGAGCTCGGTGTTGGCCCAGGCATTGCCGCCGATGTCGTAGTTCCAGGCGTGACGTCCCTGGGTGTAGGAGTGCATCACGTCGCCGTAGTTCCAGAAGCCATACCACTTCTGGGTTTCGATGGCCTGTTTGTAGAAGTCGATGTAGCCGTCAATCTGGCGCTCAATCCACTGTTTGGTGTCGTTGCCGTCGGGGTCGGGCAGCGACCACACGCCGAATGCTCCGGCATCGTGCAGATACTGCGGAGTGGCCATCAGCTGGCACACCTCCTGTGCGGTCTGTGCGGTCTTGACGGTCTGTTCGCGCGTGGGCATCTGCGAGTAGGGCACCAGGGTGAGTTCGCTGGTGCGGGCGATGCCGTAGGGGGTGGACATGCCCTCCTGGTAGTCTTCGTAGGCGGAGTTGAGGTCGTGGCCCTTGATGTCGTAGTGGCGCAGGTCCATCGCCTCGCCCCGCGGGCTCCACATCCACACGGTGAGGGTCGCCTGGTCGCTCACCATGTCGAGCACTTCGAGTTCGGTGGGGTAGGACTGCCAGAAGTTCTTGAGCGATACGCCCAGTCCGCCCTGCAGGTCGCCGGCCTGTACGTATCCTTCGGCGCGGCCGCCGCCGGCGGTGCCTATCCAGGTGCTCTGGTCGTTGGTGCGCTTGCGGATGGAGAAGGCGTCGGGGGTGAGCTGGGTGAGCCGGAAGTCGCTCCAGTCGGCCCAGTCGGTGAGCAGCTTCTGTCCCGCCTCATCGACCTGTGCCTTGTCGGGCATGCGTTCGCCGCGGAACTGGGCCTCGATGAGGTCGTTGCGGTTCTCGTAGTTGAGGCGGCGGCGTCCGACGGCCGGCTTGACGGGTTCGCCCCACAGACCGCCGTTTTCACCCGCGAACCGCACGTGGCGGTTTTGCATCTCCTCGCGCAGCGGCAGGGAGAACTCGACGCCCAGGCCGCTGATGAAATCGCGGCTCATGTCGCCGTCGTAGATGATGGAGTGCACCATCTTGACGGCGGGCACCCGGTCGAAGATGTAGAACCGCACGGTGAAGGGCAGCCAGCTGCGGCTGCCGTCCAGAGCCCGGTGTTTGCCCTCGACCTTCACCACGGCCTCCACCGGGCCGCGGCGCTCGAGGGTCACCTGTTCTATCTCGCTGCGGAATTTCTTGTAGCTGATGATATCTTCCGACGCACGCGAACGGTCCTCCAGCCGGCAGACGAGGTGTCCGTTGCGGGCGACCTCCGTGCCGTTCACGGTTATCGAGGGGATGAGTTCGCTGCCCGACGTGGCGAAGGCGATTTGCTGCACGCCGTTGTCCACCACGATGCGGCCGGGCTGCTCGCTGACCTGGAGCCCTTCGCTGACGGGGGCTTTCTTCACGGGGGTCAGACGCAGACCTTCGGCCTGGGAGGGGGCGATGGAGGCGGCGAAGCCTATCCACTTGGCCGAGCCGTCGCCGTGGGTGGCCATCACCCACGACTGGAGTGGGAGCTGTTTTCCGCTGCCGTCGGTGAGTACGAATTGTTGGTTGGGTTTAATCTGGCCGCGGGAGAAGGGGACGCCCCAGCTTTGGCCGATTTCCGCTTCGGGAGCCTGTCCTATCCAGTGCAGGTCGATGGGCTGGGCCTGGAGCGCAGCCGCCGACAGCAGGGCGGACAGACCGGTTAAGAGTCGTTTCATGTTTTGGGTGTGTTGTAAGGTTGGTTGATAATTTGGTTTTCGGATTATTTGCTCGTGTATATCCTGATGTCGGAATAGACCGCCTTGCGGCCGCTCATCTGCCGCAGGCCGACGCGGCCCGAGGTGACGGGCGGGAACTTTTCGGCCGAGAAGTAGTAGTAGTGGGTTTCGGCCTGCGGTCCCACGACCTCCATCATCACCTCCTTCCCTACCTTGAGGACGGTGATGCGGTAGGTTTCGCCGGTGAGGAACTTGACGGGCGAGAGGTACTCGGGGGTGAGGTCGGTGCCGGAGAGTCCCTTGCCCCGTTCGGGCATGTAGCGGCGGCCGCGGATGTAGTCGGGGTTTACGGCCACGGGGTCGTTCTCATAGGCGGCATAGCTGATGTGGATGGCATTCATGTGGTTGAAATACATCTTCATGGCCGGCACCTCGCGTTTGTCGCTCCACAGCGAGATGTCCTTGTCGTAGCCGGGTTCGCCGCTGCCCTCGGCCTGGATGTAGAGGATATTGACGAAGCGGTCGAGGTCGTCGATGCGGGTGAAGTCGTACTCTATCTTGATGTCGCCCTCGAAGCTGCGTTTGGTCCACAGCACCGAGTGGTCGGCGTCGGAGGCCGGCGTGGGGCCGGCGGAGAAGAAGATGCCGCGCCGGATGTTCTCCACCGAGGCGAGCTTGCCGTCGAGAAACCAGTTCTTTTGCCAGGGGTTGGTCCGTCCGTTGTCCTGCATGGCCGTTTTCCAGCGGACGGAGTCGTTCAGTTTATGGAAGTAGGCCTCGTAGTCGTCGGGTTGGGCGGCGGCGCAGAGCGGCAGCAGCAGCGCCGTCAAAAGGGTCGGGAAAAATTTCATGTCGTATCCTGTGTTAGCTTTCGACAAAGTTACGAAAATATGCCGAAAATCGCTCTCCGGGGCCGATAAATTGTGTATTGCGGAGCCGTGCCGCCGCCGGATGGCGGGGCAGTCGGAGCGTTCGTCCCTTTTTCGGAGGGGGAGGCCTGCGTGCCGGATTGCACGCCGGACCGGTGCCGTGCGCAGGCGGCGGAGGTGCTCCGTGCCGAATCCCGATTTCGTTCCCTCATGGGATACTCGGACGGAGAAATTCCGGTTCGGTTATCCGGTTCGCACCCAGGCCGATAGGGCGGTGCGGACCGTGAGTTCCACTGCCGGATTAATCGTTCGTTATTATTTGCAAATATAGCGAAAAAAGTCGGATTCTCAACACTTTTTATAATAAAATAGGAGCCAACGTTTTACTGCGTCTCCCTGTGGGGAATCGTCCGTATCATAGGTCTGTTTTTTCCTTACGG
>JAGBHC010000028.1 GCA_017935625.1 Rikenellaceae bacterium | reverse complement strand
GTGTTTGGTACGTCAAAGATACAAATTCGAAAGCAAATCACAACAAACATATCCCTTTGTTTAGGGGACTGACCGGTGTGTTTGGTACGTCAAAGATACAAATTCGAAAGCAAATCACAACAGATACGTCAAGCGTATTGCAAGCTCATTAGGTGTGTTTGGTACGTCAAAGATACAAATTCGAAAGCAAATCACAACATACAGATAGTAGAGGAATCGGTTGGACACGATGCGTTTTATGCACAAAAATACGAATCCGGAGGCAAATCGCAACACCGCTGATTGGGGCGGCCGACGAGAAAGCACTGGCGCTGTTCGATTGGACGGCGCTCGCCTATGGGCGTGCTATAAAAAAGGCCCCTCCCGGAAAGGAGGGGTCACTGCAATTGGGGATATGAAGCTACCAAACCAAAATAACGCCCGATTACAGTTTATCCGCCGTCCGACGGATGCGGTCCGCAATGTCGCAGAGGGCGCCCTTGAACACGAGAAGCTCCTCCTCCGTGAATCCGCCCTTGCCGCCGTTCCCATCTATCTCGTCGAGTTTATGATAAAGCCACGAGGGCGATTTACCGAAATAATCCATAGCGATGTCCGCCCACGATACGGATACTAAAATATCGTCGAGCTTCGCTCTAATTGCTGATTTTGCCATATGCCTGTCTTTTTATTAAGTGGCCTTTTCTCCAGGGATGGGCCTGCTTTCGTTAAAGTGTGTTTGATACGTCAGAATTACAAATTCGGAGGCAAATTACAATTGTCTCATCGGGATTGACGGATGTTACTTGACTTTTCGGCCGTCGCGTAATGCCTGGCCTCCCCAAGCTAAAAAGCAAAGGATAACAATTAAAAAAGACATAGCTTATAGATTTTAATTTATAATTTCAGTTGGTTTTATTGGCGAGTACCTATTTTATGTTCCGTTATGTAGCACATATGCGATTTCATTCGGGAGGTTGTCTGATACGTCAAAGACAAATTCGAGAACAAACCGTAACTTTTATCGGTGTATCTGTTTTAACCAGTTTGGTGTATTGGTAGAAAGAATCTTTTGATATTTGTTCGTGTGACGAAAAAGACGCACAGCAACCCTGCGCGCCTTTTCCATAATCTGAATATCTTAATTTACACGAGTGTATGTTGCGTTAGAACATTAGCCCCACCTTAATCTGAATGGCATTCATGTTAATGCCGACACCATCTTCCGATACCCGCTGGACATTATAGCCTATTTGTGCCTTGAATTTGCCAGCTTTGATGCCGATAGCAGGAGTCAAGTACAATCCCGACATTCCGCTTATACCACTGGTCGCACCGATACCTGCACCAATGTCGAACGAGAAATAAGGAGCTACTTTCTCTGAAACGGGAAGATAGCCTTTCATGTTGAGATAAATCGGTATTGCGAGTTCTCCACTGTCATAGAACTCATGGTAGTAGTCAAGACCGAGGCCGACACCCGTCGAGAAGTATCTGCCTATCTGAACGCCTTGGATTGTGTGAAGATTGACGCGGCCCGTTGAGAATGTTCCTACGCCGATAGAATAGCCCAAATCGACTTCGCCATGATACTTGACGGGGGTTTGTGCATTTGCCGTGAAAGCCATTGTAGCCAGAGCTACCAAAAGAAGAAGTTTTTTCATTGTTGTATGGTTTAGTTTGATGATGCAAAGGTACAAAATTCCCCCCCCCTCCAAATTTTCCAACAATTTATTACAAAATAATTTATCACATGAATTTTTTTCGGTAGAATTAGCCGCCATTTTATTTCTATAACATTTGTAATGGGGCGCTCGAACCGGTTGCTGAGGATGAAGTTCGCCTTGCAGGGAGTGGGGCGATACGTCAAAGACAAGTTTGAGAACAAATCACAACGTGTTCGGCGAATCGCGGGAATTTTGCATGTCTCTCGAAGCCCCGGCCGAAAGCAATCCGAGGGGAGAGCTGAAGTGTATATGGAGCGGGCGGAAATTTGGAAAATATCATAAAAGATATTATATTTGTGATGCGGGTTAGGATGGAATTCGCACAAGTTGTTTTAAATTAAGGCGTTGTTTCTTGAAGCCCGGGGCGACACGATGTTTGATTCTCGTCTGAAACGGGTGAGAAATCCATCATGCCGTACCATGGAGGACAAGAGTTGCCGATGGGTCTGGGTCCCTTAGAAGGCAGGCGTCTCTGCGTTGGAAAGAATGTGGGAAGATAGTTATGGAAAAGATGGTGATTGATGCGCACGTAGAGCGTGGACGCGACGGGTTGTTCTGCGTGTATAGTAATACGATTTACGTGGATAAATATTGTTTCGGCGGCTATGGGCATAGCGCCCGCGAGGCGATGGATGACTTTCGGGTTTCTGTAGATAGCACGGCGCGGAGGTTCGAGGAGGAGAAAGGCCGGCCGGCTGAGGGGTTGGCAGATGCGGTAATCGAGTGGCACTTCGACGTCCCCTCCTTTTTCGATGCGCACCCCTATCTCAATGCGACTCAGGTTGCCCGTGAGGCCGGCATGAACTCGAGCCAGCTGAGGCACTACCTGTGTGGTGTCGCAGTGCCTCGTCCCCGGACGGTCGCCAAAATAAAGGAAATAATCGGTCGTCTTGCCGCAGAAATGCGGGAGGCCCGGATAGAATAGCATACAGTTTTTTAATAAAGAACTCCCCCGCCGTGAGGCCATAGGGAAAGCCTCTCCCGAAAAGGAGGGGCTTTTTTATGACGCATTGCAGGCGCGAGCACCGGTGTCACTACCTGTCCACAATGTATTGTAAAAAAAGGAGGTGCCACATGGCACCTCCTTGGTTCCGTATGCCTCCCGGCGTACGTTTGGCAGGCTCTTATGAAATACCGAGGGGGTTTAAGCGTATTGCAGACAGCTCCCCTCCAATATTATTTATCGCGTCAAAAATCTTGCGGAGGGTCGCCGGGCGGGGCATGGAGATTCCGCAAGCGTACCTACGCATTTGCGCGGGGGCGACACCCGCTCTTTTCGCGACCTCCGAAATACGCAGGTAGGGGTGGCAGTAAAAGAACGCGGAGATGTCGTAAACCCACTCGAATTGCTCGGACTCAGGGTATCCGAACTCCCGGGCAAACTCCCGTAAATCCTCTTTTGCCTCCTCGAGGGTGTTCCCGAAACCCCCGAAGTGTACATCATTCCAGGCATCGGGGCAGTTTATAGCGTAATAGCCGTCACGCCCCCTGCAAATTTGAGCTCTCATTTTTAATAGTTTGTTTGGTCTGTCAAAGATACGAATTCGGAGGCAAATCACAACCTTTGTTCAAAAGGCTTATGTGTCAGTTTTTCAATAATCGAAATAAGAGCTCGGTTTTGCTCCATTGCCATACGCAATATTTCTAATAATTTTTCCATATCTTCTATATTTTTGAGGTTGTTGTTCCCGTCATCTCTCAACATTTCACCCTCGCCCGTCAAAATCCAGCGGGCAGAGAATTGAGGATATCTGCCAATAATTTTATTCAAAATGTCGGCTCCTATCCGGTCTCCAAACCCCGCAAATGCTCCATTAGTCAAGCCGCATTCTTTTTCGAATGCACGTCCGGACAACTTTAATTCTTTGGTTATCAATATTAATCTATCCTTCAGTCCCATTTTTTTTGATAAAAATATATTTCAAAATACTTGCAAGTGATGTTCATTTTTTGTCATCTTTGCGTTGGTTAATTAAAGTGTTGTATGACAAATATAAAGATAAATATGAGAAAATCAAGTCGCCACGTCGCTGGAACGCAGATTTTACCCTTTGAAGAGTATATATCAAAGGTGAAGAATACAGATACGTCCGAGTATCACCACTTAATAGCCGAAATCAAGACACAGTGCTGCATTGATTGGGATGTGACCATTAAAAGATGATGTGTCGATAAGGACAGGCGGCCGCATCCTGGTGCTAGAAACAAGATAGCCGAGATAATTCGTCGTCACTCGGGCGACAGCAGCTGGACGGGGAACAAGTTCTTCCCAGAACGACTGCAAGCGGAAGTGCTTATAGAAGAATAATATAAACACGAAAAACGACAGAGCCAAGAGCCGAGTAAGATAATGGTTATCGGCTTTTGGCTTTAATACATCAAGTATGTTAATAATACAAGGACAACCAACACGGTCAAGCATCCTCCATTCCCGGACGAATTGGGTCTACGGCGTGGCATGTCACTGTCATCCGTAAGATAGTCATATTCCAACAAATCATCAATATCCATATTGCAAATATAATAAGATTTGTGAAGACTATCTGACAAGACTAAAATAAAAGAGTATTTAGAGAAATATATTGTAGAACAGGGGCCTGTGATTAAGCTAAAAGTACTTCGGGATTATGAATAACCTCTTTCAAGTTGTCGGGAAATAATTGATTTGCGCCCCTCCAAAAGAAAGAAGGCTTCTAAGCCGCTAATTTAGCATTACTTAGAAGCCTTCTTTGAGGTCTGAAGCGGATTCGAACCGCTGTACAAGGTTTTGCAGACCTTTGCCTAGCCACTCGGCCATCAGACCCTTTGTCGGGTTTTCGAGTGTGCAAATATAGGCAAATTTATCGAATTACCAAAACTTATGTCCCGTTATGCGGCGAGTTTCGCGATTTTTAGCTATTTTTACCTCATCAAAGCCCTCTACTGATGATTGTCGAAGATATCGCCCTTACCCTGGTGCGCGGTCTGGGACCGAAAGGCGCCGCCCATCTGCTGCACTGTTTCGGTTCGGCGGCTGCGGTTTTCGCGGCCGGAAAAGAGGAACTCGTCGCCCGGGCGGAACTGCGGGCGGACATTGCGGATGAAATCGTCCGCGGAAACGCTTTCAGGCAGGCCGAAGCCGAGGCGGCTTACTGCCGGCGGCACGGAATCGAAGCGCTGGCCTCGACCGACGAGGCCTATCCGAAACTGCTCGGGGAGTGCAACGATTTTCCGCATGTGCTCTATGTGCTGGGAAACAGGGAGCTGATGCGCCGGCCGATGCTTTCGATGGTGGGGACGCGGCGTATGACGGCCTACGGCCGCAGGATGTGCGGGGAGCTGGTGGCCGGACTGGCCCGGCGGATGCCGGAGCTGGTGATAGTGAGCGGATTGGCGTTCGGGGTGGATGTGACCTGCCACCGGGCGGCGATGGACCACGGACTGGCCACCGTGGGGGTGCTGCCGTGCGCGCTGCCCGGCGTGGTGCCCCCGACCCATCGGGAGGTGGCGCGGGAGATGCTCTCCCGGGGCGGGGCGCTGGTGACGGAGTGTCACTCGCAGTCGAAGCAGAACGGCAGCTTCTACATCGCACGCAACCGGATTATCGCCGGAATGAGCGGCGGGACGGTGGTCGTGGAGTCGCCGGCTGCGGGCGGGTCGATGTTCACGGCGCAGTTCGCCGACGGTTACGACCGGGTGGTGATGGCGGTTCCGGGCCGGGCGGGCGATTCGACTTCGGAGGGGCCGAATCACCTGATTAAGATGCAGAAGGCGAGGCTGGTATGTTCAGCAGACGACATACTGCGGGAGATGATGTGGGACCTCTCGCTGCCCCAGGTCGAGGCTTCGCAGGTGCGCCGCATGGAGGTGCTGGGGCGTGAGGAGCGGGAGTTGCTGGAACGTTTCGGCGAGGGGGAGAGCCCTTCGGTGGACGAACTGGCGGCGGCGACGGGGTGCAGCGTGAGCGAGGTGTCGGCGCGGCTCTTCGGGCTGGAGATGGCCGGGGTCGTGCGGACGGTGCCGGGAGGCCGCTACGAACGGACGATGAGATGGAAATAGATATAGATATACGGAGAAACGATGGAGTTAATCGATACGCATACGCATATTTACGAGCCGGAGTTCGACGAGGACCGGCGGCAGACGATGGAACGGGCTGCGGAGGCGGGAGTGGGGCGTCTGCTCTTTCCGGCCATCGACAGCGGGAGTCATGAACGGATGCTGGCCGTGTGCCGCGACTATCCCGGGCGCTGTCTGCCGATGATGGGGCTGCATCCCACCTCGGTGAACGACAACCCGCAGTGGCGCCGGGAGCTCGACACGGTGGAACGGATGCTGGCCGCCCCGCCCGTGGAGCGCTTCTATGGCGTGGGGGAGATTGGGCTCGACCTCTACTGGAGCGCCGACTGGGAGCGTGAGCAGACCGAGGCGCTGCATGCCCAGATTGAGCTGGCGCTGAAGTACGGACTGCCGGTGGCCATTCACACGCGCAATGCGTGGCCGCAGATGCTGGAGGTGCTGGCCTGCTACCGCGGCCGCGGCTTGCGCGGGGTGATGCACGCTTTTTGCGACAGCGAGGAGCACTATCGCCGCGTGAAGCGGCTGGGCGGCTTCAAGTTCGGCCTGGGCGGCGTGACCACCTACAAGAAGGGGGGCGGCGCGGAGCTGGTTCCCCGCATGGAGCTGGAGGATATGGTGCTGGAGACCGATTCGCCCTATCTGCCGCCGGTGCCGTTCCGGGGCAGGCGCAACGAGAGCGCCTACATCCCCTACATCTGCGAGCACATCGCCCGGCTGAAGGGGGTGGCCGCCGAGGCGGTGGCCGAAGCCACCACGCGCAATGCGGTGGAGCTGTTCGGGCTGGAGGCGTAGGGTTTGCGGATGCGTTTTTTTTGGTTATTTTTGCGGTAGAAATAGAAACGGTGCCTCCTGCGGGCGGAGTCCGGCGCATGGCCGGGGCGCGGGGGAGGTGCGAAACGAAAAGGAGAAAATAGTTATGGTACTGGCTGAACAGATTAAAGAGCTTGTAAGACGACAGGATTCGTTGAGGAGGTGTCTTTGACATCGATGGAAAACGCATCGAACTGACCAACGAAGAGGAAAAGACACAGGACCCCGACTTCTGGAACGACCCGACGCGGGCCGAAGCCCAGCTGAAGAAGGTGGCGGGGATAAAGAGCTGGATAACCGATTACGACCGCATCGCATCGCTGGTGGACGACCTGCAGCTGATGCCCGACTTCGTGCGCGAAGGGGCTGCGACGGAGCAGGAGCTCGACGAGCTCTATGCCCGCGCCGGGGAGAAAATCGGCGAGCTGGAGATGCGCAACATGCTGCGCGGCGAGGAGGACAAGCTCGGCGCCATCATGGACATCAATTCGGGCGCCGGCGGCACGGAGAGTCTCGACTGGGCCAACATGCTGCTGAGGATGTACACCCGCTGGGGCGAGGCCAACGGCTTCAAGGTGCGTGCGATAGATATCCAGGAGGGCGACGAGGCGGGCATCAAGTCGGCCACCTTGGAGTTCGAGGGCGACTATGCCTACGGCTTCCTCAAGAGCGAGAACGGCGTGCACCGTCTGGTGCGTCTTTCGCCGTTCAATGCCAACAACAAGCGGCAGACGACCTTCGCGAGCGTCTTCGTGTCGCCGGCCGTGGACGACACCATCGAGATTACGGTCAATCCGGCCGACATCGAGTGGGACACCTACCGCAGCAGCGGAGCCGGCGGACAGAACGTGAACAAGGTGGAGACCGGCGTGCGGCTGCGGCACATTCCGTCGGGCATCGTAATCGAGAACACCGAGACCCGTTCGCAGATAATGAACAAGGAGAACGCCATGCGGCTGCTCAAGTCGAAGCTCTACCAGCGCGAGCTGGAGAAGCGCCGCGAGCTGCAGAACCAGCTGGAGGGACAGAAGAAGAAAATCGAGTGGGGCTCTCAGATTCGCTCCTACACGCTGCATCCCTATCGGCTGGTGAAGGACCATCGCACCGATTACGAGACCTCGGATGCGCAGGCGGTGCTCGACGGCGAGCTGAACGACTTCATCAAGGCCTACCTGATGGAGTTCGGCGGCGAGCCGGCGTAGAGAGGGCTCCGGAGGGGATTGGGATAACGGGGGTGTCCGCATGCGGACACCCCCGTTTCGTGTGCGTGCGGGGAGACAGCTGCGTGCGTGCGAGGGGCAACTGCGTGCGTGCGAGGGGCAACTGTGTGTGGGGCGGGCGGCTGCGTGGGGGAGGGGAGTGTGCGGAGAGAGGATTCGTGTCGGGGCGGGGTGCGGCTTTGGAGGCTGTGTGCGGGTGAGCGGTTTCCGTGCACGGATTAGGGTGCGGGGTGAGCGGTGCGGACGGCGGGAGCGGGCGAAAGAGCCGGCCGGCTGCGGCGCCGTCAAATCTTTTTCCGGCCGGGGGGCGGGGCGGGGTGCCCGATGCGGCGGCGTTCGGAGATGTAGACGCCGCCGAGAATCAGCGCCGCGCCGAGTGCGGCCACGGGGGTGATGGTCTCGCCCAGAATCAGATGCGAGGTGAGCAGCGCCACGATGGGGTTGATGTAGAGGTAGCTGGCCGAGCGGACGGCGCCCAGCTCGCGCACGGCCTTGTTCCACATGAGGTAGCAGCCCAGCGAGGCCACCGTCCCCAGAAAGAGCAGGTTGAGCCACACCGTGGGGCGGGCGAGCAGGGCGAATCGGGGACCGGCGGGGTCGGCGAGCAGGGCCGGCAGCAGGGTGACGATGCCGTAGAAAAAGACCTTGCGGGTGATGAGCAGGGTCGAATAGCGGTCGGAGAGTTTGCCGAGCACCACGCCGTATAGCGCCCACAGGGCGGCGCCCAGCAGGGCGAGGCCGTCGCCCGCGGGGTTGAGGCGCAGGACGAAGTTGCCGTTGAGCACCACCAGCACCGCTCCGGCCAGCGAGATGAACGAGCCGGCGACCAGCTGTCGGGCTATCTTCTCGCTGCGGAGCCAGAGGTGGAAGAAGAGGGCCGTGAGCACCGGGGCGGTGGCGATGAGTATCGAGACGTTGGAGACCTGGGTGATGCGCAGGGCGTTGTTTTCGGCCAGAAAGTAGAGCGAGCCGCCGCACAGGCCGCCTGCCGCCATCAGCAGTTCGTCGCGCAGCGAGGCCGCGAAGAGCCGCTCGCGGGAGAGGATGCGCAGGCCGGCGTAGGCCAGCAGAAAGCGGTAGAGCATGATGTAGGCCGGCGAGAGTCCGGCGGAGAGCAGCACTTTGGTCGAGACGAAGGTGGTGCCCCAGAGTATCATCGAGAGCAGTGCCAGGAGGTGATATGTGGTCTGTCGGTTCTTCATCGCGGATTGCTGCGGGTTCCGCAAAGATAGCGGATATGTCGGACGATGGGGCGCGGGCGCGGGATTTTTTTCACCCCGTTCGTCTGCGCCGCACCGCCCGCACCGGGTGCGGGCCGGCCGTCAGCCGTCCGGGCTTTCGTTTCTCGTCGAATGTCCGTATATTTATGGCCGTAAAATTGATAGGAATCTCTAAAAAATGAAATGATATGTCATCTATTACGGAATTCGTGCCGGGAATTCGCTACGTGGGAGTGAACGACCGCACCAAATCGCTCTTCGAGGGCCTGTGGCCGCTGCCGCAGGGCGTCTCCTACAACTCGTATCTGATTATCGACCGCAAGACCGCGCTCATCGACACCGCCGACGGAGCCTTCACCGACCGCTTTCTGGCCAATATCGAGCAGGCACTGGAGGGACGCAGACTCGACTACCTGGTCATCAACCACATGGAGCCCGACCACTCGGCCTCCATCGCCGCCGTGCGGCGCAGCCACCCCGAGGTGACGCTCGTCTCCAACGCCAAGGCGCTGGCCATGGTGGAGGGCTACTACGGCATCTGCGACGCCGTGCTGGAGGTGAAGGAGGGCGACACCCTCTCGCTGGGCGAACGCTCGCTGCTCTTCCGCATGACCCCCATGGTGCACTGGCCCGAGACCATGATGAGCTACTGTCCCGAGGAGAAGATACTCTTTTCGGGCGATGCCTTCGGATGCTTCGGTGCGCTGGACGGCGGAATCGCCGACCGCGACATGGATACCGACCGCTATTGGGACGAAATGGTGCGCTACTACTCCAACATCGTGGGCAAGTACGGCTCGCCCGTGCAGAAGGCGCTCGAGAAGTGGAAGGGCACCGAACTGCGTGCCATCTGCCCGACGCACGGTCCCGTGTGGACGGAGCAGCTGCCGCGGGTGGCGGGGCTCTACGACCGGATGAGCCGCTACGAATGCGAACCGGGCGTGGTGATAGCCTACGGGTCGATGTACGGCAACACCGAGCAGATGGCCGAGGAGCTGGCCCGCCGTTTCGCCGCGCGGGGCATCCGGCGCATCGCGGTGCACAACCTCTCGGTGAGCCACGTCTCGTATGTGCTGCGCGATATCTTCAAGTACCGGGCGCTGGTGGTGGGGTCGCCCACCTACAACGGCGGAATCTATCCTCCGGTGGCTGCGCTGCTCGAGCAAATCGGCGAACGCAACCTGCCGCCGCGTCCCTTCGCCTGCTTCGGGTCGTTCACCTGGGCCGGTACCGCCGCCAGACGCATCGCCGCCTGGGCCGAGGGGGTCAAGTGGCCGGTGTGCGCGGCGCCCGTCGAGTTCAGGCAGGGATACGACCGCGCCAAGGCCGCAGGGTGCGACGCGCTGGTGGAGGCCGTGCTGGCGCAGATGGAGTGATGCCGGCCGTCCGAAGATTGAAAAAGAGGCTGTCTGCCAATAGCAGACAGCCTCTTTCTGTTCGGGGCCTCTTCCGGTGCCGGCGGACGGTTATCCGAGCAGCGGTTTGAGTACTCCGAAGAGCAGGTAGGCTACCGCCAGCGTCACCGCGATGTTGAAGAGCTGGGCCGAAAGGAACGCCTTGAGCGGCCGGCGGTTCTGCTGGCCGAAAAGCTCCTTGAAGCGGGTCTCCAGACCGATGCAGACGAACGCTATGCTGAAGAGGGTGTTGCTGAATCCCTTGGTCACCTTGCCCACGCTGCGGGCGGTCTCGGCGTCGAAACAGAAGCTGAAGACGAGCGAGGCGGCGATGAATCCCACCACGAACTTGGGGAAGCGCTCCCAGATGGTGCCGAGCGTGGGCCGGGGCCGGTCTTCGCGGCCGCGGTACGACCAGTAGAGCGAGATGAGGAAGGCGGCCGCGCCGAGCAGCACGTTCTGCGACGACTTGACGATGATGGCGGTCTGGGCGGCGGTCTGGCCGAGCAGGGTGCCCGAAGCGGCTACGGCGCCGGTGGTGTCGATGGTGCCGCCCATCCAGGCTCCGGCCACCTCCTGGTTCAGTCCCAGCAGCTGCGAGAGCCAGGGCATGAGGTACATCATGGGGATGGCGACCACCAGCACGAGCGAAATGACGTAGGAGAGTTTCTTGTTGTCGCCCTTGATGACGCCGCAGGTGGCGATGGCGGCCGACACGCCGCAGATGGAGACGGCGCTGGCCAGCATGGTGGACATCTCTTCGTCCACCTTCATGCGGCGGGCGATGCGGAAGGCGAAGTACCACACCGCGACCACCACGATGAGCGACTGGGCCAGGCCGTAGGCCCCCGACTCGAGCACCTCGCCGAAGAGGATGGTCGAACCCAGGCAGACGATGCCTATCTTGATGTAGAATTCGCTCTGGATGGCGGGCCTGAGCCACGAGGGGACGCCCAGCAGGTTGCTGACCAGCAGGCCGAACAGCACCGAGAAGAAGACCGGTTCGAAGCCGTACTCCTTGACCGGGGGGATGCCGGCCGTCGCCTGGGCCGCCAGCGCCAGCGCGAAGACGGTGAGCAGCGAAACGAAGATGCCGCGCAGAGGACGTCCCAGCGCTGCCGAAGCGGCGCAGGTGACGGCCAGGATGAACAGAAACATGCAGCCGGCTTCGAGCCAGGCCGCGCCGTCGCCCAGACGGGAGGGCATCGAGGGCATCGAGGCGGGGAAGAGAAGCGCGAGCGCGAGTATCGCGGCGCCGGCGAAGACGATTATCCAGTCTTCGTTCTTGAATGGGGAGAAAAGCTCTTTTTTCATGGGTATGGAAAAGGTTTCGGTCGTTTGTCCGGGTCGTCAGAATGCCACCGCCAGTTCGGCGGCCACCAGACTGCGGCTGCCGCGGCCGCGGGCGGCGAAGGTTTTGAGCGTGTAGTTGAACTGCAGGCGCAGGAACTTGGCCGGCCACCAGTTGGCTCCCGCCATGTAGTTGGTCTGCAGGGAGGAACCGTGGGCGCGGTCGCGGCGGAAGGCGTCGTAGCGCACCACCGGCTGCACCTTGTCCCTTATCCAGAGCCCCGCCAGCAGGTACCATCCGTCGCTCTCCAGCGAGCCGGTCTTGCCGTAGAGGTATTCGCCGCGCAGCAGCAGATGTTCGTCGTCGAAGCGGATGCCTGCGCCGTAGCGGTGGCGGTCGGCGGTGCGGCTCTTTTCGTGCGTCGGGTCGGAGAGGGTCGCTCCGCCGATGTAGCATGAGGCCGAGAGGGTCAGGGCCCGCACGGGATGCAGGTCGAGCCGGGCGGCGAAGTCCTTGGAGGAGTTGTCGTCGGAACGGTTGATGCCGCTGCCGTTGAAGACACCGAAGGTGTACTCCACCGCACTGAAGCCGTTCCTCTCGGCGGAGGCTCCGTAGAACGCCACGCCGATGTCGCGCCCGGCGGCGTTTATGCCCGAAAGGTCTTTGAATCCCGCCAGATTGGTGATGACCTGCGCGTTGTCGATGGCCTCGAACTGCAGCGGCGGATAGGGATTCTCCAGCGACAGGGGGACCTTCTGCTGGCCTATCTGGAAATTGGCCCAGGGGCGTATCTTGAGCCGGACCACGGCGTCCATGAGTTTGGGCGACGAGGCGAGCTCCACCTGCAGGCGGTAGTCTATCCACTCGGCGGGGGCGCCTTTCAGGCTGAGCCGCACGCGGCGGACCGAAAAGGTGTTCTCTCCGTCGGCTTCGTCCCATCGGTAGCGGGCCTGGATGTAGCCCGAAATCCGGGGCAGCCAGTTTACCCGTTCCTCCAGTTTCGAGAGCCGTTCGGTGAGCGGCCCCTGCGGGTCGGAGTGCGGGGGCTGGGCCGAAGCCGCCGTCGCGGAGAGCAGCAGGACGGTGCACAGGGCCCGGTAAGCGAACTGTTTCATAAAATCGATGCGTTGGTTGTACGGTGCAAAGTTCTCCAATTCGTCGATACGGGTCAAGTGGTTTTTATGCGTAATTTCGGAGCCCGTGTTTCTACGGCCCCGGCCGGCCGGAACCGTAAGGCCGGGGCGGGCGCATCCGCCCCGGCGGTGGCGTGCGGGTCAGTTCTCGGGGTAGGCGGCCAGGAAGAGGTCCTTGCCCCGCAGACGCTCCTGAATCTCCACCAGGTTGCGCAGCGACACCTTGCCGATGACGTATTTGTGGTCGTTGCTCCAGTAGCGTTCGGTGATGTCGGTGAAGCGGAACAGCTCGCGGTCGGCCTCGTCGGTGTAGCGCAGGTAGAGCTGGAAGCTCAGCTCGTCGGTGTAGCGGGGCGGGGTGGAGCCGTGGCGTTTCTTGTACTCGTATTTGTAGTCGTGCAGGCGGGCGGTGATGTCGCTCAGCACCGACGAGCCGGTGGGGTGGCCGCCGGCCCCGCGGCCGAACATGAACTGCTTGCCGTAGCACTCGCCCTTGATGACCACGCCGTTGAACTCGTCCTCGACGCTGTAGATGTACTTGTCCTTGGTGATGAACTGCGGCATGACGCACATGATGAAGCGGTTGCCCTCGATTTTCTCGACCTGGGCCACCAGCTTGATGCGGCGGCGCTTCTCGTTGGCGAAGCGGATGTCGGCGTCGTTCATGGTCGAGATGCCGTAGTTGAAGACCCGGTCGGGGGAGACGTAGCTGCCGAAGGCGTGCACGGTGATGATGACCAGCTTGAAGAGCGAGTCGTAGCCGTCTACGTCGAAGGTGGGGTTGCTCTCGGCGAAGCCCAGCTCCTGGGCCAGCCGCAGGGCCTTGTCGTAGGACATGCTCTCGTTGAAAATCTTCGAGAGGATGAAGTTCGACGAGCCGTTGAGGATGCCCTTGACCGAGATGAGCAGGTCGTTGTCGTAGTACTCCTCCAGGTTGCGGATGACGGGAATGCTGCCGCAGGCCGAGGCGTCGTAGAGCAGGGCCGTGGAGGTGCGGGCCTGCAGCTCGATGAGCTCCTCGAGGTGGTAGGCCAGCATCTTCTTGTTGCCGGTCACCACGGGGATGCCCGCTTCGAGCGCCCGCCGGACCAGCTTGTAGGAACTTTCGGCGTCGTCGATGAGCTCCACGATGAGGTTGATGGCCGGGTCGGCGAAGATGTCGTCGGGGTTGTCGGTGAACATCGGGGCGGGCAGGCTGCGCGGTTTGGAGAGGTCGCGCACGCAGATGCGGCGTATCTCCGCATCCTTGATGCGTACCTTTTCGAAGACTTCGTGCAGGCCTTCGCCTACGGTGCCGAAGCCGAAGAGGCCGATGTTGAGGTGTGGGGTCGGGTGTGTCATGTCGTTGGATGTTTTTAGTCGAGGGGTTGTGTCATGAATTCGCGGATGATGGCATCCAGCTGCTCGTGTTCGATGAGGAATCCGTCGTGACCGAAGTCCGAGTCGATGAGCCGGTAGCTCGCCCGGGGGATGGCCCGGCGCATGAGGTCGTGCTCCGCGGGCGGAAAGAGGATGTCGGAGGTGATGGCCACCACCAGGCATCGGGCCCGGATGCCCGCCAGCACGCGCGCCTCGTCGCCGCCCCGGCCGCGGGCGATGTCGTGCGAGTCGATGGCCTGCGTGAGACGGTAGTAGGAGTAGGCGTTGAACCGGCGGCGGAGCTTCTCGCCCTGGTGGCGCTGGTAGGTGGTGGCGCGGTAGCCTTCGCGCTTGTCGTGCGCGGCGGGGTCGTCCTGCGTCTTGTCGTAGGCCGGCTGGCCGCGGTAGCTGAGCAGGGCCACGGAGCGGGCCACGGCCATTCCGCGGGCGCCCGCGTCGGGCGAGGGGGTGCCGAAGGTGGGGTCGGTCTCGATGGCCATGCGCTGCGATTCGTTGAAGGCGATGGCCCAGGGCTTGGAGCGCACGGCGGTGGCGATGAGGGCTACGCGCCGGGCGAAGCCGGGCTCCATGACGGCCCACTCCAGGCACTGGAAGCCGCCGATGGAGCTGCCGATGAGCAGCTCCGCCTGCCGGATGCCCAGGTGGTCGGCCAGCAGCCGGTGGCAGCGGACCATGTCGCGCACGGTAATCTGCGGGAAGCGGCCGTACCACGGCTCGCCCGTGGCGGGGTCGATGCTCAGGGGGCCCGTGGTGCCGTAGTGGGAACCGAGGATGTTGGCGCACACCACGAACCACCGGCCGGGGTCGAGAAAGCGTCCGGGTTCGACGGTGCCGGGCCACCAGTCGGCCACGTCGGAGTTGGCCGTCAGGGCGTGGCAGACCCAGATTACGTTGTCGCGCTGCGGGGAGAGCTCCCCGTAGGTGTGGTAGGCGATGCTCACCTCCGGCAGCACCTCGCCCGATTCGAGGGTGAAGGGCCGGCGGTGGAGGTAGCGTTTCATTGCGTTGTCCATACTCTTGCTGCGGTTTTATGCGAAGGCCCGGGCGAATGCCTGTTCGAAATCTTCGGTGATGTCGTCGATGTGCTCCAGCCCGAGCGACACCCTGAGCAGGGTGGGCAGCACCCCGGCCGCACGCTGCGCCTCGGGCGAGAGCTGGCTGTGGGTGGTGGCCGACGGCTGGATGATGAGGGTCTTGGCGTCGCCCACGTTGGCCAGGTGGGAGACCAGTTGCAGGCTCTCCACGAAGCGGCGGGTCTGCTCCTGCGTCCCCTCGAGCACCACCGAGAGCACGCATCCGAATCCGTGGCGCAGGTAGCGGGCCGCGTTGGCGTGGTGCGGGTCGCTCTCCAGACCGGGGTAGCAGACCTGCTTCACGCGGGGGTGGCGGGCCAGGTAGCGGGCCAGGGCCAGCGCGTTGTCGGCCTCGCGCTGGACGCGCAGCGAGAGGGTCTCGAGTCCCTGGATGAGCAGGAACGAGTTGAAGGGCGAGATGCAGGGGCCCAGGTCGCGCAACCCCTCGGTGCGGCATTTGAGCAGGAAGGCCTGCGCTCCGAACGCTTCGTGGAAGCGCAGACCGTGATACCCCTCGGAGGGCTCGGTGAACTGCGGGAAACGGCCGTTGCCCCAGTCGTAGTTGCCCGAGTCCACGATGACGCCGCCCATCGAGGTGCCGTGTCCGCCTATCCACTTGGTGGCCGATTCGACCACCACCGAGGCGCCGTGTTCGATGGGGCGGGCCAGGTAGCCGCAGGCGCCGAAGGTGTTGTCCACCACCAGCGGAATGTCGTAGCGGCGGGCGATGGCCGCCAGGGCCTCGAAATCGGGCACCGAGAAGCTCGGATTGCCGATGGTCTCCACGTAGATGAGCCGGGTGCGGCGGTCGGTGACGGCCTCGATGGCCTGCGGCGAGTCGTTCTCGGCGAAACGGCACTCGATGCCCAGCCCGCGCAGGGTGACGTCGAACTGGGTGTAGGTGCCGCCGTAGAGCAGGGGCGAGGCGACGAAGGTGTCGCCCGGCCGGAGCAGGGTGGTGAGGGCCACCAGCTGCGCCGCATGGCCCGAGGCGGCGGCCACGGCTCCGATGCCCCCTTCGAGCGCCGCCACGCGCTGTTCGAAGACCTCGGTGGTGGGGTTGGTCAGCCGGGTGTAGATGTTGCCGGGCTCCTCGAGGGCGAAGAGGCGGGCGCCGTGTTCCGAGTCGCGGAATACGTAGGAGGTGGTTTGGTAGAGAGGCACGGCACGCGAGAGGGTGTCGTGGTCGGGCCGGTGGCCCGCATGGACCTGCAGGGTCTCGAAACGGTATGGTCTGGACATGATTCGGTCTGTTTATGGTTCCGGCGGGCCGGCGCGGTTGCGGGGCGGTTGCGGAACGGTTCGTAAAAAAAAGGATTGTCGGGAAAATCGGTGCGCGTCGGGCGCGGCGTCGGAGCGTATCCGGCCGGAATGAAGAGAGTGCCTACCGGCACATTCGCATGAATCGGTGCATCGGAGCGCAGGGGAATCCGCTGCGACGGAGTGTCGCATCGGCGGCGGATATGTCGTTCGGACGATTCATCTCTCTTCTTTTCTGATTCGGTGCGGCCCGGGGGCTTCGGTTTCGGCGCGGTCTCGATGGCGCGGCGGCTCCGCCCCGGAGCGGAAATACCGGGTACAAATATAGCTCCTTTCTGCCGAAAATGCAAATCCGCGGACCGGAATCTCCGACGGCAGGGGCGCAGGGCGGTTGCGGCGGTGCGGCCGCGCACCGGGGGAACGATAGTGCGGTGCGGGGTTACGGGTGCGTAGTCGCCGAGGGCCTGCCGTGCACTGGGGCCGGGAGGGAGTGGGGGTGCGCCGGCAGCGCCGCGGCCGGGGTCAGAGGCTCTTCTCCATGATGTAGTCGTCCATGATGAAGCCGCCGCCGATGTCGGCGGCCTGGGTGCGCAGGATGCGGAATCCGCGGGCCTTGTAGACCTCGACGGCGTGGGTGTTGAACCGGTTCACGGTGAGCCATACGGCCGAGAGGCCGCGGGCGCGGGCGAGTCCCTCCAGGAAGTCGAAGGCCTGGCCGGCGTAGCCGTGGCCGCGGGCTTCGCGCAGCAGGTAGAGTTTGCTGAGAAAGAGCTTGCCCCCTTCGGCCCGGATGCCGGTGTAGCCCACGGGCCGGCCGTCGGCCTCGATGAAGAAGTATTCGTATCCCTGGCGGGCGGTCTGTTCGCCGAGGGCCTGCGGCGACTGGAAGCGCTCGACCATGTAGTCTATCTGCTCGGGGGAGAGCAGCGCGGGGAAGAACTCGTGCCATACGATGCCGGCCATCGCGGCCAGGCGGTCGATGTCGTCCTGCGTGCGGACGGGTGAAAAGGCGATTTGCATGGTGCGTCGGAGAGGTAAGTGTTTCGTTGCCGGCAAAAATAGCGAAAAAGGGGCGACGAAAGAGCGGAATGCGGCGAAATTTGCCTATCTTTGACTCGGTGGGGGCGGTTTGCGGAGCGGTTCCGCAGCCCCGGCCGCCGTTAAAGAGAGTGACGACGATGAAAAAGAGATGGAGTGCGACGGCCTGCGCGATTGCGGGCATCGCAGCGATGACGATTGCCGGATGCGGCCGCGGCCGCATCGCGTTCGATACGATTCAGGAAGAGAAGCTGGTGCGGCTCAACGAGTGCGAATACGAGCTGGACTATTCGTTCAGCTGGCCGGTGGCGCGGCGCGGCGACCGGGCGCTGGAGCGCATCACGGCCCAGATGGCCTCCGAGTTCTTCGGCGTGCGCCGTTTCGACGGCTCGGTGGAGCGGGCGGCGGCGGAGTACGAACGCGCCCTGGCCGAGGAGTGGGACGACCCCGCGGCCGACTCGGTGCTGTGGAGCGGCTATTTCACCTCCTCGTCGGTGTGCGGAACGGTGCTCGGGGGGCGGGTGATGAACAACACCGTCTACAAGTCCAGCTACACGGGCGGCGCCCACGGCATGTACAACACCTTCTACTACAATTACCGGCTCTCGGACGGCAGCCGCATCGCGCTGGCCGAGGCGGTGGACGGGCAGGCGCTCGAGACGCTGCTGCCGGAACTCATCCGCCGGACGCTGCGCGCCGCCTACGGGGCGGCCGACGACGAAGGACTGCTGCAGGCGGGATTCTTCGACCCTGCGGAAATCGGCCCCACGGAGAACTTCCTGCTCACCGACCGGTCGATTGTCTTCTGCTACGGCCCCTACGAGGTGGCCTGCTATGCCACCGGCGAGGTGTTCGCCGAGATTCCCTACGAAGAGCTGCAGGGGCATCTGCTGCCCCTGGTGACCGGACGATAGATGCTTCGAAAAACTACGAAACCTTTATAGAAATCCATGAGAAACCATTTGCTGACCGCTCTGCTGGCGGTCGTCGCATCGGCCGCCCTGCTGGCCGGATGCGCTGCGGGCCCCCAGGGGAAGCCCGGAACTTTCGCCGCGGGAGACGGCGTCTTCCTGCTCAACGGCGAACCTTTTACGGTCAAGGCTGCCGAAGTGCACTACACGCGGATTCCCGAACCCTATTGGGAACACCGCATCGAAATGTGCAAGGCGCTGGGCATGAACACGCTCTGCCTCTATGTATTCTGGAATATCCACGAACAGCGCCCCGGAGAGTTCGACTTTTCGGGTCAGAACGACATCGCCCGCTTCTGCCGTCTAGCGCAGAAACACGGCCTGTACGTCATCGTGCGCCCCGGCCCCTATGTGTGCGCCGAGTGGGACATGGGCGGCCTGCCGTGGTGGCTGCTCAAGAAACCCGACATGGAGGTGCGCACCCTCGACCCCTACTTCATGGAGCGGACGCGCCTGTTCATGCGTGAGATAGGCCGGCAGCTGGCCGACCTGCAAATCACGCGCGGCGGCAATATCATCATGGTGCAGGTGGAGAACGAATACGGCTCCTACGGAGTGGACAAGCCCTATGTGTCGGCCATCCGCGACATCGTGCGCGAGGCGGGATTCACCGACGTGCCGCTCTTCCAGTGCGACTGGAGCTCGAACTTCACCGCCAACGGACTGGACGACCTGCTGTGGACCATCAACTTCGGCACCGGAGCCGACATCGACCTGCAGTTCGCCGAACTGCGCCGCCTGAGACCCCACTCGCCGCTGATGTGCAGCGAGTTCTGGTCGGGGTGGTTCGACCACTGGGGCCGCAAGCACGAGACCCGCAGTGCCGATGCGCTCGTGTCGGGCCTGCGCGACATGCTCGACCGCGGCATCTCCTTCAGCCTCTACATGACGCACGGCGGTTCGACCTTCGGCCACTGGGGCGGAGCCAATTCGCCGGCCTATTCGGCCATGTGCAGCTCCTACGACTACGACGCCCCCATCTCCGAGGCGGGCCGCACCACCGACAAGTTCTACAAGATACGCGAGCTGCTGGCCGGCTACCTGCCCGAGGGCGAGAGCCCGGCGGCGATTCCCGACCCCCTGCCGATGATTACCCTGCCCGAAATCCGCTTCACCGAACGGGCGCCGCTCTTCTCGACGCTGCCCGAACCCAAGCGGACCGAGCGGGTGAAACCCATGGAGGAGTTCGACCAGGGGTGGGGCTCCATCCTCTATCGCACGCAGCTGCCCGCGCTGGACGAGCCCGCGCAGCTGGTCATCACCGAGCTGCACGACTGGGCGCAGGTCTTCGTGGACGGACGTCTGATTGGACGGCTCGACCGCCGGCACGACCAGAACAGCCTGGTGCTGCCCGCCTGCCCGGCCGGGGCCCGGCTCGACATCCTGGTCGAGGCGATGGGGCGGGTCAATTTCAGCCGAACCATACACGACCGCAAGGGAATCACCGAGCGCGTGGAGCTCGAACGGGCGGGCCGGCGGAGCGAACTGACGGGATGGGAGGTCTACAACCTGCCCGACGACCATGCCTTCGCGGCCGGCCGCCGCTACGGCGGGATGCCCGACGGCGCCGCGGCGCAGGAGGGACCGGCCTACTACCGGGCCCGGTTCACGGTGCCCGAGGCGGGCGACACCTTCCTCGACATGAGCAGCTGGGGCAAGGGCCTGGTGTGGGTCAATGGCCATTGCCTGGGCCGTTTCTGGGAGATAGGCCCCCAGCAGACGCTCTATCTGCCGGGCTGCTGGCTGCGCGCCGGCAAGCAGAACGAAATCATCGTACTCGACCTCAAGGGGCCGGCTTCGGCGTCGGTGTCGGGACTTTCGGCCCCCATACTCGACCTGCTGCGCACCGAGGCGCCCGAGACGCATCGCCGGCAGGGACAGACGCTCCGGCTGGCGGACGAGACTCCGGTGCTGGAGGGCGAGTTCCGTTCGGGCGGAGGCTGGCAGGAGGTGACGCTGCCCGGCGAGCAGGGGCGCTACTTCTGTCTGGAGGCGCTCTCGTCGCAGGACGGGGGCAATGTGGCCGCCATCGCCGAACTGCGTCTGCTGGACGAGCACGGCGCCGAGATTCCGCGCGAAGAGTGGCGGGTGTGCTACGCCGACAGCGAGGAGACCCGCAGCGGCAACCGGACGGCCGACAAGGTCTACGACCTGCAGGAATCGACCTTCTGGCAGACGGTCGATAACGTCTCCTATCCCCACGCACTGGTCATCGACCTGGGCCGGGAGTACACCGTGGGTGCGGTTCGCTGCCTGCCCCGTGCCGAGGCGCAGACTCCGGGCATGATACGCGGGTTCAGGTTCTACGTGAAGCGGACTCCGTTCGACTACTGATGCCCGAAGGCTGACTGCGCGGCCCGGCTCTATCCGCGGCTCTCCATGCTTTCGATGTCGGGATTGACGGCCACGTTCTCTTCGCTGATTTCGCGGTCGCTGACGGCCGAACCCTGGAAGTAGGGCGGGTCGCCGAAGGTTTCGGGGGGAATGTCGTCGGGCACGATTTGGGTGCGGGTGGCGATTCCCTCCGCCGGGGTGCTGCGGCGCTCTTCGGTGCGGGAGGAGTGCGGTCGGCGGGCCGGTGCTTCGGGCCGGTCGGGTGCGGCGGCGGATTGTTCGTCGCAGGATGCCGCCTTTTTTTCTGCTATCGTCGTGTTCATAATCGTTATTTTTCGGATGATTCCATACACGGAGTCTCCTTTTCAAATAGCGTGCCCGGGTCGGAGGCGCCGCGTGGCGGGAGGGTGTGCGCCGCGGCGGGCGACCCAGGCGGATACGGGCGGCGACAGAGCAGGCGGACAGGGCGGCCATGGGCCGGTGACAGAACAGACGGACAGAAGCGGGCGGAAAAGAGAAGCGGGTGCACCGACGAAAGTCGGGCACCCGCTTCTTTTCGGGGAGCGGAGCGGTTACTCCGCGGTGTAGGCCTCCTCGCGGGGCCAGACGGTGTCGAGATTGGCGGTGCCCAGCGAGACGATGGCCGTCACGGCCGCCGCCTGCCGCTGGTATTCGGGAATGCTCTTGGTGTAGGTGTCGCGTTCGGTGTGCCAGATTTCGCCGTAGCTGAAGTTGTAGCCTTTCACGTCGCCCTCGCGCAGCGAGACGGCCGGCACACCACGGGTGGCGAAGACCGTGGCGTCGGTGCCTCCGAACGAGGCGGGAACCTTGCGCGGCGTGAGCGCCTGCACCTGGAATCCGTAGTCGGGATAGAGCTCCTGGACGGGGAGGCAAATCTTGCGGTAGGCGTCGCAGAGACTGGCCGGAACCGTGATTCCCACGGCGGGGGTGGGGCCGCCGTCGCGGTTGAAGATGTTGGAGATGCGGGGCAGCTCGTCGGTGTGGGCGGCCACCCACGCCTGGGCGCCCAGCAGACCGAACTCCTCGCCGGCGAAGAGGCAGAAGACCATCGTCCGCTTGGGTGCGGCCCCCGATTCGGCAATCATGCGGGCCGCCTCCAGCGTCACCGAGACGCCCGTGCCGCAGTCCACGCCGCCCGTGGCCACGTCGTAGGCATCGAGGTGGCCGCTCACCAGCACGTACTGGTCGGGGTATTTGGAGCCCCGCTTGGTGGCCACGACGTTGTGGTACTTCACCGGGCCCATGCGGAAATGGTTGCGGATGTCGAACTCCAGCAGGAAGTAGCGGCGCTCCTGCGCCATGCGGTAGATGACCTCGTACTGGTTCTTGTCGAGCTTGATGTCGGGCACGGTCGGCAGGTTGTCGAAGCAGCTCTCCGGGTCATTGACCGTGGTGCGGTCGTAGAGGGCGCGGATGGGGACTTCGGAGGCCTGGATGAAACCCAGCACGCCCGCCTCCACCATCTGGCGATAGAAGAGCGCGGGTTCGGTCTCGCTCTTTTTCAGCGGTTCGGAGGTGCCGTCGCGGCGGTTGCGCAGGGCGATTTCGCGGTTCTCGGCCGCGATGGCCGCGTTGCGTTCGATGATTTCCTGCCGGCGGGCGTCGGCCCGGGCCGAACGGTCGATGGCCCAGCCGGAGTTGAGTCCGCCGATGAGCACCCATGCCCCTTTCAGGGCCCCCTTCATGCGGTCGAACTCCTCCTGCGTGCGCGGCTCGATGAGCACGGGGCCGCGCTCCACGCCGTGGGTTCCCGAAGTGTAGGAGGGGGTGGCGAAGTGGAGCTCCATGCCGTTTTCGCCCAGCAGACGGCCGAACCACGGTCCGCGGTTGAAGCCTACGGGTACGGTGCCGGCCTCCTGCAGCTCGACTTCGTAGCCCCACTTGCGCAGCAGGTGGGCGGTCCATTCGGCCGCGTTGTCGTAGGCGTCGGAGCCGATGAGGCGGCCGCCGAACCGATTGCACAGAATGTCGAGATGCTCCATGACGCGGTTGTCGTTTACGGCCATGTCGGCAATTTTGCGGACCGCCGCGTCCTGGGCGGCGGCGCCCCATGCGGCTGCGAGCATGCACAGGGAAATCAACCATTTCTTCATCGTTTCAAAACAGTTTAACGGGTTCAATAAGGGTTTGGCGGGGCTCCGGCGCTTCCTCGTCCCGCCTGCGTGTGCCGGCCGCGGACGTGCCGCGCGGTTTGCGGCGGGGTCGGTCCGTCGGAGGAGCCGTTTTTTATCGCATCAAAAGTATCGATTTTAGCCGGAAAAGCGTTTTCTTTGTGCAAAAATTAAAGGATAATTGCGATTATGTCTAAAAAACTGGTGATTTTCGACCTCGACGGAACCCTGCTCGATACCATCGGCGACCTGGCGGCCGCCTGCAACCACACCCTCGCGGCGCACGGATACCCCGAACACCCCCTCGACCGGTATCGGCTCTTCGTGGGCAACGGCATGAGCAAACTCGTGGAGCGGGCCCTGCCGCCCGAGGTGCGTACCCCGGAATACGTGGAGCGGATTCGCGGCGAGTTCGTCCCCTACTATCAGGAGCATATCGCCGAATCGACCCGTCCCTACGAGGGGATTCCCGCGCTGCTGGAGGAGCTGGCGGCCCGCGGGGTGGCGGTGGCCGTCGCTTCGAACAAATACGACGAGGGGACACGCCGGCTCATCGCCGCATTCTTTCCCGGCGTGCGGTTCGCCGCGGTGCTGGGGCAGCGGACGGGAGTGCCCACCAAACCCGACCCGGCGATAGTGAACGACATTCTCTGCGCGGCGGGCGTTACGCGGGAGGAGACCCTCTACGTGGGCGATTCGGGAACCGACATGCGCACGGCCCGCAATGCCGGCGTCGAGTCGGCGGGCGTCACCTGGGGATTCCGCGGCCGCGAGGAGCTGGAGGCCGAAGGGGCCGACCACATCGTCGATACGCCTGCCGCCATCGCCGCATTGGTGTGACGGGTGCGGGACGTGCGCAGGGCGTGCCGTGTCTCCCGTCCGGAGCGGACCGGGCGGCTTCGTGCCGGAGTATGCGGAGCGGATTACAGCTCCTTGAAGAATTTGTGCTGGAACAGCGCCAGATAGACCACGGCTACCGAGATGTAGCTGTCGGCCAGATTGAAGACGGGGCCGAAGAAGTAGCCTTCGCCGTCCACCAGGAACGAGAGCCAGCGGGGCACGCTCTCCCAGCGGAAGAGATGGAGGTATATCATATCGACCACATGGCCGTAGAGCAGCGGCGCCTCGCCGAAAATCACGCCGTAGAAGACACTGTCGATGATATTGCCCACGGCGCCCGCGAAGATGAGCGAGAATCCGACGATGACGCCCGCGGGGGCGTTCCGCTTGACCAGACGGCCGATGTACCAGCCGATGACGCCCACGGCGACGATGCGGAACAGACTGAGAATCAGTTTGCCGTAGGACCCGCCCAGCTGCATGCCGAACGCCGCGCCGGGATTTTCCACGTAGCGCAGCTGCAGCCAGTCGCCCAGCAGGCGGATGCTCTCTCCCTCGAACATGGAGGTCTTGACCAGCAGTTTGACGATTTGGTCTGCAATCAGCAGCAGTACGATGAGTATCGCTATTTTTTTCCGTGTCATAATCCCAAGCCGCCGTTTGATTGGGGCGGACCGCCGGCAAAGTTAGCAAAAATGCGGGACAATCGCATATTCCGGTTTGTTTCAGGGCTTCGGCGCGGAGGCCCGGCGGTGGCGCGGGTCTCCTCGGCGACTGGAATAGAATTGGTATACAGTGCGTTGTGAACGATTCGGCAACTTTTTTAACGGGCTTTTTTTGGAAGAAAGGATTTTTGGTTATACTTTTGTTCCCGGAAAGGTGGCAGAGTGGTCGATTGCGGCGGTCTTGAAAACCGTTGAAGTGCGAGCTTCCGGGGGTTCGAATCCCTCCCTTTCCGCCAAGACGGAAGTTTTCCGGGAAATGCAACCGCATTCTATGCGGTCTTGAGAAAAAGCAAAAGAGCCTCGAGCGGATTTATTTGTTCGAGGCTCTTTTGTTTTTTCTTATGATTCATCGGCAAAGCCGATTTGCGTTTTCCGAGAACTTCCGTCTTGCATACTCTCGAGGAACCGCAAGGGAAAGCGGCGCGGAGCGACGCAATCCCGAGGTTCCGGCAGCTGCGGTTGTGTTTTCGGAAAGTTTTCGTCTTGCATATTCTCGAGGAACCGCAAGGGAAAGCGGCGCGGAGCGACGCAATCCCGAGGTTCCGGCAGCTGCGGTTGCGTTTTCCGAAAGCTTCCGTCTTGCATACTCTCGAGGAACCCAAGGGAAAGCGGCGCGGAGCGACGCAATCCCGGGGGAGGGAGGAGCCTGCCGGTTGCGGTTATCGGCGGCAGCCCCTGCTTCTGTTTCGGCGGCGGGCGCTGCGGGGCCCGGAGGCATAGGGGCGGACGGCGGCTCAGCGGGTCTTGTAGGAGGCGCGGTACTTGCCCTTGGCCATCGACTGGAGCTTGCCTTTGAGCAGGGTGCGGCGCAGCGGGGTGAGGCGGTCGGTGAAGACCTTGCCCTCGAGGTGGTCGTATTCGTGCTGGATGACCCGGGCGGCGTGTCCCTCGTACTGCTCGTCGTGCTCGACGAACTGCTCGTCGAAGTAGCGAATCCGGATGCCGGTGGGGCGGAGTACGTCCTCGTGCAGACCTGGCAGGCTGAGGCACCCTTCGTTGAAGAGCTCCTCGTCGCCGAAGCGCTCGTAGATTTGGGGGTTGATGAACGCCTTGCGGAAATCCTTGAGCGAGGGCTCCTCGTCGGCCCAGGGGGTGGCGTCGATGACGAACAGGCGGATGTTCTTGCCTATCTGGGGCGCGGCCAGGCCCACGCCGTCGGCGTTGTACATGGTGGCGAACATATCCTCGATGAGTTTGTCCAGCTCGGGATAGTCGCGGTCTATGTCACGGGATTGGGCCCTGAGAACGGGCGACCCGTAGACTACTATCGGATAAATCATGGTCGTAACTATCTGTTTTAATCGGTTTGTCGTTCTTTGCTCTCCAGATAGCTCTGGAGGATGATGGTGGCGCTCACCCGGTCCACCAGCGCCTTGTCGCGGCGCGCCATCTTGCGGACTCCCCCGTCGATGATGGCCCGGTGGGCCAGCACGGAGGTGAACCGCTCGTCGTGGAAGACCACTTCCGTGTCGGGGAATCTGCGTTTCAGCCGTTCGACGAACGGCACGATGCCGCTCCACGAGGCGGAGGGCCGTCCTTTCGTGTCGAGGGGCTTGCCCACGACGATGGTCGAGACCCGCTCGCGGGAGAGGTACGATTCGAGAAACTCCATCAGGCGCACGGTGGGGACCGTCTCCAGCGCGTTGGCGATGATGCACAGCGGGTCGGTGACCGCCACTCCGGTGCGTTTGGTGCCGTAATCGAGAGCCAGGATTCTTGCCATGGAATTGTCGTTGTGCCGGCGGCGGAGGCCGGATATTTTTTTATGATGCAAAAGTAGCGTTTTTATGCGAGTTAAAAAAAATATCGTATATTTGTATTCCATCCGCTCCATGAGGCCCTCCCGGTTTTTGTTTATATCGCATTACCAGTAAAGAATTTACCGACGTGTCGGTAAAAGTGATTAATCGAACAGTTGAAAAGATGAAGAGAGAGAGTACGGAGTACAACGAGACCTGGTCGAGGATTCAGAAAATTCTTGATGATAACGGAATTACCAGTGTCAATGCCTTTGCGCATCAATGCGGATTCAAACGCGCGGAGTCGCTGTATCAAATCAGAAGGGGCGAGTATGCCATCAGCCGCAACACGGCCGACAAGATTCTGGGCCGTTTCCCGCGCTACAACCGCGGATGGCTCATCACCGGCGAGGGGGCTCCCCTGCGCAGCGATGCGGCCGAAATCCGGAAGGAGCAGGACAATCTCTTCCGTCTGACTCTGACTCTTACATACGACCAGATTGTGCAGTTGCGCCGTCAGCTCGATACCATCTGTGGCCGGGAAGCCGCGGCCGCCGCGGAGCCCGGGGCGGAGAAGGAGTGAGCGGCGGAAGCCGGAATGCGGAACGCCGCCGGAAAGGACTGCGGCGATGCGGAGTCGGGGGTGTGCAATTAATCGCTTCCCGATAGTATAACTATGGCATAAATTGTCTACCTTTGCACGTTGCAACACCGCAATGCGCATTATAAAACAAGAAGATGACGATATGACACAGGAAGAACTTTTCAAGAAACTGGTGGCCCACTGCAAGGAGTACGGCTTCATATTCCCCTCGAGCGAGATTTACGACGGACTGAGCGCCGTGTACGACTACGGTCAGATGGGCGTCGAACTGAAAAACAATATCAAGAAATATTGGTGGGATTCGATGACCCGCCTGCACGACAACATCGTGGGCATCGACGCCGCGATATTCATGCACCCCCGCACCTGGGAGGCGTCGGGCCACGTGGGCGCCTTCAACGACCCGCTCATCGACAACCGCGATTCGAAGAAGCGCTACCGCGCCGACGTGCTCATCGAGGATTGGCTCGCCAAGCAGGACGAGAAAATCGCCAAGGAGGTGGAGAAGGCCCGCAAGCGCTTCGGCGAGAGTTTCGACGAGGAGAAGTTCCGCGCCACCTCGCCCCGTGTGGCGGAGACGGCCGCCCGCCGCGACGCCGTGCACCAGCGCATGGCCGACGCCCTGAACGCCAACGACCTGGAGGCGCTGCGCCAGATTATCATCGACTGCGAAATCGCGTGTCCCATCTCGGGAACCCGCAACTGGACGGAGGTGCGTCAGTTCAACCTGATGTTCGAGACCAAGGTCGGTTCGGTGGCCGAGGGGGCCAACACCATCTACCTGCGTCCGGAGACGGCGCAGGGCATCTTCGTGAACTTCCTCAACGTGCAGAAGACCGGCCGCATGAAACTCCCGTTCGGCATCGCGCAAATCGGCAAGGCGTTCCGTAACGAAATCGTGGCGCGGCAGTTCATCTTCCGCATGCGCGAGTTCGAACAGATGGAGATGCAGTTCTTCGTGCGTCCGGGCGAGGAGATGATGTGGTGGAACAAGTGGAAGGAGACGCGCATGAGCTGGCACCGCGCCCTGGGCTTCGGCGACGACAACTACCGCTTCCACGACCACGAGAAACTGGCCCACTACGCCAATGCCGCCACCGACGTGGAGTATAACTTCCCGTTCGGATTCAAGGAGGTGGAGGGCATCCACTCCCGCACCGATTTCGATTTGGGCAACCACCAGAAGTTCTCGGGCCGCAAGATACAGTACTTTGACCCCGAGACCGGCGAGAGCTATGTTCCCTATGTGGTGGAGACCTCCATCGGCGTGGACCGCATGGTGCTGCAGGTGCTCTCGGCCGCTTTCGCCGAGGAGAAGCTCGACAACGGCGAAGAGCGCACGGTGCTCCGCATCCCGGCCCAGCTGGCCCCGGTCAAGGCGGCTGTGCTGCCGCTGGTCAAGAAGGACGGACTGCCCGAACTGGCCCACAGAATCAAGAACGAACTCAAGTTCGACTACAACATACAGTACGACGAGAAGGACAGCATCGGCAAGCGCTATCGCCGTCAGGATGCCATCGGCACGCCGTTCTGCATCACCGTAGACCACCAGAGCCTGGAGGACGGTACCGTGACCGTGCGTCTGCGCGACACCATGGAGCAGAGCCGCGTGGCTATCGACGCCCTGCACGGACTCATCGAGAGCAAGGTGAGCATGCGTTCGTTGTTCGACAAGCTGAAATAAAACGTAACGGATTATGAAAAGGGTAATGAATCGGGCTCTCGCCGCCCTGGCGGCGGTTGCGGCCGTGGCCTGCTCCGCACCCGAGGAGCGTATCGTGACCGGCAAGGTGATGGAGGCGACTGCCGACGCGCTGCTGGTGACTCACGACAAGATGATAACGGTGTTCAACATCGGGAAAGCCGACCTGAGCGAGGCGTGGGGCCTGCCTGCGGGAGCTCCCGTGACGGTGACCTACACCGTTTCGAAGAAGATGTTCGCCGCTTCGCGGGTGGTGTGCGACAAGACCTATGCCGGACTCATCGGCAGCTGGGTGCATCCCGTTCCCGGCAACGAGCAGGAGTCGGAGGGAATCGAGCTGCAGCCCAAGGGTGCGGCAGCCTCCATCAACCGCGCCACGCTGCTCTATGAGACCTGGGGCCTGTCGGAGGACGGCAGGCTGGTGCTGACGGGCAAGAGCGTCGGAAACGGCCAGACCATCGATTTCGCCGATACGGTGGAGGTGGTGCGGCTCGATGACACCGAGCTGGTGCTTTCGTCCGCTTCCGGTTTCGAAGAGAGATATACCCGCCGGTAACGGTGGAAACCGAACGGGGAGGCCGTCCGACATTTGCCGGACGGCCTCCCTTTCGTTTCGTGCGGAGTGTTTGGGTGGTGTGTTCGTGTGGTGCGTTGGGGGTGTGTTTGGGGTGTGTTCGTGCGGTGCGGAAGCACCGTTTTTGCGGGCGTCTTTTGCCGCGGGGCATTGTTCGCCGGGGGCATCGTTCGCCGCCGGGCGCCTTTCGGAACGGCCGCACCGGAGCGGTGCGGGGAACGGAGCCGTGCGGGGAGGCCGGAAGAGTTCCGGGACGGCTGTTTCCGGAAACGGTCGGAGCGGAAAAAGGTCTCTTCGCGGCGGTCTTGGGGCAAGCAGGTTTTCGGATAAAGCGGGTTCCCGGGGCGAAAGGGCTTCGGGGCGGGCAGACCTCCGATGGGACGGAGTCGGACGGAAAGGGCTTTCGGGCGGGACGGATTCCCGGATGGGGGAAAACAGAACGGACCTCGGGCGAGAGGGGGCCCGGATGAAGAGGGACCCCGGATGAAGAGGGTTTTCGGGCGGAAGGGAGCCCGGACGAATGGGGCCTTCGGGTAAAACGAAAAGGTGTCCGACCTCCGGGTCGGACACCTTTTCGTTGTCGGCGGGATTCGGGACTAATAGCCGAATATCTGTTCCGAGGAGAGAATCTCCACCGGCTTGTCGCTCAGACTTTGCAGCTTGTGAAGGTCGAGCTCCTTGATGTCGCCCAGGATGCAGTAGGTGTACTTGCGTCCTTCGACCCATTTCCGCTGGGCGGCCTTCACATCCTCGAGGGTCATGTCGCGCACCTTCTCGTAGAGGGCCTTGTTGCGGTCGTAGTCGATGCCCAGGCGTTTGGCGGCGAGGTAGGAGTTGAGCACCGCGCTCTTGATGGTGCGTGCCGTGCGCAGCCGTGCGATGAGCGACTCCTTGGCCACGTTGAAGGCCGCCTCGCTCTCGGGCATGCGGTTGATGATATCGTCGAAAGCCTCGATGGCGGTGGTCATCTTGTCGTTCTGGGTGGCGATGATGGCGATGAAGTAGTAGGTGTCGCCGGCGAACTGGGGGGCTCCCAGGTGGGCGGAAGCCGAATAGGCCAGTCCGCGTGCCTCGCGCATCTCCTGGAAGACGATGGAGTTCATGCCGCCGCCGAAGTACTCGTTGTAGAGGGCCAACTCGGCGTCATTGGCCGGGTCGAACTGCTCGCCGCGGTCGGAGAACTGCTGGTAGTAGAGCTGTTTGGCGTCGTACTGGGCCAGCAGCACCTTGTTTTCGGGGGTCTGCAGCTTGACCGGATAGGCGGTCTTGTCCACCGGCGCCAGCGTCTCGGGAATGCGGTGGCCGGCGTCGAGGGCGGCTACCACCTGCTGTCCGCTCGAGGGACCGTAGTAGAGTACGGTGTGCTCCTTGCCGAACAGGTCGCGGACCTTGCCCAGCAGCTCCTCGGAGGTGAGGGCGCCGAGAGCCTCGTTGCTCAGGGTCGAACGGCGGATGTAGTCGGGACCGTAGTAGGCGTAGCGGCGCAGCGCGTTGAAGTTGGCGTTCTGGTTGAGCTTGTTGTCCTGACGCGACTTGAGGTAGTCGGCCTTCATGTTGGCGAGCACCTGCTCGTCGGGCCGGGCCTCGGCAATCAGCTCCTCGACCAGCGCCATCGCCTTCTCCATGTTCTCGTTCAGACCGGAGATGACCACGGAGGTCTCGACCGCACCCACGCGGAAAGCGTAGGAGCAGGCTATCTTGTAGAATTCGGCGGCGATGTCGGCGGCGCTGCGGTTCCCGGTGCCCAGGTAGTTGAGGTAGTCGAACGCGTAGCTGAGCACGGGGTCGCTGTCGGAGCCGGTCTCGAAGAGATAGGTGAGGGTGAACAGGCCCGTGGTTTCGTTGCGCTTGTAGAGCACGGGCAGATTCGACTTGGCGGAGAACTTCGACAGGTCGCGGTCATAGTCCACGAACACCGGTTCGATGGGCTTCACCTGCGAGGCCTGCACCTCGGAGAGGAAGTCGCTCTTGGCGTCGCGGTTGGTGGCGATGGGGGTGATTTCGGGCTTGGCGATTTTCTGTTCGTTGGGGTCGGTTCCCTGACGTTTGTAGACCATCACGTAGTTGTCGGCTCCCAGGGCGCGGTTGGCGAAGGCCACCACCTGCTCCTTGGTGATTTTGCCCAGCCGGTCGAGGTGCTTCACCTCGTCGCTCCAGTCGGTGCCGTTGATGAACGAATTCACGAAGGCGTCGGCGCGGCCGGCATTGGTGTCCAGGCGGGCCATCTTGCGCGATTTGAGGTTGTTGATGGTGGCCTGGAGCAGCTCCTCGTCGAAGTCGCCCGCCCGAAGCCGGGCAATCTGGCCGAGCATCAGCTCGCGCACCTCGTCCAGCGACTGGCCCTGCTTGGGATAGCCGATGGCGTAGAAGACGCCGTAGTCGGCCAGCGTTTCGGGCATGGCGTAGGCGCCCAGCACCGACTGCGAGAGGTTGAGGTTGATGTCGAACAGACCGGCCTGTCCGTTGTAGAGTATGCCGCGGGCCAGCTCGGCCAGGTCGGCATCCTCGGAGGCGGCACCGCCGATGCGCCATGCCACGGCCACGTTTTCGGCCTCGGGGCCGAGCACCTCGCGGGCTTCGGGGGCGGCGATGGGCGTTTCGGGCTCATAGCTCAGCACGGGAATCTCCGGGTTGGGAACCATGTCGCCGAAGTATTTGTCGAGGGTGGCAATCATCTCCTCGGGGTCGAAGTCGCCCGAGAGGCAGATGGCCATGTTGTTGGGCACGTAGTAGGTGTCGTGGTACTTCTTGACGTTGGTGATGGAGGGGTTCTTCAGGTGCTCCTGGGTGCCCAGAATGTCCTGCGTGCCGTAGGGGTGGTGGGGGTAGAGCATGTTGAGTATGCTGTCGAACTCCTTGCCGGTGTCGCTGGTCAGCGACATGTTCTTCTCCTCGTAGATGGTCTCCAGCTCGGTGTGGAATCCGCGGATGACCACGTTCTTGAAGCGGTCGGCCTGGATGCGGGCCCAGTTGTCGATTTGGTTCGAGGGGATATCCTCCACGTAGACGGTCTGGTCGTAGCCGGTGTAGGCGTTGGTGCCGTTGGCTCCGATGGCGGCCATCAGTTTGTCGTACTCGTTGGGAATGGCCAGCTTCGAGGCCTCCTGGCTCACGCTGTCGATGCGGCGGTAGAGGGCCTTGCGTTGCTCCTCGTCGTCGAGGGTGCGGTAGCGCTCGAAGAGCTGTTCGATGGTGTCGAGCAGGGGCTTTTCGGCCTCGTAGTCCTGGGTGCCGAACTGCTGGGTGCCCTTGAACATCAGGTGTTCGAAGTAGTGGGCCAGACCGGTGGTCTGCGCGGGGTCGTTCTTGCCGCCCACCTTCACCGCGATGTAGGTCTGTATGCGCGGGGTCTCCTTGTTTACCGCCATGTAGACCTTCAGACCGTTGTCGAGGGTGTAGATGCGGGTTTTGAGCGGGTCGCCCTCCACCGTCCGGTAGGAGTAGCGTTTGCCGCACGAGCACATGACCGCTACGGAGAGCAGCAGTGCGAGAATAAGCGATAGTTTCTTCATAACTGAAAAGAGATAAAAGTTGTCGGACACGCTGTGTCCGTTGCAAATGTAGCGATATTTCGCGGGAAGTGGTGCGCCGGGTCCCGATTTTTCTGCGGAAGGGCTACCACAGGGCGCGTGCGACGTGCCAGCACATGGCTCCGCAGACGATGAGTTTGACGCCGGTGCCCGCTACGAAGGCGGCCAGCGACCCCATGGCCACGCGGAATGCGGTGGCGCTGTCGCGGCGGTCGTTGAGCAGTTCGCCCAGCAGGGCTCCCAGGAAGGGGCAGACGATGAGTCCCAGCGGCGGGAGAATGAAGAGTCCGGCGATGACGCCCACGGTGGCTCCCGCCACGCCGCTGCGCGAACCGCCCAGCCGGCGGGTCAGTTCGACGGGCAGCCAGTAGTCGAGCAGGGTGACCGCCAGGGTGATTGCGCCCCAGAGGGCGAGCGCCGTGCCGGAGAAGTCGCATCCCGGCAGGAAGCGGGCGGCCAGCATGGCCAGCCAGCCCAGCGGGGGGCCCGGAAGCATGGGGATGATGCATCCCGCCACTCCCGCCAGGGAGAGCAGAATCGCCAGTATCGATAAAAATATTTCCATCCTTGTTTACGTTCGTTGCAACGGGAATGACTGCGCAAAGATAGCGAAAGCGGCGGGCCGAGGCAAAAAAACGGACCGGAAAAACGGGAACGGGGTTGCAAGGCTGTCGATTTTTCGGTATTTTTGTCACCGTAGCGACAGCTTAATCCGAAAACAGAGGGTAATAGTTATGGAATCGTTGTGCGAACTGAGTTCGGCCGTGATGGTAGCCGAGTCGGACGAGGATATGGAGATAGGGGCCTCCGTGGTGGCCGGAATAGACCGCTACGGGAATCTGGTCGTGGGGATGGATTTCATCGATTACGAGGACCACGGCCGCGATTACGAGCAGCATGCCATCGTGGAGCGGGAGCTGGCCGAGGCGATGGCCAGGCGTCTGGGTACCCGTATGGAGCGGCTGCCCCGGCTGCTGGCGGACCGCTGCGGCGACGATTCGCGGATATTGGTTCCCTCGCAGGTGGAGGCCGTCTTCCAGCAGACGCTGGAGTTCATGCTGGATTACGGAGCCCGTTACCGGCTGAGAAGAGACCGGTAGCCGGGACCGCGCGGCCCCGCTGCCGGCTGCGCGGAGGGGCTGCGGACATCTTCCGGCTGCGGCCGCCTTCGTGCCGGCCGCTGTCCTAAGGGGAGGGGAGAGAGCCCCCGGAAGAGCGTCGTGAAAGATTTTTTGCGTAACTTTGCATTCAATATAATTCCGAATATAGAGCTTATGAAAAACATGGTGAAAGTGATAACGATGACCACGCTCGTGGCGGGAAGCGTGTCGTGCGCCGGCCCGGAGGGGAAGCGGCAGGCCGAAGAGCCGTTCCGCTGGCAGATAGATGCCTTCGACGATATCAAGGTGCTCCGCTACCGGGTGCCCGGCTTCGAAGAGATGCCGCTGCAGGAGAAGACCCTCATCTACTATCTCAACCAGGCGGCCCTGTGCGGACGCGACATTCTTTTCGACCAGAATTTCAAATACAACCTGGCCATCCGGCGCACGCTGGAGGCGGCCTATGCCGGCTTCGACGGCGACCGCACCACCCCCGAATGGGCCGCTTTCGAGAAGTACCTCAAGAAGGTGTGGTTCGCCAACGGCATCCATCACCATTACAGCAACGACAAGTTCGTGCCCGAATTTTCGGAGGCCTACTTCGACGAGCTGCTGGCCGGCGTGCCCGACGACCGGCTGCCGGGCGAGTGGGGCGACCGCCAGGCGTTGATGGCCATCGTCAAGCCCGCGATTTTCGATGCGTCGCTCTATGCCACCCGGCTCAACCAGCGGGACGGCGACGACCTGCTGCTCACCTCGTCGAGCAACTACTACGAGGGGGTTTCCCAGGCCGAGGCCGAGCGCTACTTCGCGTCGATGGCCGACCCCGACGACCCGCGGCCCGTCTCCTACGGCCTGAATTCGAAGCTGGTCAAGGAGAACGGCCGGCTCACGGAGCGGGTGTGGAAGGTGGGCGGCATGTATTCGCCGGCCATCGAACGAATCGTCTACTGGCTGGAGAAGGCCGCCGGAGTGGCCGCTTCGCCCCAGAAGGAGACCATCGAAGCGCTGGCGGAGTACTACCGCACGGGCGACCTGAGACAGTTCGACGCCTACAACATCCTGTGGGTGGAGGACACCGTTTCGCGCATCGACTTCGTGAACGGCTTCATCGAGAACTACGGCGACCCGCTGGGCTACAAGGCTTCGTGGGAGAGCAACGTCAATTACCGCGACGACCAGGCCACGCAGCGCACGTGGGTCATCAGCGGGGCGGCGCAGTGGTTCGAGGACCATTCGCCGGTGGACGACCGCTATAAGAAAAAGGAGGTGAAGGGCGTGAGCGCCAAGGTCATCAACGTGGCGATGCTGGGCGGCGACTGCTATCCGGCCACCCCCATCGGAATCAACCTCCCCAATGCCGACTGGATTCGCAAGGAGCACGGCTCGAAGAGCGTGACCATACAGAATATCACCCAGGCCTACGCCGAGGCCGCCAAGGGCAACGGCCTGCAGGAGGAGTTCATGCTCCGCGAGGAGGACCGCCGCCGCGTGGCCGAGTACGGCCTGCTGGGCGACAACCTCCACACCGACCTGCACGAGTGTCTGGGCCACGGTTCGGGACAGCTGGCCCCCGGCGTGAAGGGCTCCGAGCTGGGCAGCTACGGCTCCACGCTGGAGGAGACCCGCGCCGACTTGTTCGGCCTCTACTATCTGGGCGACCCCAAGATGGCGGAGCTGGGGCTGGTGCCGGGATTCGACGTGGCCAAGGCACAGTATGCCAGCTATATCATGAACGGTCTGATGACCCAGCTGGCACGCATCGAGCCGGGCAAGAACGTCGAGGAGGCCCACATGCGCAACCGCAAGCTGATTGCCGAGTGGTGCTACGAGCAGGGCAAGGCCGACAAGGTCATCGAGTGGGTGACCGAGAACGGCAAGCGCTACGTGGTGGTGAACGATTTCGAGAAGCTGCGCGAACTCTTCGGACGGATGCTGCGCGAGGTGCAGCGCATCAAGAGCGAGGGCGATTTCGAGGCGGGCCGCCGGCTGGTGGAGAGCTACGGGGTGAAGGTGGACCCCGAACTGCACGCCGAGGTGCTGGAGCGCTACGCCTCGCTGGGGATTCAGCCCTACGCCGGATTCGTGAATCCGGTCTATACGCCGGTCCTGGAGAACGGTGAGATTGTGGACGTGGAAATCGGATACACCGAAGACTATGCGGGCCAGATGCTCGACTATTCGGAGAACTATTCGTTCCTCCCGTCGAAAAACTGACATGCGAACAGCTAAAAGGGTCAAGGAATGAAGTGCAACGATTTTTTCGCCGGGCCGCTCCGCGGAGCGCTGGCGTGCGTCGCGGCGGTGGCGCTCATGACGGGATGCCGGGGCGGCCGGGAGGCCGCCGAAGAGCAGGCGGGCGAACCGGAGCCCGTGCCGACGATGTACGGCATCGAGTACGAGAACTATACGGTGGTGGACGGAGAGGTGGCTCCGGGCGAGACGATGGGTAAGATACTCAACGGATTCGGAGTGAGCGCCGCGATGATTGACAGAATCGACAAGGCGTCGCTCGACATCTTCCCGCTGCGGAACGTGCGGGCCGGGAACCGCTACACCGCCTTTCTGGAGAACGAGCCGGGCGACACCCTGGGCGCCTCGCGGCGGCTGTGCCATCTGGTCTATGAGAAGAACCTGACCGACTACATCACCTTCACCCTGCACGGCGACAGCGTGGTGATTGCCTCCGGGCAGAAAGACGTGCGGGTGGAGCGGTTCAAGAAGTCGGCGGTCATCAACTCCTCGCTCTGGGGCGCCATCATGGAGGAGGAGCTCCCCTATGCGCTGGCGGCCGAACTGGAGGATATCTTCGGCTCGACGGTCGATTTCTTCGGCATCCAGAAGGGCGACAACTTCACGGTCATCTACGAACAGAAATATGTCGATACGCTCAGCGTGGGCATCGGCCGCATCTGGGGCGCCGTGTTCGAACACGGCGGCAAGCAGTACACCGCCATCCCGTTCCGCCAGAACGGCAAGGTGCAGTTCTTCGAACCCGACGGCGCCAGCCTCAGAAAACAGCTGCTCAAGGCGCCGCTGAAATATACGCGCATCAGTTCGCGGTTCACCCGGGCGCGGCTCCATCCCATTTATAAGGTCTACCGCCCCCACACGGGCGTCGATTACGCCGCTCCGTCGGGAACCCCCGTCCATTCGGTGGCCGACGGCGTGGTCATCTCCAAGGGATGGGCCGGAGGCGGCGGCAACACGGTCAAGATTAAACACGCCAACAACCTGACATCCGGATACATGCACCTGAGAGGCTATGCCAAGGGGCTGGCCGTGGGTTCGCGCGTGTCGCAGGGGCAGCTGATTGGCTATGTGGGCAGCACCGGCTCCTCGACCGGTCCCCATCTCGATTTCCGCCTCTGGAAGGGCGGCACCCCCATCGACCCGCTCAAGGCGGTGAGTCCGCCCGCCGAACCGGTCTCCGCGCAGAACAAGGCTGCTTTCGAACGTGTGGCGGAGTGGGTGAAGGCCGAACTGGCCGGGGAGAGCGACCCCCGGCGCGTGACGCAGATTGATTCGGCGGTGTGGGGCGTGGTGCTGACGCCTGCCGCCGTGACCGCCGATTCGACCGCGGCCGAACGGACGAAGTAGCCGGAAAGGAGCCCGACCAGATGGAGATAGAGAAGCATATCGAACGTTTCATCCGCAGGCACCATGTGCTGACGCTGGCTACGTGCGCGGGGCGCAATCCGTGGTGCGCCAACATGTTCTATGCCTATGTGCCCGGGAGTCAGTGGTTCGTATTCACCTCCGACGAGGCGACGCGCCACGCTTCGGATGCGGCGGACAACCCGCAGGTGGCGCTGTCGGTGGTGCTGGAGAGCCGCATCGTGGGGCGCGTGCAGGGGCTGCAGGTGCAGGGACGGATGCGCCGGGCCCGGGGCGAGGAGCTCGAAACGGCCCGCGGAGCCTATCTCCGGCGTTTCCCCTATGCCGCGGCCGCTTCGCTGACGCTGTGGATTGTGGAGCCGGAGTTCGTGAAGCTGACCGACAACACGCTGGGATTCGGACGGAAACTCACCGCCGGGGAGCCCCGGTAGCGCGGCCTCGGGGAGGGGAGAGAAGATTTTGAAGGAAACAGGTATTGACAATCATAGGTTTATGTGCGATACGGATATCAGCGTAATCATCGTGGCCGGGGGCAGCGGAACGCGGATGGGGGGCGACGTCCCCAAACAGTTCCTGCCGCTGGCCGGAAAACCCATTCTGGTGCACACCGTCGAACGGTTCGCCGGGGCGTTGCCTTCGGCGCGGATTATCACCGTACTGCCCGCTTCGCAGATGGAGCGGTGGCGTGCGATGGCGGCCGAATGGGGGCTCGCCGGACGGATAACCCTCTGCGAGGGGGGCGAGAACCGCTTCTCCTCGGTGAAAAGGGGGCTGGCGCTGGTGGACGGGCGGTGTCGTATCGTGGCGGTGCACGACGGGGTGAGGCCCCTGGTTTCGCGCCGGACGATAGCCGCGAGCATCGACGCGGCACGCCGGGAGGGGGCTGCGATTCCGGTGGTGGCGGCCGTCGATTCGTTCCGGGAGGTGACGGCCGGGGGGTCGCACCCCGTGGACCGGGAGCGGCTGCGGGCCGTGCAGACCCCGCAGGTGTTCCGGGCCGACCTGCTGCGAAGCGCATACGAGACGGAGTTTGACCCGGCTTTCACCGATGACGCTTCGGTCGTGGAGCGGCTGGGCGTGCGGGTGGCGCTGGTGGAGGGCGACCGGGCGAATGTCAAGATAACCACTCCGGCGGACCTGGCGGTGGCCGGGGCGCTGCTGGCGGCCGACGGCCGGGAGTAGGGGCGCACGACCCGTTCGGGGCGGAACTGCCGGGAGCGGGGCGGAATCATGAGGAGGTGGCATCGGCGGCCTTCGTCGGAGAGGCTTCGGGAACGCCGCAGAGGATGACACCGGGCCGCTGTCGGAGGAGAGCATCGGTGCGCCGCGGAGGATGACACCAGGCCGCGGAAGGGGAGAGAAAAATCGGAAAAAAGAGAGAGCGATATGGAACGGAACCAAACCAGTCGGGTATTCAAGGTGACCCACGACAAGCGCAGCCGCCGCACGACGGCGGCGGTGATTACGGTGGCGGCAGGCATAGCCGTCGCCATCGGCATTCTCTTCCCGGGCAGCTATACGCTGGCGTGGTATCTGTCGATTGTGCTGGCGCTGGCGCTGCTGGCGGTGCTCACCATCCCGCGCTGCGTGAAGGTGGGGGACGAGGCGGTGGAGGTGCACTGCGTCATGGAGCTGCGGGAGATACGCTTGCGGGATATCGCCGACGTGTCGGTGCTCGGCCGCGGGCAGACCCGCCGGCTGGTGCCCCTGTTCGCCAGCTGCGGATTCTTCGGCTACTACGGCAGCTACCTCGACCTGGCGACGTTCGACACCGTTTCGGTCTATGCCCGCGAGTGGGGGCATCTGGTCGCCGTGGACGACATTTACGAAAAGCGCTATATCATCAGCTGCAGCGACCCCGAGGCGTTCGCGGAGGCCGTTCTGGAGGCCCGGGCGCGGGCTCTCGCCCCGGAGCGCGGTTGAGGACGGACAATGCGGCCGGAAAGCTAAAAAAGTGTAAGCGTTTGTTTTTTCAGCGCGAAAACCGTACCTTTGAAAAAATTAGCGGACCGGTGCCGGCACCTCCGCTCAAATGAGTTCGCTTGTTATGGCCAAAAACCTGATTCTGACGCCCCTGTCGTGGATTTATAAAATGGCGGTGACCTTTCGTCATCGGTTGTTCGACTGGGGCGTGCTCAAGAGCGAACGGTTCGATATCCCGATAATTTGCGTGGGAAACATCACGGTCGGCGGCACCGGAAAGACCCCCGTCACGGAGATGCTCGTCGAACACCTGCGCCACAACTACAGAATCGCCCTGCTCTCCCGCGGATACGGCCGCCGCACGTCGGGCTACCGCGAGGCCGAGGTGAAGACCCCGTTCAGGGAGGTGGGCGACGAACCCAAACAGATAAAGCTGAAGTTCCCCGAAATCACGGTGGCCGTGTGCGAGAAGCGGAGCACGGGCATCCGCAACATACGCAGCCGGCATCCGGAGGTGAACCTCATCATCATGGACGACGGATTCCAGCACCGCTACGTGGAGCCGAAGATAAATGTCGTGCTGATGGACTATTCGCGGCCGATTCAGAATGACTTCATGCTGCCGAAAGGGTCGCTCCGCGACCTGCCGTCGGCCCTGCACCGGGCCCACTACGTGCTGGTGACCAAGTGTCCCCCCACGATGAACGCGCTCGACAGGCGCATTCTCATCAAGGTGCTCAACCTCTATCCCTACCAGCGGCTCTACTTCACCTCGATGGTGACGGGCGCCGCCGTGCCGCTTTTCCCCGATGCGGCTCCGCGGAAAGCCCTGCGCGGCGGCGAGCGGGTGATTGCCATGGCCGGGGTGGGAAACCCCGCGCAGTTCGTGGAGAACCTCTCGGCCAAATACGAGGTGGTGGACCGGCTCATCTTCCGCGACCACTACCCCTATCGCGTCAGGGATATGAAGATGCTGGAGACCAAACTCCGGAACGCCCCCGAGGGAACGCTGGTGGTCACCACGGAGAAGGATGCGGTGAAGCTGACCAACCGCCGCTCGATTCCCGACCGCATCGTCCGCAGCCTCTACTTCGAACCCATCCACGTCTCGTTCGTGGACGGCGACAAATACGATTTCATCAAAAACATAGATAAGGATGTTAGAAAAGATTAAACGGACGGCGCAGTTCGTCGCCGACAAGGTTCAGTTCAAGCCCCAGGTGGGCATCATTCTCGGTACGGGCCTCGGCGGCCTGGTCGAGCATATCGAGGTGCACGCCTCGGTGGATTACTCCGAGATTCCCGACTTCCCGGTCTCGACCGTGGAGGGACACAGGGGGCGCCTGATTTTCGGCATGCTGGGCGGAAAACGGGTGGTGGCCATGCAGGGCCGTTTCCACTATTACGAAGGGTACACCCCCCAGCAGGTGGTCTTCCCGGTGCGGGTGATGAAGTTTCTGGGTATCGAGACCCTCTTCGTCTCGAATGCCAGCGGCGGTGTGAACCCCACCTTCCGGACCGGCGACCTGATGGTGATAACCGACCACATCAACCTGATTCCCAATCCGCTGGTAGGCCCCAACATCAAGGAGCTCGGCACCCGCTTCCCCGACATGCACCATTGCTACGACCCGCGTCTGATTGAGCTGGCCGGGCAGGTGGCCGCCCGGCAGGGCGTGGAGCTGCGTTACGGCGTCTACGTGGGCGGCACGGGTCCCACGTTCGAGACGCAGGCCGAGTATCGCTACTATCTGAACATCGGCGGCGATGCGGCCGGTATGTCCACCACGCCCGAGGTGATAGCGGCGCGTCATATGGGACTGCCCGTGTTCGGCATCTCCATCATCACCAACTGCGGTCTCTCGGAGGAGAAGGGCGACCACGAGGATGTGCAGAAGCAGGGCGCCCGGGCGGAGAAGAAGATGACCGCGCTCTTTACGGAACTCATAGCCGGAATGTAACGAATTTAAACCAGATAGAAAGATGATTAACAAAGTGATTTTGGTCGGCAACGTCGGCATGGACCCCGAGGTGCGCTCGCTGGAGAGCGGCAGCAAGGTGGCCCGCATCCGGCTGGCGACCACGGAGAGAATATACAACCGCCAGACCCAGGAGAGCCGCGAGCACACCGAGTGGCACACCGTGGTGCTGTGGAGCAACCTGGCCGACGTGGTGGACCGTTTCGTGAAGAAGGGGTCGCAGCTCTATATCGAGGGGAGCATCCGCACCCGCGAGTGGACCGACCGCGACAACAACAAGCGCTATTCGACGGAGATTCTGGCCAACGACATGAAGCTGCTCGGCCGCCGTCAGGACTCGGCGCCCCAGCAGCAGGGGGGCTATCAGCAGGGCGGAGGTTACCAGGCGCCCCAGGGCGGCCAGCCGGGTTACGGTCAGGGACAGAGCGGCTACGGCCAGCAGTCCTATGCGGCGCAGCAGCCCGCACAGCCGGCCCCGCAGCCGGCCGCGCCTCAGGAGGACCCGGACGACCTGCCCTTCTAAGGGGAGGTCCCCTCGCAGCCTCGGCAGCGAAACGCAGCCGCAGCGTCTCCCGGAACGGCGTGCGTGCGGCCGCCGGAACGCCTCCGGGCTGATTTACAGAATTTTTCGATAGAGAAGACTGATTATGAAAGAGTACGATTACCTGATAGTGGGCGCCGGCCTGTTCGGTGCGGTGTTCGCCCACGAAGCGACCCGGCGCGGCAAACGGTGTCTGGTGGTGGAGCGCCGGGGACACATCGGCGGAAACTGCTACACCGAGCGTGTCCGCGACATCAACGTCCACAAATACGGTGCGCATATCTTCCACACCTCCAATCGGAAAGTGTGGGAATACGTGAACGGGCTGGTGGAGTTCAACAACTTCGTCAATTCGCCCGTCGCCAACTACAAGGGAGAGCTCTACAATCTTCCTTTCAACATGAACACCTTCCACCAGCTGTGGCCCGACGTGGTGACTCCCGCCCAGGCCCGGGTGCGTATCGAGGAGCAGAAGGCGGAGTATGCGCACATCGTGCAGCCGGCCAATCTCGAGGAGCAGGCGCTCGTGCTGGGAGGCCGCGACATCTACGAAAAACTCATCAAAGGCTACTCCGAAAAGCAGTGGGGCATGCCGGCCACGAGCATTCCGGCTTTCGTCATCCGGCGGCTTCCTTTCCGGTTCACCTACGACAACAACTACTTCAACGACCGCTGGCAGGGAATCCCCATCGGCGGTTACACGCTGCTGTTCGAGAAACTGCTGGCAGGCATCGAGGTGCGGCTCAACGTCGATTTCCTCAAAGAGCGCGAGGCGCTCTCGGCGCTGGCCGGGAAGATTGTCTACACGGGCCCCATCGACGCATGGTTCGATTACCGGTTCGGAAACCTCGACTACCGCACCGTCTCCTTCGACACCCGGCTGCTGGAGGGCGTGGCCGACTATCAGGGCAACGCCGTATTCAACTACACGGAGCGCGAGGTGCCGTGGACCCGCATCATCGAGCACAAGCACTTCGAATTCGGCACACAGCCCGATACGGTGATTTCCAAGGAGTACAGCAAGGAGTGGGAGCCGGGCGACGAACCCTATTACCCGGTGAACGACGCCCGCAACGAAGCGCTGGCCGCACGTTACAAGGAGCTGGCCGCCGCCGAAGAGGGAGTGCTGTTCGGAGGACGTTTGGCCGAGTACAAATATTACGATATGGACAAGGTGATTGAGCAGGCACTCAAGCACTTCGATTAAGGGACGGTCATGGAGAAACTCGGAACGGCGAAGGAGCGCGCGGTGATTCTGGTGTGCGCCCACAAGCAGGACATGTGGCTCGATAACCCTCCCTATATGCCCATTCAGGTGGGGCGGGCCGTCAGCAGGACGAAGCTCGGCATTCCGGGCGACGATACGGGTGACAACATCAGCGACCGCAACCGCAACTATTGCGAACTGACGGCTCTCTACTGGGCCTGGCGGAACCTGCCGCAGGAGGTGCGTTGGGTGGGTCTGAGCCACTATCGCCGTTACTTCGACTTCGAACAAATTCCCCCCCCCTCGCGAAAAAGAAAGTAAGAGCTTCTGAATTCGCAACTTACGACCATTCGGTGCCGGACGTGCAGGAGCTGTTGTCGGATGCGGATATCGTGATGTCGTGCCCCTACAAGGTGGGTTATCCGGTGGGGATACACTATCGGGTGAAACACCGGGCCTGCGATTTCCGGGCCATGCGGGCGGTCGTCCGGGAGAAGTTTCCGGAGTACATGCCTGCGTTCCGCAGCGTGATGCGCTCCACGCAGATGTCTCTGGCCAACATGTTCATCATGCGCCGGGAGCTGTTCGACGACTATTGCCGGTGGCTGTTCGGGGTGTTGTTCGAGGTGGAGCGCCGCATCGTGATTTCGACCGACCCGTTTCAGATGCGGGTGTTCGGTTTCATGGCCGAACGGCTCATGAACGTCTGGGTAAGGCACCACGGATTGCGGGTCAAACATCTGCCCGTGTGGGTGGTGGTGGACGAAAACCTGAAAAAGAGCCGCACCAAGGCGAACGTGTGAGGCGGGGTCGGAGTGCCGGTCCGTGCGTCGGGAGATGCAAAAAAAACAGGAGGGAATCTCTCGATTGCCTCCTGCGTTCGGGGACGAATCCCCTAAAACTACTAACCCAAACTTAAATAAATGAAGAAACCTTAGTTGCGCTGCCTTGCATACGCAACCGCAGTATCAATATCAAACACCGTGCCATAAGAGGGACACGGCAACAAGAAAACGAGTCGAAGTCCCGAAAAATTGTATGTATCGGGTCGCCTTTTGGGGAACGTTTCTCTCCTTTTCCGGAACAATACGGCTAATGGATTGATACTGTGCGGTCTGTGCGGAAGTTCTTTTGCATGGACAAAAGAACTTCCGCACTTTTGAAACAAGGTTATTATTTTGCAGCGAAAGCTATATTTTCATCCATTCTATGTAGGGCATATTGAATTTTTTCGCATCCGTTCTTTACGGCAGCGCACGCAACGTGAGATTCATAGGAACAGTTCCGCAGATGCGAAGAACCGGGGGCGGCAATGCTTCCTAAATACAGTTCCTGACAAGAGGTTGTTCGCTCGAAGCCCGAATAAAAAGAACACGCACAAAGCGTGTTCTTTTCGGCATTTCGGTTTTACCTGCTTCTTGCAGAGAGGGTGAAGCCCCTCCCTGCGCAGGCTCGGGGTTTATGAACGGCGGGGAGCCGGGAAGCGGGTCTGGTAGAACTTCCGGACCCGGTCGGTCGGGGCGGTGAAGAGGCCGGGCAGAGAGCCCATCTGCTTCTCGCAGCATTCGATGCGGCGGCCGCATTCGAGGGCCAGGTGCCGGAACCGGGGCGACGAGCCGGTTTCGGAGGTCATGCAGAGGGATATCGCCTCCTCGTAGCAGGCCGTTGCCAGGGCGTACTCCTCCACCTCTTCGCAAAAGCGGGCCTCGTTCATCCGTTCCCGGATTTTGAGTGCCGGTGCGGCGCTGCTCTCCACAGCCCGCTCGTAGGCTTCGATAGCTGCGCTCACGCCCTGGGGCCAGAGAACGATTTCATTCTTGCCGTAGTGGGCAATCTTTTGGTAGGTTTTCTTTTTGTTTCCCATAACAAACTGGTTTTAAGGATTCAACAAATGAAAATCTATCCGAGAAGGTGTACAAAAAAAGAGACACCAATCCCCATCCCGCCAAGCGGGGCGATAGATTGATGTCTCATTTGACGATGCAAATATAGACAATATCCGTTAAAAAACAAAAATTGCCGGCCGAAAACCGATATGCAGTCGCCTCTGCGGTTCGGTTACTCTATTTCCCAGTCGTAACCGTCCTTACGGTCTTTGACACGGATTCCGATGGCGGTCAGGGCGTCGCGGATTCTGTCGCTGGTCGCCCAGTCCTTGCGGCTCTTGGCCTCCATGCGCTGGTCGAGCAGCATATTGACCAGCGGGGTGACCAGGTCTTTGCCTCCGGCGGCAGCGGCGCTCTTCTCGTCCCGCAGGCCGAGCAGGTCGAAGACGACCTCCGACATCTTCTCCCGCAGCCGTGCGAGGTCGTCGGTGGCGATGGTCTGCGTGCCTTCGTGCAGCTGGTTGATGATGCGCACCCAGTCGAAAAGCACCGAAATGACGATGGGCGAATTGAGGTCGTCGTCCATCGCCTCGCGGCAGCGGCGCTCCAGGTCGGCGACATCGACGGAGGAGTGCTCCGCAGGTTTCACCTTGGCGAGCGTCTCCACACCCTTCATCAGCCGGTCGAGTCCCTTTTCGGCCGCCTGCAACGCCTCGTTGCTGAAATCGAGGGTCGAGCGGTAGTGGGCCTGGAGGATGAAGAAGCGGATGGTCATCGGCGAGTAGGCCTGCGCGAGCAGCCGGTGATTGCCCGTGAAGAGCTCCTCGAGGGTGATGAAGTTGCCCAGCGACTTGCCCATCTTCTGTCCGTTGATGGTTATCATGTTGTTGTGCATCCAGTAGCGGGCCGAGTCGTGTCCCATGGCAGCGGTGCTCTGGGCTATTTCGCACTCGTGGTGGGGGAACATCAGGTCCATTCCGCCGCCGTGGATATCGAAACGCTCGCCGAGGTATTTGGTACTCATGGCCGAACACTCGAGATGCCAGCCGGGGAATCCTTCGCTCCAGGGCGACGGCCAGTGCATGATGTGTTCCGGGGCGGCTTTTTTCCAGAGGGCGAAATCGAACGAGTGGCGTTTGTCCTGCTGGCCGTCCAGCGAGCGGGTGTTGGTCACGATATCGTCGAGGTTGCGGCCCGAAAGGCGGCCGTAGCGGTAGGTGCGGTTGTACTTCTCCACGTCGAAGTAGACCGAACCGTTGCTCTCGTAGGCGTATCCCTGGTCGAGGATGCGCTTGATGAGTTCGATTTGTTCGATGATGTGTCCCGAGGCATGGGGCTCGATGCTGGGGCTCTTCACGCCCAGCGCCTCCATGGCGTGGTGGTAACGTTCGGTGTAATAGTGCGATATCTCCATGGGCTCCAGCTGTTCGAGCCGAGCTTTCTTGGCGATTTTGTCTTCGCCCTCGTCCGCATCGTGCTCCAGGTGTCCCACGTCGGTGATATTGCGCACGTAGCGCACCTTGTAGCCCGACAGGGTAAGGTAACGGAACAGCAGGTCGAAGGTGATGGCCGGCCGGGCATGTCCCAGATGGGGGTCGCCGTAGACGGTGGGGCCGCAGACGTAAAGGCCCACGTGGGGCGGATTATAGGGTACGAACTCCTCCTTGCGGCGGGAGAGGGTGTTGTAGAGCATCAGTTTCGAATCTTTTGTCTCCATAAGAGTAGAAGTGTTAATCCGTTCGGAAGACAAAAATACGAAAACAAATCCAAAAATCGCAGAGCCGGAACGTTTTTTCATCCGCAGCGGGTCGGCTCTCCTGCCCGGATTTTCGTGGGGCGGAGAGCCGCGGCGTTTTTCGCAGGAGGCCGTCGGGCTCCCTTCCCACGGACATATTGCATGTATTTACAAGGAAAAAACGGTTTCGACGCTGCAAAACGGCCCAAAGTAGGGCATCAGCTATTTTTTTCATCGGATATACTTTGTATATTTGCCTCTAACGAATCGCCCGGCGACCGTGCACCGGCCTACGGCCGACGGCGCTTTCGTTCTTCAGCGAATATGTGATATATTTGCCCTGACGAATCGCCTTGCGACCGCGCACCGGCCTATGGCCGACGGCGCTTTCGTTTTTTCAGCGAATATTAGTATATTTGCAAAATCGATAAATAAGACAAACATGGAAAACACCAACACACGCAAACTCTACCGCTCCTCCAAAAACAAGGTAATAGCCGGCGTATGCGGCGGAATCGCAGAATATTTCGATATCAATCCTGCCGCTGTCCGACTCGCGACCGTGATTCTCGTCGTGGCTGCCGGCCTCAGTCTCTGGGTATACATTATCCTGTGGCTGGTACTCCGCCAGAAATAACCGTTCAGCAGGGAAAAACAAGGGAAAAATAAAAAACACATCTCAATCATGTGCGGAATCGTAGGATATGTAGGTCATAGAACGGCCTACGACATTTTGATAAAGGGGCTCCACCGCCTGGAATATCGCGGATACGACTCGGCGGGCGTGGCACTCATCAACGACTCGTCCGAACTCACGGTCTACAAGACCAAGGGCAAGGTCGCCGACCTCGAGCGTTTCACCGAAAACAAGGATATCTCCGGCTCCATCGGCATCGCGCACACCCGCTGGGCCACCCACGGCGAACCCAACGACACCAATGCCCACCCCCACTATTCGCAGAGCGGAAATATCGCATTGATTCACAACGGCATCATCGAGAACTATGCGGTGCTCAAGGACGCCCTCATCCACAACGGCTACACCTTCCGCAGCTCCACCGACACCGAGGTGCTCGTGCAGCTCATCGAGTATGTGAAGACCCAGAACGGATGCTCGCTGCTCGAGGCCGTGCAGATAGCGCTCAAAAAGGTAATCGGCGCCTATGCCATCGCCATCATCGAGAAGGGGAACCCCGACCGCATCATCGCGGCCCGCAAGAGTTCGCCGCTGGTGGTCGGCATCGGCGACGGCGAATTCTTCCTCGCTTCGGATGCCACCCCCATCGTGGAGTACAGCAATCAGGTGGTTTACATCAACGATGGCGAAATAGCGGTTATCGACCGCAACAAGCCGCTGCAGGTGGTCGATTTCGATAACGTAAGCGCCGAAATCAACGTCAAGACGCTCGACATGAGCATCTCCCAGCTCGAAAAGGGGGGATATCCCCACTTCATGCTCAAGGAGATTAACGAACAGGGCAACACGCTGTTCGACTGCATCCGGGGCCGCGTGAGCATCGACGGCAAGAACGTGACGCTCTCCGGAGTGCTCGACAACCGCGAGAAATTCCTCAATGCCCGCCGCATCATCATCGTGGCGTGCGGCACCTCGTGGCACGCCGGACTCATCGGCAAACAGATGATTGAAGACATGTGCCGCATTCCGGTGGAGGTGGAGTACGCCTCCGAGTTCCGCTACCGCTGTCCGGTGGTGTCGGAGCAGGACATCGTAATCGCCATCTCCCAGTCCGGCGAGACGGCCGACACGCTGGCAGCCGTGGAGCTCGCCCGTTCGTGCGGCGCGTTTATCTTCGGCATCTGCAATGTCATCGGCTCCTCCATCTCGCGTGCCACCCACAGCGGAGCCTACATCCATGTCGGTCCCGAAATCGGTGTCGCCTCCACCAAGGCATTCACCGGCCAGGTGACCGTGCTGGCCATGCTCGCCCTCACCGTCGGCAAGCTCAAGGGAACCATCGACGACGAATATTTCCACACCGTGGTACGCGACCTGCAGCACATTCCGGAGCTGATAAAGCAGGTGCTGAAGCTCGACGAACAGATAAACGACCTGTCGAAAATCTTCACCTATGCCCACAACTTCCTCTATCTGGGACGCGGATACAACTACCCCGTAGCACTCGAGGGTGCGCTCAAACTCAAGGAGATATCCTACATCCACGCCGAAGGATATCCTGCCGCCGAGATGAAACACGGACCCATCGCACTCATCGACAGCGACATGCCGGTCGTGGTCATTGCCACCGCCGACAAGGTGTACGAGAAGACCGTCAGCAACCTCCAGGAAATCAAGGCCCGCAGGGGGAAGGTCATCGTGCTCGTCTCCAAGGGCGATACGGTCGCCAAGGGACTCGCGGACTACTGCATCGAGGTGCCGCCCGTGGCCGAGTGCCTGGCTCCGATACTCAACTCGGTGCCCCTGCAGCTGCTGGCCTACCACATCGCCATCAACAAAGGGAAGGATGTGGACCAGCCCCGCAACCTCGCCAAATCCGTAACGGTCGAGTAGACCGACGGCGGGGCAGGCTTCTGTCGCGGTCGGCTTCCGCTCCCGACAACCGACCGGACGCCCGACGGCTGCCCGTTGCAAGAGAGGGGGAGGCGGAATTGTCCGTAGTATTGTTGGGCATTGGCCTCTGATAATGAACTGAAAAGAGACTCCAAAGCTATCCGAATATTCGGATAGCTTTTTCTTTATAAGGTGAACGGGGGGAAGCGGGCGTTCACCGCCTTGCGGAAATCGGGGAGGAATGGGGGAGCGAGAATGTCAGGGGAGAGAAGGGGGGATGAGGGGGAATGAGGGGCGGCGAATTGCGGCAGAGGCGATTCCCAGGCCCTTGGCAAATCATTCGGTGACCCCGGGATTCTCGCAGGTCGCCAATGAGGGGCGAGTGATTGGGGCAGCTGGAGTAGCTGGAATGACTGGAGGCGCTGGAGTAACCGGGGAGTCCGAGGTGGCTGGAGTAGTTAGAGAGGTTGGAGTGGTTGAAGTAGTTGGGACAACCGGGGCGGAGTGGCCGGGGGCGCCTGGAGTGGCTGGAATGACTGGGGGCGCTGGAGTAACCGGGGTGTCTGGGGTGGTTAGAGTAGTTAGAATGGCCGAATGGTTGGGGCAGCTGGAGTAGCGGGCGGTCGGAGTGGCCGGAATAGCCGGAATGACAGGAGCGGCTGGAGCAACCGGGGTGTTTGGGGTGGTTAGAGCCGTTGGAATGGCCGAATGGTTGGGGTGTTTGGAGCGGCTGAAGTGGTTGGAATGACTGGAGCAGCTGGAGTAACCGGGGAAGCAGGTGGGTGACTCAATGGCGGGGGAGTCGGAAAACGGGCCGGATGTTTTCGTGGTTTGTACGGGAGGGGGCAAGGGGTCTGAAAAAAAAAAAGAGGCGGCCTCCGTAAGGGAGGCCGCCTCTGCTGTTTGTCTCTCGCAGTGAGTTATTTGATGATGACGGCGCGGTTCATGTAGATGGGCTTGCCGAAGGGCTGAGCACCCTCGGAGAAGCCGTTCACAGCCTCAATCTGGTCTTTGTTCACACCGGCAGCAACCAATGCGTCGTAAACTGCTACGGCACGCTTCTGAGCCAGCTTGGTGTTGTAAGCAGCCGAACCGGTCTGCTTGTCAGCGTAACCTACGACCTGGTACTTCTTGTCGGGAGTAGACTTAATCATCTTGGCAGCCATCTCGATGCTGGCCTTGGTCTTGGGCGAGAGGGTAGCCTTGTTGATGTCGAAGAATACTACGGACTCGTAGTCGAACTTGCCGCTCTTCTTGGCCTCGTTAGCCAGAGCCTCGGCTCTTGCCTTCTCGGCAGCGAGGTCCTTAGCCAGCTGGTCGGCCTTAGCCTTCGATGCGCTCAGGTCGCTCTCCAGACCGGCGATGCGGTTGTTGTAGGGAGTGTAGTCGGCGGGAACGGCAACGGTAGGACGGTTGAAGTTGTTCTTGTTGAAGTTGTAGGTCAGACCTGCGGTCAGTGATGCGACGGGGCGGAACTGCTTGCCGTGGCCCACATAGCGCTTGTCGTAGTCGTTGTTCACGGTCCAAGCCTTCAGCTCGACTTCGATATCGAATGCGTTCGAAATACGGAACTTGTTGATGATACCGACGTTGAGGGTCATCGAATATTTGTGGTTGTCTCTGTATTTCTCTTTCACACCACCCGAACGGGCCATACCGGCACCTACGTAGGGAACTACTTCATAGAAGCGGTCGGTTCTGTAACCGCCGATAGCGTTGGAAAGGTTCCACATGAAGTCTGCGTGAGCAGCCAGCGAGGTGAATTTGTGTCCGTAAGCGCCTGCAACGGGGTAGCTCTTGAGCTTGTAGCCCGAAGCCTGTGCGCGAACACCGACCGAAGGAGTAATCCACTTACCTACCGAAACCGCAATCTCGGGAGTCAGACGGTCGCCGAAATCGGCTCTGTCGCCGTCACCTGCGCCGAAGTAAATCTGAGCACCGCCGGCAACCGATACGAACCAGTTGTCCCAGAAGCCGTTGGTCAGATACGGACCCTTCTTGGTCTGTGCCTCCATGAGGCCGTCGTTATTGTCAGCAACTGCAAATAATGCAGTGCATGCCAATGCAATTGTAAACAAAACTTTTTTCATAATACAATAATTAAGTTTAAAAATCCTTTTTCCGTTGTTATGTCTCGTGCCGGGCCTCGCCCGACCGTTTCCTGCGTTTCACTCTTGTTCCCGCTGCGTCCGTCGGGCTTCCTGCCTTCCGCCCGTTCCCGCCCGCTTCCGATTCCTGCCGCGAGTGGGGTTCCGGGACGATTACAAGGCCGTTTTCATATAGTTATATATGGAAAACGGCATACCCGAGGCGCATATTCTTGGGCAAAGGTAAGAATATTATTGTTATAAACTACTCTTCCGCATAAAAAAATGACTCATGGAGCTAATTTTTTCAAAAATTTACAAAACCTCTCCGCACAAACGGAACCGGAGAGATATCTGGACGATACCTCTCCGATTCCCGAATTCATGTGCGGAAGCGTTCGGTTATCCGCACTTGGAATATCCGCAGGACATGCAAACGGGACAGCCGTTCTGGTATACCAGCGTATCCTGGTTGCAGTTGGGACATTTCTGCTTCGATTTGGTACCGTCGGTGATATACTGTTTCAAGGCTCGTGCCACACCGTTCTTCCAGGTGTTGATAGTTTCGCTGTCGAGCTGCAGCGACTCTATCAGATTTACCACCTGGGGAATGGGCATCCCGTTGCGCAGCACGCCCGAAATCAGCTTGGCGTAGTTCCAGAACTGCTGGTCGAACAGACGTGAGATGCCTCCTACCGTATTGGTATAACCGTATTTGTCCTTGTAGCGGAAGTCGTAGCGTTTGGTGCCGTCGGCCTCTTTCACCTTGAGGATGGTGCCGCGTTTCACCCGGCGGGGAATATACATGGCGTCCTCCTCGATTTTTCCGGTGAAGATTTCGTAGGGGCGGCCGTCGTGTATGCCCACGAAGGCAATCCAGTCCTCGCTGCCGTTCTTGAAGCGGACGATATCGGCGCTCAGCTCGAGGGGCCGCTTGAGGGGCGGACGCTCGCTCTGCTCATGGCTGCACCGCTCCGCCTTCTTCTTCTCTTTTTTCTCTATCAGCACGCCCGAGCGGGAGCCGTCGCGGTAGACCGTGACGCCCTTGCAGCCGCACTCCCATGCGGTCTGGTAGACCCGGGCGACCAGCTCTTCGGTCACGTCGTGGGGCAGATTGACGGTCACCGAGATGGAGTGGTCCACCCACTTCTGGATGGCCCCCTGCATCTTGACCTTGGCCACCCAGTCGATGTCGTTGGCCGTGGCCTTGTGGTAGGGCGAGGCCGCCACCCACTTCTCGAGCTCTTCGTCGGAGATGGTGTCCAGGCGCGAAATGTCGTATCCGTTCACCTCCAGCCACTTGATGAAGTTGTGGTGGTAGACGTTGTACTCCTCGAACGAATCGCCCACCTCGTCTACGTAGGTCACCTTGACATCCTTGTCGCCGGGATTCACCTTGCGGCGGCGCTTGTAGACGGGGCGGAACACGGGTTCGATGCCCGAGGTGGTCTGCGACATGAGGGAGGTGGTGCCGGTGGGGGCGATGGTGAGCATGGCGATGTTGCGCCGTCCGTAACGCACCATCTCCTCGTAAAGTGCGGGGTCGGCTTCGCGGATGCGTCCTATCATGGGGTTGTTCTTCTCCTTTTCGGCGTCGTAGATGGGGAACTTGCCGCGCTCGCGGGCCATCTCCACCGAGGCCCGGTAGGCCTCCACGGCCAGCGTCTTCTGCACCTCGACGGCGAAGTCGATGGCCTCGGGGGTGCCGTAGGTGTATCCCAGTGCGGCGAGCATGTCGCCCTCTGCGGTGATGCCCAGTCCGGTGCGGCGGCCCATGAGGGCCATTTCGCGAATCTTCTCCCAGAGGCTCTGCTCCACGTGGCGAATCTCCTCGTCCTCGGGGTCGCGGGCGATTTTGTCGATGATGGCCTCCACCTTCTCCAGCTCCAGGTCGATGATGTCGTCCATCATGTGCATGGCCTTGCGGACATGGTCGCGGAACTTGTCGAAGTCGAATCGCGCCTGCGGGGTGAAGGGGTTCTCCACATAGCCGAACAGGTTGAGCGCCAGCAGACGGCAGCTGTCGTAGGGACAGAGGGGAATCTCGCCGCAGGGGTTGGTCGATACGGTGGTGAATCCCAGGTCGGCATAGCAGTCGGGGACGCTCTCCCGCAGGACGGTGTCCCAGAAGAGCACGCCCGGTTCGGCGCTCTTCCATGCGTTGTGGATTATCTTGTTCCACAGGGTGCGCGCGTCGATGTCCTTTTCGTACATCGGACGGTCGCTGTCGATGGGGAACTGCTGGTGATATTTCTGGCCGGAGAGGGCGCACTGCATGAAGCGGTCGTCTATCTTGATGGAGACATTGGCTCCGGTCACCTTGCCGGTTTCGGTTTTGGCGTCGATGAAGTTCTCCGCATCGGGGTGCTTGATGCTCAGGGTCAGCATCAGGGCGCCGCGCCGTCCGTCCTGCGCCACCTCGCGCGTGGAGTTCGAGTAGCGCTCCATGAACGGGACGATGCCCGTGGAGGTGAGGGCGCTGTTGAGCACGGGGCTGCCCGTGGGGCGGATGTGCGAGAGGTCGTGTCCCACGCCGCCGCGCCGTTTCATGAGCTGCACCTGCTCCTCGTCGATGCGGATGATGCCGCCGTAGGAGTCGGCCGGATGCTTGTGTCCGATGACGAAGCAGTTGGAGAGCGAGGCGATTTGCAGGTTGTTGCCGATGCCGGTCATGGGGCCGCCCTGCGGAATGGCGTAGCGGAAATCCTTGAGCATGCCGTAGATTTCCTCTTCGCTCATCGGGTTTTCGTAGCAGCTCTCGATGCGGGCCAGCTCGCGGGCGATGCGCCGGTGCATCTGTTCGGGCGAATTCTCATAGATGCGACCGAACGAATCTTTCAGGGCGTATTTGCTCACCCAGACCGTCGCCGCCAGTTCGTCGCCGCGGAAGTAGTCGCGGGACGCACTCACCGCTTCCGCATAGCTATACTCGCGCAAGGGGACTTCTTCTTTCTGTTTCTTGTGGTCGGACAGGGTTTTATTGTTTCGTTAATTAATTCTCTTTCCGTGTGTCGCGCCCGTTTCCGGTGCGGTGCGGCGTCCGCCCGCGAGGCGCGGAGCGAACGGAACGCAGCCGCAAGTTTACGGCAAAATGTCGTAAAAGGAGTCTCGCGGGCGTTGTTTTTATCAATAGTTTATCAACAATGGGAGCTCTCCCTGCGGCGGGTCATCGTGACCGATACCCTCTCGATTTTTCCGCCGAGGGGCGGCGCCAGCTTCGAGACCTTCGCCTTCACGCCGACCACCTGCGGCCAGCGCTCCAGCAGGGCGTCGATGATGCGGGTGCAGACCCGCTCCAGCGTGTGGGAGGTAATCTCCATCTGCTCGGCCACCGTCCGGTAGACCGTCAGGTAATTGACGGCGCCGGCCAGGTCGTCGCTGCGGCCCGTGCCGGTCTCTTCGCTCTCGATGACGACATCCACCGAAAAGCGGTTTCCCACCTTCCTCTCCAGCTCGTAGCAGCCGTGGAAGGCGCGGAACTCCATGTTTTCAAGCTCTATGACATACATTTTCTGTGGGCCCCGTCTGTGACCGGGGAGAGCAAAGATAGCGATTCTTCCTGCCGATGCAAAATCTTTTTCGCCGCCGGCGGAAAAGATTCCGCCGGCCGGCGCAGCGACCGGTCCCGTTTACAGCCGGGAGGCCACCCAGCGGGTGAGCTCCGCGAATTCGGCCACGGAGAGGGTCTCGGCGCGGCGGGTGAAGAAGGGGTGTTCGTCTCCGCCGAAATCGCCGAATACGGCACGCAGGGAGTTGCGCAGCATCTTGCGCCGCTGGCCGAACGCGGCCTTGACGGTCCTCACGAAGAGGCGTTCGTCGCAGTCGAGGGTGCGGACCCCGTTGCGGCGCAGGCGGATGACCGCGCTTTTGACCTTGGGGGGCGGGTTGAACACGTTTTCATGGACGGTGAACAGATACTCGATGTCGTACCAGGCCTGGAGCAGCACGCTCAGGATGCCGTAGTCGCGGCTGCCCGGAGGTTCGGCCAGTCGCACGGCCACCTCGCGCTGGACCATGCCCACGCATTCGGGGACCAGGTCGCGGTATTCGAGCACCTTGAAGAAGATTTGCGACGAAATGTTGTAGGGGAAGTTGCCGATGACCCGCACCCCGTCGGGGAAGCGCTCGGCCAGGTTCATGCGCAGGAAGTCGCCCTCGATGAGCCGCGGGGCGAATTGCGGCAGATGCTCGTGCAGATAGGCGATGCTCTCGCCGTCCACCTCCACGCCCCAGGTCTCGATGTCGTCGCGTTCGAGCAGGAAACGGGTGAGCACCCCCATGCCGCAGCCCACTTCGAGTGCCCGGGCGGGGGCGCCCGGGCCGAGCGCTCCGGCGATTTTGCGTGCGATATTCAGGTCGGTCAGAAAGTGCTGACCCAGCGATTTCTTGGCTCTTACCTCTCCCATGGCGGCGCTATTTGATGGAGTTCATACGGATGCTGGCCTTGACGAATGCCAGTGCGCGGATGCGGCTCACCTCCACGTCCTTGTCGGCGTGGTGGGGATTCTGGCTCACCAGCTTGACGCACCCCGGCTTGTCGGACTTCTGGATGTATTTGACGGTGATGTACTCCTCGCCGTCGATATCTATCGAGAGCAGGTACATGTCGCCCCAGAAGATGTTCTCGATGTCGTTCACCTGTTTGTAGAGCACGATGTCGCCGCTCTTGAGCAGCGGATACATGCTGTCGCCCACGATGTATATGGCGCCGTCGCATTTGGGCAGGTTGGGAATGTGGATGTAGTCCACGGGCCGCTGGTTGTCGCGGTCGAGGAACAGGGGCACCAGCCCGGCCGTCCCCTCGATGCTGTAAAGGGGGACGCTCTGCAGCGGCACGGTGTGGTCGGTGCGGTGCAGGAAGGTGTTGGTCATCTCGGGCGGAGCGTTGAATATTTCGCCCTTGCCGGTCTCCAGCCAGTCGGGATTGACGTTCAATTCTTGAATCAAGATGTTCTTGTTCCGCTCCGACAAGGCCGCCCGTCCGGTCTCAATCATCGAAAGCGCACTCTTTCCGATGCCCATTTTCGAGGCGAGCATCTCCTGCGTAAATCCCAACTCTTTGCGAATCAATCTCAAACGGTCTCCCATAGTCGGATGCGGTTTTGGTGAAGTAAAATTTTTTGCCTTGAATCGGTATAAAATTCAATATTTGAACTTATCTTTGTGCTGCAAAGTTAAACAATTTATTTCAAATAACGGGCAAAATCGACGTTAAAATGGCCTGGAAGCCCTGTTTTTTCAAAAAACGCCCTTCTCCGCCGCTGCTTTGTCGGGCTGTTCGCGTCCGCTGCCCCGAGTTGAAAACGGAAGATATGTTCATTTTTTTAAGTAACACGACCATGACCGAAATTTCCGACTCCGTCTACCGTGCCGTCGCCGGGCGACTGCTCGCCGCCATCGGCCGCAACGACTATTTCAACGGCCGCATCGAACTCGACATCGACGGCTGCCGGGCCTCCCTGCTCGCCACGCTCATCATCTACCGCACGCCGCTCCGCTCGCCCGAGGGAACCGGCCGGCCCATTGCGGACGTGGTGCCCGTGTGGTGGGAGTTCTCGCTCTGGAATCAGGGCGAAGAACTGCTCAATGATTTCAGTTTCAACGAACTGCGTAAACTGCTCGTCTTATAGATGCCTATGGATGAAAACCGGAACCATGCGGCGGGGCGGACCGAAACGGCCGCTCCGCCGACGCCTGCCCTGACCCGCTTCGCCCGCGAGGTGTGTCCCTTTCTGGAGCTGCCCCCCTTTCAGCTTACCTATTATAAGGTGTTGGAGGCGTTCGCGCGGGGCACCGTCCGGCGGCTTATCGTGACCATGCCTCCGCAGCACGGCAAATCCCACGGCGCCTCCACGCTGCTGCCGGCCTATATCCTCGGCCTCGACCCCGACCGGCGCATCGCCCTGGCTTCGTACAGCGCCACGCTCGCCTCCCGGTTCAACCGCCGGGTGCAGCGGCTCATCGAGCAGCCCGAGTACGGGAGCCTTTTTCCCGATACCACCATCAAGGGGGCCGGACGTCCGGGAAGCTACATCCGCACCTCCGACCAGGTGGAAATCGTGGGACACCACGGCGAGCTCTTCTCCGTGGGGCGCGAGGGGCCCCTCACGGGCAACCGGGTGGATACCTTCATTCTCGACGACCTCTACAAGGATGCCCTGGAGGCCAATTCGCCCGTGGTGCGCGAGAACTGCTGGGAGTGGTACACCTCGGTGGTGCGCACCCGCCTGCACAACGATTCCGGCGAGCTGCTGGTCTTCACCCGCTGGCACGAGGAGGACCTCATCGGGCTGCTGGCCCGGCGCGAGCGGATGGTGCCCCTGGTCCGCGAATCGCAACTCACCGACACGCCGCCCGATACCTGGCTGGTGCTCAACTTCGAGGCCGTCAAGGAGTCGCCCTCCACGGAGATAGACCCCCGCCCGTCGGGGGCGCCCCTCTGGCCCGAACGCCACAGCCTCCGGCTGCTGGAGGAGAAGCGCCGGCTCGACCCGATGCGTTTCGAGTGCATGTACCAGGGGCGTCCCTTCTCTCGCGAGGGACTGCTCTACGGCGAGGGATTCCGGACTTACGACCGGCTGCCCGACGAGTTGGTGCGGCTGGCCAACTACACCGACACCGCCGACACGGGCGACGACTACCTCTGTTCGCTCTGCTATGCGGTCGATGCAGGGGGCCTCATCTACATCACCGATGCGGTCTACTCCCGCGAGGGGATGGAGGTCACCGAGGGGCTGGTGGCCGACATGATTAACCGCAACCTCACCCGTCAGGTGCTGGTGGAGAGCAACAACGGCGGGCGCGGATTCGCCCGGGCCGTGGGGCGCCTCACGCCGCTGGCTTCGGTGGAGTGGTTCCACCAGCACGCCAACAAGGAGGCCCGCATCCTCTCCAACTCGGCCACCGTGCTGCGCAACATCCGCATGCCGGCCGACTGGCGCGACCGGTGGCCCGACCTCTATACGCACCTGTGCGGCTACCGGCGCCGGTTCCGTTCCAACCGCTGGCACGATGCCCCCGACGTACTCACGGGCATCGTGGAGCGCGAGAGCGTCGAGGAGGCCCGCTCCCGCATCCGGGCCCTCGGATTCCGGCCTGCCGGCGGCTGATTCGGCTCCGGACGCGGCATGCGCTCTGTTGCCCGCTCCGTGTCCGGATTGTCCTTTCTGGATGTGTTCTCTTTGGTGGCTCCTGTTTGGATATGTTTTTTGCTGCCCTCTCGGATGTATGCTCCCCATCCGGATGCGCATTTTGCGTCCGGGTGGCACCTCCTTCCTTCGGGTGCACCCCGAACCGAACCTTATTCTCTCCGCTCCCGTTTCCCTCTTGCCCTCTTTTTCTACCCTTGTTCTTCTGCTGCTCCCTCTCTGCTTTTGTTCCTCTGTCCTCCTCATTCGACCCTTTGTCCGACCTTTTTCAGCCTCGGTACCTTTTCCTCGTATATCCTCCTTGCCTCTCCCGTGTTTTCCCGGAATCCTCCGTCCCCGCTGCGCACCGCTTCCCCCGGCCGGCCTTTCCCGGTCCTCGAATCCGCTTCCCCGGCCTTCTCGTAAGAGGTATGCGAACCGGGGGTGCGAATAAAAAAAGAGAGCGAACAGAAGCCGATGATGCTTCGTTCGCTCTCTTTCGTCGTGGGAGCACAGGGATTCGAACCCCGGACCCTCTGCTTGTAAGGCAGATGCTCTGAACCAGCTGAGCTATACTCCCTCGGAGTCGCACTCCGGACTTTCGGGCTCTCCTGCGGGAGAGGTCGCAAGAACCGGATTGCGGGTGCAAAGATAGTGCGAAAAAACGAAAAAGCAAATTTTTTTCGCACTATTTCGCGGGCAAAAGGCTCCCCTTCGTGCCGGAGCGGGGCGGCGCTCCGCCGGGGAAGCCGTCGGCGGGGAATCGGACGCTACCGTTCGATTCCGATGCGCCGGGTCTGCTCGTCGAGGATTTCGATGCGCAGCCGGAGTGTATCCTCGGGCAGCAGGGGTTCTATCTTTTCGGGCCACTCTATCAGGCAGAGGTCGCCGCTGAAGAAGTACTCCTCGTAGCCCAGGTCGTAGGCCTCCTCGAGGCGGTCGATGCGGTAGAAGTCGAAGTGGTAGATGGTCTGCCGGTCGGCGGTGCGGTATTGGTTCACCAGTGCGAACGTGGGGCTGGTGACGGTGTCGTCGGAGCCCATGCGGGCGGCGATGGCGCTGATTAGCGTGGTCTTGCCGGCTCCCATCGCTCCGTAGAGGGCCACGGTCCGGTGCTGCCGGAACAGGGGTATCAGCCGGTCGGCCGCTTCGGCCAGGCCGCTCAGCCGGTATTCGAAAGTTTCCATGCGGGTTATTGCTGTTTGGGTTTGAGTACGATGTAGGGGACAATCATCTCCTCCATGGAGATGCCGCCGTGCTGGAAGGTGTTCTTGTAGTAGCGCACGAAGCGGTTGGTCTCGTTGGGGTAGACCAGAAAGTCGTGGTTGAAGGCGAATATGTAGCTCGAGGTGAGGTTGCCGGCGGGCAGCTGCACCTCTTCGGGGCGGGTGATTTCGTAGACCTCGCGGGGGTTGTAGTTGAGGTTGCGTCCCGTCTTGTAGCGCAGGTTGGGCGAGGTCTCCCGGTCGCCCTGCACCTTGACGGGGTTGTCCACCCGGATGGTGCCGTGGTCGGAGGTGATGATGACCGTGTGCCCCCGCTGCGCGAGGAGCTTGAGCAGGGTGAATAGGTCGGAGTGCTCGAACCACGAACGGGTCAGCGAACGGAATGCCGCTTCGTCCTCGGTCAGCTCGCGGATGATTTCGGTCTCGGTGCGGGCGTGGGAGAGGATGTCCAGGAAGTTGTAGATGATGACCGAGAAGTCGGCCTCGTATATCCGCTGGATGTTGTCCACCAGCTTGCGGCCGGCCTCGGGGCGGACCAGTTTGTCGAAGGTGGTCTTGTAGTCGCGTCCGGCGCTCTTCATCTGGCGGCGCAGGAACTCCTCCTCGTAGAGGTTCTTGCCCCCCTCTTCGTTGTCGTTGAGCCATTTGCCCGGCATCAGCTTGTCGATGGCCAGCGGCATGAGCCCCGCGAAGATGGCGTTGCGGGCATATTGCGTTGCGGTGGGCAGGATGGCGCAGTAGAAATCGTCGGTGGTGATGTCGTACCACTCGTGGAGCAGGCTGCCGACGGCACGCCACTGGTCGTAGCGGAAGTTGTCGATGAGCAGCAGCGTGGTCTTGCGCGAGGCGTCGGCCACCGGAAAGATGTTCCGGCGCATGAGCGTGTGGCTCATCACGGGGGTGTGCTCGTCGCGGCTGTTTATCCAGTCGCGGTAGTTGCGGCGCACGAACTTGCCGAACTCGTTGTTGGCCTCGTTCTGCTGATAGAACAGTATCTCCTTGATGCTCTGGTCCGTGGAATCGCCCAGCTCTATCTCCCAGCCCACCAGCTTGCGGTAGATTGCGCACCAGTCGGCGAACGTGCGCGCCTGGCTCAGCGACGAGGAGATGCGTCCGAATTCGGCCCGGTAGTCGGCCGTGGTCTGTTCGGTCACCAGCTGGCGGCTGTGGACGTTCTTCTTGATGGACAGCAGCACCTGGTTGGGGTTCACGGGTTTAATCAGGTAGTCGGCGATTTTGCTGCCCACGGCCTTGTCCATGATGTTCTCCTCTTCGCTCTTGGTCACCATGATGACCGGTGTGGTGGGCCGTATCTCCTTGATTTTCGGCAGCGTTTCGAGCCCGGTCATGCCGGGCATCATTTCGTCGAGGATGATGAGGTCGTAGGCCGTGGCGGCGGCCATCTCGATGGCGTCGTAGCCGTTGTTGCAGCTCTCCACCTCGTAGCCCTTGTTCTTCAGAAAGAGGATGTGCGGTTTGAGCAGCTCCACTTCGTCGTCTACCCACAGTATGTTCGTCATAACTTTATCCGTGTTTTATCTTGACTTGCGCAAAATTATCAAATAGTCCCGAAAGTAGCTCCATCCGGGGGCGGGAATTTCGTCGGGAAGCGGACGAAATCGTTTTCTGCCGGCTGCGGCACGCTCTTCCGCCTCGGCGGATTCGGGGGACCCTATTATCTATAACACAAAAATCGCACATTTATTATTCCGGTCTGTCGGAACCGCCCGCCTGCCGCGCTGCGGCGCACTCCGCTCGTCCGCTTCGCCGCAAAGCCGCAGCGCCGCGCGAGGCCTCCGGGACGGGGCGGCGCCGGCGGCCGAAACCCCGCTGGGGGCCGCTGGAGGCGGGTTTCCGTTTTTCGGAATTCCGCTTCGCGAGGGTGGTCCGATAGGACTGAAATATGTTAGAATACAACATATTATCCCAAAATAAGGGTCGGATGCGTGTTTTGGGACGATTCTTGCTATCTGGTTGGTTGATAGTTCGATAGCCCGCAAAAACGGTGCGGCGGAAGCCCGCGGTCGAAAAAAATATGGATACCCTGTTGTGGATTAAACAAATAAAAACGTATATTTGCAGACCCAACATTACTCTATTTCGTACCGATGCGACGCAGGCGGACGAGAAGACGAAAGAAGAAACGGAGTGCATTCCGACTGCCGGCGAGAGACCCCGGAGAGGCGAACGGAACGGAAGCGGGAGGAGCGGGCGAGGCCCGGCGGAGAGTTGCAGAGGCGTGACGGCCCGGCGAAGAGAGACCGTGGCGGAGCGGGGTGGTGGCCGAAGCGGAATGCGGAGCGGCGGAGAAGCGGGAGACGACGAGGAGATGACGCGCGATTGCGAGGTATGATTGGAGAATCGAAGGTATACTAAATGAATATTTATTAACTAATAAATCTTAAAGACATGACAAAAGCTGATATCGTAAACGAGATTGCTAAGAGCACCGGCGTTGAGAAGGTTCAGGTCCAGCAGATTGTTGAGGCCTTCATGGAGAGCATCAAGGGTTCGCTGACCTCGAATAACAATGTTTACCTCCGAGGCTTCGGTAGCTTCATCATCAAGAAGAGAGCACAGAAGGTGGCACGTAATATTTCCAAGAACACCACCATCACCATCCCCGCCCACAACATTCCGGCGTTCAAGCCTTCCAAGAGCTTCGCTGCCAAGGTTAAGGGGGGTAAATAGTTTTTTTAACATTTAAAATTTACAAGATTATGCCAAGCGGTAAGAAAAGAAAAGGGCATAAAATGGCTACCCACAAAAGAAAGAAACGTCTTCGTAAGAATCGTCACAAGAAGAAATAGGTAGCGGTATTTATGTACTGATGCAATAGATAAGGCCGAAGATGGAACGTTGAGTATCTTTGGCTTTATCTATTTTTGGGTAACCGGGCTTTCGGAGTCCGTGCCGGGGCTTCTCCGCTGCGGAGCCGGTCGCTGCGACCGGCGGAGGGAGAGGCGGGAATCCGGTTTCGGGACCCGGGGCCGAGGGAGCCGCCGCAAACGGAGCGAAGAGGGAGCGGCGGACGACCCGGTTGTCCGGCAAAGAGGAAAACAACAAGCAATAGATGAACAAGGAACTAATTATAAACGTAACTCCGAGTGAGATAACCATCGCGCTCATCGAAGACAAGGTGCTGGTGGAGCTCAACAAAGAGAAGTGCAAGACCGGGTTCGCCGTGGGCGATATCTATCTGGGCAAGGTGCGCAAGATAATGACCGGACTCAATGCCGCCTTTGTGAATATCGGACATGAGAAAGACGCGTTTATACACTTCTTCGACCTGGGCCCCCAGTTCATGACCCTGCACAAGATGGTCAAGGGTCTGACTTCCGGCCGCAACGTCCGTTTCGAGTCCATGAAACTCGACCCGCCGATGGGTAAGACGGGCAAGTTGGGCAACGTGATAGCCAGCGGGGAGTCGATTATGGTGCAGATAGCCAAGGAGGCTATCTCGACCAAGGGGCCGAGACTTACTTCCGAAATATCGCTCGCCGGCCGCAATGTGGTGCTCATTCCTTTCTCCAACAAGGTGTTGCTGTCGCAGAAAATCAGACAGAACGAGGAGAAGAAGCGCCTGAAGAAAATCGTGGCGGAGGTGCTGCCTCCCAATTACGGCGTCATCGTGCGTACCGCGGCCATGGGCAAGAGCGACATAGATATCGAGCAGGATATTCTCGCCCTGGTCAAGAAGTGGGAGACGGCGATGGCCAAAACCCGCAGCGAGAATCCGCCGATGTTGCTGCTCAGCGAAATGAGCCGCGCCAATACGATTATCCGGGACTCCCTGAACGGCTCGTTCAGCTCGATTGTGGTGGATGACCCGGCGATGTTCGACGAGGTAAAGAACTACATCCGGCTGATTGCCCCGGAGAAGGAGAAGATTGTCAAGCTGTATAAAGGGTCTACGCCCATTTTCGATAACTACGACATCAGCAAGCAGATAAAGAGTCTGTTCGCCAAGTACGTGTCGCTGCGCCGGGGTGCCTATCTGATTGTGGAGCACACCGAGGCGCTGCACGTGGTGGACGTGAACAGCGGCAGCCGCGCCAAGGTCGATAACGACCAGGAGAGCACGGCTATCGAAGTGAATCTGCTGGCTGCCAAAGAGATTGCCCGTCAGTTGAGGCTTCGGGACATGGGCGGCATCATCGTGGTCGATTTCATCGACATGCACAAGGCCGAGAACCGCCGCCTGCTCTACGACGAGATGCACAAGCTGATGGCGGGCGACCGGGCCAAACACACCATCCTGCCGCTTTCGAAATTCGGCCTGATGCAGATTACGCGCCAGCGCCTGCGTCCCGAGGCGATTTCGGAGGCGAAGGAGGTCTGCCCCACCTGCAACGGCACGGGAACCATCCAGCCCTCGATTCTGCTCGACCGGCAGATTGAGAACCAGCTGGCCTACTATGCGATGGACAAGGGCATCAAGTACATCAAGCTGTGCGTGAGCCCCTATGTGGCATCCTATCTCAACCGCGGATTCGTTTCGCTGCGCTGGAGGTGGATGTTCAAGTATCGCTGTCGGGTCATCGTGCAGGCCGACCAGTCGGTGGGCATCGTGGAGACCAAGTTTCTGGACAAGAAGGGCCGGCAGCTGGCCTGATACGGCGCGGCGGCGACCCGCTCCGGGGGGCGAGGCGCACGGCGGATTCCGCCGGAGCGCGGGAGCTCCGTCGGCATCGGCCGTAGCCGGTGAGCGGGGAAGAGCCGGTCGGGCCGCATGTATGCGAAGGCACGCGGAGGCGTGCGACAAGGGAATGAACCAGGCGGGTGTTCGGTCCGAGAGACCGGACGCCCTCTTGTGTTGCGGATATGCGAGAGGCCGGGCCGGCCGCCGGGGGAAAGGTGCGGCCGCCGGGGAGGTACGGGAGTCGGAGGCGAGGAGCGGAGAAGAGAGCGGAGAGAAGCGGGGCCCTTGCGGGCGCGGTCGGGGTGAAGTGCCCGGCGGAGGCGTCGGGCAGTGAAGCGGGATGGTCGAAGTGTTTGAAGCAGAGGCGTCCGACGGTGAATCGGGGACGGGCAGAAGTGCCCGGCGGAGCAGCGGGTCGGAGAGAACCGGCCGCCGCTCGGGTCGGGAAAAAGTTTGGAGGATAAGGAATAGCGTTTATGGAAAAACTCGGTTTTACGGAACGGTTCGCCGCCGGACGCGGCGTGAAGGAGTTGCTTCGTGCGTTGAAGACGTGCGATACGGTGGGGCTCGCCCCGCTGGCCGGCTCGTCGTGGGCCTTTGCGGTGGCGGCGGTGGCCGGACGCCGGGGCGGCGTGCATGTGGTGGTGGCCGAAGACAGGGAGCGTGCCGCCTATCTGTGCAACGACCTCTACAATGTGACGGGGGAGGAGTCGGTCTACTTCTTTCCCACCTCCTACAAGCGCTCCATCCAGTTCGGGCAGGAGGACCCCTCGGGCGAGGTGCAGCGCGGAGCGGCGCTTAAGGCGCTGAGAGAGTTCTCCGGCGGCCGGCTCATCCTGTGCACCTATCCCGAAGCGATAGTCGAACGGGTGGTGGGGGCGAGCAGCATGGAGCGTTCGGTGATACGGGTGGCCGTGGGCGACACGATTCCGGTGGGGGTGCTCGAGAGCCGGCTGATAGAGACGGGCTTCACGCGCACCGATTTCGTCTACGAACCGGGCCAGTACAGCATCCGCGGCGGTATCGTCGATGTCTTCTCCTATGCCGACAACCGGCCTCTGCGTCTCGACTTTTTCGGCGACGAGGTGGAGTCGATACGTATCTTCGACATCGCCTCGCAGCTTTCGAACCGGAAGGTGGAGCGGGCGGAGATTGTGCCCGGATTCGCCGGATGCGAGGAGCGGATTTCGCTGGCCGGGTTCATCGGCCCGGCCGTGTGGTGGTTCGCCGACCCGGAGTACACCTTCAGGCGGATGAACGAGATACGCACCCGGCTGCTGGGCGAGCTGGACGAGCCTTCGCGCATCGACCTGCTGGTGACCGGCCGCAAGGGGCTGCTGCACGACCTGGAGGGCAGCAAGGCGATACTGGGGCGCGACAACCTCGGCGAACGGGCGGCCGAACGGAGCGTGGAGTTCCGCACCGCGCCCCAGCCGGCATTCAACAAGCAGTTCGACCTGCTGGCCGAGGATATCCGGCGCAACCGCGAGGCGGGCTACGAGTGCTATATCCTCTCCGAGAACAAGGCCCAGATAGAGCGGCTGGAGAATATTTTCGCTTCGATAGGGGTCCGGCAGGCAGGCTTCACGCCCCTGCCGCTCACCCTGCACGAGGGATTCATCGACCACGACCTGAAGGTGTGCCTCTACACCGACCACCAGATTTTCGACCGCTACCACCGCTACCGGCTGCGCGGTGAAATCGACAAGAGCGAAAGCATGACCATCGCCGAGCTCAACGCCCTGAAGGTGGGCGACTACGTGGTGCACATCGACCACGGCGTGGGCCGTTTCGGCGGAGTGGTCAAGAGCATGGAGAACGGCCGCATGCAGGAGAGCATCAAGCTGGTCTACAAGGACGGCGACGTGCTGCTGGTCAATGTCCATTCGCTGCACCGCATCTCCCGCTACAAGGACGGCGAGAGCGAACCGCCCCGCATCTACAAGCTCGGTTCGGGGGCCTGGCAGCGGATGAAGGCGGCCGCCAAGAAGGCCGTCAAGGATATGGCCCGCGAGCTCATCGCCCTGTATGCCAAGCGCAAGGCGAGCGGAGGCTATGCCTTCTCGCCCGACAGCTACCTCCAGCACGAACTGGAGGCGTCGTTCATCTACGAGGACACGCCCGACCAGCAGAAGGCCATCGAGATGGTGAAGCACGACATGGAGAGTCCCCGTCCGATGGACCGGCTCGTGTGCGGCGACGTGGGATTCGGCAAGACCGAGGTGGCGGTGCGGGCGGCTTTCAAGGCGGCCTGCGACTCGAAGCAGACGGCGGTGCTGGTCCCCACGACCATCCTCGCCCTGCAGCACTACCGCACCTTCAGCGAACGCCTGCGCGGCCTGCCGGTGCGGGTCGAATACCTGAACCGGACCAGGAGCGGCAAGGAGGTGAAGCAGATTCTGGCCGAGCTCAAGGCCGGTCGCATCGACATAATAATAGGTACCCACAAGCTGCTGGGCAAAGAGGTGGTTTTCCACGACCTGGGGCTGCTTGTCATCGACGAGGAGCAGAAGTTCGGGGTGGCCAGCAAGGAGAAGCTGCGCCAGCTGAGCGTGCAGGTCGATACGCTGACCCTCACCGCGACGCCCATTCCGCGCACGTTGCAGTTCTCGCTCATGGGTTCGCGCGACCTGTCGGTCATCAGCACGCCGCCGGCCAACCGCCAGCCGGTGACCACCGAGTCGCACACCTTCAGCGAGGAGCTGATAACCGAGGCCGTGGAGTACGAACTGGCACGCGGCGGGCAGGTCTACTTCATCCACAACCGGGTGGAGAGCATCGAACGGATGGCCGCGCTCATCCGGCATCTGTGCCCGAAGGCGCGGGTGATGGTGGGCCACGGACAGATGAATCCCCAGGAGCTGGAGAAGCTCGTCATGGACTTCATCTACGGCGAGTACGACGTGCTGGTGGCGACGACCATCATCGAGAACGGCATCGACGTGCCCAATGCCAACACCATCATAATCAACGATGCCCACCGCTTCGGACTGAGCGACCTGCACCAGATGCGGGGCCGCGTGGGACGCTCCAACAAGAAGGCCTTCTGCTACCTGCTCTCGCCGCCCGAGGAGCTGCTGCAGGGCGACGCGCGCCGCCGGCTGCGGGCCATCGAGGAGTTCTCCGACCTGGGCAGCGGCTTCAACATCGCCATGCAGGACCTCGACATCCGCGGTGCGGGCAATCTGCTGGGAGCCCAGCAGAGCGGATTCATCGCCGACATCGGATTCGAGACCTACCAGCGCATTCTCAACGAGGCGGTGACCGAGCTGCGGGCCGAGGGGCTCTCCACCGAGGGGGTGGCCGAAGGGGAGGACCCGGCCGGAGAGCAGGAGGTGAGGTATCTCGACGACAGCCACATCGAGACCGACCAGCCGGCCTACATCCCCGACAGCTACGTGAGCCGCAGCACCGAGAAAATCAAGCTCTACAAGGAGCTCGACAGCATCACCGACGCCGCGACGCTGGAGCGTTTCCGGGCCGACATGGTGGACCGTTTCGGTGCGCTGCCCGACGAGGTGGCCGGGCTCATGGACGTGGTGCGCCTGCGCTGGATGTGCGTCCGGCTGGGCTTCGAGCGGGCCAAGGTCAAGAACGGACTGATGATACTGCAATTCGTTGGGGCTCAGGATTCGCCCTATTTCAAAACGCGCCTGTTCATGAACATCCTCAAATACGTCACCTCGCGGCCCGAAAAATTTGTCCTCCGGCAGAACAATAATCGCCTGGCTTTGACAGTTAGACAAATAAAGAACGTAGAGCAGGGATGGCGATTGCTCTCGGAATTCGAAAAACTCTGAAAAGGAGGATGACGGGACAATTTTTTCAGCCGTTTTTTTTGCTATAAGACGAAAAAACGCGATATTTGCAACTTGTGAAGCGACGAGTAAGGCGGGTAGCGCGGAATTAGAAACGATGCCGAACGCCGCAAGGTCCGGACCGCGATGCGGACCGGGTGCCGGAGACGGGAGGCCGACAGGTAAAATCGAAGATGCAGAGAGCGAAAAAAGTAATTTTGTTTTTGGCAGGGGCGTTGTCGTGTCTGCCTTTTGCGGGTCGCGCTCAGGAGAACACCCTGAACTCCTACTCCCCCTACACTTTCTACGGCATCGGCGAGCTGCACTCGCAGGGCCCGGCCTTTCTGCGGTCGATGGGCGGTGCGAGCGTCGGTTTCCGCAGCGGCTACGTCATCAACTACACCAATCCCGCCTCTTACAGCGCGATAAGCCGTCAGAGCTTTCTGTTCAACTTCGGCATGGAGGGGCAGAACGTCTACGAAAAGCAGAACAGCTCGATAACCGGCAAGGTGGCCCGCAGCGAGTACAACAGCTTCAATGTGCGGGACATCGCGGTGCAGATGCCGCTCTACCGCAAGATAGGCTTCGGGGTGAGCGTCACTCCGCTGAGCAGCGTGGGCTACCGGGCGCAGTCGATTGAGACCGACCCCGACATCGTCGCCGACCTGGGACAGGTGAAGTACCTCTACGAGGGCGACGGCGGTCTGACGCAGGTGAAGGCCGGCGTGGGCATCGAGGTGGTGAAGAACCTCTCGCTGGGCGCCGAGTTCATCTACTACTGGGGCAACATCGAACGCAACTTCGAAACCTCCGTCTATTCGGTGACCGGCGACGGCACCTACAACAAGACCTCGGCGTCGGACAAAGAGGTGATTTCGAGGGTGAACGTGGGCTTCGGCTTGCAGTACAACATATTCAACGACGACAACCACATCCTCACGGTGGGAGCGACCTACCAGCCGTCGATGAAACTCAGGGCCGAGATGACCCGCCTCATCGAGGGAAACAACGTGGCGTCGGACACGGTGGTCTTCGCCGAGAGCCGCACGCGGCTGGCGCTGCCCGATGCGATGACGGTGGGCGTGACCTACCAGCGCCGCAAATATGTGATTGGCGCCGACTACACGTACCGCAACTGGGGTGACAAGAATGACTACAAGCTGTCGAACAACGCGAAATACATCAACACGAACGCGGTGAACGTGGGCGGACAGTACACGCCCAACCGCGGCGACGTGCGCAAGTACCTGAACCGAATCTCCTATCGCATCGGCTACAAGTACAGCGACTATTACGTGCAGTTCGGCGGACGGAAACTCAAGGAGCAGGCCATTACCTGCGGCTTCGGCCTTCCGCTCAAGATGTCGGGCGCTTCGGCCATCGATATCGGTTTCGAATACGGAGTCCGCGGTACGACCCGCGACCATCTGGTGCGGGATACCTACTTCAAGTTCTCCGTGGGACTCAGTCTCTTCGGCGAGGACTTCTGGTTCATGAAGCGCAAGTACGATTAGCGCTTGCCGGCAGAAGCTCCGGCCGGCCCGGTCCGGCGGCATCCGGACGAGGTTCCCCCGAGGGCCTCGGCGATGTCGTTTGAAGGGCGCGGGCACCGAGGGGTGCCGAAAGAGGGGCGCCGGGAGAGGGGAGAATCAGAAGAGCCGTACGCGGCGACGAAAAGTCGGAGCGGACGGGGCGGAAGATAAGGGGCGGAGGATAGCGGAAGACAGAGGGCGAAGAGAAGGTGAAGAGAAAGAGAGGGAAGGAGAGAGAGGCGAGAAAAAAGAGAGAACAGGAGGAGAGGAAGAGGAGCGGGGAAGAGACGAAGGAGGAAGAACAGAAGGCGGTGACGGAAAAGCGGGGGGGGGAGAAGAGAGGAGTGTGTGTGGAAGAGAAGTGGGAGAGAGTGTGAGTGTGAGGAAGTGAGAGGAAGAGAGAGGGAGAGTGGAAGTGCGAAAGAGAGACGGGAAGACGAAGGAGCCTTTCCGGAAAGCGAGCGAAGAAAAGACGCAAATTATTAAAAAACAAATAAAATTAGCGGTATGAAAAAATTTAGACTTGTACTTTTATTGGCGGTCATGGCTGCCGGGTCGGTGTTCAATGCGGCGGCTCAGAACTTCAGAGACGACCCTCGTTACGGCAATACGCCCGAGGAGCGCGAGGAGAACGTGAAATTCTATCAGTTCTTCCAGAACGCCTACAACGACAAGCAGTATAACGAGGCGGTGGGTTACATGCAGCACCTGCTGGAGAAGGCTCCGAAGGTCTCCATCAACCTCTACATCAACGGCCTGTCCATCTATCGCAACAAGATTGCGCGCGCCACTTCCAAGAGCGAGCAGCAGGGATACATCGACTCGGTGATGATGCTCTACGACATGCGTATCCAGCACTTCCCGACCCACAACACCGTGGGCAAGACCTACGTGAACAAGGCCCGCGACTTCTCGGCCTACAACCCGCTCGACCACATGGGCGCTGCCAAGCTCTATGCCGAGGCGCTCGACTTCAACGGCGAGAGCGTGGAGCCCAAGGTGGCCCTGGAGTACTTCAACCAGATTGCCGAGGCCTACAAGGCCGACGAAATCGAGGCTCCGGCCGTGATGGACGCCTACACCAAATACCTGGCGATTGCCGAGAAAGATGCCGAGACCAAGGACCAGTACGATGCGCTGCTCGTGTCGAGCGGTGCGGCCGACTGCGACAACCTGAACGCCCTGTTCCAGGCCCAGCTCGCCGAGACTCCCGACGACGAGAACCTGCTGGCCCGCGCCTTCACCTTCATGTCCAGAGCGCAGTGCAACTCCGACTTCTACTTCGAGGTGGCTGAGAAATACTACGAGAAGAACCCTGCCGCCGACGTAGCCATGCTGCTGGCGCAGAGCTTCGAGGCCAAGGAGGATTACGACAAGGCGGTGAAATATCTGCGCGAGGCCATCGCCAACGAGACCGACGTGGTGACCAAAGCCAACCTGTGCGTGCGTGCCGCCGGTGCGGAACTCAGCGCCAAGGACTATCCCGCAGCGGCCAGCTTCGCCCGGGAGGCCATCAGCGTGAACCCCGGCAACGGTTACGCCTACATGGTGCTGGCTCAGGCCTATGCCATGGGTTCGTCGGCATGCTCGGGCTTCGAGCGCCAGTCGGTGTTCTGGCTGGTGGTCGATACGCTGAGCAAGGCACGCGAGGCATTCGCCGACGATGCGGCCCAGCTGGAGACCGTGAACAAGCAGATAAGCTCTTACGTGGGCAACTTCCCCAGCAAGGAGGATGCCTTCTTCCTGGGTATCAACGACGGCAGCTCGTACACCGTGCGCTGCGGCTGGATTTCGGGTACCACCACCGTAAGAACCCGCAAATAGACCTCCCGACGGTCGGACGAACGATATGAGGGTATCTTTCGTACATAATCTGAGCATGGTAGCACTCCTTTTGACAGGGAGTGCTATCTTGCTTATTTCTTGTGCCGAACCTCCGGCTCCGGAGCAGGTCAATCTGGAGAAGATGATGACCCAGCAGAGCGACACGCTCACCATCATCCACTCCGAGAACGGCCGTCGGACCTACTGCTTCCGCACCCCGCTCATGGAGCGCTACGAGTACGCCCGCGAGCCTTACATGGAGTTCCGCTACGGAGTCTATATCGAGACCTACGACTCCACGCAGCGCGTCTCCTCGATGCTCCGCTCCGATTACGCCATCTACTTCGAGAAGCGTAAGCTGTGGGAGGTCAAGGGCAATGTGGACGTGCTTTCGGCCGAGGGCGAAAGACTCAATACGCAGCAGCTTTTCTGGAACCAGACCACCCGGAAGATTTACTCCAACGTCGATACCCGCTATCAGGCCAAGGACGACGACGGATGGTCGTGGGGCGAAGGCTTCGAGGCCGACGACTTCACCGACCATACGGGTTTCCGCAACTGGCGGTTCCGCAAGCTGAAGGGGCGGATGAAGGTCGATGCCGAAACGGGCGTGCCGCGGGATTCGTCCGCCGTGCAGGAGCCCGGGCCGGTTCCCGACGCGCTTCCGCAGCCCGGCCCCGACCTGTCGCTGCCGGTTCCGGCCGAGGCGCCCGCCCGCCGTCCCGTCCGCTCTCGGGCCCGCGACGAGAGGTCGGCGCAGGAGATTATGGACTCCGGCCGGAGGCAGACCGCCCCGGAAAAACGATAGGAAAACCCGTCCGGAATCCGGTTCCGGTCCCGGACGATTGTTGATTGCGCGGAGCACGCTCCGCCGAAAAGATAGATTGATAAGATGTTGGCTACCATATTGACGGTGATAGGCACCCTGATGCTCTCCGCTTTTTTCTCCGGCATGGAGATAGCTTTCGTCAGCTCCAACAAGTTGAAGCTGGAGATTGAGAAGAAGCAGAATCGGGTGTTGAACTATATCGCCGACATATTTCTCAAGGACCCGGGACAGTACATTACCTCCATTCTGGTGGGTAACAACATCGCCCTGGTGCTCTATTCGCTCTACATGTCCATTCTGCTCAACGCCCTCTTCTCGCGCTGGGGGTGGCACATGGGCGACAGCTCCATTCTGGTGGAGACGGTCGTTTCGACCATCGTCATCATCTTTACGGCCGAATTCCTGCCCAAGGCGGTGGTGCGGATAAACCCCAACCTCTACCTGCGCAAGCTGGCCGTGCCGGTCTACTTTTTCTACGTGATACTCTATCCGATAGCGCGGTTTTCGACCTGGCTGTCGGTGCTGCTGCTCCGCCTGTTCGGCCACAAGATAGACACCGAGCGCCAGACCATCAAGGCGTTCGACAGGGTGGACCTCGAGAACCTGCTGGAGAACAGCGGCGAGGGCGAACAGGAGATGGAGAGCGAGATGAAGCTGGTGCAGAACGCGCTGGACTTCCCCGACCTGCGGGTGAGGGACTGCATGGTGCCCCGGGTGGACATCGAGGCGGTGGAGCGTCACGCCACCATCGAGGAGCTCGCCGCGCAGTTCATCGAGAGCAAGTTCTCGCGCATCTTCGTCTACGACGAGACGGTGGACAACATCATCGGCTATGTGAACAGCAAGAGTCTGTTCAACAAGCCGCGCACCATCGCCGAGGTGCTCAAGAAGGTCGATTACGTCCCCGAGACGATGGCCACCCAGAAGCTGCTGACCACCTTCATCAAGAAGAAGAGCTACATCGCCGTGGTGATTGACGAGTTCGGCGGCACGGCGGGCGTGGTCTCGCTGGAGGATATTCTGGAGGAGATATTCGGCGAGATAGAGGACGAGCACGACTCGCAGGATTTGGTCGAAAAGGTGGTCGGCGAGGGCGAATACGTCTTCTCGTGCCGTCTCGAGGTCGATTATCTGAACGAGAAGTACGGACTGGGCATCGAGGAGAGCGACGAGTACGACACGCTGGCCGGCTACATCATCTATCATTTCGAGGGCATCCCGCCCGCCGGCCAGGTGCTTACCGTGGACGGCAAGCAGATAAAGGTGGTGAAAACCACTTCGTCGCGTGTGGAACTGGCCCGAATTAAGATTATGTAGCATATTTTCGGTCCGATAGGTGCGTAAAAGGCGGAAATTTACTATCTTTGAAGCCTATTTGGCATACGGTTGCCCGTGTGTGATTCGTAAATATAAGATAATTAAATAGATAAACGAAATGGCATCATTAAACACACTTAGAACCAAAGGTGGAGTGATTCTCTCGGTAGTCATTGCGGTGGCTCTGTTGGCATTTCTCCTTGGCGACCTCACCTCGTCGGGCAGCAGCCTGCTGAACAGCCGGAAGATGAGAGTGGGAGAAATTAACGACAACAGCATCGGCTACACGGAGTTCTATAACCTGTCGGAGTACATGACGGGTATCTCGCAGCTCATGTACGGCAAGAGCGCCCTCTCGACCGAGGAGACCGACGCCGTGAGAAACATGGCCTGGGACGAGCTCATCAACAAGTACGCCTATCGTCCCGGTTTCGAGAAGATGGGCATCATGGCCTCGCAGGCCGAGCAGGTGGACATGGTCAGCGGAGAGTACATTTCGCCGGTGATATCCTCCATGTTCGTCAATCCCAATACCGGAGCTTTCGACCGCACGCTGCTGCAGTCCTTCATCGTCAATATGGACAACGACGCTTCGGGCAACAGCGCGGCGCTGTGGAATTTCTTCAAGAGCCAGATGCTCAGCCAGCGCGAGATGTCGAAGTTCTTCGCTCTGGTCAATGCGGGCATGTTCGTCAATAACCTGGAGGTGGAGAGCGGTGTCCGTGCGGCCAACAACGCATACAACATCAATTATGTATTGGACAGCTACGCTTCGACTCCCGACTCGCTGGTGAAGGTTTCGGGCGCCGAAATCAAGAAGTTCTATGCCGAGCACGAGAAGATGTTCCGTCAGAACGGCGGCCGCGGTATCGAATACGTGGTCTTCGACCTGCTGCCCAGCGAGCAGGACTATGCCGATGCGGCGAAATACATCGAGGGGCTGGCTGCCGAGTTCGCCGAGAGCGCGACGCCCATGCAGTTCGCCACGCTCAACTCGCAGAGCACCCCTTCGCCCCGCTACTACCGGGAGTCGGAACTCGAACCCCGCATGGCGGCGCTGGCTTTCGGTAAGGACAAGGGCGGCATGATGGGTCCCGAACTCTCGGGCGATACCTACACCATGGCCCGCGTGGCGGACGTCAAGAGTCTGCCCGACTCGATAGGGGCGCATCACATTCTGCTTCCCGCTACCGAAAAGGCGCTGGCCGACAGCCTGCTGACCGTGCTTCGCAACGGCGGCGACTTCGCGGCCGTGGCCGACCGCTATTCGCTGGATACCGCCACTCCCGGCGGCGACCTGGGCATGTTCGCTCCCGAGCTGATGCTCGCCGAGTTCGCCGATGCCTGTGCGTCGGCCAAGGTGGGCGAACTGTTCACCGTGAACACCCAGTACGGTCTGCACATCGTCAGACTCGACTCCAAGTCGGCATCTTCGCCCGTAGCGCAGATTGCCTCCATCTCCTATAAGGTGGAGCCCAGCTCCTATACCCAGCAGACCGTGTACGGCGAGGCCAGCAAGTTCCTCTCCGCAGCGGCCGGTTCGGTCGAGAAGTTCCGCGAGGCCGTCACCCAGGAGGGGCTGTCGAAACGTGTGGCCACCATCGCCAACACCGACCGCAATGTCTCGGGTCTGAACGACTCGCGCGAGCTGGTTCGCTGGGCCTTCAACGGCAAGCAGGGCGAGATTTCGGCGATTCTCGAAGTGGGCGGCGACTACGTGGTCGCAGCGCTTACCGAGGTGCGCGAACCGGGTGTCGTTTCCGTGGAGCAGGCCGCTTCGGACATCCGTCAGGTGCTTCGCTTCGAAAAGAAGGGCGACATGATAGCCGAGAAGATGCAGGGCTCGACGCTGGAGCAAATCGCATCGGCCGTAGGCAGCGAAGTGAAGAGCGCCGACAGCCTGCAGTTCAACACCTTCTACATCGACGGCATCGGTATGGAGCCCAAGTTGCTGGGTGCCGTTTCGGGTGCCAAGCCCGGAGTGGTTTCCAAGCCGGTGAAGGGCTCGATGGGCGTCTACGTCTTCACCGTGACCGCCGACAACCAGACCGACAATGCGACTTTCGAGAGCGAGAAGGTCCGTCTGGAGGCGATGAACGAATACTACCTCTCCCAGCGTTTGGTACAGGCGCTGGTCGAGCAGAGCAAGGTGGTGGATATGCGCGTGAAGTTCTTTTAAGCGATAAAAAGAGAGATGAGAGAAAGGGGCGTCTACCAGGGTAGCGCCCCTTTTTCGATGGCGGACCGGATGCCTTCCCTCGGGAGGAGGGTGCCGGAGGCGGAGAGCCCGGAACCGGGGTGCCGGAGATGAAAAACGGATGAAAGCAGTATGGATGCGGAAGAGAAGATGACGAAAAGGGAGAGTCCGAAAACGGACGAATTGCTGGCCTCGCTGAGTCGCGAGCAGCTGATTGAACTGGTGCGGGTATATGCGCTCGATTTTCTGGCCGTGGACGGCTATTGGTTCCAGTCGGTGGAGCGCCGCTGCGGCATGGACGAGGCGATGCGGCACGATTGCGAGGTGTGGCGCGACTATACGCGCACGGAGGCGCGGCGGCTCAAGAAGTTTCTGGGACTGCCGGAACGGGCGGGGCTCGACGGCCTCGAAAAGGCGCTGGCACTGCGTTTCGCGGCATTCGTGCATCCGGGGCTGGCGTGCCGTCGTGAGGAGAACCGCCTTGTCTTCGAGGTGGTCCGGTGCCGTGTGCAGGAGGCGCGCGGGCGCAAGGGGCTGCCTTTCCATCCCTGCAAGGCGGTGGGGGTGGAGGAGTACACCCATTTCGCCCGGGAAATCGACCCGCGCATCGAGTGCCGCATGCTGAGCTGCTATCCCGAGGTGAGCGACCCTTTGTGCGCCTGTGCCTGGGAGTTCACCTTGCGGGAGGAGTAGCGGCCGGCTTTGCGGAATAGCGCGAAGAGGCTTCCGGACAAGACGGAACTGCCTCTTGGGATAGCGCGGAGGGGGTGCCGGAATAAGACGGAACTGCCTCCCGAGACAATGCGGGGAGAGCTGTCGGACGAAGTGGAGTCCCCTCCCTTCGGGATAACATGGAGGGTTGCCGGAATGAGACGGAACTGCCTCTTGGGATAGCGGGGGGGGGCTGCCGGATAAGGCGGAATTTCCTCCCGAGGCAATCGGAGAGAGCTTCCGGAAGGAAGGGAGCAAGGAACAAAAAGAGCGGGTGTCTGACCGATGTCAGACACCCGCTCTTTTTGAGGCGGAACTCCCGAGCCTATTCGGCGAGCAGGATTTCCAGAATCTTGATGGCGGCGGTGGCGATGGGGGTACCCGGGCCGAAGATGGCCGCCGCACCGTCGCGGTAGAGTTCGTCGTAGTCCTGAGCCGGAATCACACCGCCCACGATGACCACGATATCCTCGCGTCCCAGTTTCTTGAGCTCTGCGATAATCTGCGGAACGAGGGTCAGGTGACCGGCGGCCAGCGAGCTGACGCCCACCACGTGAACGTCGTTCTCCACGGCCTGCTTGGCAGCTTCGGCCGGAGTCTGGAACAGCGGGCCCATATCCACGTCGAAGCCGATGTCGGCGTAACCGGTAGCGACCACCTTGGCACCGCGGTCGTGGCCGTCCTGACCGAGTTTGGCAATCATGATACGGGGCTGGCGACCCTCCTTCTTGGCGAACTGCTCTGCCAGAACCTTAGCCTTCTCGAAATTGCTGTCTGCTTTCACTTCTGAACTGTATACTCCTGAAATTGAACGAATCACTGCTTTGTAGCGACCTACGACCACCTCGCAGGCGTCGGAAATCTCGCCCAGCGATGCACGCACCTTGGCGGCCTCCACGGCCAGCTCCAGCAGGTTGCCCTGCTTGGTGCGGACGCATTCGGTGATGGCGTCCAGCGCTCTCTTGACGGCAGCCTCGTCGCGGTTGGCACGCAGCTCCTTCAGACGCTTAATCTGGGCTTCGCGGACGGCGGTGTTGTCCACGGCCAGGATGTCGATGGGCGCCTCTTTCTCCAGACGGTACTCATTGACACCGATAATCTTCTCCAGACCGGAGTCGATGCGGGCCTGTTTGCGGGCCGAAGCCTCCTCGATGCGCATCTTGGGAATGCCGGTCTCGATGGCTTTGGCCATGCCGCCCATCTTCTCGATTTCCTGGATGTGCTCCCACGCCTTGTGCGCGATTTCGTTGGTGAGGCTCTCCACGTAGTAGGAACCTGCCCACGGGTCTACCTCGCGGCAGACGTTGGTCTCTTCCTGGATGTAAATCTGGGTGTTACGGGCGATACGCGCCGAGAAGTCGGTCGGCAGCGCGATGGCCTCGTCCAGTGCGTTGGTGTGCAGCGACTGGGTGTGGCCCAGTGCGGCGCCCATTGCCTCGATGGCGGTACGCGCCACGTTGTTGAACGGGTCCTGCTCGGTGAGCGACCATCCCGAGGTCTGGGAGTGGGTACGCAGAGCCAAGCTCTTGGGGTTCTTGGGGTTGAACTGCTTGACGATTTTCGCCCACAGCAGACGGGCCGCACGCATCTTGGCAATCTCCATGAAGTGGTTCATGCCGATGGCCCAGAAGAAGGAGAGACGCGGTGCGAAGGCGTCGATGCTCATGCCTGCGTTGATACCTGCGCGCAGGTACTCCAGACCGTCGGCCAGCGTGTAGGCCAGCTCGATGTCGGCGGTGGCGCCGGCCTCCCGCATGTGGTAGCCGGAGATGGAGATGGAGTTGAACTTGGGCATGTTCTTGGAGGTGTACTCGAAGATGTCGGCGATGATTTTCATCGAGAATTCGGGCGGGTAGATGTAGGTGTTACGCACCATGAACTCCTTGAGGATATCGTTCTGGATGGTACCGCTCAGCTGTTCGAGGGTGCAGCCCTGCTCCAGACCGGTGACGATGTAGAATGCCAGGATGGGCAGCACGGCGCCGTTCATGGTCATCGAGACCGACATCTTGTCCAGCGGAATGC